>CAVPEW010000071.1:0-27378 GCA_963703565.1 uncultured Microthrixaceae bacterium | reverse complement strand
GCGGTGGTCGCCGGCCGGGTCGCCGCAACGCTCGACCAGGGCGTAGGGGGTGGCCAGCACCCCGTCGCCGTCGGACACGGCTACGCCGATGCGCCGCGAGCCCAGGTCGATCCCCAGGGCGCGGCCACTCACGAGCCGGCGGCGGACCGGGCGACGGACCGGGCGGCCGCGAGTGCCTCGTCGAGCCCGCCCGGCTCCTTGCCACCGGCCACGGCGAGGTGCGGGTCGCGCCCACCCCCGCCCCGGATCAGCTTCTTGCCCGGCTCCAGAAGGGCCGATGCGTCCAGACCGCTGCCCGGGTCGACCGCGGCGACGAGCGCTGCTCCCCCTCCCTCGGGGGCGCCGCCGAGCACCACGGCCCGCACCCCGGCCTGGTCGCGCAGAGCCACCGCGAGGTCGCGCAGGGCATCGCGATCGATGCCGTCGACGCGCTCGACCACGACCCCGTCGACCGCCCGGGCAGCGAGCGAGCCAGCCCGGGCGGCCGCCACCGAGCGCGAGAGCTCCTCGACCTGGCGGCGCAGCGCGCGGACCTCGTCGAGCCGACGCCGCGCACCGTCGACCACGTCGCCGACCGGGACGTTGAGCAGCTCGGCGACGCTGGCCAGCGTCGCCTCCTCGGCGCGCAGGCGCTCGATGGGCGCGGTCCCGCTGATGGCCTCGATGCGACGCAGGTTCGACCCGACCGAGGACTCCGAGACGATCTTGAGGGGCCCGATGTCGCCCGTGGCCCCCACGTGGGTGCCCCCGCACAGCTCCACCGATCGGCGGCCCGCCTCGAGCACCCGGACGATCTCGCCGTACTTGTCCCCGAAGAACGCGATCGCCCCGAGCTCGGCGGCTTCGGCGCGGGTGGTCTCGAAGTGCCGTACCGGCTCGTTGGCCAGCACCTCTGCGTTGGCGAGATCCTCGATGCGGGCGATCTGGGACGGCGTGAGGGCGTCGGAGGGGCCGAAGTCGAATCGCAGCCGCTCGGGCGTGACCAGCGAACCCTGCTGGCCCACCTCGGCGCCCAGGACCTCGCGCAGCGCCCAGTGCAGCAGGTGCGTGCCGGTGTGGTTGCGCCGGATGGCATCGCGTCGGGCGCCGTCGATGGCCGCGGTGGCCACCTGGCCGGGCTCGATCGTGCCCGACACGATCCTGGCCACGTGGCGGTGCAGGCCGGGCAGGGCGGGCACGGTGTCGACGACCTCGGCCACGCCGCTGTCGGTGGTGATGGTCCCCGTGTCGCCGACCTGGCCGCCCGCCTCCGCGTAGAACGGCGAGCGGTCCAGGAAGATCGAGGTGCTCGCCCCGGCTCCGCCCGAGGCCGGAGCGTCGACGTCGGGCACCACGGCGAGCACGGTGGCCTTGGTCTCGTACTCGACCCGGCCGGTGAACTCGGTCGGCCCGAAGCGCTCCAGGACGCCCTGGAACGAGGTGAGGTCGGCATAGGGGTTGGAGCTGCGGGCACCCGACTTGGAGCGGGAGCGGGCCTGGTCGAGGGCCTCGGCGTACGCCTCGGTGTCCACGTCGATCCCCAGCTCGGCGGTGATCTCCCCGGTGACCTCGAGGGGGAAGCCGTAGGTGTCGTATAGCTCGAACGCGACCGACCCCGGCAGCGGCGACCCGGCCGGGAAGCTCGGCCAGCTTCGTCTCGAGCAGGGTGGTGCCGCGCCGCAAGGTGGAGCGGAAGCGAGCCTCCTCCCGAGCGACCACGCCGCAGATGCGGGCCTCGTCGGCGGCGATGGAGGGGTAGGCCTCGCGCATCGCTTCGAGCACCGCCGACACCAGGCGGGGGGTGGCGTCCTCGCCGGCGCCGAGCAGGTAGGCGTAGCGCACCGCTCGGCGGATGATGCGTCGCAGCACGTAGCCGCGGTCCTCGTTGGACGGCACGACGCCGTCGCCGACCAGGAAGGCCATGGTGCGAGCGTGGTCGGCGAGGACCTTGAGGGCGACATCGGTGCGCTCGTCGACCCCGAGGCGGCGCCCGGTCATCGACTCCGCCACCTCCACCAGGCCCGCGAGAGGGTCGACCGACCATACCGCAGGCGTGTCGAGCACCGCGGCGAGCATCCGCTCCAGGCCGGCGCCGGTGTCGATGTTGCGTGATGCCAGATCGGTGAGGCTGCCGTCGACATGGCGGAAGTACTGGGTGAAGACCAGGTTCCAGATCTCCACGAAGCGGTCTGCGGCGGCGGGGTTGGCGGGGCCCCCCTCGGGGCCATGGGCGGGACCGTGGTCCCAGAACAGCTCCGAGCAGGGGCCACAGGGTCCGACGTCGCCCATCTCCCAGAAGTTGTCCTCGTCGAGGCGTGCCAGGCGCTCACGCGGCAAGCCGACGGCGTCCAACCAGATCTGCTCGGCCTCGCTGTCGCTGACGTGCACCGTCACCCAGAGCCGGTCGGCGTCGAGCCCGAGGACCTCGGTGAGCAGCTCCCAGGCCCAGGTGATGGCCTCGACCTTGAAGTAGTCGCCGAAGCTGAAGTTGCCGAGCATCTCGAAGAAGCTCAGGTGGCGCGGGGTGCGACCGATGGCGTCGAGATCGTTGTGCTTGCCTCCGGCGCGCACGCAGCGCTGGATCGACGCCACCCGTGGCGGCGTCCAGGGCACGGCCTCCTCGCCGAGGAAGTACCCCACGAACGGCATCATCCCGGAGTTGGTGAACATCGGGGCGGTGGGATGCGTGGGTATCAGGCCGGCCGAGGGGACCAGCGTGTGCGCCTTGCCGGCGAAGAAGTCGTTCCAGGCGCGCCGCAGCCCGTTGGCGTCCATCCGTCGAGCCTACTGGGCGGCCCGCGGGGGCCCGGCGGGGATCCGGCCCGGCTCAGCGTGCCCGACGGGGCCGGGCCGAGCCGGTGCCCGAACCTCTGACCCCGGGCAGCGCCCGCAGGGTGGGCGCGGGTTGCAGCGGGTCGCCGGGCCAGGTCGAGGGATGTGCGCTGGCCGCGATCTCGGAGCGCAGGGCGGCCTCACGGCGGGCCATGGCGTCGCGTCCGTCACCGATCGCGGCGACCACGTCGCGACCGAGCGTGCGCACCGAGTCGGCGACCTCTGCTCGAACCCGCTCGGGGCGCAGCCGCTCGACCCGAGCGCGGGCCCGGGCCATCAACCAGAGCGACCCGGCGGAACCGATGGTGATGCCGGTACCGAGCCAGAAGGTGCGCTTGGGCATCAGCGCCTCGGGCGCCCGTCGGCGCGCCGGCGCCGGAACCCACGGGCCGCCTCGCCGGTGCCGCTGGCCGCGGCCATCGCCTTGATCACCGGGGTCGACAGCGCCCGGTAGGCGAGCCGGGATCCGACGTCGACGGTGCCCGAGATCGACTCTGCCCGGTCCAGCACGCCGTCGAGACGGTCAAGCTCGCCGTTGGCGGCCGCCACGGTGCGCGTCAGCTCGCCCAGCACGCCGATCGCCTCCTCGTGGAACAGCTCGACGGTGACCCGCACCGCTCGCAGCGTGCGGACCAGCGCGACCAGCGCCACCCCGAACAGGGCGACTCCGGCCACGCTGGCCACCGCGACGACGACCGCGGCCAGCTCGGACCCGCTCATGGGTCGGTCCGCTCGGAGGTGTCGGAACCGGTTCGCCGGGCTGCCATGCGGGTGCGGATCTCCTGCTCGTAGCCGTTCGCGGATGGTTCGTAGTAGGTGCGGTCGCCCAGCTCATCGGGCAGGTACCGCTGGGCCACCCATCCCTCGGGATGGTCGTGAGGGTACTCGTAGCCCTGGCCGTGGCCGAGCGATGCCGCGGCGCGGTAATGGGCGTCGCGCAGGTGCGGGGGAACCTCTCCGATCGGGGCGGCGCCCGAGGCCACCTCGGCGCGAGCCGACCAGATGCCCTGAGCCACCCGGTTCGACTTGGGTGCCACCGCGAGGTGCACGGTCGCCTGGGCGAGGTTGAGCTGGGCCTCGGGGAGCCCGACGTGCTCGAGCGCCTGGGCGGCCGCGACGGCTACGACCAGCCCCGTGGGGTCCGCCTCGCCGACGTCCTCGCTGGCGAGGATGACGAGCCGCCGGGCTATGAAGCGCGCGTCCTCGCCGGCTTCGAGCATGCGTGCCAGCCAGTGCAGCGCTGCGTCGGGATCCGAGCCCCGGACCGACTTGATGAACGCCGAGATGACGTCGTAGTGCTCGTCGCGCCCGTAGCGCAGCGCCTTGGTGCTCAGCGCGGCCTCCGCGAGGGCCAGGGTGACGTGACGCTGCGGACCCGCGAGGGCCACGGCCACCTCGAGGCTGGTGAGCAGTCCACGCCCGTCGCCACCGGCGCGCCCCACCAGGTGGTCGATCGCGTCGGGCTCGGCGGTGGCGGCCTCGGCCGCGAGGCCCCGTTCGGCGAGGCGCCTGGCGGCACCGGCGTCGAGCGGCTCGAGCCGGAACAGCGTCGACCGTGACAGCAGCGGCGGGTTCACCTCGAAGAACGGGTTCTCGGTGGTGGCCCCGACGAGGGTCACCAGGCCCGATTCGACCCCGGGCAGCAGGGCGTCCTGCTGCGCCTTGTTGAACCGGTGCACCTCGTCGAGGAACAGGATCGTGCCCTGTCCGTGCTGACCGAGGCGATCCTCGGCGCGGGCCAGCAGCTCGCGGACGTCTTTGACCCCTGCGCTGACCGCGCTGAGCGACTCGAAGGCCTTGGCGGTGTGCGCGGCGATGGCCTGGGCGAGGGTCGTCTTGCCGGTACCGGGTGGACCCCACAGGATCACCGAGGTGAGCCGGTCACCCTCGATCAGCACCCGCAGCGGGCGACCGGGCCCCAGCAGGTGCTCCTGGCCCACCATGTCGTCGAGGCGGCGGGGACGGAGGCGGGCGGCCAGGGGCGCCTGGCGGGACAGCGTGTCGGCCGCGGCCGCGGCGAACAGGTCCTCGGCCACCGCACGACGCTAGCGGCGCGGCTCAGGTCGCAGGCGGGAGCACGCGAAGGCCGAGGTCGGCCAAGGCGGAGTCACCCACGGGGGTCGGGGCTCCGGTCATCGGGTCGATGCCCGACTGGGGCTTGGGGAACGCGATGACCTCGCGGATGTTGTCCTCGCCGGCCAGGATCGCCACCAGGCGGTCGATGCCGAAGGCGAAGCCGCCGTGGGGCGGCGCGCCGTAGGAGAACGGAGTCAGGAAGAAGCCGAACCGGCGTTCGGCCTCCTCCTCGGAGATCCCCAGCAGCCGGAACACGCGCTGTTGCAGGTCCGGCTCGTGGATCCGGATCGAACCCGAGCCGAGCTCCCAGCCATTGAGCACCAGGTCGTAGGCGAGGGAGCGCACCGCCATCGGGTCGCTCTCGAGCCTGTCCAGGTCGTCGGGGTGGGGCCGGGTGAAGGGATGGTGACCGGGCTTGGGGGTCCCGTCCTCGGCGACGCCCACGAACATGGGGAAGTCGACCACCCACACATAGCGGTAGGGCCCTTCGTGCACGGGGGGCCGACCGAGGTCGTTGCGCAGCTGGCCCAACACCTCCGTGGTCACAGCCCACTCGTCGGCCACCACGAGCAGCACGTCGCCGGGTGCCGCACCGAGCCTGGCCGACAGCGTCGCCAGCTCCTCGGGCGTGCAGAACCTGGCCACCGGCGACTCGAGGGTGCCGTCGTCGCCGACGCGCATCCACACCAGGCCCTTTGCGCCGAGGGCCTTGGACCGCTCGGTGAGCGCGTCGAGGCGGTTGCGGCCCGTCCCGGCCGAGGCGCCTGGCAGCCGCAGTCCCTTGATGCTCGAAGCGGTGGCGAAGGCCTTGAAGCCGGTGGCGGCGAACACGTCGGTCAGCTCGACCAGCTCCAGGCCGAAGCGCAGATCGGGCTTGTCGCTGCCGTAGCGGTCCATGGCCTCGCGCCAGGTCATGGTCTCGATGCTCGGAGGGCGTATGCCCAGGGCCGCCTCGGCCGCGTCGAGCACGGCCTCGCTGATCATGGCCAACACGTCGCCGACCTCGACGAAGCTCGCCTCGGCGTCGAGCTGCATGAACTCGTACTGGCGGTCGGCGCGCAGGTCCTCGTCGCGCAGGCACCGGGCGATCTGGAAGTAGCGGTCGGTCCCACCGACCATCAGGAGCTGCTTGAACAGCTGGGGCGACTGGGGCAGGGCGTAGAACGAGCCGGGCACCTGCCGCGACGGCACGAGGAACTCCCGGGCGCCCTCGGGGGTCGAGGGCATCAGCATCGGGGTCTCCACCTCGACGAAGCCCTGCCGGGTCATGGCGGCGCGGATGGCGGCGTTGACCGCCGCGCGGACGCGCAGGTTCCGCTGGAGCCGGCTGCGGCGCAGATCGAGGTAGCGGTGGCGGAGCCGTACCAGCTCGTCAACGCCGTCGGAGCGATCGTCGATGGGGAACGGCGGTGGCTGGGCCACCGAGAGCACCTCGACCGCGCAGTCGCCCACCTCGACGGCTCCGGTCGCCAGGTGCGGGTTGGCGGTCCCCTCCGGACGGGCGCGCACCATGCCGGTGATCCTGACCACGTACTCGCTGCGCAGGTCGGCAGCGCCGTCGACCACGCACTGGGTGATGCCGGAGTGGTCGCGCAGATCCACGAAGGCGAGGTGCTCACCGTGCTCGCGCCGGCGGGCTACCCACCCGCACAACGACACCTGCTCACCCACGTGGGTCTCGCTCAGCTCGCCGCAGAGGTGGGTGCGCATCATGTCGAGAGGATCTCCAGGACGTGGTCGACGACCTGTTCGATCGTCACGGTCTGCTGCTCGCCGCGGCCCATGTCACGCACCACTGCCGTGCCCGATGCGGCCTCGTCGGCGCCGACGATCACGGCCACAGCAGCGCCCGAGCGCCCCGCGACCTTCATCTGGGCCTTCATGGACCGACCGTCGAAGGCGCGGTCGGTCCGCAGCCCGGCGCCGCGCAGTCGCTGGGCCAGACCGGTGGCGCCGGCGCCGCCGGAGGTGTCGACGACGAAGCAGTCCAAAGGCCGCGGCGGAGCGACCAGGCAGCCTTCGGCCTCGCAGGTGAGCAGCGCTCGCTCGATGCCGCAACCGAAGCCGATGCCCGGCGTCGGCGGTCCGCCGAGCTGCTCGATGAGGCCGTCGTAGCGTCCCCCTCCCAGCACGGTGGACTGGGCGGCGCCCAGGGCGTCGCTGCGGAACTCGAACAGGGTGTGGGTGTAGTAGTCCAGGCCCCGCACCAGCTTGGCGTCGAGCGTCGCGTCGATGCCCAACGAGGCCAGTCCCGCCATGACCCGCTCAGCGTGCGACACCGAGGCCGCGTCGAGGTGGTCGGCCATCGCCGGCGCGTCTGCCAGCACGGCCCGGGTGGACTCGCGCTTGGAGTCCAGCACCCGCAAGGGATGGAGATCGACCTTGGCCGCGTCCTCGGCGGCCAGGGACCCCGCACGCGGCGCCAACCACTCGCGCAGGCGCGCTCCGTAGGCGCTGCGGTCGGCCGGCGTGCCCATGAAGTTGACAACCAGCGTGAGCCGGCGAAGGCCCAAGGCGGCGAGGAACTCCGCTCCCAGGGCGATCACCTCGACGTCGAGGTCGGGGTCGGGAGAGCCGATGGCCTCCACGCCGACCTGGTGGTGCTGGCGAAGCCGGGCCGCCTGAGGCTGCTCGTAGCGGAAGGCCGGCGTGGCGTACCAGGCCTTGAACGGCACCGGCGGCCGGTGCTCCACCCAGGCGCGAGCCACCGAGGCGGTCCCCTCGGGGCGCAGCGCCACGTGCCGCCCACCCTTGTCGTGGAAGTCGTACATCTCCTTGGTGACCACGTCGGTGCCCTCGCCGATGCGGGAGAAGACTCCGATGTCCTCGAACATGGGCGACTGCACCAGGCCGTAGCCATAGCGCTCGGCCGAGCGGGCGAAGGTGACCAGCAGCCGCTGCCAGGCCGCCGAGCGCGGCGGGAGCACGTCCTGGGTGCCCTTGGGGGCGTGGAAGGACACCGGCTCTGCCATGGGAGCGCAGATGGTACCGGCGGCCGGTAGGTGGCCCGCTCCCCCTCGGGTGCCTCGCGGCTCAGCTCAGCGCACCGCGACCAGGTCCACCACGAACACCAGCGTCTCGTTGGGCCCGATGACCGAGCCCGCGCCCGCCTTGCCGTAGGCGAGGCGGGGCGGGATGACCAGGCGGCGCCGGCCACCCTCGCGCATGCCGGCCACACCCTGGTCCCAGCCCGCGATCACCCTGCCTGCACCCAGCTCGAACGCCAGAGGCTCGCCGCGGTCCCAGCTGGCGTCGAACTGCTTGCGGGTGGTCCACGACACCCCCACGTAGTGCACCTCGATCCGTGACCCCCTTGTGGCCTCGGTGCCCTCCCCCACCTCCATGTCGTCGATGACGAGGTCGGTGGGCGGCGCCTCCCCGGGGGGCACGTACACGTGGGGCTTGTCGGACATGGGCGCCGACCCTAGCCAGCGCCGCCCCTACGCTCGCCGGATGGCCACCGCCCAGCCCGACCCGACGATCGCGCGCAGCTCGCCCACCGACGGCGCAGCCTGGCAGCCGCCGGTAGCCCCGCGCCGGGCGCAGGTGCTGCGGGCCCACGGCGACGAGAGGGTCGACGAGTGGTTCTGGCTGCGGGACGACGACCGGTCCGACGTCGAGGTGCTGGCTCTGCTCGAAGCCGAGAACGCCCACGTGGCCGCCAGGCTCGCCCACACCGAGGCGCTGCAGGCACAGCTCTTCGCCGAGATGAAGAGCCGCATCCGCGAGACCGACCTGTCGGTGCCGCACCACAAGGGGGGGTTCTGGTTCTACAGCCGCACCGAGCAGGGCAGGCAGTACCCGATCATGTGCCGCACCGCCACCAAGCCACCCGACGATCCGGACCCGGCGGCCGCGGTTCCCGGCGAGCAGGTCCTGGCCGACCTGAACGTGCTCGCCGGTGACAGCGACTACTTCTCGCTCGGCGCGTTCGACCTCTCGCCCCGCCAGAACCTGCTCGCCTACGCGACCGATCATGACGGCTCGGAGCGCTACACGTTGCGCCTGCGCGACGTTCGCAGCAGCGAGGACCTCGCCGAGCGCATCGAGGGCGTGACCTACGGAACGGCATGGGCCGGCGAGCAACACCTCTTCTACGTGCGCCCCGACGCCGCCGAGCGCCCGTTCCAGGTGTGGCGACACGAGGTCGGCACCGACCCGGCCCACGACGCGCTCGTGTACGCGGAGCTCGACGAGCGCTTCTTCGTCGGGGTCGAGCTGTCGCTGACCGAGCGCTTCGTGCAGATCACCTCGAGGTCCAAGACCACCTCCGAGGAGCACGTGATCGACGTGGGCGACCCCAAGGCCGGCCCGCGCTGCCTGGCGGCGCGGCGCCAAGGGGTGGAGTACGACGCCACGCACGCACCGCACCCTGCCGTGGGCGACGTCTTCCTGGTCACGACCAACGACGGCGGTGCGGTCAACTTCAAGGTGATGACCGCACCGGTCGACGCGACCGGCCCCGAGCAGTGGCGCGAGGTGGTGCCGCACCGCCCCGACGTCAAGATCGAGGGCGTGGCCGCGTTCGCCGGGCACTGGGTGCGCTTCGAGCGCCGGGAGGCCGTGCGCCGCATCGTCGTGCAGGATCCGGCCAGCGGAACGGAGCGCGAGCTGGCGACCGAGGCCGAGGTCTGCGCCACCGGGCCGTCCACCAACGCCGAGTTCGACACCTCCACGCTGAGGTTCACCTACACGTCGTTGGTGACCCCGCCGACCGTCTACGACGAGAACCTGGCGACGGGGGAGCGGACCTTGCTCAAGCAGGCCGAGGTCGTCGGCGGTCACGACCCGCAACGCTTCGCCACCGGCCGGGCCTGGGCCGTCGCCCCCGACGGAACCCGAGTGCCGATCTCCTACGTGCACCGCGCCGACCTGGCCCTCGACGGCACCAACCCGTGCCTGCTGTACGGCTACGGCAGCTACGAGGCGTGCATCGACCCGACCTTCTCGACGCTGCGCCTCTCGCTGCTCGAGCGGGGCTTCGTGTTCGCCGTGGCCCACGTGCGTGGCGGAGGCGAGCTCGGCCGACCCTGGTACGAGCAGGGCAAGGAGCTCCACAAGCGCAACACGTTCGACGACTTCGTGGCCTGCGCCGAGCACCTCGTCGCCGAGGGCTACACCAACCCGGGCCGCCTGGTCGCCCGGGGAGGTTCAGCCGGGGGGATGCTGATGGGAGCGGTCGCGAACGCCCGTCCCGACCTGTTCGCCGCGATCGTGGCCGAGGTGCCCTTCGTGGACTGCCTGACCACGATCCTCGACGACGGACTGCCGCTCACGGTGACCGAGTGGGAGGAGTGGGGCAACCCGGTGGCAGACCCCGAGGTGTACGCGTACATGAAGAGCTACTCGCCCTACGACAACGTGGTCCCGGCCCCCTACCCGGCGGTGCTGGCAACGGCAGGGCTCAACGATCCCCGGGTGTCGTACTGGGAGCCGGCCAAGTGGGTCCAGAAGCTCCGCGCGTCGACGACCTCGGGGGCGCCGGTGTACCTCAAGACCGAGCTGGGCGCCGGCCACCAGGGGCCGTCGGGACGCTACGACGCGTGGCGCGACGAGGCCTTCGTGTTCGCGTTCGTGCTCGACGCGCTCGGCCTGGCCCGCTGAGCTGCGCTTTGCGGGCTTCGCGGCGGCTCGGCCGGGGAGCGCGGTGGGTCAACCCTCGCGGCGTGCGCGCAGCACGACGTCGTCGACGTGGTGCGAAGAGGCCGCACCCGGCGGCCGGGGGCGCAGTTCGTGCACCTCGATCGTCCAGCCCGGCGCAGAGCGGAGCGCCGCGGCGAAGTCGTCGACGCGCACATAGGCGTCCGGGTCGAACGCCCGGCCGTGCTCGGTCAGATCGATCGGGGCTCGCATCGGCGCCAGGTCGTGGCCCACCACCAGCAGAGTCCCACCGGGCGCCACAGCCCCGATGATGTTGGCCACCGCCGAGTCCTCGGGCGTGCGGGGGATCGACGCGTACTGGGCCGAGACGAGGTCATAGGCGCCCGCCGGGAAAGCGCCCGGGGTGTTGGCGTCCGCGTGCCGGCAGGTGACGTCGAGGCCACCGCGAGCGGCCTGGGCGGCGACGCGATCGAGTGCACGCGCCGAGATGTCGGCGGCGGTGACC
Source organism: uncultured Microthrixaceae bacterium (assembly GCA_963703565.1). Lineage (GTDB taxonomy): Bacteria > Actinomycetota > Acidimicrobiia > Acidimicrobiales > VFJN01 > CAVPEW01. Next base: position 16,385 of record CAVPEW010000071.1, on the reverse strand, counting down.
TGCCAGCCCCGGCCGGCCAACCAGATCGCATCGCCCCCCTCGCCCGAGCCCACGTCGAGCGCCCGCCCTGGCGCCAGACCTGTGACCTCGGCGACGAGGGTGCCGTTGGGTGCGCCGCTCCAGAGCGCGTCACCGCTGTAGCGGCGGTCCCAGTCGGCCTCGTTGGCCGACCGTCGCGGCCCCACGGAGCTGCCGGCGTTGCCTCGGTCGGCGGCTCCGCCCAGCACCAACTCGCGATCGAGGGCCAGCCCGTCCGCCTCGCCAGCCGCGTCGACCAGCGCTGCGAGGGCCAGCACCACGTGCCCCCCGGTCAACTGGACCCGCACTCCCCCGTCGCGCAGCTCCGCCGGGCCCGTTGCCCGAGCGGCGAGGATCTCGCCACCGTGGCGACGCACCTCCTCGCGCCGGTCCCGATCCTGGGCAGGGCGCGGTGCCCGACCAGGCCCCGCGCCGGCGTCCACGCCCGGAGCGACGCCTTCGCCACCCTCGACCACGATCACGGATCGGCCCCGGCGCCCGAGAGCGCCAGCCGCGGCGAGGGCCCCGGGTGAGGTCCCGAGCACGACGACATCGCAGTGGCGCTCGATCGGGGCGGCGTCGTGGCGGTGGCCGCTGGAGTCCCCGGAGGGATCCCGCGGTGCCGACGCGGCTCCTGCGGGCCTTGGGGACCCGCCGGCCGCTCGCTCAGCCGCCATGGCCGGGAACGATCCGGTATGCGTCGTAGACGGCGTCGATCCGGCGCAGGCTCGACAGCAGGCTGTCGAGATGCGCCGGGTCCGCGAGCTCGAACTCGAAGCGCATCTTGGACACCCGGTCCGAGCCGGTCTGGGTCGCCGAGGTCAAGATGTTGACGTGGTGGTCCGACATCACGGCTGCGACATCGCGCAGCAGGCGCCCCCGATCCAGGGCCTTGACCTCGATGGCGGCCACGAAGGTGCCCTGGTGCTCGTCGTCCCACTCGACCTCGATGAGCCGGTCGGCCTGGCCGGCCGCCAAAGAGGCGGTGTTGGCGCAGTCGGCCCGGTGCACGGTGACACCACGCCCGCGGGTGACGAAGCCGACGATGTCGTCACCGGGCACGGGGGTGCAGCACCGAGACAAGCGCACCAGGACGTCGTCGAGCCCCTCGACGTGCACACCCGCTGCACTGCGCCGCGGGCGGCGCCGTCGTGCCGTGGTCGGCAGGAGGTCGGCATCGGTGCGGGTCGGGTCGACCTCACGCACCTTGCGCGACAGGCGGGCGGCGATCGCCTTGGCCGACACGTGGTTCTCGCCCACAGCGCCGTACAGCGCGTCGACGTCCACGTAGTTCATCTCGGCGGCCACCTCGGCGAGTGGACCGCCCTTGACGATCTGCTGCACCGGAAGGCCCTCGCGCCGTCAGCGCGCGCACCAGCTCGTCCCGGCCGGCGTCGACCGCGTCCTCCCGTCGCTCCCGGGCGAACCACTGACGGATCTTCGACGCCGCGCGAGTGGTGACCACGAAGCGCAGCCAGTCCTGGGAGGGTCCGGCACCGCCCACCTTGGACGTGAACACCTCGAGGGTGTCGCCCGACGACAGAGTCGAGTCCAACGGGACGAGGCGGCCGTTGACCCTGGCCCCGATGCAGGCGTGGCCGACCTCGGTGTGGATCGCGTACGCGAAGTCGACCGGGGTGGCGCCGGCCGGGAGCGTGACCACCTTGCCCTTGGGGGTGAACACGAAGACCTCGTCCTGGTCTAGGTCGACCTTGAGGTTGCGCATGAACTCGTCGGGGTCCGAGGTCTCCGACTGCCAGTCGATGATCCCGTTGAGCCACGCCATCTCCGTGGCCGGGTTGGCGCCGTCACGGTCCTTGTAGGACCAGTGGGCGGCCACGCCCTGCTCTGCGCGGGTGTGCATCTCCCAGGTGCGGATCTGGACCTCGAGGGGCTTGCCCTGCGGACCGACCACGGTGGTGTGCAGCGACTGGTAGAGGTTGAACTTCGGCATGGCGACGTAGTCCTTGAAGCGTCCCTGCACCGGCTTCCAGGTGGCGTGGATCGACCCCAGTGCTGCATAGCAGTCCTTGACCGAGTCGACGATGACCCGGATCCCGACCAGGTCGAATATGTCGTCGAACTCTCGGCCCTTGAACACCATCTTCTCGTAGATGCTCCAGAGGTTCTTGGGGCGACCTGTGACCTCGGCGTTGATGCGTAGGCCGGCCAGGCGCTCGCGCACCTCCTCGAGCACCTGGGCCAGGTACAGCTCGCGCTCGGGCGTACGGGTGTCGACCATGTGGTCGATCTCGGCGTAGCGCTTCGGGTGCATGGCCGCGAAGGCCAGGTCCTCGAGCTGCTGGCGCAGGTCCTGCATGCCCAGGCGGTGGGCCAACGGCGCATAGATGTCCAGGGTCTCCTGCGCGATACGCCGCTGCTTGGCCTCGGGCATGGAAGCCAGGGTGCGCATGTTGTGGAGGCGGTCGCACAGCTTGATGATCAGCACCCGCAGGTCCTGGGCCATCGCCACCAGCATCTTGCGCATGGTGGCGGACTGCTGGGCCTCCTTGGTGTCGAACTGGACCCGGTCGAGCTTGGTGACCCCGTCCACGATGGCGGCGACGTCGGCCCCGAAGTCGCGGCCGAGCTCTTCGATGGTGACGCCGGTGTCCTCCACGGCGTCGTGCAGGAGCGCGGCCGCGATGGTCACGTCGTCGAGACCGAGACCGGCCACGAGCCGGGCCACGGCCAGCGGATGCTGGATGTAGGGCTCTCCGGACAGGCGGGTCTGACCCCTATGGGCGTTCGCCGCCCGCACGTACGCCTCGGTGATCAGCCGCGTGGGGTGCTTGGGGTGACGGGCGCGGAAGTCCTCGACGAGCGGAGCGACCTCGTCGGCGGGCGGACGCTCGCCGCGTCGCCACGGCAGGACCCGATCGACGGTGGCCACGGGGCAACTCCTCGCTGTGCTGGACGGACCTTCTGCTGGGACGGGCCGGGGGCATCGCAGTCTCGCGCCGCCACCACGCCACGAAGGTCCCGGCCCGCCGCTCGCCGCCGGGGCCGGTGGCACTTCGTCGCTGATCGCAGTTTCGCCCCGGCCGGCGCGAACCCCAACCCCGCCGCCGCGCCCGCGAGCGCGCCGGGGCACCACCGCGGCAGCTAACCGGAGGCCTCCACCAGCAGCGCCCGCACGTCGCGACCCGCCAGCGCCGACCGCGGGTCGAGGAAGCCCAGCTCGAGGAGCACCGATATCCCCACCACCTGGCCCCCGAGGCGCTCCACGAGACGGCAAGTGGCCGCGGCCGTGCCGCCGGTGGCCAGCACGTCATCGACCACGAGGACCCGCCCCCCGGGCGAGACGGCGTCGAGGTGGGCGGCCAGGGCATCCTCGCCGTACTCGAGCTGGTAGGTCTCGGTCACGGTCTGCCACGGGAGCTTGCCCGGCTTGCGGACCGGGCTGAAGCCGGCCCCGAGAAGGTGGGCCACGGGCGCGGCGAAGATGAAGCCCCTGGCTTCGATGCCGACGACCGTGTCGATCCCGGCCCCGCGCCAGGGATCGGCCAGGGCCTCGACCGTGGCGGCGAAGGCCGGGCCGTCGCCCAGCAGGGGCGTGATGTCGAAGAACGTCACACCCGGCTCCGGGAAGTCCGTCACGGCGCGCAGGTGGGTGCGCAGCGACGCGGTGGGATCCGGCCCGCTCAGCGCCGCTTGCCCTTCTTGCGTGGGCGGGGTGGGATGACCCGACCCGACGGCGCGGCCGGCGCTGCGGTGGTGCCGCTCCGCTTGGCTTGCCCTGTCGGGGTCGCGGAGAGCGCCGTGCCGGGGTCGGTCGCAGAGGCCGGGATCGCGTCACCGGTCGAGGACGCTGACCGGGCCACGGCCGACGACCTGGCGGGAGTGGCGCCGGGGGCCCGCGTCGTCTGGGCCCGCGCTGCGAGGCGGCGGCGAACGTCGCGGTAGCGGGGCTCACGCTCCTTGAGCACCGCCAGCAGAGGGCTGGCGATGAAGATCGACGAGTACGCGCCCGCTCCCAGGCCGATGAGCAGGGCGAGGGCGAAGTCCTCCAACGAGGTCGCGCCGAGCACGAAGGAGCCCAGCACCAGCAGCGAGCCGACCGGCAGCAGGGCCGTGATCGACGTGTTCAGCGAGCGCATCAGCACCTGGTTGAGCGACAGGTTGACCATTGCGGAGTACGTCAGGCCCCCTGACGCTCCGACGAGGCGAGTGTTCTCGTCGACCTTGTCGAACACCACGATGCCGTCGTAGATGGAGTAGCCGAGGATCGTGAGAACTGCGATCACCGTCGCGGGGGTGACCTCGAACCCGGCGACGGAGTACACGCCGATGGTCACCACGATGTCGTGCACGAGGGCCGCGAGCGTGGGCAGGGCCATCTTCAGCTCGAAGCGCAGCGTGATGTAGGCCGTGATCGCGATCAGGAAGAACACCAGCGCGCGCAGGGCCTTCTCGCTGATCTCGTCGCCCCACGACGGGCCCACCGAGTTCAGGTTGACGTCGTCCACGCGCCCTCCGGTGACCTCGGCGATGGTGTCGGCCACCGCCTGGGCCTTGTCGGCGGGCACGGGGGCAGCCTTGGCCCGCAGGCGCGTGGACCCCTCCGACCGGAGGCTCTGCACCGTGAGGTTGTCGAGGCCCTCGCCGTCGAGCGCCTCGCGCAGGTCCGCGACGCTGGCCCGACCGGCGGGCATCTCCCACACCACACCCCCTTCGAAGTCGATGCCCAGGTTGAGGCCTCGGATCCCCAGCGAGACCAACCCGATCGCGATGACTGCGCCCGACACGGCGAGCCAGCGACCGAAGCGCCCCACGAAGTCGATCTCGGTCTCGCCGTGGTACAGGCGGGTCCACACGCTGCGGCGCTCGCCGTCCCGGGGATCCTCCGGCGTGCTCGCGTCGCCCGTGCTCACGTCGCCCCTCCCGCCGTCCCGACCCGTGCGGCGGAGGGCGCTCCGGCCAGACCACGCGCCACCCCGAAGCGCGGAGCGTCGGTGAAGAAGCGGTTCTTGGCCAGCAGGGCCACGGCCGGTCGGGTGAAGAACCAGGCGACGACGACGTCGAGCAGGGTGGACAGGCCGAGGAAGAACGCGAAGCCGCGAACCGGCCCGATGGTGAGCCAATACAGCAGCGCCGCGCCGATGAAGCTCGAGACGTCGGCGGCGACGATCGTGCGAAAGGCCCGCCGGAAGGCACGATCGACCGAGGAGTTGAGGGATCGGCCCTGGCGGACCTCGTCCTTGAGGCGTTCGAAGTACACGACGTAGCTGTCGACCGTCACCCCGATCGAGACCACGATGCCGGTCACGCCCGACAGGCTCAGCGCCAGACCCTGGCTGTCGCCGAGCCAGGAGATGATCGAGAAGTTGAGCGCTGCCCAAACGGCCAGCCCGGCGAGCACCACCAGCCCGAGGGCCCGGTAGTACACGAGCATGTAGAGGCAGACCAGCCCGAGACCGAGGAACCCGGCGGCCAGGCCGGCGTTGAGCGAGTCCTCGCCGAGGGTCGCCGACACGGTCTGCACCGTCTGGGGCTCCAACTCGATCGGCAACGACCCGTAGCGCAGCACCAGTGCCAGGTCCTTGGCCTCTCCCTTGGAGAAGTCGCCGCTGATCTGGATCTGGTCGCGCTCGAACGACGGCGTCTGGATCTGCGGTGCCGACACCACGTTCGAGTCGAGCACGATGGCCAGCTGCCCGGTCGGGCATGCGTCGGCCCGCCCGTAGCAGGTCGCAGCGGCCTGGTTGAACCGGTCGATGCCGTCGCCGCCGCGGACCGTCAAGGCGACGAACCACTGGCCCGTCGACTGGTTCAGCTCGGCGCGCGCCGTCTGCACGATGCTGCCGGTGGCCAGCGTCGGGCCCAGCTGGAACGTCGCCACGACCTCGTCGCCACGCGTCTCGGTCAACAGCACGGGCTGGTCGGCGACGTCGTCGGCCCGCGGGGTGACCGTCGGGGCCGGGGAGGTCCCGGCAGGGGTGGTGCCCGCCGGGGCAGCCGTGGTCGACGGTGCCGTCGTCGTGGAACCGGAGACGTCCTGGTCGAAGAGGGTGGCCCCACCGACCGCGTTGCCCTCCACGGGAGCGACGCTGGTCGTCGTCGACCCGCTCCCGGCCGCGGTCGTGGTGCTCTCGTCGGGCGGGCCGGTCGTGGAAGTGACGTCTTCCAACGACCCGGGCAGCACCGACAGCACCGGGCGGAACCGGAGCTCGGCGGTGTCGCCCACCAGGTCGAGGGCACGGCGCTGATTGTCCACACCGGGGAGCTGCACGACGATGGCCTTGCCCTGGCGGGCGATCTCGGGCTCGGCCACGCCGATCGCGTCGACGCGGTCGCGGATGACCGAGATCGCCTGGTCGAGGGTGTCGCTCTCGACGTCCTTGGTCGGCTCGAGGACCACCGACACCCCGCCCTGCAGATCGAGCCCCAGCTGGGGGGACCACCCCGACACCCGCCCCGCCACCAGCAGAGCGGCGGCGGCGGCCACGATCCCCATCAGGGGCGCGGCCCGCCGGCGCCTGGTCACGTCGGCTCCTGCGGTTCGAGCCTGCTGCGCAGCGAGGACGGCGCCACCGTCACCGACGGACCGGCATCGAGGTCGACCCGAGCCTGCTCGTCTCCCAGCTCGACCACGGTGCCCTCCAGGCCGGCGGCGGTTACCACGCGGTCGCCGCGCCGCAGCGAGGCCACCATGGCCTCGTGCTCGACCCGGCGGTTCACCTTGGGCAGAGCGAAGAACCAGAAGGCCACGAAGGCGACCGCCAACAGGACGAAGATGCTGAACAAGGTGAACGCCATCGGCACCTCGAGGCGGCGGCAGAGCGAGGGGTGACCCTAGCCGTAGCTCGCCCGCACCCCCGCGCGCAGGTCGTCGAAGGTGCCCGCCTCGATCGAGGCACGGGCCGCCTCCACGAGTCGGAGGGTCCACCAGATGTTGTGCAGGGTGCAGAGCCGGGCGCCGCTCGGCTCGTCCACCACCAGCAGGTGGCGCAGGTATGCGCGGGACCACCGTGCGCAGACCATGCATTCGCAGCGGGCGTCGAGAGGCCCCGGGTCGGCGGCGTTCTCGGCCCGCTTCAGGTTGTAGCGGCCCGCGGCGGTGAGGATCGTCCCGTGTCGGCCGTGGCGGGTCGGCAGCACGCAGTCGAACAGGTCGATGCCCCGGGCGATGGCCTCCACCATGCCCACCGGGTCACCCACCCCCATCAGGTAGCGGGGCGCGCCGTCGGGGAGTGCCGCGGCGGTCACCGCCAGGGGTTCGAGCATCGCCTCGCGCCGCTCGCCCACCGAGAAGCCACCCACCGCGTAGCCGTCGAAGCCCACCTCGACGGTGCGCGCCACCGACTCGAGTCGCAGCTGCACGTCCGTACCGCCCTGCACGATGCCGAACTGGCTCAGCCCGGGCCGTTCGAGGGCCACGAAGGCCTCCCGGGCCCGCTTCGCCCAGGCCGCGGTTCGATCCACGGCTCGGCGCAGCGCCTCTGGAGGCGACGGCAGCGGCGGGCACACGTCGAGCACCATCTGGATGTCGCTGCCCAGCAGGGTTTGCACCTGCACCGCATGCTCCGGGGTCAGCCGGTGCGAGCTGCCGTCGTAGGTGGAACGGAAGGTCGCCCCGTCGTCGTCGACCCTGGGCGCCAGCGACATGACCTGGTAGCCGCCCGAGTCGGTCAGCAGGTGCCCCGACCAGTCCTCGAACGCGTGCAGGCCGCCGAGCGCCGCGATGCGCTCGGCGCCCGGCTTGAGCATCAGGTGGTAGGTGTTGCCGAGCTGGATCTGCACGCCCAGTGCCTCGAGATCGGCAGACGACAGGGTCCGCACCGCACCGCGGGTTCCCACAGGCATGAAGCACGGCGTGCGAACCGCACCACGCGCCGTGCGAAGCAGCCCGGCGCGAGCCGAGCCGTGGCGAGCGCTGACCTCGAAGGCCAGGCTCACCGCTCGCGTCGCAGGAGCATCGCGTCACCGAAGGAGAGGAACCGGTAGCCGGTGGCCAGAGCCTCGTCGTAGAGCTCACGCCAGCGCGGACCGACGAAGGCATCGACCAGGGCGAGCAGGCTGGACCTGGGCTGGTGGAAGTTGGTCAGCAGGACGTCGACCACCTCGAAGGGCGGATCGCCCCACAAGAACAGGTCCGTGCGGCCGTCGAGGCGCCCGGTTCGCGCCACGGACTCCAGGGCACGCACCGCAGTGGTGCCCACCGCCACCACCCGGTCGGCCTCGCGACAGGCCTGCCAGGTGGAGGCGGGCACCACGTAGCGCTCTGCGTGCATCCGGTGATCCTCGACCCGCTCTGCCTCGATCGGGCGGAAGGTCCCTGCCCCCACCACCAGCTCCACGGGCTCCACTCGCGCTCCGCGGGCGCGCAGCTCGGCAAGCAGGTCCATGGTCAGGTGCAGGCCAGCCGTGGGCGCCGCCGCCGACTCGCCGCGGGCTTCGTCGGGATCGACGGGGCGGGCGTACACGGTCTGGTAGCGCTGCGGGTCGGTGAGTGCCTCCCGGATGTAGGGGGGAAGGGGGAGCTCGCCGTGGCGCTCCAGCGCGGCGCGCAACCCACCGGGCGCGTCGAGACGGACCCTGCGCCGCCCGTCACCGAGGCGTCCGTCCACCACCACGCGCAGATCGGGTCCTGCGGTGAGTGTCGTGCCGGGAGCGACCCTCCGTGAGGGCCGCACCAGCGCCGTCCACGGCTCGCCCCAGGGCGCGCCCTCGGGCTCGAGCAGGAGCACCTCGACCGCCGCGCCGGATCCCTTGCGCAGCCGCAGCCGGGCCGGCAGGACCCGGGTCTCGTTGAGCACCACGACGTCGCCGGGGCCCACGAACGAGGCCAGGTCACGCACGTTGTGGTGACAGGGAGCGCGGCCGGGCCCGGCGTCGACGAGGAGCCGAGCCGCGTCTCGTGGCTCGACGGGCCGCTGCGCCACCGCCCCGACGGGCAGGTCGTAGTGGAGGCTGTCGGTGTCCATGGTCAGCCACAGGATCCCAGGCGGCGAGCAGCCACTCCCAGACGGAGCTCTACTCGAAGAGTCGGGCGGCGTCGCGCTCGGCCCCGGGAGGCGGGCGACGACCCAGATGCGCCCACGCGGCCGGGGTGGCCACCCGTCCCCGTGGAGTGCGCATCAGCAGGCCCTGCTGGATCAGGAACGGCTCGTAGACGTCCTCGACGGTCTCTGTCGGCTCCCCGACCGCGATCGCCAGGGTCGACAGCCCCACCGGGCCCCCGGCGAAGCGCTCGCACAACGCTGCGAGGATCGAGCGGTCGACCTTGTCCAGGCCCCTCTCGTCGACCCCGAACACCGCCAGGCCCGCAGCGGCCACCGCCTGGTCGACCCTGCCGTCTCCGCGCACCTCGGCGAAGTCGCGCACGCGACGCAGCAGGCGGTTGGCGATGCGCGGCGTCCCCCGCGACCGGCAGGCGACCTCGGCCGCGCCGGCGGGGTCGACCTCGACCCCGAGGATCCCGGCCGCCCGCGCCACGATCGCCTCGAGATCGTCGGCGTCGTAGTAGTCGAGGCGGGCGACGAGCCCGAACCGGTCGCGCAGCGGGCCCGTTATCGACCCCGTGCGGGTGGTGGCACCCACCAGAGTGAAGCGGGGAAGGTCGAGGCGGATCGAGCGCGCAGCAGGCCCCTTGCCCAGCACGATGTCGATCTGGAAGTCCTCCATCGCCGGGTAGAGCACCTCCTCCACCGGTCGGGGCAGGCGGTGGATCTCGTCGACGAACAGCACGTCGCCCTCTCCGAGCTGTGACAGCATCGCGGCCAGGTCGCCGGCCCGCTCGATGGCCGGACCCGACGTGACGGTGATCGCCGCGCCCATCTCGACCGCGATGATCGCCGCCAGCGACGTCTTGCCCAGCCCCGGGGGCCCTGCCAACAGGACGTGATCAGCGGCCTGCGAGCGGCGCCGGGCGGCTTCGAGGATGATCGAGAGGTGCTCCTTGAGCTCGCGCTGACCGACGAAGTCGTCGAGGCGCCGGGGGCGCAACGAGACGTCCAGCCCGACCTCCTCGTCGTCCCCGGCCTCGGACCGCAGCAGCTCCTCGCGCACGGCGGCCTCAGCGACCCGAGCCAGCCAGGCGGGCCAGGGCGTCGCGCAGCAGGGCAGAGCTGTCCGGTGCTTCGGGCAGGTCGGCCATGACAGCGCCGATCTCGGCCTCGGTGTAGCCCAGCTCGTCGAGCGCCGCACGCACGTCGGCACGAGCGAGGGCGGCCGAACCATCGAGCGGGTCGTGATCGTCACCGGCGCCGGGGCCCGCTGGGGCCGTGCCGGATGGCACCGCCAGGCGGGACTTGAGCTCGATGAGCAACCGGGCGGCGGTCTTTCGGCCCACACCGGGCACCAGGCACAGCGCGGCCGCGTCGTCGACGGCGACAGCGCGGGCGAGCGCGTCGGGGCTGTGGACCGACAGGATCGCCAGTGCCAGGGCAGGGCCGACCCCGTGGGCACCCAGCAGCGCTTCGAAGCACCGTCGCTCGTCGAGCGAAGCGAACCCGTACAGCGTCTGGGCGTCCTCGCGCTGGTGGTGGTGGGTCCACACGAACACCTCGTCGCCGACCTCGGCCAGAGCGGCAGGGGCTGTGGGCGCCACGGTGACCCGGTAGCCGACCCCGGCCACCTCGATGGTGACCTCACCCGTCTCGCGCGCGACCAGGGCGCCGCGCAGCGAGCCGATCACCGCGCCCGCCCGCTGGCCAGCGCCACGCGGCCCGACAGAGGCGCCACCGCCAGGTGGCACAGGGCCACCGCGGCCGCGTCGGCGGCGTCCACGGGCGACAGCGGCCGATCCAGGCGAAGCAGCGTGCGCACCATCCGGTGGACCTGGTCCTTGTCGGCACGACCCGCTCCGGCCACGGCCTGCTTGACCTCGTTGGGCGAGTACTCCACGACTTCGCACCCGGCGGCCACCGCCTCGGCCATGACCACCCCGGCCGCCTGGGCCACGGGCACAGCCGTGCGCACGTTCACCCCGAACAGGACCCGCTCGAGCGCCACCACGTCAGGGACGCGCCCGGCGAGCAGGGCACGCACATCGCGCTGAAGCTCGGCCAGGCGCCGAGGAGTCGGCAGAGCCGGATCGGTGCGCATAACGCCCACCGCGAGAGCCTCCGGCGGTTCCCTCCGGCGTTGGTGGACCAGCCCGTAGCCGCAACGGGACAGGCCGGGGTCGATCCCGAGCACGTACACGCGTTCGATGCTACTCCCGGACCCGAACGAGGCAGTGGACCCGGCTCAGGACGCCCTCAAGCCTCGACGAGGTCCAAGATCGCGTCGTCGATCTCGAAGTTGGCGTAGACGCCCTGCACGTCGTCGTGGTCGTCGAGCGCGTCGACGAGGCGCAACACGGGCTTCACCGCCTCGACCGAGTCGAGCTCGACGGTGGTGGTGGGCACCATGGTCGGCTCCGCGGAGGTGAGGGGGAACCCGGCGTCCTCCAGCGCCTCGCGCACCACACCCAGCTCGCCCGGAGCGCTCACGACCCGCCAGGCGTCCCCGTCGTCGGCCACGTCGTCGGCCCCGGCCTCCACGGCGGCGAGCATCAGCTCGTCCTCGTCGGCGGCGCGATCGACCACGATCACGCCCTGGCGCTCGAACTGCCAGGACACAGCGCCGGGCTCGGCCATGGAGCCTCCGCAGGCCTTGAACAGCGAGCGGATCTCGCTGCCGGTGCGGTTCCGGTTGTCGGTGAGCACCTCGACCAGGACCGCCACCCCGCCAGGCGCGTAGCCCTCGTAGGTGATCTGCTCGTAGGTGACGCCCTCGAGCTCTCCCCGTGCCCCGCTTGATCGCCCGCTCGATCGTGTCGAGAGGGACCGACGCATCACGCGCCTTGTGGAACATCGTGCGCAGCGTCGGGTTGGCGTCAGGATCGCCACCGCCCTCGCGCGCGGCCACCTCGACCTGCCGGATCAGCTTGGCGAAGAGCTTGCCACGGGCCTTGTCGGCGGCGCCCTTCTTGTGCTTGATGGTGGCCCACTTGGAATGGCCGGACATCGCTTCATCCTCCCAGGAAAGCCTCGTGGAGGCGAACGTCGTCACCCAGCTCGGGGTGGAACGCAGCGACGGTGACTGGCCCCTGCCGGCACAGCACCGGGCGCCCGTCGACGCGGGCCAGCACCTCGACCCCTGCGCCGACCCGCTCGACCACCGGGGCGCGGATGAACACCGCACGCAGGGGCGGCCCGTCGAGGCCCTCGACGGCGAGATCGGTCTCGAAGGAGTCGACCTGGCGGCCAAAGGCATTGCGGCGCACGTCGACGTCGATGGCGTGCAGGCACCGCTGGTCGTCGCGGCCGTCGAGCACCGCCGATGCCAGCAGGATCATGCCCGCGCAGGTGCCGAGCATCGGCATGCCCTGGGCCACGCGTGCGACGAGCGCATCGAACAGGCCCGACCGTTCGAGCAGCATCGACATCGTGGTCGACTCCCCGCCGGGCAGCACGAGCGCGTCGAGCCCTTCGAGCTCAGCGGGGCTACGGACCTCGATCGACTCCGCTCCCGCTGCCGCGAGCATGCGGCGGTGCGCCGCAACAGCCCCCTGCAGGGCCACGACCCCGACGCGGGCCGACACCTGGGGGCCTCGAGGGCGCGGGGGAGCCGGGCAAGCCTCGGCTACCAGCCCCGCTCGGACAGGCGGGTCTCCAGCGCTGCGAGCTCCTGACCCGACATGGCCTCGCCCAACCCGCGCGACACCTTGGCCACGATGGCCGGATCCCGGAAGTGGGTGGTCGCCTCGACGACTGCCTTCGCCCGCCTCGCCGGGTCCTCGCTCTTGAAGATCCCCGACCCGACGAAGACGGCCCGGGCGCCCAACTGCATGACCAGCGACGCGTCGGCCGGGGTGGCGATGCCGCCGGCGCAGAACAACGGGACGGGCAGCTCACCGGTGGAGGCGACCTCGCCGACCAGGTCCACCGGAGCCCGGAGGCGCTTGGCCCACTCGTAGAGCTCGGCGGAGTCGGCCTGGGTGACCCGGCGGATGTCACCGAGGATGGACCGCAGGTGTCGCACCGCCTCCACGATGTTGCCGGTGCCGGCCTCGCCCTTGGAGCGGATCAGGCAGGCCCCCTCGCTTATGCGGCGCAGGGCCTCGCCCAAGTCGGTGGCACCGCACACGAACGGAACCGTGAAGGCCCACTTGTCGATGTGGTGGGCCTCGTCGGCTGGTGTGAGTACCTCGGACTCGTCGACGTAGTCCACACCGAGCGCCTGGAGCACCTGGGCCTCGGCGAAGTGGCCGATGCGCGCCTTGGCCATCACCGGGATGGTGACGGCCGCCTTGATGCCCTCGATCATCTCGGGATCCGACATGCGGGCCACGCCACCGTCGCGGCGGATGTCGGCTGGCACCCGTTCGAGCGCCATGACGGCCACGGCGCCAGCGTCCTCGGCGACGAGGGCCTGGGTCGGGTCGACCACGTCCATGATGACACCCCCGGCGAGCATCTCGGCCAGACCGCGCTTGACGCGTCGGGTGCCGGTCTCGTGGGGGCTGGGGACTTCGGCGGCGACCATCGGTCCAGCCTACCGGGGCTCGCGAAGGGGCCCGAAGCGATTCATCGGCGGCAGATCGAGGACCAGTCCGCGGGCGCTGGGTCGACCTGGGCGGGGCGCAGCGGCGGCTCCCAGCCCGACCCCTCCTCGTAGCGCCGGACCACCTTGGCGGGCACCCCGGCGAGCACCGCGTGATCGGGGAACTCGCCGCGGACCACAGCGCCCGCGGCGACCACGGTGTTGCGACCCAGCGTCGTGCCCGGCAGTACCACCGACCCCGCGCCCAGCCAGGAGCCCGCTCCGATCGAGACCGGGGCCACGGCGGGCCACTGCTCGCCTATGGGCGTGTCCGGGTCGGCGTAGACGTGGTTCTGGTCGGTCACGTAGCAGTAGGGCCCGGTGACCACGTCGTCGCCCACCTCCACGGAGCGGTGCGCCACCAGGTAGCTGCCTCGGCCGATGGAGCAACGGGCGCCGATCCGCAGCACGGGGCTGACGGCGCCGTGGCGTAGAGGCATGCCCGGCAGCAGACCGACCGACATCGTCACGTGCGCCCCGACCATGGTCCTGGTCCCGATCGAGATGTGCTCTTCGCCGAAGGTGTCGCCGAAGGGGAACAGGATGAGCGCCCCGTCGCCGAAGTGCGCGAAGCGGTCGCCGCCCGGGTCGGTCGGGCCCTTCGACCCCGCCCAGCGCATCCACCACCAGAGCCGCTCGACCGCCACCGACGACACGCTGCGGGCCACCCGTTCGAGGCGCACGGCGATTGGCTAGTCCACACCGGCCCCCCGGCGCCACCGGGCGGGGCTACGGTCCGCAGGCGCAAGGGCGGGGCCGTGGCAGGAGGGGGAAGACGTGAGGGTACGACGGGTGGTGACCGGTCACGATTCCGAAGGGCGCTCGGTCTTCGCGAGCGACGAGCTCGTCGAGCCGGTCACCGCCGACCTGCTGCCGGGCAGCGCCTTCCACCTGCTGTGGGGTCGCGACGACCGGGCCCACTTCCCCGACGACGGCCGCCGGCCCGACGCGCCCTCGTACTTCCCACCCCGCGAGGGGGTCCGCTTCGGGCTGTTCACCGTGCCCCCTGCCAGCGCGGCAGGCGGGCCCGGAGAAGCTCGACCTGGCGGACGCGCTGGCCGAGCTCGAGCAGCGCCTCCCCGGCCTGGCGTCGGCTATGGAGCCCGACGACCCGGGGATGCACACCACCGCCACCATCGACTTCGAGGTCGTGCTGTCGGGCCGGGTGACCCTGGAGCTCGACTACGGCGCCACCGTCACCCTCGACTCCGGCGACACCGTCGTCCAGAACGGCACCCGCCACCGTTGGGGCAACCCCGGGACCGAGCCGGCCGTGCTGGCCGTCTTCCTGCTCGGCGCCGACCACGACAAGGTGCTCTGAGCGCCGGGTCGGTCAGCCGATCCGGGCGGCGTCGCCGGGAAGGGGAAGCTCCACCCAGGTCCGCCCGGGGGCGAGGGCGATCGGGCGACCGGCGGCGTCGAGGTACTCGGTCACCGCGTCGATGCTCGGCTTGCGCCAGCGACCCGGGACGAGGCCGCCGCCGGTGAGCACCCACACCTCCCCCTCCCCCACCAGCTGGGCCTCGCGGATCGGCACGCCGAACTGGTCGTTGGTCGCCGTCGGGGCGTACGCGACGAACTGGACGACGACGTTGGCTGCCGCGACCTGGGCGCCGGAGGGATCGGTGTGAGGCGTGCCGGCCTGGGTGCGAGCCCACTTCTCGCCGTCCCAGGACCACTCGACCGGCGCAGCGCCTGCCCCGCTGCCGAAGCTCACCCGGACCCGCCCGACGGCCTCGGCACCCGCCGCGGGCGCTCCCGCAGGCCGGTAGGAGAACAGCGGCGCGGGCGCGGCGCTGCCCTCGTGGGGCAGGGCCAGCAGGTCGGAGGTGCCACGGGCGAACAGGTTGTGCGGACCTCTGCGCGACCGTTCTCGGTAGTAGAGCCCGCTCGCGGCGTCGTAACCCACGTCGAGGAGGTTCGCGGCCCGGATCCGGGCTGCGAAGTCCCGGTTGGCCCCCGACCAGGCGAACAGCGGCCGGTTCAGCATCGACACGATCCCGATGTCGGAGGTGCGTGCCGACCGGATCGGGCCCACCGGGGAGGAGTCGGTCGAGTGGAACACGGCCAGCAGCCTCGTCACGCTTCCCTCGACGCGTTCCTCGTAGACGACATCGGCCTGGTTGATCCCAACCTGCGGGCGCGCCGCCTGGGCGTTGTCGATCTTGACCACCAGCGCCGGCCGTCCGACCAGCGCAAGGTCCCCCGGTAGCCCCGTGAGCGGCGCGAGGACCGCCGGCGCCGCGCTGGTGCTCGAGGTCGACGTGGTGGTGCTCGCGGGACCAGCGCTCGGCTCGTCGTCGTCGCCCACTGCCAGAGCCACCCCGATGCCGGCCAGTACCACCACGACCGCGGCGACCACGGCCGCGACCCGTCTGCGCCTGGTGTCGAGCATCTGCTCCTCGTTGGATCGGGACCGGAAGCGTCCCGGTCAGAGCTCACGGAGTAGCGCGATCCGCTCCTCGAGTGGTGGATGGGTGTCGAACATCCGGTTCAACCGGGCCAGGCGGCCTTCGCGCTTGTTGCGCGCCAGGGGCTGCTCGATCCAGAGGTGCGCGGTGGCCCGCGAGCTCGAGCCCACGACGGTGTCGTCGTCGCGCAGCTTCTCCAGCGCCGAGATCAGCCCGGGCGGGTAGCGGGTCAGCTCCACGCCCGACACGTCGGCGAGCGACTCGCGCCGACGGCTCACGGTTGCCTGCATCACCCGCGCGATCAGCGGCGACAGGATCAGCAGAGCGAACCCGGCGAGCGCCAGCACGGCCGCGGGGCCCCCGCCCTGGCGGTCGTTGTCGGCGTTGACCCGTCGGCCGCCGCCGAACCACAACATGCGCACC
>CAVPEW010000070.1:0-3326 GCA_963703565.1 uncultured Microthrixaceae bacterium | reverse complement strand
TCGGCCCGGCCCTGCAGGGTCACGACCAGGCTGCAGGGCCCCTCTCCGGCCACGGGCACCATCGCTTCGAAGATGCTGCAGGATCGGTCCAGGTAGGTCACCTCGCCGAGGGTGTGGGTGGCCTCGACCAGCAATGCGAGGGCCTCGTCGGCGGGGCAGTCGAGGTGGATCGTGTCGCCATCGAGCACCGTCACCGCCGGTCCGGCTGTCGGCCCACCCGCCGGCACGGTCGGCACACCTGTCGACCGTGCAGTCGGCTCGGCAGGCGCCTCTACCGTCGGCTCGGCAGGCACCTCGTGGCGGGCGCGGCCCAGCTTCGTGTAGGCGGCGTTGGCCCTTGCCGCCGCAGTGGTCGACGCGGCGCCCGCCACGTCGGGGTGCGACCGGCGCATCTGCTCCCGGTAGGCCCGTTGCACGGCGGGCCAGTCGTCGATGGGGACCGACCCCGCAGCACGTCCCGGGCCTTCGTCGGTGTGGACCCGGCGACCGTGCTCGTCCGGGCCAGGAAGGCGGCCATGAGCGCTACCGGGTGCCCCGGCTCATGGCGCTCGGCGCGGTCGGGGCGCACGGCGTGGGCCATGTCGGCCCGGATGTACGCCGACGCCGCCCGGCGCGGTGGGTGTTGGCTCTGGCTGGCCCCCAGGGCGATGCCAAGGCGCTCGACCACGTCGTTGAGCAGTGTCGACGCCGCCCCGCGCTCGGATCCCGAACCGACCTCCTCGTGGTCGAAGAGGGCCA
This sequence comes from uncultured Microthrixaceae bacterium, assembly GCA_963703565.1. Classification (GTDB taxonomy): domain Bacteria; phylum Actinomycetota; class Acidimicrobiia; order Acidimicrobiales; family VFJN01; genus CAVPEW01. The sequence continues at coordinate 2,588 of CAVPEW010000070.1, read as the reverse complement.
CGACGGCGATCGGGGCGCCGGCGCCGCTGCCGGGCTCGGGTTCGGCTGCCACGGCGCGGAGGGCCCCCAGGGCCGCCCAGCACGAGGCGAGGTTGTCCAGGCGGGGGGCGCAGATCAGCTCCTGGTCGGCGCCCGCGATGCGCCCGGGCGACAGGTCGTGGACCATCAGGTCCCAGCCCAACACGTCGCCGGGCGCAACGCCGGCCCGGTCGGCGACGTGGGCCAGCACGGTGCCCTCGAGGGGCTCGCCCACCCCCCACAGCGCGGCCAGGCCACGCTGGGCGTCGACGGTCGGGCCCCGCTCGTTGACGTCGCGGTCGAGGTGTATGGCGAGTTGCGGCAGCACCACGAGGGGCTCGTCGACGCGTACCAGGACCTCGGCGACGCCGCCCGGACCGGCGGGGTCCCGCACGCTCAGTCTCCCGGAGAGGCCCAGCTCGCGGTCGAGCACGACGCTCGCAGCACCCCGCCGTAGGCCTCCAGGGCCACCTGGCGGCAGCCGGCCCGGCCCGTGTCAGGACGGGGCTTGACGCGTAGGTTCGGGCGGTCGGTGTGTGCCCCGACGATGCGCAGGGCGTGGTCGCTGCGGCGTCCGGCCAGCGGACCACGCCACCAGCGAACCGCCGCGGCGCAAGAAGCCCTGCCCGGGTGGCAACTGTGCGACGGCGGCCGGTCTCGTCGTGAGCCGAGAACCCTGCATCCTCGAGGAGGCGGGCGGCGCCGGCCACGGCGTGGTAACGGCGACGGGCAGGCGTCGACGAACGACAGCAGGTCGGCGCGCCGGTGCCCAGGCGGTCGTCGAGGGGATCGGCGGGGGGCACGCCCACCGGCGCCCGCTGGCTGCTCGCCGGGTGCTTCGCCGCGGTCAAGGATGACCCGATGTCCTCACCGCCGTTGCGTCCCCGCGAGGCCCTTCCGCCCGCGACAGGTCCGCGCACTGGGAACCGCCCCAGGCCGCCTGGCAACTGTGGCCACCTTCCTCGCCCAACCCGGCCCGGTGCGCCCGGTGGTGGTCGACAACGGGTCCGATCAGGGCCGTGCGGACGCTGTCCGGGCCGGCCTCCCCGAAGGCGTGGAGGTGGTCGTCACGGTGCCAACCTCGGCTTCGGCCCCGGAGCCAACGCCGGGTTCCGCCACGTGCTGGCCAGCGATCCGACCTGCGACTGGGTCGGCCGCGCTCCGCCACGTGTAGCCCCACCACGACTGCCTGACGCGGATGCTGCAGGCCGCCAACAGCCGGCCGCTCGGCCTGGTCTCGGCGGACTTCGGCGATGGAGGTAGTCGATCGCGGCGACCTTGGTGCCCAGGTCGGGGTTGACCACGATCGCGCCCCGCACCAGGCCGGTCTCCCACCGAACCGGGCGGCGCGCAGCGCCAGGTCGGCCTCCTCGCAGTACGCGAAGTACCGCTCGTCGAACAGGCCGACCTGCTCGAGCAGGGCGCGCCGGGCCAGCATCAAGGTCCCGTGAGGGTGCCCGGCGGGCTCCCAGCCCTCGCTGACCCTGGCCGGTTCGAGGATCCCGCCGAGGAAGGGGTGCACCACCGGCGTGGCGCCGTCGCCGAAGTCCGCCGAGACCAGGCCCGAGCGGGGCCGGCTGTTGGCGGCCTGCAGCATCCGCGTCAGGCAGTCGCGGTGGGGCTGCGCGTCGTGGGGGGCGAGGCCGACCCAGTCGCAGGTCGGATCGCTGGCCAGCACGTGGCGGAACCCGGCGTTGGCTCCGGGGCCGAAGCCGAGGTTGGCGCCGGTGACGACCACCTCCACGCCTTCGGGGAGGCCGGCCCGGACGCGCTGCGAGCGCGGCCGGATCGGACCCGTTGTCGACCACCACCGGGCGCACCGGCACCGGTTGGGCGAGGAAGGTGGCCACGGTTGCCAGGCAGCGCTCGGGGCGGTTCCAGTGCACGATCACCACCGGGAGCACCTCGCCGGGACGCAACGGCGGTGCGGACATCGGGTCATCCTGACCGCGGCGAAGCACCCCGGGCGAGCCGCCAGCGGGCACAGTAGGGGCGTGCCCCCCGCCGATCCCCTCGACGACCGCCTGGGCGCGGCGCGCGACCTGCTGTCGTTCGTCGACGCCTGCCCGTCGCCGTTCCACGCCGTGGCCGGCGCCGCCCGCCTCCTCGAGGATGCAGGGTTCTCGGCTCACGACGAGACCGCCGCGTGGCCGGGTCCACCCGGGCAGGGCTTCGTGCGCCGCGGCGGTTCGCTGGTGGCGTGGTCCGCTGGCCCGGACGCCGCAGCGACCACGCCCATGCGCATCGTCGGGGCACACACCGACAGCCCGAACCTACGCGTCAAGCCCCGTCCTGACACCGGCCGGGCCGGCTGCCGCCAGGTGGCCCTGGAGGCCTACGGCGGGGTGCTGCGAGCGTCGTGGCTCGACCGCGAGCTGGGCCTCTCCGGGGACTGAGCGTGCGGGACCCCGCGTCCGGGCGGCGTCGCCGAGGTCCTGGTGCGCGTTGACGAGCCCCTCGTGGTGCTGCCGCAACTCGCCATACACCTCGACCGCGACGTCAACGAGCGGGGCCTGACCGTCGACGCCCAGCGTGGCCTGGCCGCGCTGTGGGGGGTGGGCGAGCCCCTC
>CAVPEW010000069.1:0-6860 GCA_963703565.1 uncultured Microthrixaceae bacterium | reverse complement strand
TATTACCTGCCCGGCTGGGAGGTGCCCAAGCTGGAGCAGAGGCTGTTCACCGGTCACTTCGGTCTTGTGTCTGACTACCTGGCTGAAGCGCTTCGCCAGCTTCGGAAGCAGACGTTCGTTCGGTCGCTCGACGACGACTTCGCGCTTGGCTCAGATCTGTCAGCACGCGACGAGAAGGCGGTGAGGAAGACCGTCTCCGGTCTCTTGAAGATCCTCCATCCGCATGGGGAGTGGACTCACGGTGAGCTACGGGAGTACCTCGAGTTCGCGATGGAGGGTCGTCGACGCGTTAAGGAACAGCTCAAGAAGCTTGCAGCACATGACTACGCGAAGACCGCCTTTTCGTACATCGAACGAGAAACCGACCGCGAGGTCTGGGTTGAGGTACCCGAGCAGCCCGATGCGTTGGACGCGGACGAGGTCGACGCTGGGTCGCCGACTGCACGAGGCGTGCAGCCGGAGGTGCGCCCGGAAGCCGCATCGCTCGCTGATCTCATTGCTGGGGGCGAGAGCACCAGCGTCGAGTTCAAGCAGACAGCGCGGGTGAATCTCACGACGAAGCAGAGCGACAAGGTGATCGAACTCATGGTGGTCAAGTCGATCGCCGGCTTTATGAACGCGCGTGGTGGGACTTTGCTCATCGGTGTTGGCGACGGCGGTGACGTCTTCGGCATCGAGAAGGACATCAAGACGCTCGGGAGCAAGCAGAGCCTTGACGGATTCGAGCTCTGGCTCACCGGCCTCCTGGACAACATGCTTGGCCCGACTGCGACCGCGAACGTGGTGGTGACCTTCGAGGAGCTGGCCGGAGGGACGGTCTGTCGCGTGGATGTGCGCCATGGCAAGAAGCCGACCTTCGTCCGAGGCGGTAAGGGCGAGGCCGACCTCTACGTCCGACTGAACAACTCAACGCGACTTCTCAACACCGCCGACGCACTCGACTACGTGAGCAGCCACTGGCATTGACCTGCCGAGGGCCACCGGGTGAGAACGACCCCCGTCGCCCCGGTGGTCATGCGTGTCCCCTAGTGCTGTCCGGTGAGCTCACGCGTGCGCTGAGTCGTCAGGGGGTTCTCGCCCTCCGGCGAGTGCAGCCCTGACGAGGCCGAAGCGCACGCGCTCCTGCTCGAGGCGGACGGCTGGGCCGTAGCGCGCCTCGACGAGATCCCGGTATAGGGATCCTTCGTCCGCCGTGAGGTGGCCAAGGTGCGCGCTGGTTGGCGACGGCTCGTCGGTAATCAGATGGAGGTGCCTATGGAGGGTCGCTCGATCCATCAGCATGGATCGAGCTCCAGGAACGCGCTCCCTCAGACGATCCAGGATGGCGAAGCCGTGCGTGTCGATGTCGCCCCAGTACACGACCTCCTTCTCTGCAAGCCAGGGGACGAGCTCAAGCGTGGTGACGGCGAACCCCTCACCGAATACCACGAGGGCGTCCGGCATCTCCGGGAAGGCGAGGTAGCTGGCTTGGTTCTCGACAACGAAGACCGTCGTGACTGGTAGGGGAAGGTGCGCGAGCTCATCGGTCCGTACCTGCAGTTCGGTGAGCTGTTCAGGCAGGCATTCGACGGGTGAGAGGAGCCGCAGGCGGACATATCGCGGTCGTGGGCGAAGGCCATACCTGGTGGCGAAGTCGTTCGTCGTCGGGTCGATGCGGCCCACAGGCAGTACTTCGTCGAGCACACGACTGAGGACCTTGCGGTTGCGTTCTATGAACTTCGTGTCGACGCCCGGGACGTCGAGGTGCCGAAGGTCGAAGGCACGAGGATCGTGCTCGGCGATCCAGCGCGCGGTCGTGATGAGCCGCGGTCAGTCGTCGAAGTTGGCGATCGGGAATGATCGACTCGAGCGGATCTACGGGGCGTTCCAGTCGACGGACTTCCTCGACTGGCCACCTCCCGATGACGAGGACGAGAAGTCATCTCAGCGAGCGTTTCTCGAGTGGATGGGTGTGGCTTGTCGCCCCCGGGTCGACACCGCGACGACGGACCAGCGCGGGACATTCGCAATGGGCAACCTCAGTCGCCACCCGCACAGGAAGTATGGGAGCGTGTGGGCTGCGTGGCTCGCGTCGTCACCGGTCTCGAATGCGACTGCCTGCGATCAGCTCCACGACGGACAGCAGCTTCGAACATCGCATGCGCTTGACCGCTTCACCGAGCTGGTGGCAACTGGCGATCGCGACCGGCTCGCCGCCTTCTGGTCAGCCTTGGCGGAGGACTGGAACCTGTACGAGCCGGCCATGGCGGCCGAGGTGCACTGCCCTCACGGCTGGCACAACGGACCTCGCTCTCGGAAGATCCCCTCGCTGGCGCACTTTCAGTTGAGCGAAGTCGACTGGCTTCCATGCCGCCGCGGCTCGGGTCTCACGATCGCCCAGCCGCGCCGCGCATGGCGTCTAGCCCACGACACGCCTCGCCGGATCGCCGAGCGGGTCGACGTGCTGGATGCCCAGTTGGCCGCTGAGCCGGGGGCCGGTGTTCTGGCATCAATTCTTGGGGTGGTCGACGCGGCTCGACCGGCAGCGAGCGATGTTGCACTCCTCCTCGAGACACTCGCAGCAGAGCACGAGAAGGAAGGCTCCGGCACCGATGTCTATGACGCGGCACGTTGGGCGATGCGAACGCTCGATGACGTCCTCGACAGGAGCGGCAGGGCCGGCGGACTCAGCTGCCCGCCTCTTCTTGCGCGCCTCGATGGCAAGCGCGTCTTCCATCGCTCGCCGGCGATCGCCAACGACCCGCTCGTTGAAGCAACGTGGGAGCGCGACGTTCCGATCTTGGATGCGGATCGCGACCTCCGTCGCCTCCACCGGGCATTCCAGTTGCGGAACCTCGACATCGACGTTCGGAAGTATCCAGACGGCGACCTGATTGATGACGACACTGCGTCGGCCCTGCGGCGCAGCATTGACCAAGCGAAGCCGTACCTTGCGGCGCTCGCCGCGCACGACACGCCGTCGAGAGAGGAGGAGGTCTTCCGTGGTCTCGCTCGACTTGAGGTTGTTGCCTACAGCGAACTGCGGCTCCGGTACGAACTCGATGGTCAATCGCGCGTTCGCGATGAGGCGGTTTCATATCTCGCCGTACGTCAGGAGAAGGAGGGGCGCCGCCGCAACATCGGCACCGCTCACCTCGAAATCGACGTCTCAACGGGCGAGCCTCATTGGTTCGTGTTCGGTCCCCAACTCGCGCAGTTCCTCAACGTACCTACCGAAGCTGACGCTTTCGGTCTGCTCCTGCAGTCGGGCCGAGCTGATCGCGAACGCTTCCTCGCGGCTCGGGGCATTGGTTCAGACGCGGTGGAAGCCGCGCGCTTGAAGCTCAAGGTCGTCCCCGACGACGACATGCTCGATGACCTAATTGAGGGAACCACACGCACACCGAGGTCTAGCGCCAGCCCCGGTGGATCTGGCCAGAGCCCGGCCGGCGGGCCCACCGTGTCCGACGAAGGCCCTCCCGACGGTCCCGCCGGCGGGTCCCCCTCACAACGAGAGGATGAGACGCCGCTGCCGAGGATCGACTTCGACAGGGTCGACGTAGTCGATGGCAAGACCACGGAAGTGAACATCGAGGGGTCCGGTTCGCGAGGAGGGGGAGGCGGGCTGGGGCCTGCGGGGCCGGTCGACTTCGCCCGTCGAGAGCAGATCCAACGACGAATCGGTCGGCGTGGTGAGGAGGCCGCTTATTACGGTGAGCGTCGCAGGCTCGAACGCATGGGCTTCGATCCGAACGCAGTCGTATGGCGCTCGGAGCGTCATCCGTTCGCCCCGTACGACATCGAGAGCCTGGATGAGGACGGTCAGCGGATCTATATCGAGGTGAAGGCAACGTCGGCCGAAGATCCGAGCGAGCCGTTCGAGATCAGCGATGCTGAGGCTCAGATGCGCGCTCCGCGAGGGGGAGCGCTACTTCATCTACCGGGTGACGCTCGCCCACACAGCGACTCCTCGTGTCACCCGCTATGCCGATCCGCTTCAGCTCGTCCGCCTCGGCCACGCAGAGATCCGGCTGAGCGGCGCTCGCCTTGCCATCCATGACGAGTAGGCGGGTGCCCCCGCGGTGCCGCGGCAGCCCTGTCACCCCGTTGTCACCGCGCCTGGATCCCAGCCGCTCGCACGAGACCCGACGAGCGCCGCTGGCCCCGACGGGGATGCCGGCTCTGACCTGCGACGATGGCCTCCGCAACCCGACGAGCGCCGACGACAGAGGACGGGACAAATCGTCCGGCCACGCGACTCATAACCCGAAGGTCGTAGGTTCAAATCCTACCCCCGCCACCAACGAAAGCCCAGGTCAGAGGCCCTTTTCGAGAGATCGAGGAGGGCCTCTTCTGGTTGGTTGTCACCCCGTTGTCACCGCGCTTTGGTGACAACGGATGACGAGCCCCCGTTGTTGGCGCAGCATGGAGCGCCGACCATCGGGTTCTCGACCCCGCAGACGGGTCTTGATCGCCGGAATTCCGTCGAAGCGATCAGCGAAACACTGCCGGCCGATGTCAGCCCCTGCCCGCTGTGCCCGCGAAAGGGGTGTCTGGCGGGGTCGCTGTCGCAGCCTTCCTCACTGGTGGTGGGGCGACACGAGAAGCTGGAGCATCGCCGTGGGACTGGACCTGCGTGATGCTCACCGGTCGAAACGGGTGGTCGGTCAGCACCTGCATCTGCTCAGTCTGCAACGGGTCGCGCTCGCCACGCCCGCCACTCGTGTCTCGGCTGCGTCTGATCTGAGCCACGCGATCTCCGACGGGATGATCACCTACCCGGGGTTGCCGGCCGCGACGATCGCCACCCACCTCACCCGTGAGGCGTCCCGGGAGCGTTACGCGCCGGGATACGAGTTCCACATCGGCGCCGTCTCGATGGTGGGCAACACCGGCACCTATCTCGATGTGCCGTTCCACCGCTTCGCCGACGGGTACGACCTCGCCGACCTCGACCCGGGCCGGGTGGCAGGCGTGCCCGGTGTCGTCGTCGACGGTGCCGAACAGGGTGCTACGACGACGGCCGCGCTCGACGAGCTCGAGGACGTCGCCGGCTGGGCGGTGCTGATCCGTACGGGATGGTCACGCCGCTTCGGCACCGACGCCTACGGCGACCTGTCCCATCCCCACCTGGCCGCCGACCTCGCCGAGGCCCTCGCTGAGCGTGGCGCCGCCATCGTGGGCATCGACTCGGTGAACATCGACAGCACCCGGTCCGGCGAGCGCCCTGTCCACACCGCCCTCCTCGGCGGCGGCGTGCCCGTCATCGAGCACCTCACGAACCTCGACGCCCTCGGCCCCTCCGGCACGACCTTCACCTTCACTGCCGTGCCCCCCAAGGTGGTCGGCCTCGGTACGTTCCCGGTCAGGGCCTATGCCGTGATCGGCTGAACCTCTCTCCCCGATGGCAGGCGATCCTGGTGCTGGATCAGCAAGTGCGTTGTGGAGCGCCCGCTGTTGGCGAGCCGTCGTGCTCGCGGAAGCTGCCTCCCCCGACCGGCACGCATCTGGAGTCCTCGTCGGGAATCGAATCTCCGTCGGCGAGGCGAGGCGCGGCCAGCGTTGGTTGGTCAACCCCGGTCGGCTCGGCGTCCCAGGACGCAGAACTCGTTGCCCTCCGGGTCCGCCAGCACGACCCATGGCTGCTCGCCCTGGCCGACATCGACCCGTGATGCCCCCAGAGCCTCGAGCCGGGCGACTTCAACGTCGCGCTCGCATCCAACCGGGCTCACGTCGAGGTGCACTCGGTTCTTGCCGGTCTTCCTCTCAGAAACCGGAGCGAACACGACAAGCAGGTCAGGAAATGGTGCGCCGGACTCGGACATCCAGAGCACCCCTTCGTTCTGCTGGACCTCCCAACCAAGAACGTCTCCCCAGAACTCCGCGACTCGGCGGGGTTCCACGCAGTCGATGACGACCTCTCGAAGCACTGCGCCCATCGCTCGAAGAGACTACCTGGGAAGGTCAACCGGAACGGGCCCCAGCGTGCTCGCCTTTTCTGGCCCCACCTGGCTGCGAGGTGGCCGGGTCGAGGACCTCCTGCTGTGTGGCCCGTAGCGCCCGTGAGACGGGTCCGGATGGGCGGAGGGTGCCGGGTTTGGCGCCGGTTCAGCTGGTCTTGCGCCGGGTCCTGGTCTTTGGCTTGTCGTGCGGAGGCGGTAGCTGTCGGCGCCGGTCGCGAGGATGTGGGCGTTGAAGGTGACGCGGTCGACGACGGCGGCGACGAGGCGGGGATCGGGATCACGGTGCCCCAGTCGTTTGAAGGGGGGTTGCTGGCCAGCGCGACGGTGGCCTTCTCCTCGCGCTCGGTCAGGATCTGGAACAGCAACTCGGACGCTGGCGGCGAGGCTGGTGGGGTCGGTGTCGCCGAAGCTGGCCTCGAGGAGCAGGTCCCAACTGCGGTTGCTGATCGTCCCGGAGTCGAGCGCATCGCGGATGCCGCGTTCCACGTTCTCCAGCGTGAGCCCCGTCAGGGCTCGTTCGGCGACCTCGGCAGCGGGGTTGCTGCGGAGCAGCGCGAGCCGGGTCTGCCGCCGGTCGGTCCGCACACCGTTGTCCTGGGCTCGTGGTGGGCGCGGCGGCGAGGGAGATGTTGTCCCTGCCGGCCCGTTCGTGGGGGCGCGGCGCTCGGCGGATGGTGCGGGCCACGATCTTGTGGCCGAGTGGCTGTTCGGCAGGGTCGATGTCGCGCAGCACGAGGTAGCCGACGCTGAGGTAGTCCTCGATGAGGAGTTGGCGGCGGGGGTGTTGCGAGGCCGGCGGGCCATGGAGGATAGAGCGCCCACAAGACGGCGGCGGCGGTGGTGGCGTCGTCGTCGCTCTGGGTGAAGCGGGCGAGCATGACGAGTGCGCCTTCGCGTCCGGCCTGGGCCAGGGCCGCG
>CAVPEW010000068.1:0-213789 GCA_963703565.1 uncultured Microthrixaceae bacterium | reverse complement strand
ACAAGGGCATCGACGTCCGAGTCGGCACTCGACTCCGAGGCGCGACGAGCGACGCCGGCGGCATCCGCCTCGACACCGACGGAGGGGCGCCGGTCGAGGTCGACGCCCTCCTCGTAGCGACCGGCCGTGCCGCTTCGATCGACGGTCTCGGGCTCGATCAGGCCGGCATCCTCGTCAACGAGCACGGCATCGTCGTCGACGACACGCTCTCCACCACCGCCAACGACGTGTGGGCCGTCGGCGACGTCACCGGGCAGGTTCAGCTCACCCATGCAGCCGATGAGATGGGCCGCATCGCGGCGGGCAACGCCCTCGGCCGACGAAATCGACGCTTCGACCCCGACGTCATCGCCTCGGTGGTGTTCACCCAACCGGAGGTCGCCCGGATCGGACCCACCATCGCTGACGTCAAGGGGCGTCACCGCGTCGCACATCTCCCGATGAGCGCGGTCGACCGGGCCGTCACCGCCGACGCGATCGACGGGTTCGTGCAACTCGTCGCCGCACCTCGGCCGATCCTGCGCGACCTCGGCGGCGGTCGGCTCGTGGCCGCCACGATCGTCGCCGAGCGCGCCGGCGAGATGGTCAGCGAAGTCGCGCTCGCCGTGCAGACCCGCATGTTCGTCGGCCGCCTCGCCCAGACCGTGCACCCGTACCCGACCTGGTCGACCGCCCTCCGCCAAGCCGCCGCCCAGTTCTTCATGGAGATCGACGGCCGCCGCGCCCACCGGCCCGGGCGGCCCCGGTAGCGACGAGCCTCGCCCGCATCCGACTCCGGGCGCGATGCAACCGGCTCATCACGGTGCCAACGGGCATGCCCATCGCGTCCGCTGCCTCGGCGTAGGTCAAGCCGTGGACATCGACGAGCTCGACCACTCGTCGCAGCCGGCCCGGCAACGCGTCGAGCGCGGCCTCGACCTCGCCGTCGAACATCTCGCCGACCACCAACGCCTCCGGCGACACCGATGCCTCTGAACCCGCGGACTCCTCACGATCGGGATCGTCGAGTAGCTCGGGACGGCGTCGGCGGGTGCGGTTGATCTGCGCGTTGCGCATGATCGTCAGCAACCACGCCCGCGGGTGGCGACCGTCGAAGCCGTCCATCGCCTGGAACGCCCGCAACAGCGTGTCCTGCACGAGATCCTCGGCGTCCGCGGCGCGGGGCACGAGGGTGTAGGCGACCCGCAACAGCACCTCGATCTCCGGCACGACACGGGTTGCGAACGCCTCCCGGCGGGCGCGGTCGTCGGCTGCCGGGGATCCGGTCACACGATGGGAACCCGGCCGGCATCTCTTTCGATTCCAGTGGAATCGTCGAGCCGGTCACCGGGTTTCGGGGACATGCACCCAGTCGAGCACCTCCGGGCCCGCCGCATCGTCGACGCCTGGGTCGACGGCGAGCTCGACCCGGGTGCCGCCGAACGCGTCGACCGCCACGTGCACCGTTGCCCCCGCTGCCATGCCGCCGCCGACGCGGCCCGCCGGATCAAGCAGTCCCTGCGCCGTCGCGCCAACCGCGCGCCCCGGCCGGTCGCCGCCAGCCGGCTCCGGCGCTTCGCCGAGAACCTGCACTGCGACTGAAGACCGAGACAGCCGGCCTGCGTCGAGCACATCATCTTCCGCATGATGCTCGCTGCCGGTCCTGCCATCACCCGACGACTCTGGGCGTTCAGCCCGATGCCGTGGCCGCGGTCGTCTGACGACGAAGCACAACCCGGCGCAACGGGATCGTGACTGATCGACCGACGCGTCGCTCTACCAATGCGACGGCCCTTCCAACTCGGCCGGCCGTCACGCCCGGCAGATACAGCGACCGAACGAGCCGCTCCGCGTCACCCCGATCCCGCAACCGCAACGTGAAGCCGGCCCGCTCATCGCTCTCGACCGCGAAGCAATGCGAATCGACCAGCGTCGCAAGCGCGGTGCCGCCGAGCCGGAGGTCGTTCGGGTAGCCGATCGTTCGGCTGAGCCGGCGCTGCAAGCGCAGGTAGAAGAAGCCGTCACGCAGGGGGACAGGACGCCGGGCGGGCAGCAGCAACACCAGCTGCCCGCCCGGCCTCACCACTCGCGCGAGCTCGGCCAATGCAGCGTCGAGCGGACACAGGATCTGCAAGCTCATCACGCAAAGCGCGACCTCGGACGCGGCGGTTCGGACGGGAAGAGAGTCAGCAGCCGCGCGTACCAGTGGTGCGCGCCCACGAGCATCGGCGACGCGCAGCTCCTCGGTCGCCCGGTCCACACCGATCCACCGCGTGAACCCGCCCGCGACGGGACCACTGCCACATCCGACGTCGAGAACCGTCCCGGCAGTGGAATCGACCGCCGCGGTCAGCCATTCGTACGGGTCCAGCTCACCGAGCCTTGCCCCGCGCAGCAGATCCTCCGTGATGCCGGGCCGGTCCCGATGGAATGCATCGACATAGTCGTCCCAGTCCGGGCGCGTCCGCGGCTGTCGACCAGGGGTCGGATCCATGGCCAGAGCATGGTCCTTGGCGACGTCCCTCTCCCGGAGAAGCACTGGCGAGACCAGGAATAGCCGCGGATTTCTGCGCCGCGCTATCCACCACTTCGTCACACCCGCTCACTACCGTCCTTCCATGGGTCGCCCGAAGATCTACGAGGAGCCGAGAGTCGCCACCGCGATCCGGCTACCAGCCTCACTCCGAGATGAGCTTCAGGCGGCGGCGGCGGAACGGGACGTCTCCGTGAACTTCCTTGTGACCAGGGCGGTGCACGACTACCTGAGACGGCTGCCGTCGATCAGCGATGACCAGAGCAGACCTCGCCGCGGTGGACGCCGTACAGCCGTGAAGGCGTCGTCGTGACGACTGCCGCCGTTCCCGAGCCGCGGACCGGCCGCGTTCGTCGCCCTACCGCGACGGCCCGTTTTGGATCGTCGCGACGCGAGAGCCACGACGCCTCTGCCTTCTACGAGCGCTTCGTCCCTCCGGAGCTCTCGAACGACTCGACGGTCGTCCGCCCGAAGGAGCTGGACGTCATCTACCGGCACGACGCGCGCCAGATGCGCAAGGTCGAGTCCAACTCGGTCGCGTTGGTCGTGACCTCGCCGCCGTACTTTGCGGGCAAGGAGTACGAAGAGGGCCTGGGACACAACGGCGTGCCCGGCACCTACTTCGAGTACCTCGCCCTGCTCCATGACGTATTCGACGAATGCAAGCGCGTCCTCGAGCCCGGTGGGCGCATCGCGGTGAACGTCGCGAACCTCGGCAGGCGGCCGTACCGGTCGCTCGCTGGCGACGTGACGGAGATTCTCCAAGACCTCGGTCTACTGCTGCGTGGCGAGGTGGTTTGGTGGAAGGGTCGAGCAGCCGGCGGGTCCTGCGCTTGGGGGACCTTCCAACGGCCAGGCAACCCGGTGCTGCGAGACGTCACAGAGCGCATCGTCATCGCCAGTAGGGGTCGCTTCGACCGAGCGCTCAAGCCAGAGGAGCGCCTCGACCGCCATTTGCCGTCGACCGCGACGATCTCGCGAGACGAGTTCCTGGAGGCCACCACCGACTTGTGGGAGATCCCGCCCGAGAGCGCGACACGCGTCGGCCACCCCGCGCCCTTCCCCGTCGAGCTCCCGAAGCGCCTGATCGAGCTCTACACCTACGAAGGCGATGTCGTTCTGGATCCGTTCATGGGCTCGGGCACAACTGCCGTCGCGGCGTTGCGGACCGAGCGGCACTACATCGGATTCGATACCGACAAGTCGTACGTCGACAGCGCGAACGAGCGCATTGCCGGAGAGATCGCGCGACTCCGCCGGCAAGAGTCACCGGCAGCTGTGCCCTTCCGTGTCCAGCTCCCCGCTGTGTCGTCTGCCGATGAGAGCGAAGACTTCCAGGCACGCGCCGTCAGGGAGGGCCGGCGGGCGAAGGACGTGGCTGGCATCCTTCTCGAGAGCTGCGGCTTCGTCGAGCTCCGGCCGGACGTGAAGGTGCCGGGTCTTGGTATCGAAGTCAGCTTCCTTGCAATGGACCAAGCCGGGCGCGAGTGGGCCTTCGACGTCTCCGGAGCCTTCACATCCGGCCGCGCCGGTCTCAGGCGAACGGACACGTTGTGGAAGGCGCTCGGCAAGGCAGCTGTGCTGCACGAGGGTCGTGGGGATCTTCCGCTCGTTCTCCTGACGACAGACGCACCAGCATGCGCCAGCGCTGGCTACGCCGCCCTGAAGGTCCTCGAGGGGCCAGGCCGCCCGGTCTTCGATGTGGTCGAGTTGCTCAACACGCGCGACCAGGAGCGACTCCGGGATCACGCGCTGCGCGGCCACCCCGACCGGTGACATGCCGTCCGAGCGAACCTTTGTCACCGAGATCGCAGCTGGACTCGGGATCGTCGGCAAGCTCGATGAACTCGCCCTGGTTGTCCCCACCGACCTGGCACAGCGCCACGTCGGTGGATCGGCGTCCACGAACGCCTGCCCTTCGTGCGGTCGTCAGGCGGGGTTGTCCGCCAATGGGCCTGTGCCTGCACTCACGAGGCGGTGACCGCAGGCGCAGGTGTACTCGTCGCCGTGCGGGCAAGGTTCCTCGATCCGCAGCCGGCAGCCGCAGTCGGCGTTCGTGCAGATCAGCACGGTGCCGGTCGACTCACCACGCCGACGGGCGTCGGCGATCGTCGTGCAGAACCGATCAGCGCTCGCCTGTGCCTCCGCCGGCGAGCCGACCCGGGCGGTGCGCCACCACCGTCGGGTGAGGAAGTCGATGTTCTTCTCGACGACGCCCTTGCGGTTGCCGTGCCGCGGCGGACACGGATCCACGCCCACGCCGTAGTGCTTCGCGACCGGCGCGAACGATCGTTGGATGCGACCGGTGTTCGGGTTGATCACCGTCGCCATCTGATCGACCCGCCACCGGCGAGCGGTGCCGCCCAGCCGGCGGAGGATCTCGTCGATGCCGACAACGAGATGGGCCTGGTCATCCGCGTCGGAGAACCACGCCCGGAACCGGCTCGAGTGCGCCAACGCGCCGACCAGCACGTAGGCCTTCGAGCCCCACGGCGTGTCATCCAGCTCGAGCCAGTCCCACTGGATCTCCTCGCCCGCCGGGTGCTCGATGTCGACATGCGCCCGCCCGTTGCTCGCCGAGCACGGCTCGCAGTGCGGGCGCAGCCGGCGATCACGGAGCTGGCGGGTGAAGGTCTGGTAGCTGCGCGCGTAGCCGAGCGCGGCGACCTCGTCGAACAACGTGGTCGCCCACACGTGCTGATCATCAGCGAGCCGCTGACGCACATAGGGCTCGAACGCGTCGAACACGTCAGGCTCGGCGCGCTCGCGCACGCCGAGCTCGCGCTCTCCGGACAGGTAGCCGCGGACCGTCTTGCGGTCACGGCCGACATGACGGGCGATGGCCGAGATGGTCCAACCCCGCTTCCTCAACGATGTGATCTCCACGTCTTCCTCTGGTGTCAGCATCGAGACGGGGCTCCTCTCGCCGGCCGGTGTGGTCTCGTCGACCACCAGCCTCGGGAGGAGCCCCACCCCTACGAGCGGATGCTCAGAGGTGGGGAATTTCAGTGAGCAGGTCTGGGGAGTTCCGCGTGAGCGTGGTCACCCAGACCTACCGGGTGGCCGGCCCGGTCGCGTTGTTCTTGACCACGACGGCGGCCGAGGTCGACGAGGAGCTCGCCAACCGCTGCGTGGTGCTCACCGTCGACGAGGAGCGCGAGCAGACCCGGGCGATCCACGCCGCGCAACGTCAGCGTCAGACCCTCGACGGCGTGCTCGCCGAGCAAGAACGGCGGCGGGTGATCGGGCTGCATCAGAACGCGCAACGGTTGCTGGAGCCGGTGGTGGTGGTGAACTCGTTCGCGCCGCAGCTCGGCTTCGCCGACGAACGCACGAGAACTCGTCGGGATCACGTGAAGTATTTGACGTTGATCCGCGCCGTCGCCCTGTTGCATCAGCGGCCTCGGCGCACGCTCGTGCGTGCCGGTGTCGAGCTGTCCTACATCGAGGCCACCCGCGACGACATCACGCTGGCCAACCGTCTCGCGCACGAGGTGCTCGGCCGCAGCCTGGACGAGCTGGCGCCGCAGACCCGCCGGCTGCTCGAGCTCGTCGACAAGCTCGTCGCCGACCGCAGCGTCGACGTCGCGGTGACGCGTGCTGACGTGCGCTTCACCCGCCGAGACCTGCGCGCCTTCACCGGCTGGTCCGACTTCCAGGTGCGGGTCCATCTGGGCCGGCTGGTGTCGCTCGAATACGTGCTCGTCCATCGCGGCGGACGCGGCCAGAGCTTCGTCTATGAGCTGGCCTGGGACGGCGGCGGCACCAACGGCCGCCCCCACCTCGCCGGTCTCGTCGACCCGGCCGCGCTCGTCGCCTGCGGCTACGACACCAACCCCGAGCATCCCAACGGCGAGTTCGAGCCCCCATCGAGCCCCCATCGAGGGGCTTCCGAGCGGGGGTCGAGCACCAACAGAAACGGCCACCGACCAGCACCAACACCAGGGTTCGACGGTGACGAGCCCGACGAGCACCTATCCGGCACCAACGGCCACCGGGTCATACGCGCAGAGGACGTCAGCTGATGCCGGCGCCCCGCTCGCGTCCCGCGCCCGACGAGATCGACCCCCACGGGCTGGTCGCCGCGGTCGACGAGTTCTGCGAATGGCTGCGCATCCGCAACTACTCGCCCCGCACCGTCGCCGGCTACGAGAGCCAGCTGTTCGCGTTCGTCGCCTGGGCCGCCGAACGAGGCGTCACGAGACCGAACGAGGTGACCCAGCCGATGTTGGAGCGCTACCAGCGGGCGCTGTTCTATCGACGCAAGCCCGACGGCTCCCCGTTGACGGTGCGCGCCCAGGTCGGCCACCTCGTCGCGGTGCGGGCGTTGTTCCGTTGGCTCGCTCGTCAGCGTCGCGTGCTGTTCGACCCGGCCGCTGCTCTCGAGCTGCCCCGCACCCGCCGGTTGTTGCCGCGCGGGGTGCTCAGCGTCGAGGAGGTCGAACGCGTGCTGGCCCAACCGGATCTCGACACGCCGGAAGGGCTGCGGGACCGGGCGATCATGGAGACCCTCTACTCGACCGCCATGCGCGCCCAAGAAGCCGCCGGCCTGTCGCTGTTCGATGTCGACGCCGGCCGCGGCGTCGTGCACATCAGGGCCGGGAAAGGCGCCCGCGAACGCGTCGTCCCGATCGGCGAACGGGCGCTGGTCTGGGTGGATCGTTATCTCGTCGACGCCCGCCCGGCCCTCGTCGTCCCGCCCGATGATCAGGCCGTGTTCGTGTCCAACCGGGGCAAGGCGTTGACGGCCAAGCGCATGAGCACCCTCGTGCGCCCCTACATCGACGCCGCCGGGGTGACCAAGCCGGGCGCGTGCCATCTGTTCCGCCACACCGCCGCCACTCTCATGCTGGAAGGCGGCGCCGATCTCCGCTACGTCCAAGAGCTGCTCGGCCACGCCGACCCGGCGACCACGACCATCTACACGCGGGTGTCGATCCGCCAGCTCAAAGCCGTCCACACCGCCTCGCATCCCGGCGCCGCCAACCACTCCCACCGCACCCCGACACTCGACCGCACCGGCGACGACGAGCTCGCCGCCGAGCTGGAACGGTGGCTGTCGACCGAGCTCGCCGAAGAGCTCGCCGACACCGACCTCGACGCCGACCGGGACCGGTGACCACCTCCCCGCCCGGCGGTCACCGCTGCTTGGTCACCGGTGACCAACGCCGATCCGCGGTGACCGGATCGAGGACGCCGCGGGCCGGGCGCGGGGCGAGGGCCGGGGCGCGCCGGAGGGCCGGGAGCGGGGTCACGGGCGGCGGAGGGGCCGCGGGGACGGGCCGGCGGAGGTGGGCGGCGAGGGTGCCGGGGGAAGCCGCCGACGCGGGGCGCCGACGGGCTCACACACTATGCACGCGGTGCTTTCACGCATCCCCGGCCGCCGTTCGGCTCGCCTGACGTGATCGTCGCCGAGCTGATCACCGACCACCGACCCGAGCCGTCCGGACCGATCAGCAACCTCCACACCAATGCACCGTCGTGCTCGCCGCCGTCCCCGGTGACCAACAGCTTCAGGAACCGGCACAGACTTGCCGTTATGGCGTCGCCACAACGGCGGCCCGCCCTCGCGCCGTTAGCGCTACGCGATAACGGCAAGTCTGTGTCGTCCTCAAGAGGCTTGGTCACCGCGTCGCGATCGAGCGCGCGAGGCGAGGCCATGAGCGCGGGCAGCGTGAGTGGTGTCGGCTCCGGGAGCGTGATCATCATGCGGTGCTCACCAGCGTCAAGGTCGTTCGTCCTCGCTGCGCTGCGGGCGCTCCACCTTGACCCCGGCTCCGCCCCCGAACGAAGAGCACTCCCAGGAAGCCGACGCCGCCACCGTGGTCGACGAGGGACTCCCTCCGACGCGGGCGGGGAGTCCCCGCAGCCAGGCCGGGGAGTCCCCGCAGCCAGGCCGGGGAGTCCCCGGTCACCGCGATGCTGGGACGGTCACCGGTTCGGGTGCGACACTGGAGAGGCCATGACCAAGCTCACCATCGAGGTTCCCGACGACGTCGCCCAGCGGGTCACCGACGCGGCGGCTGAGCGTGGGGTCGCGCCCGAGACGCTCGCCGGTGAAGTCCTCGCCGAGCAGTTCCCGGCCCGGCGCAAGCTCGGCTTCGTCAGCCTGGGCCGCTCGACCAGCGGACGGCGCGCAGCGGAGGACGAGGACATGCTCGCCGAGGGATTCGGTCGCTGAGCCTCCTCGTCGACACCAACGTCATCGTCGCCGCCGCCGATGACGCCGATCCCGACCACGACCGCTGCCAGACGATCCTCGAGGGCCACCCTGGTCCGCTGGTCACCACCACGCTCGTTGTCGCCGAGGCCGGCTGGTTGATCGACCGTCAGCTCGGCCCCGCCGCCGAAGCGGACTTCTATCGCTCGATCACCGCCGGTGACCTCGCCGTCGAGGACCTCACCGTCGCCGACTGGGAACGGATCGCCGAGCTCGTCGAGCGCTACGCCGACCTCGGTCTCGGCGGTGTCGACGCCAGCGTCATCGCCGTCGCCGAACGACTCGACGTGCGCGAGATCGCCACCCTGGACCGCCGCGACTTCAGCGTCGTGCGTCCCCGCCACGTGGACGCCTTCGAGCTGCTCCCATGAGCCTGCTCACGCGGGATGCGACACTGGACGCCGTGACGGTGATCGCGAGCACGCGTCGGCGCTCATCAGCGTCTTGCCGGAAACACGCGTCGCGGCCTTCAACGTTCTGCACCGCTCGCGAGTCGGCGTCGATCACGCTCGATCACGAGCGCACGCTGGGCCGATGCACGCGACCTCTGGACCGCCGCGTCAGAGGGTCGCGATTCCTCACACGCGACCCCATCGAGGCCATAACCCGAGAGGCCTACTCGTACGCCGGGAATGACCCGATCAACCGGGTCGATCCGACGGGGCTCGATTGGTGGGATCCTCGCGACAACATCCTCCCGGCTGTTGGGGGCGCGCTTGAGTCGGCCTGGGATCATCGTGGCCAGATCGCCACGGTGGCGGGGATCGGCGTGTGCGCCTACGCCACGTTGGGCTGGTGCGCCGTGGCCACGGGTACCGCCTTCTTCGTCAGGTCCGAGCAAAGGGTCGATGAGATGGGCTGGGACTGCGCGTTCGAAGCAAATGCTCAGGACGCCTTCATCACGACGGTCAGCTTCGGTTTGGTGTCGGCACCGTCGTCGGCGATCTTCCGTGGCTCTCAGGGCGCGCGCCTCGCGAGGGCTGACCGAGGCATCTTGTGGGGCGCTCCACTGTGGCAACGGGAGTTCGCTCGATGGGTGCCGGCCGCCCCTGGCTTCGCCGGGCTGATCGAGGGATGCGCGTGAACGAGGCGGTCGATCGGATCGCCCGCGACAAGGTTGTCGTGGTCGTCTCCTGGATGCATCGGGTCGTGTTGGGAGGGTTCTGTCTCGTGTTCGGCGCGGTGCTGGCTTCGGCGATCTTCCGAGACTCGGGCCCGGTGTTCGCGATCCCGGGTCTGGCGCTGCTGGTGGTGGGGGTGCTCGCCGCTCGAGGAGGGCGAGTCGAGTTCCGCCCCGACGAGCTGGTCATCCGCCAGACGTGGCGCACGCGTCGCATCCCGCGTCAGGACGTCACGGCCGTCGGGGTCACTCGCGGCTCCAATGTTGCTGGACTGCCATGGCGCGTCCCGTTCTTCAAGCCCAGCAAGGGCCCGATCGTGACGGTCGAGGAGATCCGCTCGCTGCGCACCGGGACCGTCGTCGACCGCGTGGTCGAGATCCGACGTCAGTGGGCTGATACGCCGGACTGACGCGTCAGCTGATGTCGCTGGCGAGGGTGCGGAGGCGGTTCTTGGTGACGAGGGCGTCGATGAAGCTGGTGACGAGGTGGAGGTCGTCGTCGGCGAGTTCGCCGAGGCTGGTGATGCGGTCGCCGAGGACGTCCTCGGCCGAGTGCAACGGCCGGCGGGGGATGTCGTCGATGAGCAGGTGGTCGATGCTGATGTTGAGGCTCTCGGCGAGGCGGACGAGCGCGTCGGCGCTGGGGGTGATGCGGCCGGACTCGTAGCGGCTGACGCGGCCGGCGTCGACGCCGATGTGTTGGGCGAGTTCGGCTTGGGACCAGCCGGCTTCTTTGCGCAGCGCACGTATGCGGTCGCCGAGGGCCATGGCGTGGGTGTCCTCCTGGTCGAGATGCCAGCCCCATTCTGTGCCCATCGACGGCCTCCTGTGTGGTGTTGCTGGCACAGCTACGACCCTTGACATGCTATCTGTGCCATGTCCGGCATGGCAGGAGAGCCGTCCAAACTATTCTTTCGGCTCGTGGAGCGTGTGATGGGTCGACACGAACGCCAAGAGTGGGATCCCGGGATGGGCGACGGGGACCTGCTCGCCGCGGTCGTCGCCCACTACTCCGACGCGCTCGAGCGCAGCGACGACGCCTGCTCGTGGCTCGCCGCTCACGGGATCGAGGCCGAGATTGCAGGGCGGTGGTCGGTCGGGTTCTCGGACCGGACCCTGGGCCTGGTGTTGCCGGGGGGGGAACCGGCGGGCGGGGGCGCTGCTGCGCTCGCGGCTGCAGGACCTCGGGGTCCTGCGATCGACGGGCCATGAGCTGCTGCGGGGCTGTGTGGTGATCCCGGTCCACGATGTCGACGGGGTGGTGGTGCAGCTGGTCGGCTACCGGATCGCTCGGGCTCGTGACGAGCGCGGCACGCCCGCCGTGCTGTCGCTCCCGGAGCCCGCGGCGGTCTGGAACCCGACTGCGCTCGGCGCGTCGGAGGTGCTCGTGGCGGGGTCGTTGTTGGATGCGTTGGTGTGGTGGCAGGCCGGCTTCGACCACACGATCACCGCGGCCGGTCCCGACCCGGTCGACACGCTCAGCGGCGCGCTCATCGAGGTGGGCGCGACGCGGGTGCTGTTCGCGCATTCACGCCCCGAAGGCGACGACACCGCGTCGGTGTTGGCGGAGCGGTTGGGCACGGCCGGTGTCGGGTGCTTCCGGGTGGTGCTGCCTCGTGGTGTCGACGCCGCCACCTTCGCCGGTGATGCCTCGGACGCGGTCGAGGCGCTGAGCGCGCTCGTCCGCTCGGCGACGTGGATGGGCGCCGGGCCCGCGCCGATCCCCGCGCCCGCGCAGCGTGAGCCTCCGGCGTCGACGCCGGTCCCGCCATCGCCGCTGCCGGCGGCCGCGGCTGAGCCGGTCGTGGAGGTGATCGGGGCGGAGCTGCGGATGGTGATCGGGGATCGGGCCTGGCGGGTTCGGGGCCTCGACCGGGTGGGCGGCTCGGATGCGTTGCGGGTGAACGTCGGCGTCACACGTGAGGACCGGGTGCTGGGCGAGCTGTTCCACCTCGACACGCTCGATCTCTACACGGCCCGCGCGAGGGCGGCGTTCGTGCACGCGGCGGCGTCGGAGGTCCGGGTCGGCCCGGAGGTCGTGCGCCGGGACCTGGGCCGGCTGCTGGTCGCCTGTGAAGCGCACGTCGAGGCGCTGGCCACCGCCGCCCGGCCCCAGCCGGCGGTCGTCGAGCTGTCGGCGGCGGAGGAGGCCGCCGCGCTCGAGCTGCTGCGGGATCCGGATCTGGCCGAGCGGATCGTGGCCGATGTCGAGCGGGTCGGGGTGGTTGGTGAGGGCACGAACGTGTTGGTCGCCTACCTCGCGGCGGTGTCGCGCAAGCTCGACACGCCCTTGGCCGTGTTGGTCCAGTCGACGTCGGCGGCGGGGAAGTCGTCGTTGATGGAGGCGGTCTTGGAGTTGGTGCCTCCGGAGGAGCGGGTGAGCTTCTCGGCGGTCACCGGGCAGTCGTTGTTCTACGTGGGTGAGCACGACCTGGCGCATCGGGTGCTGTCGATCGCGGAGGAGCACGGCGCCGCTCGCGCCGCTTACGCGTTGAAGCTGCTGCAGTCCGAGGGCGAGTTGTCGATCGCGTCGACCGGCAAGGAGCCCGGCTCGGGGCAGCTCGTGACGCAGACGTATCGGGTCGCCGGCCCGGTCGCCCTGTTCCTGACGACCACGGCGGCGGATCTGGATGAGGAGCTGACCAACCGCTGCATTGTGCTGGCCGTCGACGAGGACCGACCTCAGACCCGCGCGATCCACCAGTCACAGCGGCAGCGTCAGACCCTCGACGGTCTCCTCGCGGATGGCGAGCGCGACGCGGTCGTGAAGTCGCACCGCGACGCGCAACGTCTGCTCGAACCGCTGGCGGTCGTGAACCCCTTCGCCCCGCAGCTCGGGTTCCCGGACACGGTCACGCGGATGAGGCGTGACCACGTGAAGTATCTGACGCTGATCCGTGCCGTCGCCTTGCTGCACCAGCACCAGCGGCCACGGCGGACGGTCCGTCACGCCGGAGCCGAGGTCACCTTCATCGAGGCCACCCCAGCGGATGTCGCCCTGGCGAACCGCCTGGCGCACGAGGTCCTGGGCCGGAGCCTCGATGAGCTGTCACCGCAGACCCGCCGGATGCTCGTCGCCCTGCACCAGTTCGTGAGCGATCGCGCCGTGGAAGCGTGCGTGGAGCCGCGTGACGTGCGCTTCAGTCGTCGCGAGGTCCGCGAGTGGATCGGCTGGTCGGACCGGCAGGTCCGCGTGCATCTCGCCCGGCTCGTCGAGCTGGAGCACGTGATCGTGCATCGGGGCGGCCGCGGGCTGACCTTCGTCTACGAGTTGGTGTGGGATGGCGGCGGCCTTGATGGCACGCCACACCTCGCGGGCCTGACCGACGCGACGGCGCTGCGGATCTGCGACTACGACCCGTACCTCGACCTCCGCAACGGCCACCTCGACCCCACCTCGCCGGGGGTTCGTCGGCCGCCAACGCATGAGCGAACCGACCCCGATCGAGCCCGATCCCCACGGCCTCGACGCGCTCGTGGGCGAGTTCTGCGAGTGGCTCCAGATCCGGAACTACTCGCCGCGCACGATCGAGCACTACCGGGCCTGCCTCGACGCGTTCACCGCGTGGGCTGGCGAGCGTGGGATCGACCGGCCGGGCGAGGTGTCTCTGCCCGTGTTGGAGCGCTACCAGCGGGCTCTGTTCCACCGTCGCAAGCCCAATGGCGCCCCGCTCACCCCGCGTGCCCAGGCCGGTCACCTCGTCGCGGTCCGGGCGCTGTTCCGCTGGGCCGCGAGGCACCGTCGCATCGGCTTCGACCCCGCCGCCGCGCTCGAGCTGCCACGCCTTCGCCGCCAGCTCCCGCGGGGCGTGCTCTCCGTCGAGGAAGTCGAAGCCGTGCTCGCCCAACCCGACACCACCAGCATCGAGGGGATCAGGGATCGGGCGATCCTCGAGACGCTCTACTCGACCGCCATGCGCGGCCAGGAAGCCGCCGGGATCGGGATCTTCGACCTCGACTACTCGCGAGGCACCGTGATGATCCGGGCCGGCAAAGGCGGAGTCGAACGGGTCGTGCCGATCTCGGATCGGGCGCTGGGCTGGATCGACCGCTACCTCACCGAAGCCCGCCCCACGCTCGCTGTCCCTGCGCTCGATGACCGCCAGGTGCTGTTCCTCACCGCCCGCGGCACGAACTTCAGCACGAAGCGGCTGGGGAACGTCGTGCGGCCCTACGTCGACGCCGCCGGGATCACCAAGCCCGGGGCCTGTCACCTGTTCCGCCACACCGCCGCCACGTTGATGCTCGAAGGCGGCGCCGACCTTCGCTACGTGCAGGAGCTCCTCGGCCACGCGGACATCACCACCACGACGATCTACACGCGGGTGTCGATCCGTCAGCTCAAAGCCGTGCATGCCGCCACCCACCCCGGCGCCGCCAGCCGCAGCCCGAGCGTGGATCGGGATGGCGATGACGAGATCGCCGCCCACCTCGAAGCCTGGCTGGCCGAAGAGCTCGCCACCGAGACCGACACCCTCGACCAGCCCGACGAGACCTGAACACGATTGCAACCGGCGTTGCCGCCCTCCCGCTGAGAGCAACCCCAGGAACGGCTGACGCACTTGCACCTGCCGGATGCTGCCGCCGCGTGCCGCCCCGTCCGCCGGTCGATCTCACCCATCACGTCTCCTCCTTCGGGCTGCACCCCGGCTATGCGGATCCCCGCGACCGAGTGCGCCCGGGACCGCAGCCAGTCGCTCGGCGGGGACCGTCGGCGCGCGGGAGCGGGGCGAGCGGCGGCTGCGGGGACCGGCGCTCGGGGTCCGGCGGCGGGGCTCACGCGGGCCACGCGGAGAGCGCTGGGAGGGGGAGGCACACTATGCACACCCTGCGGGGGACCACCCGAGCCCGGCGTCGTCGACGTCGCAGGAGCTCTCGTTCGTCGCCCTCGACCGCGGCTCGATCCGTCCTGGCGGACGGATCAGCAACGTCCACACCGATGCACCAACGTGAACCGCACGCCCGGCCGGGCTGGATCGGAGGCAGAATGGAACCCGTGACCATCGGCGAAGAGCTTCTCGAGGAACGGCGCCGCCGGCGCCGCGCCGGGGACCCGCGTCTCACCGAGGGCGACCGCGAGATCCTGCGGCGGATGACCCGAGGCGATCTCGCCGAGGAGTTCCAGGCCGCCCTCGACGCCGACCTCGCGGCCGATCCGCTGCTGGGCGGCCACGACACCGACGACGCCTGAGCGCCGGTCGTTGTCGTGCTGGTGATCGACGAATACCTCGCGGTCGATGTCGTGCTGGGTGACTGGCCCGCCGGGCTGCCCGACGATGACACCCTCGGGCTCCCGTCCTCCCGTCACTTCCGGTTGCTGCAGCGCATCCACCAGCCCGGCGGCGGACAGCTCACCGCCGCTCTCGAGCGTCTTAGCCCCGCTGGCCGCCAAGCGATGCGCTACCCGCATCCCGAGGTCCTGCAGGTCCTCGATCCCCGCCCGCTGCTCGACGAGGCCGCAAGCATCGGCGCCCGCTACCGCACCGGCGGTCTGCTCATCGTCGAGACCCTCGCGGCGGGTCTCGCGTTCGGGCACCAGCTCTGGTTCGGGACCGAACGCAACATCGGCGATCGGCTCGCCGGAATCGCCGCCGACCTCGGCGTCGCCGTCCATCTCGCCGAGCGCACCTGAGCGCACGCCGGGACCCGCACGGGGTTCGACACACAGACAGTCACCAAGAGGTGAGCACCCGACCGAGGCGCTCGGCCGGGAGCAACTCCGGGACCTTGGCCGGGACGTCGCCGGGCCAGGGTTGCCTGCTCCCGCAGGGAGCTGGCAAGTGTCTGCCCGCTCCCGAGGTTCGTCCCGGTGACCGCCCGCGTGTCGAGGGGACTCCCCGCGGTCATCGAGGGGAGTCCCTCGGGCGCGAGACTGGCCGACGTGATGACCATCGAGGAGCTGACGTCGACGTGCCGATCGTCGTCGCGCGCTCCGCGCCCACGCCGGGAACGGCGTCGGGGGTCATCAGCACGTTGCCGCGAAAGCTCGTCGCGGATTTTCGTCTCCGGGACCCCCGCGTGGAGGCCCTCAGCACCGTCGTCGGCCCCGTCGCTGCTGGGCTTCGGCGATGCGACTACGTATGGACCAGTGTCGGGGGCGCGATTCCTCACTAGGGATCCTGCTGTGGCGCAAACGCGAGAGCCCTACGGCTACGTGTACAACAACCCGCTCAACTCGACCGATCCGACTGGGCTCGGGTGCGGGGTCTTCAGCCCCGGAGACTGCATCGACGCCGTCGTCGAGGCAGCCGACGATGCCGGCGAGTTCGTCGTCCGCAACCGGCACACGATCATCGACGTCGGTACGACGATCGGTGCGGCCACGATGGCGACGGCGTGTGTCGGTACCGTCGCCTGCGCGGTAGGTCTGTCAACGGCCAATGTGAAGTCCCCGCTGGTGGCCAACAAGAGTCCCCACCTCGGGTTGAGCTCGAGAACCGGCCTCTGTAGTCCCGTCTGAGGTTCCCGACGCTGGCGTCGAGGGGTGAGGGTGCGGCCGGTTCGAGCGTTCAAGCGCTCTTGGTTCGGCTGCCTCCTCTCGTCTTGGCTTCGCGCATGCGGTAGCTCTCGCCTTCGGTGGCGACGACGACGGCGTGGTGTAGGAGCCGGTCGAGCATCGACGCGGCGGTGGTGTGCTCGGGCAGGAACCGGCCCCAGGCGTCGAAGGGCCAGTGGCTGGCGATGCCGAGTGAGCGTCTCTCGTAGGCGGCGGCGACGAACCGGAACAGCAGCTGGGTGCCGGCGAGGTCGAGGGGTGCGAAGCCGAGCTCGTCGATGATCACCAGCTCCGCGCGGAGGAGGTTGTCAATGATCTTGGCGACGCTGTTGTCGGCGAGGCCGCGGTAGAGGGCTTCGACGAGATCGGCGGCGGCGAAGTAGCGGACGCGGAGGCCCTCGGCGACGGCGGCGTGGCCGAGGGCGACGAGCAGGTGGCTCTTGCCGGTGCCGGCTGGGCCGACGAGGCAGAGGTTCTCGGCGGCGGTGATCCATTCGAGCGACGCGAGGTAGTCGAAGGTGGCTTGGGGGACCGAGGACAGCTTGAGGTTGAACTCGTCGAGGGTCTTGGCGACTGGGAACCCAGCGGCGCGGAGTCGTGCTCGGGCGTTGGATGCGTCGCGGGCGGCGATCTCGGCTTCGACCAAGGTGTGGAGCAGCTCTTCGGGGGCCCAGCGTTGCGTCTTGGCGGTCTGCAGCAGCTCGGGTGCGATGGCTCGGACCTTGGCGAGCTTGAGCCGCTTCAACCCGGCCTCGAGATCCGTCGGCAACGTCGGCGTCTTCGCGGCGGTCATCCGAGCGCCTCAATCCGATACGCGTCCAACGACCTGGTCGCGACGACCGGCAGGTCACCGGACAGCGGTGCGCCCTCGTCGACGATGGTCGGGACGCCCGCTCCCGCTTCGAGGATCGAGCGCACGTCCACGGCGCGGAACCGACGGAACGCATGTGCCCGTTCGAGCGCGGCGACAAGCGCATCGCGACCCCACGCCGCTTCGAGGTCGACGATGGCGGCGAGCTCGCTGGCGAGCTTGTTCGTGCCGGCCGCCGCTGCGTCCCGCAGGAACGTCTCGGTGATCGCGCCAAGACCGAGGAACGCCTTCTCCGAACCCGAGCGCGGCCGGGCCGCTCGTGACGGGCCTCGTCGTGGGCCGCCGTAGTGCTCGTCGATGATGGACACCTCGCCGGGAGCGACCAAGCGATGGCGGGCGACGAGGATGTCGTCGCGTTCGATGAGCACCTCGCCATCGGCGGCGATGACCATCACGTCGACACCGACGAGCTCGCACGGGACCGAGTAGCGGGCCGAGCCGATCCGGACCGTCGACAGCTTGTCGACCCGCCGGCGTTCACCGCGACGCAGCGGGGGCCGCAACGACGGCAACGGTCGCAGCAGCTTGCGCTCCTCGACCAGCCGCTCGTCGGGAACCGCTGCGATCGTCGAGTGCAGGTTCGCGTTGACCTCCGCGCACCACGCCCGGCACGCGTCGTTCGCCTCCACCTCCGAGGACCATGCGTCCGCGGGGACGATCAGATCCTCCTGCGCGTAACGGCACAACGCTTCGACCACGCCCTTGGACTCCGGATCCGCGGCCTCGCAGAAATCGGGCCGGAACCCGAAGTGAGTCGCGAACCGCACGTAGTCGCTCGTCGGGACCACGACGTTGGCGACCACGCCGCCCTTCAAGCAGCCCATCCGATCCGCGAGCACGACCTTCGGTGTCCCGCCCAGGGTCTCGAAGCACTCCGCCAACAGCCGCATCGTCGTCGGGGCATTCTGGTCGCGGGCTACGCGCACGAACCGCCAACGCGACCAGGGCAGCACCGCGCAGAACACCTGCCAGCCGCCCTCGGTCGCCCAGTCGATGACCAGGTGCTCGCCCGGCGTCGGCACCCACGGTCGGAACACCCGCCGCTGACGACGCCACCGCGCCTTGGACTCCGCGACCGCCCGCCGGAAGTTCCGGGCCGAACCCGTGTAGCCGGCCGCCTGAGCGATCGGCAGCAGCCGCTTCGCCGAGATCCGACCGTCGGTCGCCTTGACCTTGTCGTCGATCACGTGCCGGACCGCGTCGGTGTTCCGCTGGCCCGCCCGACGAGGCGCCGACACCGGCATACCGGCCTGGTTCGCGTCGACCACCCGCTTGACCGTCTTGTGGGTCGTGCCGCACAACACGGCCGCGCCTCGATAGGTCCCCACCTGCTCAAAGGCGGTGATGATGTCCATCCGTTCCCTCGCTGACTTCAATGGCGTTCGTCCCTCGGTCGGTCCGGTGCTGGGTCGCACCGACACCGTCACCGGCCGGGGGACACCCGCGGTGGATCAGGTCAACGAGGTGGGGACTTTCGCTGGCCATACGCGGGGACTTTCACATGGCCACGGACATAGGTCTCGGTGCTGTCGCTCTCACGGGAGTGTCCACTCACATCGCGTCGGACCGCACCTTCCGAGACGACCATCAGATCTCGGTAGGCGAGTCCTTCTTCCGAGCCGGGTTCTCGACGGCATCGGGCGCGGCGTGCGGGCTGATGTTCACCCAGGGCTGCTTCGGATCCGCGGGGTTCCCAGCCGGTGCAGGAATCTTCGGCAGCAGCATCGCCGACGTCGGAGTCTCGCGGATCTTCCCTGGACTGTTCCTTGCGGACTTCGCGGTGCTGAAGCAAGGCTTGCTGGCGGCGTTCTTCGGTGACGACTGCTGATGCTCGAGGTCGAGGGCTTCGTCAAGGCAGGCGGTCGTCCCCGGGGTCGGACGCTTTGGTCTGCTCCACCGGCGGAGTTCGACTTCGGTCCCTATCGCGTGGCCCGTCAGGTCACGGTCCGGACCGGTCTTCCCCGCAAAGGCGCGGGGTCCCGATGCCATCTCACGGTCGTCGAGGCCCCGTCTGGTTCCAGCGTCGAATGCGAGCTGGAGCGGGTTGGGATGCCATTGATGACTGAGCTGCGGCGCGGGATTGCCGGGACCGTCGATGGTGAGCCGTTCACGGTTCGGCGAACTGGCGGCTTGGGGTTGCGGCGGCGCGATCGCGTGGTCGAGATCTCGGGTGCTGTCGGTCTCTCGCTCGGCTACGAGCGGCGCCAGTCAATGATCCGCCGGGCTGACGACTCGACGCTCGTCTGGACGTCCGCCTCGGGGGGCTTGCTCTCACTCGATGTGGATCTCCGCGAGGCCGCGGTCATATGCATGCTGGTCGTGAACAGCGTGCAGCAGTCGAGTTCGATGCTGCGGTTCCTGCACTTCCTCTGACAGGCTCCGAGCGCCGTCCGTCCGTCAGTTGAGGCCGCCGGTGAGGGTGGTGAGGCGGGTTCGGGCGAGGAGGCCGTCGATGACGCCGTTGAGGGTGTTGAGGGCGTCGTCGTCGAGTTCGGTGATGGCGGCGAGGCGGTCGCCGAGGGCGTTCTCGGGGGCACGGAGGGGTCGGCGGGGGACGTCGTCGATGAGGAGGTGGTCGATGCTGACGTTGAAGGTCTCGGCGAGCCGGACGAGGGCCCCTGCGGAGGGTGTGATCCTGCCGGCTTCGTAGCGGCTGACGCGTCCGCCGTCGCTGCCGATGCGCTGGCCGAGTTCGGCCTGGGACCAGTGGGCTTCTTTGCGGAGGGCGCGGATGCGTTCGCCGAGGGCCATGGCGGGGATCTCCTGGTCGTGGGTCCAGCCCCATTGTGCTGCCATCGGTTGGTCTCCTCTGGACGTTCGTGCCTCAACTACGATCCGAATCATGCTATAGATGACGAGAGAGTGCTATCAGAAGCACATTTCTTGTGAGCGTGGGGTTGATGGGTCGACACGAAGCGCATTCCTGGGACTCGGGCATGGGCGATGGGGACCTGCTCGCGGCGATCGTGGCCCACTACGTGGAGGCGCTGGGTCACAGCGACGACGCTCGGGCCTGGCTCGCTGACCGGGGCATCGAGGCGGAGGTTGCGGCTCGGTGGTCGGTCGGGTTCTCGGACCGCACGTTGGGCTTGGTGTTGCCGGAGGGGAACCGGCGGGCGGGGGCGCTGCTGCGCTCGCGGCTGCAGGACCCCGGGGTGCTGCGCTCGACCGGCCACGAGCTCCTGCGGGGCTGTGTGGTGATCCCGGTCCGCGACGTGTGCGGGGTGGTGGTGCAGCTGGTCGGTTACCGGATCGCCCGCGCTCGTGACGAGCGCGGCACCCCGGCCGTGCTCGCGCTACCGGAGCCGTCGGCGATCTGGAACCCGGGCGCGCTCGCCGCGCCGGAGGTGCTCGTCGCCGGCTCGCTGTTGGATGCGTTGGTGTGGTGGCAGGCCGGCTTCGATCACACGATCGCTCCGGTCGGCCCCGACCCGGCCGACACGCTCACCAGCGCGCTCGTCGAGGCGGGCGTGACGAGGGTGCTGCTCGCCCATCCGCGCCCCGACGGCGACGAGCCCGCAGCGACGTTGGCTGAGCGCCTGGGTTCGACTGGTGTCGGGTGCTTCCGGGTGGTGCTGCCTCGTGGTGTGGACGCCGCCGGCTTCGCTGCCGAGGCGCCCAACGCGGTCGAGGCGCTCAGCGCGCTGGTCCGTGCTGCGAGCTGGATGGGCGCCGGTCCCGCCCCGCTGCCCGCTGCACCACGCACCGGCAAGCCAGAGCCGCGGGTGTCGCCGTTGCCGCCGGCCTCGGCTGAGCCGGTCGTGGAGGTGGTTGGGGCGGAGCTGCGGATGGTGATCGGTGACCGGGCCTGGCGGGTCCGAGGCTTGGAGCGGACCGGCGGGAGCGACGCGTTGCGGGTGAACGTGGGCGTCACCCGGGAGGATCGGGTGCTGGGCGAGGTGTTCCACCTCGACACGCTCGATCTCTACAGCGCCCGCGCACGGGCGGCGTTCGTGCACGCCGCCGCCTATGAGCTGCGCATCGGTCCGGAGGTCGTGCGCCGGGACCTGGGCCGCCTGCTGGTCACCTGCGAGACCCACGTCGAGGAGCTGGCCACCGCTGCTCTCCCGGAGCCCGTGGTCGTCGAGCTGAGCGCCGCGGAGGAGGCCGCCGCGCTCGAGCTGCTCCGCGACCCGGACCTGGCCGAGCGGATCGTCGCTGACGTGGAGCGCGTCGGCGTCGTGGGTGAGGCCACCAACGTCCTCATCGCGTATCTGGCGGCGGTGTCGCGCAAGCTCGACACCCCGCTGGCCGTGCTCGTGCAGTCGACGTCGGCGGCGGGCAAGAGCAGCCTCGTCGAGGCGGTGCTGTCGCTCGTGCCGCCGGAGGAGCGGATTAGCTTCTCGGCGATCACCGGCCAGTCGTTGTTCTACGTGGGTGAGCACGACCTGGCCCATCGGGTGCTGTCGATCTCCGAGGAGCACGGCGCCGCCCGCGCCGCCTACGCGCTCAAGCTCCTGCAGTCCGAAGGCGAGCTGTCGATCGCCTCGACGAGCAAGGAACCCGGCTCAGGGCGGCTGGTCACGCAGACCTACCGCGTGGCCGGCCCCGTCGCCCTGTTCTTGACCACGACCGCGGCGGATCTGGACGAGGAGCTGACCAACCGTTGCGTGGTGCGGCGGTCGACGAGGACCGAACCCAGACGCGCTCGATCCACCAGGCGCAGCGGGCCCGGCAGACCCTCGGCGGTCTGCTCGCCGATGGCGAGCGCGACGCGGTGATCAAGCTGCACCGCGACGCGCAACGCCTGCTCGAACCAGTCGCCGTGGTGAACCCCTTCGCCCCACAGCTCGGGTTCCCCGACACCGTCACGCGGATGCGGCGTGACCACGTGAAGTACCTGACCCTGATCCGCGCCGTCGCCTTGTTGCACCAGCACCAACGGCCCCGTCGCACCGTCCGCCGCGCCGGGGTCGAGGTCACCTTCATCGAAGCCACCCCGCGGATGTCGCCTTGGCGAACCGGTTGGCGCACGACGTGCTGGGCCGGAGCCTCGATGAGCTGTCGCCGCAGACCCGCCGGCTCCTCATCACCCTGCATCGCTTCGTGCGCGACCGCGCCGAAGAGGTCGGCGTCGAGCGCCACGACGTGCGGTTCAGCCGGCGCGAGGTCCGCGAGCGGATCGGCTGGTCGGACCGGCAGGTCCGCGTCCACCTGGGCCGGCTCGTCGACCTCGAGCACGTCATCGTGCACCGTGGCGGCCGCGGGCTGACCTTCGTCTACGAGCTGGTCTGGGACGGGGGCGGCCTCGACGGCACCCCGCACCTCGCGGGCCTGACCGACGCATCGGCGCTTCGGATCTGCGACTACGACCCGAACCTCGACCCCCGCAACGGCCACCTCGACCCCCCATTGCCCCCACCTCGACCTCCCTTCGTCGGGGGTTCGTCCGCGGCCACCGCATGACCACCGAGCCCATCGACGACCCGGATCCGGCGGACCTGCGGGCGCTCGTGACCGAGTTCTGCGAGTGGCTCCAGATCCGGAACTACTCGCCGCGCACGATCGAGCACTACCGGGC
Source organism: uncultured Microthrixaceae bacterium (assembly GCA_963703565.1). Lineage (GTDB taxonomy): Bacteria > Actinomycetota > Acidimicrobiia > Acidimicrobiales > VFJN01 > CAVPEW01. The sequence goes on along the minus strand of CAVPEW010000068.1, from coordinate 191,049 downwards.
CTGCCTCGACGCCTTCGTCACCTGGGCAGCCGAGCGGGGGATCACCCGGCCGACCGACGTGTCGTTGCCGGTCCTGGAGCGCTACCAGCGGGCCCTGTTCCACCGCCGCAAGCCCAACGGCGCGAGCACGCGCAGCGCACCGCTGACGTCTACACGCTCCACGGCGACACCCTGTGGGGAGTGTCGGTGTTCTGCGCGCTCGACGACGTCGGGTCCGGCTCGCTCGACGCGCTGCTCCGGCGGTTCGCGTCGTACCGGGTCGTCCATCTGCCGACCGTTCGGGACGTCGCCGAAGCCGGCTTCGACCTCCTGCCGACGTTCCGCCGCCCGCACTTCACGATCCGCCTCGACGGCGCCGACGGCGACACGCTCGCTCGCCTGCTCGACGCACTCGGTCCGCCCCGACCGAACCCGTACCATGGAAGCAAGCGGCCCGGAAGGAGGTAGCCGTGGTTGCCATCGACATCACCTGTGACCTCATGGACGAGGACGAGACCGGCTACGTGTGGACCCTCCTGCGCGAGGCCCGCGACCCGGCGCTGATCGAGCCCGGCGCGATCGTCGTTGCCGGCGACCCGGACGCGCCCGCCGTGGCCGAGGTCGTGGACATCGTCGAGAAGCCGGCCGGCCCGGTCGTCCAGCTGCGCGTGTTGCCCGGGGTGATCGAGGACTACGAAGCCCTCGTCCGGCGCGCGATCACGTCGGCCTGAGCTCATCCTCGCCGCCGGCCTCGAGGTCGCGCCGGACGAGCTCGCTGGCGAGTTCGAAGTCCTCCCAGGTGAGCTCCGGCAGATCCGCCAGCGCGCCCTCCAGCGAGTCGGCGGCAGGCCGCGGATCGTGCGACTTCGGCGCGCTCACAGCCCGACCCTAGAACCGGCGAGTCGTGACGGAGCGTGCTGATCGGTGCTGGACCGCCCCGATGCTTGGGTCATGCTTCGGTCACGTGAAGGTCACGCCGAGCGATCCAGCAACGGTCACCGACGACCCGCAGGCCCGTGACCAGGACTTTCGTGGTGGAGACGATGGGACTCGAACCCACGACCCCCTGCTTGCAAAGCAGGTGCTCTAGCCAGCTGAGCTACGTCCCCGCGCATCGCTCAGCGTAGGGGCTCGCCGAGCGGGCCACGACCGCGCAGCCACCGCCGCTCGACCACCAGGCAGCCCAAGGGAACGATCGCCGCGCTCAGGGCCCGGGCGGTTCGCTCCGAGTCCCAACCGAGAGCTTCACGGTTGGCCAGCACCAGCGCCGCGTATGCGAGGAAGACGACACCGTGGACCGGCCCCAGCATCGGCACCCCGTTGGGCCCGGAGGAAACCCTCACCACCACCGCCGCGCACAGCACCACGTAGGTGACGGTCTCGACGATCGCCGCCACCCTCACTGCTGCCAGCATCGACCCTACGCTCGACCAACGACGAGACTCGGCGCCAGTCCACGGACTGGGGTCCCCGATCGTGCGACGAAGGTCACACCCCGGGTGGGTCCGGCGAGGTCGGTACCCCTACGCTCGCCCGCACCATGCACGCCTTCGGCCCCCGGTCACGTCCTCGACGAGAGGCCCCGGGCGTCTACCGTCGCCGCCGGGCGACCGCCGCGACCGCTGTGATCCTGGTCGTGTTCGCGGCCGTGCGCCTCGCTGGTGGCGGGGGCGGAGACAGCGACGGCGGCGGCGGCGAAGAGGTCGCCACCGGGGCCTCGGTGGCATCCACCACGACCACCACCGACGCGCCCCTTCCCGACTGCGCCGACGGCGACGAGCCGGTTCGTCAGGACCCGAGCGAGGCGTGGGACACCGTCATCGTGGATCGGCGCCGGGCCCTCGACGACGGCTTCGGGCCGCGCGACCTGGTCAGCATCGACGAGGCCGGCTTCCCCGACCGGGACGAGACCGCACGCCGCCTGACCGTCGCCGACCTGCAGGCCATGGGCCAGGCGGCCGCCGCCAACGGCACGCCCTTCGGGGTCGTCGCCGCCTACCGCAGCTACCCGACCCAGGTCGGTCTGCTCGGCCGACGCGTGGCCGAGCTGGGTGAGGCCGAGGGCCGCTCGCGTGTTGCCCGGCCGGGGCACAGCGAACACCAGCTGGGCACCGCCATCGACGTCGGACCCCCCGGCGCCAACGACGTCACCCAGGCCTGGGCCGCCACACCGGAAGGCCAGTGGATCGCCGGCAACGCACACCGCTTCGGCTGGGTGCTGAGCTATCCCAGCGGCGCTGAGACCGAGACCTGCTACGACTACGAGCCCTGGCACCTGCGCTACCTGGGGCGCGCACGAGCGGCCGAGCTGGTGGAGTCCGGGCTGACCCTGCGCGAGTTCCTCTACCGCGTCGAGGCCAGCTCCACCGCCACCACGGTTCCGGCGGCGGCCACTCCGATCGCACCCTGACCGGGGGCGACGCTGCTCGCAGCGCCGAGCGCGTCCGCCCGGGGGCGTGCGCCACGGTTGACCAACCGTTCGCCGCGCCGCGGCTCGAACGAAACAAGGGTCGGCTGTCGTCGCGTTCGTGGCCCGCGCACCCGTTCCCGGTCGACCGACGACCCGCGGGCACACCCTCGTGGTGGGCGCGGGGATCGCCGGGCTGGCGACCGGGCTGTTCTTGGCCCGCCGCGGGATTCCGGTCGTGGTCATGGCCGGGCCCCGCAAACCCGTCGGTGCTCCGGTGGACCTCCTCGGTCGCCGGGACGACCTCCAGCTGCTGACCGCCCGGGCGCGAGCCGTCCTGGCCGCCGAGGCTCCCGAGGTGCTCGCCTACCTCACCGGCGCCGGCGAGACGGGCACGACAGGGCTCGTCGGGCCGTCGCCGACCGAGGATCCGCTCCCGACGCTTGTGGGGTACCGAGGCCAGGAAGGCGACAGCGCCCTGAGGCTCTTCGGCGTCAGGCGCTCGACGCTCGAGAGCGCCCTTCGGGCCGCGGCCGTGGCGCAACCCGGCTTCGAGCTGCGCTGCGGGTCGGCCGCCACGGGGCTGCTCACCAACCCTTTGCCCGCGGGCCTGTGCACGGTCCGCGGGCTGACCACCGACGCAGGGCTCGTGCACGCGGGCGTCGTGGTCGACGCGGGGGGCGGTCAGTCGACCTTCGCGAACCGGCACCACGGATGCCACCATCCCCACCGCGTCGGGACCGGTGGCGCCACAGCCACCTGGTCCCGCGACGCCCCGACCGGGTTCTGGTACCTGGCGCGCTCCTACCGGCTCGGGACGCACGCCTCGCCCCGAGGCGTCACAGCGGTGAGCGCTGCGCTCGACCGCTACGGGGTGGAGCTCCTGTCCACCGCGGGTGACGTCTTCTCGCTCGCCTTCACGGCACCCGCAGACGACCGGGAGCTGCTCGACGCGCTCAGCGCACCACCCAGGTTCGACGCGGCCGCCGCGATGGTCGAGCCGCTGGCCCCCTGGGTGGACCCCGATGTGGCGACCCCGGTCGGGGGGGTGAAGGTCCTGTGTTCGGCGCGCAATCGGTTCGGACCCGCCACCGGCGCCCTCGGGCTCCATGCCGTGGGCCACGCCGCGTGCCGCACCGACCCCGCCCACGGGCGGGACCTGACCCTGACGCTGCTCGGCGCCCAGCACCTCGCCCGCGTGCTGCAGAGCTACAGCGACCCCCACACGCGCGCCGAGGCCGCCGAGGCCTTCGCCACCACCGAGCTCGCGCCATGGGTGGACGCATCGGTCGCCCGCGACCATGCCCGGCTCCAGCGCTGGCAGCCCGACGTACTGCCCCCCGAGCCGCGCTGGTGGCCCTCCACCAGCGACGCCGACGCCCGCCTCGCCGCCCGGCGCGACCCGCTGGCGTGGCGACTCGTGGCCCGGATGGACAACGGGCTGGCCCGGCCTGACGAGGTGCTCGAACGCTCCGACCTGGCCGCCGCTGTGAGCCGTGTGCGCGAGTCGGGCTGGCGGCCCCCCGGGCCGCGTGCCCCCGATCGCGAGGAGCTCCTGGCCGCGGCGCTCGGCGTGCCGGCATTCCCGGACAAGACTCGGGCGACCTCGGCCGCCGCCGTTCAGCGCTCGCTGTCGACGCCGGCGGCGCCGGCGTCGGGTTCGCCGAGCACGTGGAGGTAGCCGGCGCGGGTCCCCAGGAAGATCTGGCCGTCCCACACCGCCGGTGTGGCCTCGATGCAGCCACCCAGGGTGACCGACCAGCGCTGCGGCGGATCGGCGCCGGGATCCGACACGTCGTAGGCGTGCAGAACGCCGTTGCAGTCGCCCACGAGCAGGGTGTCGTCGACCACCACCGGCGAGCCCCACACGGGTCCGCCCATGAACTTGGTCCAGCGCACGGTCCCGTCGGAGCGGTCCACTCCCATCAGCCGCCCTCCGTTGGTACCGACGTAGACCATCTGGCCGACCACCGCAGGGGTGCCGTACACCCCTCCCTCGAGCGCGGCCGAGTCGTCGACCTTCCACACCACCGGATCGTCGGGTCTGGAAGGGTCGAGCTTGGTGAGCTGACCCACCTCGCGGGCCCGGGGCAGGTCCCGGTCGTACTGCGAGCCGACGTAGAGGAACCCGTCGGGGTCCACCACCACCGAGGCGTCGTTGTCACCACCGGTCCAGAGCCGGAAGACGCGTCGCGGGCTGTCGATGTCGGAGAGGTCGAAGCCCAAGATCAGCCCCGCCGACGTACCGAAGTACACGGTGTCGCGGTAGACGGCCACCGACGACTCGACCGAAGCCACCTCGTCGCCGTCGGCTGCGAGCACCTCGGCGTCCCAGGCCTCGGTGGTGTAGGTGACCTCGGGATCCACCTGCACCAGACCGTCGGGGCCGATCCGCCGGTTGAGCTCGATCACCCAGAACCGGCTGCTCTCCGATCCGACTATCAGGTGATCGCCCAGCACCAGCGGCGAGGAGTCCCAGTCGTCGTTCCACAGGACCGGTCCCACAGACTCGCTGTCGAGGGTCCAGAGCACTTCGGCACGGCCCGGCCGGTCGATGGCCACTACACGCAGCAGGTCGTCGCGCGACCCGCTGTAGACGAGGGGGAACCCGTCGGGGTCGATGGTGGGAGTTCCCTTGATCAGGTCACCGGTGACCAGGTCGGGAAGGATCCGCTGGCCCGTGGCGGCGTCCATGAAGTGCAGGTGACCGTCGTAGCCCCCGAACACGGCCCAGGTGCGCGCCGGGCCCGGGCCGTCCCGCTCGGCGAGGGTGACCTGGCCGGTCCAGCCCATGCCGCACCACACCTTGGTCCGGCCCAGGTTGGAAGAGGATCGGCACATCGCCGCCTCGGGGAACCGGTAGCGCTCCACGGGCCTGGTCGGCAGCGGACCGGACCCGTAGTACGAGCGCGACGGATTGCCCCGGAAGGTGAGCAGTCCGCGGACCTTCGCGTTCGGGTAGGGCCGACCGAAGCCGCTCGGGTCGGCCAGGCCGGCGAAGGTGGTGCGGAACGGCAGCGCCGAGCCCTCGCTCCCCGGGTCGGCTGTGCTGGGCGGCGCGGCCAGCAGCGATCCTTCGGGACCCGCCTCCCCGTCGTCGGCCACCAACCGGACCACGGCAGCCACCAGCGCAGCGACCGTGCCAACGAGCGCGAGGCCCACCAGCGCCCGACGACGCCAGTACACCCCGCGCAGGTGGAGATCGCCAGCCAACCGGGCGACACGCTAGGCGCCGTGGCCGCGTCCGGCAGGCCGAGCCGAGCCCGTAGGGTCTCGCGATGTCCCATCGGCTGCTGGCCACGGTGGCGGCCACCCTGGTGCTGCTCGGCGGCTGCGCCACCGAGGACCCGGGCGCCCTCGACGGCGTCGCCAGCACCACCGAAGCGCCGACCGGCAAGCGACAAGAAGGCGGAGCCGACGGATTCGTCCCGGCATCGTTGGCGTGGTCGGCATGCGGACGAACCCAGTGCGCCACCCTCGAGGTGCCGCTCGACTACGACCAGCCCACCGGTGAACGCGTCGAGATCGACGTGCGCCGCTCACCGGCCACCGGCTCGCGCGCCGGCGCCCTGTTCGTGAACCCCGGCGGCCCCGGAGCCGACGTCGCCGACCTGGTGTCGGCGGCAGCTCAGCGGCTGCCGGGCTCGATGACCGACCGGTTCGACATCGTGGGTGTGCAGCCCCGGGGGGTGGCCGGCAGCACCCGGCTGTCGTGCGGGATCCCCGTCGCGCAGCTCTACGCGGTGGACGCCAGCCTCGACTCCCCTGCCGACCGTGACGCACTGCTCGGTACCAGCCGTCGCTACGTCGAGGACTGCGACCGACGCCACGGTGACCTCCTGTCCCACGTGGGAACCCGCGATGTGGCGCGCGACATGGACGCTGTGCGCGCCGCGATGGGCGACGACCAGCTCAGCTACCTGGGCTTCAGCTATGGCACCGCCATCGGCCAGGTGTACGCCGACCTGTTCCCGACCCACGTCCGGGCCATGGTCCTCGACGGCGTGCTCGAGCTCGGACCCAGCGGGTTGGAGCTCGCAGCCGACCAGGCCGCCGGCTTCGCCCGGGCCCTCGATCGCTACGTGGCCGCCTGCGACGCCTCGACACGTTGCGCCGCCGCCCCCGACGCCCGCGCCACGATCGCCGCCGTGCTCGCTGCCACCGAGCGCGCCGGGGGGATCCCCGCCCCGTCCGCCGATCGAAGCGCCGGGCCCGGCGAGGCCAGCCTCGGCATCGCCTACGCCCTCTACAGCGAGACCCTGTGGCCGGCTCTCGGCTCGGCTCTGCGAGCCGCCGCCGACGGCGACGGGAGCGCGCTCGTGACCTTGGCCGATGCCTACATGTCGGGGTCGAGCTTCGAGGTGTACTTCGCGGTCAACTGCATCGACTTCGCCTGGCCCCGCGATCCCGATCAGGTCTTCGCCGCCGCCCGTGCCGCCGTGGCGCGGTCGCCCGAACTGGGCGAGGCGCTGGTCAACGACTACGTGCGCTGCGCCCTGTGGCCGGTGCCGCCGCAACCTCTACAGGCCACCTCGGCGCCCGATGCCCCGCCCATAGTGGTGATCTCGACCACCGGAGATCCAGCCACCCCATACGAGGCGGGTGTGGCTGTCGCCGACCGCCTCCGAAGCGGTGTGCTGGTGACCAACGAGGGCGACGGCCACACAGTCGTGCTCGACGGCAAGCCCTGCATCACCCGGGTCGTCGCCGACTACCTGACCGACCTGAAGGTGCCCCCCGACCGTACGGTGTGCCGATGAGCCCGGCCAACCGTTCGCTGGTCGTGGGGCTGCTCGTGGGGATGGCGGCGATGGTCGTCGGGCTGGGCGTCGCTTGGGCCACGTTCCCCGACAGCGACGAGATGCGCTCCGACGCCCTGGCCGAGCTCGGGGTGGACCCTCGGGTGTCCCAGACTCCGATCGTCGACGAGGTCCTCGACCGGCTGACCCAGCAGGGCCAGGACGGCATCGTCGATGACGCCCGCCGCTCCGCCGCGGCCGGGGTCGTCTCGGCCGCGGCAGCGGCCGCGACCGGCGTGGCCGTGGCCTCTGCCACCCGCTCGCGGCGGCCGGCGGAGCCGAGCATGGACCCGGACGCGCATACACCCCACGGCCCGGGCCCCTCGGGCGCGCCCCCGCCGGGATCCTTCTAGCCCTGGGCTCCCTCGGCCACCAGGCGCTCGAGGGTCAGCTCGGGGTGATCGGCTTCGACGCGCGCCAACCAGTACGGCGACTCGAACAGCGCCCACAGCGTCCCGTCGGCGCGGCGTCGCACCGCCACGCCCCCGATCGCCCGCAGGGCCTCCTGGGAGGGCTCGTCGGTTCGACGAGCGATGCGGTAGGGCGACGGCTCGAGCACGACCGGCGCGCCGAACTCGTGCTCGAGGCGGTGCGCGGCGACCTCGAACTGCAGGGGTCCGACGGCGGCTAGCAGCGGCACCTGGTCTCCTGTCTCGGAATCGCGCAGCACCTGCACCACGCCCTCCTCGTCGAGCTGGGAGATCCCCCGGCGGAACTGCTTGAAGCGGCCGGTGTCGCGCTCTCGCGCCGTCACGAAGTGCTCGGGGGCGAACTCGGGTAGGCGCGGGAACGCCACCGGGTCCCCCACGTAGAGGGTGTCGCCGACGCGGACCTCCGAGGCGTTGACCAGCCCGACCACGTCCCCCGGGTAGGCCTCGTCGATGGTGTCGCGCTCCTGGCCGAACACCGATGCGGCGTACTTGGTGGCGAAGGGCCGACCGGTCGGTTCGTGGGTGACGACCATGCCCCGCTCGAAGTGTCCCGAGCAGACCCGCACGAAGGCGACCCTGTCCCGGTGCGCAGGGTCCATGTTGGCCTGCACCTTGAACGTGAACGCCGCGAAGTCGGCTTCCAGCGGGCGGAGCCTGCCCTGGCGATCGGGCCGGGGCCGTGGTGGGGGTGCCATGTCGACCACGGCATCGAGCAGGAGGCGGACCCCGTAGTTGGTCAGCGTGGAACCGAAGAACACCGGCGACATCACCCCGCCGAGGAACAGCTCGGGGTCCGCTTCGTGGCCGGCGCTGACCAGCAGCTCGAGCTCGTCGGCGGCGGCCACCCAGGCGTCACCCTCCACAGCGGCCGCCTCGGCGAGGCCGAGGACCTCCTCGCCCGCCTCGCTGGCGCCGCGCGCCGAGCGCGAGAACCGTACGTACGAGCCGGTCCGGCGGTCGATCAGCCCCCGGAAGTCGCCGGCGATCCCCACGGGCCAGGTGACCGGGGCGGGGACTATGTCGAGGGTCGACTCCACCTCGTCGAGGAGCTCGAGCGGATCGCGTCCGGGCCTGTCCCACTTGTTGACGAAGGTCATGAGCGGCAGGCCGCGCTGGCGGCAGACCTCGAACAGCTTGAGGGTCTGGGGCTCGATTCCCCGGGCGGCGTCGAGGACCATCACCGCCGCGTCGGCGGCGGCGAGCACGCGATAGGTGTCCTCGGAGAAGTCGCGGTGCCCCGGGGTGTCGAGCAGGTTCAACACGGCGTCGCGGTAGGGGAACTGCAACACGGTGCTGGTGATGGAGATGCCCCGCTTCTGCTCCAGCTCCATCCAGTCCGACCGAGCTCGGCGCCGCTCGCCCCGGGCCTTGACCGCGCCCGCCTCCTGCACCGCGCCTCCGTAGAGGAGGAACTTCTCGGTGAGGGTGGTCTTGCCGGCGTCGGGATGGCTGATGATCGCGAAGGTCCGGCGCCGAGCCGCCTCGTCGGTGGGGGTGGGCATGGCGCACAGTCCAGCCGCCATGGCCCGGAGGGGCCAGACGCCCCGACCCCCGCTAGGGTCCCGTCTCCGATCGGACCGGGCGCCCGGACCGACACCACCACGACATGCGCACACCGCTCCGCCCCGGCCTCGCACTCGGTCGCCCCCGGCCCAGGCTGCTCGGCGCGACCGCAGCTCCCGAGGCGCTCCTGCTGGTCGGCCACGGCTCGCGCTGCGCCGCGTCGAGCGCCGAGATGGACCGCCTCGCCGAGGGCGTCGCCGCGGCGCGTCCCGACCTGGCGGTGTCGATCGGGTACCTGGAGATGAGCGATCCACCCGCCGGGCCCAGCTTCGATGCCCTGGTGGCCGCCGGAGCCCGGCGGGTCGTGGTCCTCCCGGTGATGCTGCTGGCCGCCGGCCACGCCAAGTCCGACGTGCCCGCGGTGGTCGTGGAGGCTCGTCTGCGCCACCCCGACGTCGAGGTCCTCTACGGCGAGCCGCTCGGCGTGCACCCAACGCTGGTCGGCATCGGAACCGAGGCGCTCGTTCACGCCGGCGCATCAGGGCTGCCATTGGTGGTCGTGGCCCGAGGCACGTCGGACCCCGACGCGAACGCCGAAGCTCATCGGGCCACACGCCTGCTGGCGGAGAGCACCGGGGCGCCGTTCCAGGTGACCGGCTTCTCGGGAGTGACCACCCCGGGCGTGCCCGACGCGCTGGACATGGCCGCTCGCCTGGGCGCTCGCCGGGTGGCTCTGTTCGCCTGGTTCCTGTGCTATGGGCGGCTCCTGGGACGCATCGCCGACGACGCAACCGCATTCTCGGACCGCACGGGGATCGAGGTGGTCGACGCCGGCTGGTTCGGGCCCGACCCGCGCCTGGGCTCGGTCCTGGCATCGCGCTACGAAGACGCCCTCACCGGTCGGATCTCCACGCCCTGCGACCTGTGCGCGTACCGGCTCCCGTACCCGGGTCGGGAGCACGTCGTCGGCCAACCCATCGGGGTCGGGCACTCGCACCTGGCGGTCGAGCACCGCCACTGACCGCGAGCCGGGCCGCCGATCCGGCCGGCAGGAGTCGAGCCTGGCACCGCATCGTCAGGCCGGTGCGGCGTCACGACTGCGACCCCGGCGACGGAGCAGCGCCACGATCTCGCCGATGGTGAGCACCACGAAGAACTCGGCCACCGCCAGACCGGCCATTGTGGCCCCGGCCGCCGTCCCCCAGCGGTAGCTGCACCACAACCCGGCCACGACGGCGATCCAGCCCGCGAGCACCGAGACCACCATCACGGCCCAGGCTCGCCGCACCAACAGCGTCGCGGTGGCCGGGGGGCCCACCAGCAGGCCGAACACGAGAAGGGTGCCCACCGCCCGGAACGACGAGACGATGGAGCCGGTCACCAGCGCGAGGAGCACGACGTGGGTCAGCCCGGGACGTAGCCCGAGGCTGGCCGCCTTGTCGGCGTTGAACGCCAGCGCCAGCAGGGCGCGATACGCCACGACGGCGACCACGACCACGACGGCGGTGGCCAGGGCCTGGATCCTGAGATCCCCGGTGTCCACGGCGAGCACGTCGCCGAAGAGCAGCGCTGTGACCTCGGTGCTGAAGGTGGCGCTGCGCGACACGATCACCACCCCGGCCGCGAGCATCCCCACGAAGAGCAGTCCGATGCCCGTGTCCTCCCCGAGGCGAGAGCGGCGAGAGACCACGCTGATCCCCGCCACCATCAGCGCCGCCGAGGCGGCGGCCCCCAGGGTGAGGTCGAAGCCCCACAGCAGCGCCAGTGCCATCCCCGGCACGACACCGTGGGCCAACGCGTCCCCGAGGAAGGTGAGACCCCGAAGCACCATCCAGGTGCCCACCACGGACGAGGCCACGACGGCGAGGGCGCCGGCCAGCAGAGCGCGCTGCATGAAGGCTGGTTCGAAGGCGTCGAACACGCTCATCTCAGCGCTTCGGCGATGCGCTCGGCAGCGGCCGTCAGCATCGACACGTAGTCGGCCGAGTCCGACCCCGGTGGCCCGAGCGACTCGGTGTTGAGCTCCACGACCTCGACCGCAACGTCGCCCTCGCTGGCGAGGGTCTCCGCCAGGGCGTGCGAGGACCCGGCATCGACGAAGACGGCCGGGACGTCCCGCGCGCGCAGCGCTGCGGCCAGGTCGGCCAGGTCGGAAGCCGCCGGCGCTCCCAGGGTCGAGCCACCCGGCAGGACGGCCCCCAGCACCTCGAACCCGTAGCGACGTGCGAGGTAGCCGAGCGTGTCGTGCTCGGTCACCAACAACCGGCGCTGCGGGGGGACCTCGGCCAGGCGCTCGTCCATGCGCTGGTCGAGCTCTACCAGCTCCGCGCCGTACCGTCGGGCCCGCGCCAGCACCTCGGCCCGGTCGACGCCGTCGAGGTCACCGATTCGTTCACCGAGCACCTCGACTAGGGCCGCCATGCGCACCGGGTCGGTGAAGAAGTGCGGATCGCGCCCCTCGCCGTCACGACGGGGGATCGGGTCGACCAGGTCCAGCGCCCGCAACACCGGGGTACCGTCGGCGGCAGCGTCCGCCACGGTCTCGTCGAGGCTCTCCTCGAGACCTCCCCCGTTGACGATGACCAGTCTGGCGTCGCGCAGATCGGCGACCTGGCGCGCGGAGGGAGCGAACTCGTGGGGGTCCACACCGGGACCGATCAGCACCTCCACCGCCAGCTGCGGTCCGGCCACGTGTTGCACCACGTCACCGAGAACGCTGGTGCTGACCACGACGACGTCGCCCGCGGTCGCGCTCCCGTCGCTGCACGCCCACCCGGACAGCACCGGTGAGGCCAGTGCCAGCGCCAACGCCCACCGGGTCCCCCTTCCTCGCGGGCCCCCGAGCCGTGCCGCGACCGTCACGGCAGCAGACCAAGAGTAGGAATGGTTCCCATGTGTGGAACGGTAGAGGCGGGGGGTACCGTCGGCAACCTGATGGGCGCTTCCGACGCGGGCACGCAGACCCGGACCGGGCCCGCCGAACCCATCGAGGCGGGCGGCCTCGACCCGTCCCCTGCCGGCCGCCCGGCAGTGGCCGCTTCGGGGCTCGAGTTGCGGCGTGGCGACCGCACCGTGCTGGCCGCGTCCGATCTCGTGGTGCCCGCCGGCGTTCGCAGTGCCCTGGTCGGACCCAACGGGGCGGGCAAGTCGTCTCTGCTGCACGCTCTCGCCGGCCTGCTGGCACCCGCGGCAGGGCGTGCGGACGTCCCGGCGCTGCACGAGCCCGCCGGTGTCGCGTACGTGTTGCAGGGCACCGTCGTGGACCGCAAGCTGCCCCTGACGGTGCGCGAGACGGTAACGATGGCCCGCTACCGGCACACCGGCCTGCTGCGCCGACTCGGCGCCGAGGACCGGGCGGCCATCGACGAGGCGCTCGAGGCGCTCGAGCTGACCGGCCTTGCCGACCGCCAGCTCGGCGAGCTGTCGGGAGGGCAGCGCCAGCGCGCGCTGGTGGCCCAGGGGCTGGCCCAGCAGGCCTCGCTCCTGTTGCTCGACGAACCGGCATCGGGCCTCGACGTCGTGTCACGCCAGCGCATCGCCGAGGTGATCGAGTCACTGGTGCGCTCCGGAACGACGGTGATCGTGGCCACCCACGACCTCGGTGACGCGTTGCGCGCCGACCACGTGGTGCTCCTCGCAGGCCGGGTCGTGTCCCACGGCGAGCCCGCGGCCGCCCTGTCCGAGGATCGGCTGGTGGAGGCCTATGGCGGCCGCCTGGTCCAGGTCGGCGGGCGCACCCTGCTGCTCGACGGCCACTGACCTACGGGCCACGCTCAACCGTGCATGCGATTCTCAGCGATTCTCACCTTCGGCTAGCGTGACGAAGATGGACCTGCACGGCATCGCCGTCGCCCGGTTGCGCCGGGACGGCCAGCGCTACACGCCTCGACGGCGGGCGCTGGTCGAGGTCTTCGCCGATGCCGCGCACCCGCTGACCATCCCCGAGGTGCTGGCGCGTCGGCCGGATCTCGCTCAGAAGCTCCGCCTATCGCAACCTGGCGGTCCTCGAGCGCGCCGGCGTGGTCAAGCGTCTCATCGCCGCCGACGAGTTCGCTCGCTACGAGCTGGCCGAGGACCTGACCGAGCACCACCACCACCTCATCTGCTCGGCCTGTGGCGAGATGAGCGACTTCACCATCGGCGACGGGATCGAGGCGGAGCTCGAACGCGCCCTGGCCGGCGTAGCCCGCCGCCACGACTACCGCGTCGAGCACCACCGCCTCGATCTGGTCGGGCTCTGCCCCCGTTGCGCCTGACCGACCCGTCGCGGCGATCGCGGGCCGCGCCGGGACCCAGGTCGGCCTGGCCCATCGCCGCGGGGCTCGCCGCCGCGACCGTCCTGAGCGGTTGCGGCGACCGCAGACGCCTCGCCCCACGCCCCGAGCCCGCTCCCGACGCCGCCACGTGGGTCGCCGTGGGGTCAGCGGCGGTCCTGGCCACCGCTGTGCTGGGAGCGCTCATCGCCCGACGCCGGCCCGGCGGTCCCGCGCCGCGGTGGCCGGCGCTGCTGCTGGCCCTGCAGGCGGCGGTGCTCTGGCAGATCACCGTGCTCGCCGTCGCCGCCGCGCTGCGCACCCGCAGCCTGCTCGGCGAGGCTCCCGAGGCGCGGTCCGCCACGCTGCTGGCCCTCAGCGCCAACGATGGCGACGCCCACCTCTACAGCGTCATGGCGGTGCTGGTCCTGGTGGTGGTGGGGTTGCCGGCTGCAGTCGTCACGCTCGCAGCGCGCGCTGCTGGTGGTAGCGCCCATCGCGACCGCTGGATCGGCGCTGTCACCCTCGGTGCCCAAGTGGTCGCCGGCGTCGTGGCGGCGATCGTGGCCGTCGTCGAGGACGAGCGGTCCTGGCCACTGACCGCCCTGATGATCAACGCCGTTCCCAGCGTGCTGGGGGCGTGGGGCGCGTGGCCGGCCCGACGGTCGCCGGTCGAACGCCTGCGAGACTCCGATGGTGCCAGCATCGACCCCGCCCCCGGCTGAGCGATCCGAGCTCGAGGCCGCGCTGGCCATCGCACGTGAGGCCGGTCGCTCCACCCTGGAATGGTTCCGCTCGTCGACGCTCGAGGTGGAGCGCAAGGACGACGGCACCCCGGTGACCGCCGCCGACCGTCGAGCCGAGCGGATCGTGCGCGACCGCCTGGCCGGCATCTTCGACGGCGATGGCGTGCTCGGGGAGGAGGAGCCACCGGTGACGTCGCGCACCGGGCGCCGCTGGATCGTCGATCCCATCGACGGGACCAAGGCCTTCACCTGCGGCGTCCCGCTCTACGCCACCCTCCTCGCGCTGGAGGACGAGCACGGGATCGCCCTGGGCGTGATCGACATCCCAGCTCTGGGCGAGGCGGTGTGGGCCGGGCGTGGTCTCGGAGCGTGGACCGATACGGGCCCCGCCCGGGTGCAGCCGGGTACCGCGCTGGAGGGCGCGTTCGTGACCTCGAGCGCCGTGTCGGGCTGGACCGGCGAGCAGCTCGAAGCGATCGGCGCCGCCGGGGTGCACCTGCGTACCTGGGGCGACGGGTACGGCTACATGCTGGTGGCCACCGGACGCGTCGCGGCCATGGTCGACCCCGCGGCCGCGCCCTACGACGTCGCCCCCATGCCGGTCATCCTCTCCGAGGCGGGCGGGCGCTTCACCGACCTGGCCGGCCGGGAACGCATCGACGGCGGCTCGGGACTGGCCAGCAACGGTGAGCTCCACGACGCGCTTCTCGCGCTGCTCGCTCCCTGCTGAGATGCGGCCGACCGCGACGCCGCGTCGATGGCGTCAGACGCGACCGTGGGCGGCATCGGAATCGGCGAGCATCTCGATCAGCTCGGCGCGCGCCCGTGAGACGCGCGAGCGGATGGTGCCCACGGGAACCTCGCAGACCTCGGCGGCCTCTGCGTAGGAGAGCCCGGAGACCTGGGTCAGCACGAACGCTGCCCGCCGGTCGGGGTCGAGGGTCATCACGAGGGCGTCGAGATCGACCTCGCCCGCCCCTGACTCGCTGAGCGCCGGCACGGCGCGGCTCGACAGGCGCTCGCGCAGCGCCCGGGCCCGGCTTCGGCGCCGGACGTGGTCCGCGCACACGTTGCGGGCGATGGCCAACAGCCAGGTGCGCGCCGACGAGTCGCCCCGGAAGCGGGGCAGGGCCGGGATGGCCCGCAGGTAGACCTCCTGGGTCAGGTCGTCGGCAGCTCCCGCATCCCCCAGGCGGGCGCAAACCCGCCACACCTCCGGCTGGGTCGAGCGGACCCATGCCGTCAGCGCCCCACGATCGCCCGCGGCAGCCTGGAACGCCAGACCGGTCAGGTCGTCCACCTCGTGAGTGTGGCACCCGAAGGAGCGCTCGGTCCCGCCCGGGAACCGGCGCGCCCCCAGCGGCGACCACCGGGCATGCGATGCGACGTCGTGCGCGACGCGCTCTCGGCCCGCCTGGACGGGGAGGCGCCCGGGCTGGACGAGGACGTCATCGAGCGCCACCTCGGCGGATGCGCCGGCTGCGCCCGGTGGTCGGAGGACCTGGCCACACTGCACCGCATGGTGCGGGTCCGGCCCGCCGACGCCGTGCCGGACCTGTCCGAGGCGGTGCTCGAGGCCGTCCGAGCTCGCCGCAGGACTCGATCCCCACGGGGCCCCGCGACCGTCTCGGTGGCGCGCTGGGCCCTGTTCAGCGTGGCCGCGACGCAGATGCTGCTGGCCGCTCCCGCCCTGCTGCTGGGCGACAGCGCCGGCGCCACCATCCACGTCGCGCGCGAGCTGGGCGCCTTCGACATGGCCGTGGCCGCCGGCCTGCTCGTTGCGGCCGGTCAGCCCTGGCGAGCAGGCAGCCTGCTGCCGCTGGCGTGGGTGCTGGCCGTGGCGGTGCTGGCCACGACCGTGCTTGATCTGATCGAGGGTTCCACGACCCTGGGCACCGAGTCGCACCACCTGTTCGACCTCTGCGGCCTGGCGCTGCTGTGGCTGGTGGCCCGCCAGGCGGGCGCCGACGGCGCCCGTCCGTCGGCGCGCCGCCCGGGCAGCCCACGGATCGCGCCCACCTTCGGGACCCTGCGCCCGGCCGATCCCCACCGCTGAAGGTGTCCCGGACCCGGTGGCGATCGGCGCCTAGAGCCAGCCCGCTCGTCGGAAGCGCAGGTAGAGAGCCACGCAGGCGACGAGGTTGAGCACCATCACCAGCGGATAGCCCAGTGACCAGCCCAGCTCGGGCATGTGCTCGAAGTTCATGCCGTACACGGCTCCCGTGACGGTGGGGACCGCCCCGAGCGCTACCAGCGCCGTTATGCGGCGCATGTCGTCGTTCTGGCGGATGCTGACCTGGGCCAGGTTGGCGTCGAGGGCGTCGGAGAGCAGCACGCTGAAGTTGTCGATCTCGGCGACGATGCGGTGCAGGTGGTCCTCCACGTCGCGGAAGTACGGCGCCAGGTCGGGGTGCCAACCGGGCAGCGACCCATTGGGGTCGGCCAGGCGGTGGACCGCTTCGACGAGGGGCCCGGCGTTGCGGTTGAAGTCCTGGACCTCCCGCTTGAGCTTGAAGATCCGCCGGGACGGGTCGGCTCGGCGGGGCCGCTCCGGGTCGAACACCGCCGTCTCGATCTCGTCGATGTCGTTGTCGAGGCCCTCGATGACAGGGCGGTAGTCGTCGACGACCCGGTCCAGCACGGCGTAGAGCACCGCCATTGGCCCGATCCGCAGCCGGTCGGGATGGGCCTCGAGCTCGAGGCGGACATCGGCGAGCGCGGAGCCCTTGCCGTGACGCACGCTCACCACGTAGCTCTCGCCGACGAAGAGCTGGATCTCGGCGAACTCGACGGTCTCGGTGGTGTCCAGGTACCGGGCGGTCTTGAGCACGACGAACAGGTCGCCGCCGTAGACCTCGATCTTCGGGCGTTGGTGAGCCCGCACAGCGTCCTGGACCGCGAGGTCGTGGAGCGCGAACTCGTCACGGACGCCGTCGAGCTCCTCCGCCGTCGGCTCGAACAGCCCGATCCAGACGAACGATCCCGGCTCGCGCGCCGCCTCGAACGCATCCTCGAGCGCTAGCCGGTCCGGCCGGCGTTGCCCGTTGCTGTACACAGCGCAGTCCACGATCACCGGGCCATTGTCCCAACAGGCGGTGGCATGCTTGGGCCATGCAGCACGCCGAGCACGTCGCGGCGGCTCGCTCCTTGGGGGCGAGCCTGGTCGCAGCCCTGCGTGCCGCTCCCGACGCCGATGTGCCGACCTGTCCGGGCTGGACCTCGACAGAGCTCGGCGCCCACGTGGGGCGCGTCCTGACCTGGTGGGGCGCCAGCGCCGCGGCAGGTCCGTGCGGCGACGCGGTTGACCCCACGTCGCTGCCGGGTCCGCCGGGCCACGACGTGGTGGACTGGGTCGAGGTGGTCCTGGCCGACACCGTCGACGTCGTGGCGGCCATGGACATCGCGAGCACCTGGAGCACCTTCCTGGGCCCTCGCCCGGGGACCTTCCACGCCCGGCGCATCGCGCACGAGCTCGCCGTGCACCGCTACGACGCGCAGCTCGCCGCTGCGATGACGCTGGGCAACGGCGCGCCTTGCCCGGGCGAGCTGTTGGACCTCCAGCTGGCCGTCGACGGCATCGACGAGCTCCTCGAGGAGTTCGCCCCCCGGCTCGACACCACGACCTTGACCCGCGCCAGCCGGCTGCACCTGCACGGAACCGACCCGGGCCTGGCCCCGGGAGAAGGCGAGTGGATCGTCGACCTGGTGCCAGGCGAGCCGGTGACGTTCGAGCACGGTCACGCCAAGGGCGACCTGGCCGTACGCGGCCCAGTCGCCCGGCTCGTGCTGTGGATGTGGAACCGGGTGTCGCTCGATGAGGGGTTCGAGGTCTTCGGTGACCGTTCCGTGGCCACCGACTGGGCGGCGACGATCCGGATCTGACCCGACCGGCGAAGCAGCCCGTCTCGGGCCCGGGTCATTCCGGCCGGCCCCGGCCGCCCGAGCACGATCCCCCGGGTTCCGGAGCCCACGGTGCGTCGAGGTAGGCGTCCACGAAGGCAGCCAGGCGCGCGTCGTCGACCGACTCGACGCGGAGCTGGCGTGCCCAGGCAGTGGCCACCACCGCCACTCCCGGACCCAGGCCGTCGCGGGGGCTGATCACGACCTTGTCCGAGCGGGCAACCGACGCGGCGAGCGCCTCACCGGCGGCCTCGCCGAGGTCGGGCCGGTATGCCAGCCAGACCGCCCCGTGCTCGAGGGAGTGCACGACCGCTCCGTCGGGCTGGGGCTCGACGTAGCGCCCGCAGTTCTGCCACACGGGGTTGTGGGTGCCGCCCGCGGGTGGGACGTGCTCGTAGGCGATCGGCGACTCGTCGTGAGCGTTGCCCGACACGCGCAGCGCGACGACCCCGTCGATGCCCTCGTCGGCCGAGCCGGACTCGGTGCCGCCCGAGTCGCGCACGGGCGTGCCCGATCCCGACTCGTCCCGGGCGTCCACGTCGGGGGGATCGCCGTCGCTACAGCCGGCTGCGGTCGTCGCGACGATCGCCCACCCGATCAGGACCGCGGCCCGGCCTCGGGCGGCTCGTGCCGGTCTCACCCCTCGAACACCGCCGCCTTGATGCCGAGCTCGGCGAGCTGCTGCAGCCACTCGAGCGGGTCGGCGACCGACGCCAGGCCATGGGCGCCCACGGGCGTGGCGCCCGCGACGGCGCGCCGGGCGGCCAGTGCGGCCACCGCCCCCGCCGCCACAGCCGGGCGATCGAGCGCACCCAGCACGATGACGCGACGGGCGTCGCCGGCGCGCCCGCGCAGCTCGACTCGCAGCGCGCCCATGAGTCCCTCGGGGTGCGGACGGCGCATCATCGGCCACCGGGCGGTGACCCTGTCGCGACGCGTGGCGGCCAGCCGGGCCGTGACCCGGGCGACCCCGCCGAACGCCGGCACTAGGAGCAAAGGGTCGGGCAGGGCCGCCCGGTAGCAGTCCAGGGCCCCGATCGGGTGCGGGAACCAGCACAGCTCACGGCCCGAACCCGCCGTACGCCGCTGCCAGCCGTGGTCGCGCCAGTCCAGCGCCGTACCCGCCAGGGCCCGGTGGTGCGCACGGGCGCAGGCCGGACCCCCGGTACCGAAGCGGGCCACATGGATCTCGTCGACGTGGTCGAGGTCGCGCGCGGCCAGGCGCGCGAGCAGGCACGACAGGCCGGGCGAGAACCCCGCCCCCACGACCAGGCTGCGCCCGCGCGCCGAAGCGAGCGCGTCGAGGTCGAGCAGGTCGGCCACCTCCGAGGAGGAGTCGCTGGTGGAGACGACGTGTCGGCCTGCGCCCAGGTGCGTCCGGGCCCCCTCCACGTGGGTACCGGCCGGACCTGCCAGGACCACGACGTCCACCTCTTGGGCGAGCGGCTCGTCCACCGCCCGGACCTCGTCGCCACTCTGGCGGGCCAGCGTCCGGTGCCGGCCGCTGGCACCACCTGCCAGCAGCACCTCGTCGACCTCGTCTGCCTCGGCGAGCTGGCGTGCCGCACGGGCTCCTACGGCGCCGGGGCCGCAGACCAGGACCCTCACCGCAGCTCTGGGCCGGTCAGCTCCCGCCACCCGCCGTCGCGGGGCGGGGTGCCACCGCAGCCGCGCACTCGTAGCACCGCTGCGATGATCCCGGCGGCCCCAAGGGCTACCAGCGCTCGGCGCAGCAGGGCCATAGGTCCTCCCAGGTCGGGCCGGTCGCGGACCGGCGAGCTTGCGTGGGGCTAGCTGGAATCGAACCAGCGACCTCACCCTTATCAGGGGTGCGCTCTAACCGACTGAGCTATAGCCCCGAGGCCGCACGACGCTAGTCGGCCGGCTCCGACCCCGGCGAGCGCGGTGGCCGGTCTCCCGCTCGGCCCGAGACCGTCACGCGCACACCCCCCACGAGCTCTGCCAAGGTGTTGCCCACAAGCGCTGCCAGGGCTGCCGCGGCCGTGCCGAGCGCCACGACGACAGCCCCCCCGACGAGCAGCGTGAGCGCCACTGGTGCGGGGCGCAACTCGAACCCGCCCACGAGGCGCTGACCGGCCGGGCAGTCGCCGTCCCCCACGTCCAGGGCCGTGGGCGCCTCGTCGACCCCGTCGGACCCTGCGGTGCCCGACGAGCCGGGCAGCACCTCGCAGTCGCCGAAGCCCAGGTCCGTGACGAAGCTCTCGACGTCGTCGACGGTGCCTGACGCGGCGGCTGCGATCCACAACGCCGCTGCTGCGACGAGGGCCACCGCCACCGCCACCACGCTGGCCGAGAAGCCCAGCCGCACCACGTCGCGCACCTCGACGTGGTGCACGGTGCGAACCTGCACGGCGTCGACCTGCGACGGGCGGCCCGTCGTGGCTCGGCGCCGCGAGTGCCCCCGGGGCGAAACGGGCCGGCTCTCCCCGGCGCCACCCGACGGCTGGTTGCTGAGCTCGGAACGGGCCGACACCGCGCCCGCCGAGTCGTCGGTGGGACCCAGCGGCACCGGCCGAGACTAGCGACGTCGGCCGTCCCCACTTCCTCGCCGTGTCAGCCGACGCGCCGGGCCCGTGCCTGCGCCCGGGCCCGTTCGACCTCGACGACGACCACCACGTCGGGCCCGTCACGCTCGAACCGCACGAGGCGCGCGCCGTTGGCTCGGGCCAGCTCGCGTGCCGCCTCCGGGCCTTCCGCCGCGCCGGCCAACGCCGCCATGTCGGCCGCTGTTCGTGCCTCGCCACGGGCCCTGACGGCATCGAGGAGCGGGCCCAGGGCCAGCGCCACGGCCACTGCCAGCGCCACCAGCGCGGCCACCAGGGGCGCGGCCTGCCCCCGGGCACTGCCCAGACGCCGGCCTGCGCAGCGGGGGTCGAGCACGCCCGACGATCCCGGCCCGCTCGGGGCGTGCTCGATCCGGCTCAGCCGGAGCATGAACTCGAGCCGGGGCATGCCGGCCTCCCTGATCGGGGTCTGGAAGGCGCCGCAGCGACCGAGCCTGCCCAGGCTAGGACGCCTCCGGCAGTCGATCCAGGCTCAGCCCTCGTCGACCGCGAGCACGGGGGCCACGGCGGCCACGACCTGTCCCGGCTCGAGGTTCATGACCCGCACGCCGGTGGCGTCGCGCCCCTGGGAGGAGATCGAGCGGGTGTCGGTCCGGATGACGGTTCCGGCGGAGTTGATCACGAACACCTCGTCGTCGAGCCCGACCATGAACGCGGCGACGACGGTGCCCTTGCGGGCGGTCAGCCGGATCCCCCGCACTCCCTGCCCACCGCGGCCCTGGCGGTTGAAGTGCTCGAGCTGCGTGCGCTTGCCGTAGCCGGCGTCGGTGACGAGGAGCATCGCCACGTCGTCCCGGCACGTGTCACACGACACGACCTCGTCGTCGTCGCGCAGGCGCATGCCACGCACGCCTGCGGCGGCGCGGCCCATGGGGCGTACCTCGTCCTCGTTGAACCGGATCGTCTGACCGCCGCGGGTGACCATGAGGATGTCGTCGCCGCCGTCGGTGGGCACGACCTTGACCAGCTCGTCACCGTCGCGCAGGTTCAACGCGATCAACCCGGTGCGCAGCGACGAGTCGTACTCGTTGAACTTGGTCTTCTTCACCTGGCCGCGGCGGGTGGCGAAGAACAGGAACCGCTTGGTCTCGTAGTCGCGGGTGTCGATGATGGCCTGGATGCGCTCCCCGGGCTGGAGCTGGAGCAGGTTGGGCATGGCCGTGCCCCGCGCCGTGCGGTCCTTCTTGGGGATCTCGTGGGCCTTGAGCCGGTAGACGCGACCCAGGTTCGAGAAGAACAACAGGTAGGCGTGGGCGGTGGTGGTGAGGATGTGGGTGACGTAGTCGCCGTCGCGAAGGTTGGCCCCGGCCACGCCACGCCCACCACGCCCCTGGGCCCGGAAGGCGTCGGCGGCGACGGTCTTGGTGTAGCCCTTGGCCGACAGGGTGACTACGAGCTCCTCGTCGTCGATGAGGTCCTCGATGTCCATGTCGCCCGCATCGAGGGTGATCTTGGACCGGCGGTCGGTCGCGAAGCGGCTCCGCAGGTCCGTCAGCTCGCTTCGGATCACCTCGCGCAAGCGACCGTCGTCGGACAGGATCGCCTCGAGCTCGGCGATGGTGCCGCGCAGCTCGTCGATGCGGCCCTCGAGATCGATGCGGGCCAGGCGGGTCAAGCGTCCGAGGGCCATGTCGAGGATGTGCTCGGCCTGGACCTCGGAGAACTCGAAGGGCTCGGCCATCAGCCGGGCACGGGCGTCGGCGCGGTCCTCCGAGGCTCGGATGGTGGCGATCACGTCGTCGATGACGTTGACCGCCCTCAGGTAGCCCTCCTGGATGTGCAAGGTCCGGCGTGCTTCGTCGAGTCGGTGCTGGGACCGTCGGCGGATCACCTCGACCTGGTGCTCTATGTAGGCGACCAGGGCCTGGACCAGGTTCAAGGTCCGCGGCACGCCATCGACGAGCGCGACGGTGTTGACGGCGAAGTTCGTCTGCAGCGGGGTGTGCTTGTACAGGTTGTTCAGGATCACCAGGCCCGCAGCGTCTTTCTTCAGCCGTATCACCAGCCGCGTTCGGCCCTTGGCCGACTCGTCGTTCACATCGGCGATGCCGTCGATCTGACGGGTCTGGACCAGCTCCTTGATCCGCGCGGCCGTCGCGGAGATCGACGTCTGGTACGGCATCTCTGTGACCACGATCCGGTCGGCACCGCGGCCCTCCTCGATCTCGGCCACGGCCCGCAGCCGGATCGACCCCTTCCCGGTGCGGTAGGCGTCGAGGATCCCCTGGCGACCCATGATCAGAGCGCCCGTCGGGAAGTCCGGCCCCTTCACGAACGCCATGAGGTCGTCGGGAGTCGCGTCGGGGTGCTCGAGCAGGTGGATCGTGGCGTCGATCACCTCTCCCAGGTTGTGCGGCGGGATGTTGGTGGCCATGCCCACCGCGATGCCCTGGCTGCCGTTGACGAGCAGGTTCGGGAACCGCGACGGAAGGACCACCGGCTCGGTCTCGTCGCCCGAGTAGTTGTCGCGGAAGTCGACGGTTCCCTCGTCGATCCCGTCGAGCATCGCCATGGCGATGGGCGCCAGGCGGCACTCCGTGTAGCGCGCCGCGGCGGGACCGAAATCGGGAGATCCGAAGTTGCCGTGGCCGTCGACCAGGGGATGGCGCAGCGAGAACGGCTGGGCCATCCGCACGAGCGCGTCGTAGATGGCGCTGTCGCCGTGGGGGTGGAACTTGCCCATCACCTCGCCGGTGACCCGAGCGCACTTCATGTGAGAGCGGTCGGGCCGAGCGCCCAGGACGTCCATGCCGTAGAGGATCCGGCGATGCACCGGCTTGAGACCGTCGCGGGCGTCGGGCAGGGCCCGCGCCGTGATGACCGACATGGAGTAGTCGAGGAAGGACCGCTCCATCTCCTCCTGGATGGCGATCGGCTCGATGCCCGCGGCCGGGGTCGGGGTGTCGCTCATCAGATGTCCACGAACCTGACGTCCTTGGCGTTGGTCACGATGAAGTGCTTGCGCAGCTCCACGTCGTCACCCATCAGGATCGACAGCACCTGGTCGGCGATGGCTGCCTCCTCGACCGTGACCTGTAGCAGCGTCCTCAGGTCGGGTTCCATGGTCGTGACCCGCAGCTCTTCGGCGTCCATCTCACCCAGCCCCTTGAGGCGGGCGAAGTCCTTCTTGTGGCCGGGGTGCTCGGCAAGGAAGGCAGCCCGGGCATGGTCGTCCTTGAGGTACACCTTGGCCTTGGCCACCTCCGTCGAGTAGAGCGGCGGCTGGCAGATGTACACGTGGCCGTGCTCGACGAGCGCCTTCATCTGACGGAAGAAGAACGTGAGCAGCAGCGTGCGTATGTGGCTGCCGTCCACGTCGGCGTCGGCCAGGATGCAGACCTTGTCGTAGCGGCGCTTGGCGACGTCGAATTCCTCGCCGACACCCGCGCCGATGGCGGAGATCAGAGCCTGGACCTCCTGGTTGCGCAGCATCTTGTCGAGGCGGGCCCGCTCGACGTTGAGGATCTTGCCCCGGATGGGCAGGATCGCCTGCGTGCGCGGATCGCGCGGTCACCGCCGAGCCCCCGGCCGAGTCCCCCTCCACGATGAACAGCTCGCGCTCGCCGCGGTCCTTGGCCGAGCAGTCCTTGAGCTTGTCGGGCATGCCCGCCCCGTCGAGCAGGGTCTTGGACCGGATGACGTCACGGGCCTTCTTCGCCGCGGCCCGCGCCTGGGACGCGGCGATCGCCTTGCGCACGATCTTGTTGGCCTCTGTGGGGTGCTCCTCGAGCCAGTCCCCCAGCTTCTCGTTGGTGGCCTTGAGGACCAGCCCGCGGGTGGCCGTGTTGCCGAGCTTGGCCTTCGTCTGACCCTCGAACTGGGGGTCACGGAGGCGCACCGAGACGATGGCGGTGATGCCTTCGCGCACGTCCTCCCCACCGAGGTTGGGGTCCTTGTCCTTCTTGAGAAGGTTCTTGGCGAACGCGTACTTGTTGACCGCTGAGGTGAGCGCCGCCTTGAACCCCTCCTCGTGTGTGCCGCCCTCCACGGTCGAGATCCCGTTGGCGAAGCTGTGTATGCCGTCGGCGTTGAAGCCCGTGTTCCACTGGAAGGCGACCTCGACCTCGGACCCCTCATCGGCCCCGGAGTAGTAGCCGACCCTGCTGAACAGGGCCTCCTTGGTCTTGTTCAGATGGCGCACGAAGTCGACGATGCCGCCCGCGTAGCGGAAGGTGGTCGTCGACCGGTCCCGCTCCGGACGCTCGTCGCGGAAGCGGATCTCGAGGTCACGGTTGAGGAACGCCATCATCTGGAGGCGCTCGAGGATCGTACGGGCGGAGAACTCGACGGTCTCGAAGATCGTCGGATCCGGCCAGAACGTGACGGTGGTGCCTGTGCGCAGCGCGCCCGAGCCGTTGCCGCCCCGCGCCGCCGGGGACGCACCCGTCACTCGCAGCGGCCCGGTCGGGTTGCCCCCCTCGGCGAACTCCATCACATGGCGCTCGCCGTTGCGGTCGACCTCGACCACCAACCGGCGCGACAACGCGTTGACCACCGAGACGCCCACGCCGTGCAGACCGCCCGACACCTTGTAGCCCTCACCGCCGAACTTGCCGCCGCCGTGGAGCTTGGTGAGGGCGATCTCGACCCCGGAGATCTTGTGCTGGGGATGCACGTCGGTGGGGATGCCGCGGCCGTCGTCGGTCACCCGGCATGCACCGTCGGCCAACAGGCACACCTCGATGGTGCTGGCGTGGCCGGCCATCGCCTCGTCCACAGAGTTGTCGACGACCTCCCACACGCAGTGATGCAGGCCTGTGGGCCCGGTCGAGCCGATGTACATCCCGGGTCGCTTGCGGACCGGTTCGAGGCCCTCGAGGACCTGCATGTCCTTGGCCCCGTAGGAACCATTCGTCTGCGCCACTTCGCGCCTTTCGGGAACGATCCGATCCGGTGCGGCCCGGGCTCAGCGGCGCAACAGACGGCGGGCTCGTGGGGGCCGCCGCGCCCCGACCGGACCGCGAATCACAACGGGGTCATCCTACCAGCCGGGGATCGCTGCCCCGCCCTCGCTGCGGTCTCCGCGGGGCTCGCGCGAGGCCGAGCGGCGGGCACCGGGACGCTCGACCGTGACGTCCACGCCGGTCACCCGTCCCGGTCCCAGGCGGGCTGCCAGCCGATCGAGCAGCTGGGGCTCGAGGAAGCGGAGGTGGCTGGCCGCGGTCGGGTCGGTGGCTGCCACGACCAGGCGCGACCGGGAGAGGCGAACGGGCCGGGTCCGGTCGGCCATGCCCGCTCCGACGAGCTCGTTCCATCGCTCGAACACTTCGGCCACCCCGCGGGTGTCAGGGGCGCCGAGCCCGGCCAGGACCCGGTCGACGCCTTCGACCAGCCGGCGGGGTCCGCGGCCCTCCCCGGGCAGGGGTCGCACTGGTGCCATGCGCCCAGCCTGCCACCGGGCCTTGGCCCAGGCGACGACCGTGCTCACCCGACACGCTCCAACCTCGCCGCGTGGACCCGCCAGACCATGTCCGGCACCGTGCCCGCGGGCAGCTCCGCTGCGCTGGTGACCACGGTCTGCGTCTGCGGGAGGTGCGCGAGCAGCGCCGCCGACCGGGCCCCGTCGAGGCTCGGAGAACACGTCGTCCAAGAGCAACACCGGTGGCTCGTCGGCGGCCTCGGCCACCACTTGGTGGGTGGCCAGGCGCAGGGCGAGGGCGAGCGAGCGCTGCTCGCCCTGGGAGGCGTGGGTTCGCGCCGCCAAGGCGCCTATCCGCAGCTCCAGGTCGTCGCGGTGCGGGCCGACAGTGGTCACCCCCCGGCGCAGGTCATCGGGGCGCGCGGCGGCGAGAGCGTCGCGGAGGGCGACGGATCCCTGGGCCGGCACGTAGCGGGCCTGCACCCACCGGCGGGATCCGGGACCGACAGGGGCCGCGGCCTTGGCGGTCGGATCGCTGCTGAGCTCGCCGTACAGGTCGTCGAGCCGCCCGGCGATGCGCTCGAGCAGCTCCAGCCTCGCCGTCACCAGTGCCGTACCGGCCTCGGTCAGGCGGGCATCCCAGACATCCAGGGTGGACTCGATCGAGGCCCGGTCTCCCCCTCGACCCGACGTCACCTGCTTGAGCAGGGCGTTGCGCTGCCGCAGGATCCGGTCAACCTCGGCGCGCAGGGCATCGTGGTGAGGGCGCAGGGCGACAAGGGCGTCGTCGAGGAAGCGGCGGCGCTCAGCGGGACCGCCCTTGACCAGCTCCAGGTCGTCGGGGGCGAACACCGTCACACGCAGGGTCCCCAGCAGGTCCCGGGCCCGACGCAGCGGCTGGCGGTTGACCTGCACCCGGTGTCGCCCCCCGGGCACGATCTCGGCCTCGACCAACAGCGGTCGTCCCGCGGAGGACCCCTCGGCTCGCACCACAGCTCGATCGACACCGACCCGCACGAGCGCATCGGCCGGCGCTCCCCGGAAGGACGACATCGTGGCGAGCCATCCGAGCGCCTCGAGCAGGTTCGTCTTGCCCTGCCCGTTGTCGCCGATAAGCACGGTCAGCCCCTGGCTGAGCTCGATCTCGGCGGCCTCGTAGGAGCGGAAGTCCCGCAACCAGACGCGCGAAAGGCTCAGGAGACCCGGACCGGCATGAGCAGGTAGAGGAACTCGGCGTGCTCGGGGCTGCGAACGATCGCCGGCTTGAGCGCGTCGACGGTCTCGACGGTGACCTCGTCGCCGGGAGCCACCTCGACGCCCTGGAGCAGGAACTCGGGGTTGAACGCCACGGTGAGCTCGACTCCCTCGAACTTGGCGTCGAGGCTCTCGTGCGCCTGGCCGACATCCTGGGTGATCGCCACCAGGTCGAGGCCGTCGCTGGACATGGCGAGGCGGACCGGAGTCGCCTCACGGGCCAGGAGGCGGACGCGACGCACCGCTTCGAGCAGGGCCTCGCGCCCAACGGTCAGGCGGTTGGCCTGAGTCTGGGGGATGAGGCTCCGATAGTTGGGGAACTCGCCTTCGATCAGCGAGGTCGTCAGGCGAACGGAGCCGACCTCGAAGCCGGCATCTCGCTCACCGAAGCGCACCTGCACCGTTTGCGACGAGCCCAGCACCCTGGCCAGCTCTCCCAGAGCCCGCGACGGCACCAGCACCGACTGACCCTCGCCGAGCACCGTGGCGCCTGCCAGGTCGCGCACGGCCAGGCGGAAGCTGTCGGTGGCGACCAGGCGCAGCCCGTCGTGCTCCGCGGCGAGCAGCACACCGGTCAGGATCGGCCGGGCGTCGTCGCGCGACGCGGCCGGCACCACCTGGGCCAGGGCACCGGCGAGCTCGGCGGTGGGCAGGGTGACGGGCTCACCACCCGGCTCCGGCACCCGGGGGAACTCGTCTGCGGGCAACAGGCGAAGCGTGAACTCGCTGCGTCCCGCGGCGATCCTCGCCTCCTCGTCGGCCACGGAGATCTCCACCGCTCCCGGGGGGAGCGACCGCACGATCTCGGAAGCCAGCCGGGCGGGGAGCACGACCGCTCCATCGGCCGAACCAGCGACTTCGAGATCCGTCGAGATGGTCAGCTCGAGGTCGGTGCCGGTGAGGCGCAGGTGGTCACCGTCGAGGGACACCCGCACGCCCGTCAGGACAGGCAACGACCCCCCTCGGCCTGTGGCCGCTCGCCCCGCGGTGGCGAGGGCCTCCACCAGTTGGTCACGCTCGCATCGGAACTTCACGGGCACTCGCTTTCTACCGCGACTCTTCTCGTATCCGAGCAGGAGTGGTGGTAGGGGCTGTGGATTGTGGACAGGACGAGATCCTCCCAGGTCAACCCCGTCGAGGTTCCCAGCGGTTCTCCCCAGGTTCGCACAGCCCGACCGGGATCCGGTGGGAACCAGAGCGGATCGACGAGGGGTCCGCGCCTCCCCACACCGTTCGTCCCCAGGTCGATCCACACCCCCGGCGTGATCACGTCGCCCCGCGGATCGTTTGCAGCAGCTCGGTGACCTGGTCGTAGATCTCCCGGTGCGTGCGCATCTGGGCCGTGATCTTCTCCACCGCGTGGATGACAGTGGTGTGGTCGCGCCCGCCGAACTCCCGGGCGATCGCGGGGTAGCTGAGGTCGGTCAGCTCCCGGAACACGTACATGGCGACCTGGCGGGCGGTCACCAGTGGGCGCTGGCGCTTCTTGCCCAGGATCTCCTCGCGGGGGAAGCCGAACATCTCGGCGGTGGCGTCGATGATCACCTTCGGGGTGATCGGCCGAGGCTGGCGCTCGCTGACGAGGTCGGCCAGCAGGCGCGCGGCGCTCTCGACGGTCAGAGGTTCCTCGGTCAAGCTCGCCCAGGCGACCACCCTGGTCAAGGCTCCTTCGAGCACCCGGATGTTGTCGGTGATGTGGGTGGCCACGTAGGTGATGACGTCGTCGGGCACCGGGATCGCCTCGCGCTCGGCCCGGTTGCGCAGGATCGCCATGCGGGTCTCGAGGTCGGGAGGCAGGATGTCGGTGATCAGGCCCTGCTGGAACCGGCTGCGCATCCGCACCTCGAGGGTGGCGATCGCATCGGGCGGGCGGTCCGACGAGAGCACGATCTGTCGGTTCGCGGCGTGCAGGGCGTTGAAGGTGTGGAAGAACTCCTCCTGGGTCTCCTTCTTGCCCTCGATGAACTGGATGTCGTCGACGAGGAGCACGTCGACGTCGCGGTAACGACGCTTGAAGACGTCGTTGGTCCCGGAACGCACCGCGTCGATGAACTCGTTGAGGAAGGTCTCCGAGGTCACGTAGCGGACCCGGTAGTTCGGGTAGTTCTCGGTGACGTAGTGGCTGATGGCGTGCAGGAGGTGGGTCTTGCCGAGGCCGGCGTCGCCGTAGACGAACAGCGGGTTGTACTTGACCGCCGGTGTCTCCGCGACAGCTAAGGCCGCCGCGTGGGCGAAGCGGTTCGAGTTACCGGTGACGAAGGTCTCGAAGGTGAACCGCTCGTGGGGCGTCCCCCGGGGTGCCTGGGGAACCTCCTGTTGGGGGGTCGCGGCGTGCCAGACGGGCTCGGGCTCGGGCTCGGGCGCGACGACCTCGACCACCAGCTCGATGTCGCCCCCACCCGCCTCGGTGAGGGCGTCGTGGACCAAGGACAGGTACCGGCGCTCGATCCGCTCCTTGGCGAGGAACGACGGCACCGTGACGGTGAGGCGCTCCTCCTCGAGCGCCACCGGGACCGCGGCGTCGAACGACATCAGCCAGACCGGCTCGGAGACCTGTGTCTTGAGCAGCACCGAGCACTGGGCCCACAGGCGCTCCGCATCGTTCACCCTGGGCTGGCCTCCTCGTTCGACCGACGTCCACAAAGACGTCCACACCTGTGGAAAACGGAGCGAACCTCCGCTCTGCGAGCGGGCTCCCACGTTCACTGGACCCGCGCACGGCCGGCTCGAGAAGGCCAGCGCCCGCGCCGTGGCGGCCGGGAGACCGTAGCACTGCCGGTGTCGGGCACGGCAAGGGTTCGCCGGCTCGGCCCGTCAGCGATGTGCATCGATGCTGGTCGTGGGCCCGCGAGGTCCGCCCGACTGTGACGCCTGTGTGCTAGGTGCCATCCACCTCGTCGACCGTCCCGGGTTGCCGGGCCTGCTCGTCGCCCTCTAGTTTTTCCCGGCGGCTTCCTGGCGCGGTCCGTGTCGGCGCGCGACTTGGCCGTGCCATCGATCTCGCCCCGAGGCCCTCAGCTCTCCTGGCCCCGGGACGCCCGCCCCCCGACGCGCCCAGTCCGGCGGGGGGAACCAGGAGGACCCGTGAAGCGTACGTTCCAGCCCAACAACCGCCGCCGGGCCAAGCGGCACGGCTTCCGCCACCGAATGGCAGATCGGGCCGGTAGGGCCATCGTGCGCTCGCGGCGCGCCAAGGGCCGCAAGCGGCTCTCGGCCTGACGATGGCCACGGCGGACCGGGTCGGTCCGCGCCGCGGGGTGGTCACGGGCACCGCTCCCCCTGTCGCTCTCTGGCGCCTGCGCGGTCGTGAGCGCTTCGCCCGCCTGGGTCGACACGGGTGCCGGGCGCGTGGCGGCCCGTTGGTGGTCACAGCCTGCGCGGCGGGCCCGGGTCGTCCCGCCGAGGTGGGTTTCAGCGTCGGTCGGCGGGCCGGAGGGGCCGTCGAGCGCAACCGGATCCGGCGTCGCCTGCGAGCCGCGTGCCGGCTGCTGGTCGACGAGGAGCGCCTGGCTGGGGGTCTGTACCTGGTCGGCGGTGGAGCCGAGTTGGCGACTTTGGCCTGGCCCGACCTGGTCGAACTGGTCGCGGACACCACGGCGCGGGCCCACCGGCGCAGCGCGGGCTTGTCGCGGTGACGAGCTTCGCCGCGGTCTCGGCGCCCCGAGCCGGTCTGGTCGCCCGGACGCTGGGTCGGCTGGTCCACCTCTACCAGGCGGCGCGTGCCGGGCGGCCCTCGCCGTGCCGATTCGAGCCGAGTTGCTCGGCGTACGCCGCCGAGGCGATCGAGGTCCATGGCGCGCGACGGGGTACCTGGCTGGCCCTGCGTCGCCTGGCGCGGTGCCGACCGCGCGGCGGCGTCGGGTGGGATCCGGTTCCCCCGTCCACTGCTTCCCGCACTGACCGAAAGGCGAACTGATGTTCGACTGGCTGTTCGAGGGCATCGCCGGGGCGCTCAGCGGGCTCTACGACCTGGTCCCCAACTACGCCGTGGCGATCGCGCTGCTCACCGTCGGGATCATGGTGCTCACGACGCCGTTCACGCTCAAGGGCACGCGCAGCATGGTCAAGATGCAGTTGCTGCAGCCCGAGATGCGGCGGCTGCAACTGAAGTACAAGGACGATCGCCAGAAGCTCAACGAGGAGCTGATGGCGTTCTACAAGGCCAACAACCTGAACCCGCTCGGCGGGTGCCTGCCGATGCTCTTGCAGGCGCCGATCTTCATCGTGCTGTACCGGGTCATCAGGGGCTTGACCGAACGAGGGCCTGACGGCCACTTCGTTCCCAAGTACCTCAGCGACTCGAGCGCCCTGTCCGAAGCGCTGCACAAGACGACCGAGATGATGGCGTTCGGCATCGACTTGTCGGAGAGCGCCAGCAAGGCGCTCTCCGACGGCTTCGGCACCGGTTTCCCCCACGTGGTGCTGGTCGCCGTGGTGGCCGTGACCTCCTACTTCCAGCAACGTCAGATCCAGTCGCGCAACCAGAACGCCGAGATCCCACCCCAGCAGAAGATGATCATGCGGCTCTTCCCGGTCATGTTCGTCTTCATCTCCTTCGTGGCGCCCTCGGCGATCGTCGTGTACTTCGTGGTGTCGAACCTGTTCCGCATCGGTGTGCAGGCCTACATCACTCGCAGCCTCTACCGGGGGGAGAGCGCGCTCGGGGTCCAAGCGCAGGCGGCAACCGCCGAAGCACGCCGGCTTCAGAAGGAGATGGGTCAGCGATCGGAAGCCCTCCCCAGGCTGACCAAAGCCGCGAGAGCCCGCGCCGGCGGTGCCGGCGACGCCACACCGGCCGACGCCGCGCCCGGGGATGGTGGGGCCAGAGCGCGTCGTGGCTCGTCGCCGGGTTCCTCGTCTGCCGGTGGGGCGACGAGCGGCACGACGCGCTCCGCACCAGCCGCCACGACCCGCACCGCCGGTGGACAGAACCGATCCAAGAAGAAGCGACGCCGGCGCTGATGGAGTGGGTCGAGACGATGGGCGCGACGGTCGAGGACGCCAAGGAACGAGCCCTCGAGCAACTGGGAGTCGACGAGGTCGACGCCGAGTTCGAGGTCATCGGGCAGCCGCGCACCGGGTTGTTCGGCCGCCTGCGAGGCGAAGCCAGGGTTCGGGCAAGGGTCAGACCGGTTCCGGCCCGCCCGAAGGTCGATCGTCGCGATCGTCGCAAGGGGGGCAGCGGCCGGGATGGTCGGGCCCCACGCTCGGAGGCCGGCACCGCTGCACCGGCCTCCCCCCAGGCTCGAAAGGTGCCTTCGAGCGCGGGATCGGCGTCAGGGCAGGACCCGGAGGCCTCTGGGCGCTCGGTCCGGCCGCGCCGGAAGGCATCGGCACCCGCGCGCCCCGCTGGCGATGGGGCAAGCATCGACGCCACCACCATACATGGCGCGACCGAGTCGTCAGGCCGGGCCGCCGGCGCAGCTCTATCGCCTGGATCAACCGGGGCAGCCCGGTCCACAACGGAGGACACGATGACCCCGATCGATCTCGAAGGTCAGACCACTACGGTCAGGACCTTCCTCGAGGACCTGCTTGACGCTTTCGACGTCGAGGCCACCATCGCCGTGGAGCACCCCGACGAGGAGACGATCGAGGTGGCGGTCCAAGGCGGTGACCTCGGGCTGCTGGTCGGCCCCAAGGGCCAGACCCTCCAGGCGATCCAGGAGCTTGGGCGCAGCGTCCTGCAGCGCCAGCGGCCTGCCGAGACGCATGCCCGGCTCCGGCTGGACATAGCCGGCTATCGCCAGCGCCGACGCGAGGCGCTCGAGCGTTTCACCCTCGAAGTGGTCGAGCAGGTTCGGGCGAGCTCTGCGGCAACCGCCTTGGAGCCCATGGCGCCTCCCGACCGGAAGGTCGTCCACGACGTGGTCAACGAGATCGACGGGTTCACCACGTGGTCGGAGGGCGAGGAGCCCAACCGCCGGGTTGTGATCGCTCCCGCTTGACCGGAAGCGCCTCGTCCGGGCTCACCCGGATCCTGCAACGTGGCCAGGAGCTGGGCTTCCTCGGCCCCGGCGACATCCAGCGCCATGTGGGCCACGCCGGCGGTTTCGTGGTCGCGCTGGCCGCGACGACCGGTCTCGTGGTCGATCTGGGCAGCGGCGGTGGGATCCCAGCCCTGGTCGTGGCCGAAGCCCGCCCGGATCTCCGGGTGGTGCTCGTCGAGTCACGCCAGCGACGAGGCGATTTCCTGGCCGCGGCGGTGGAGTCGCTGGGGTGGGCTGATCGGGTGAGGGTCCGTGCGGAACGGGCGGAGCTGACGGGTCACAGCGAGCTGAGGGCCGCGGCCGGTGCCGTCACTGCGCGTGGTTTCGGGCCACCAGCGGTGGTCGCCGAGTGCGCAGCACCGCTGTTGCGCGTCGGGGGCATCCTCGTCGTGAGCGAGCCGCCCGAGGCACGTCCTCGATGGCCGGTTGCCCCCCTCGACCAGCTGGGTCTGGCTCC
Organism: uncultured Microthrixaceae bacterium; assembly: GCA_963703565.1. Taxonomy (GTDB): domain Bacteria; phylum Actinomycetota; class Acidimicrobiia; order Acidimicrobiales; family VFJN01; genus CAVPEW01. The sequence continues at coordinate 157,386 of CAVPEW010000068.1, read as the reverse complement.
CCTGAGGGTCGTGGCACGTCCGGGCCGCTTCCAGGTGCTGGAGCAGCGCCGGCTCTGCCCGGCGGAGTATCCCCGCGAGCCGGGTAGACCGGCCAAGAGACCGCTGTTTCCGGCCGGTTGACGGCAGCTGAACCGTTTCAGCCCGTTTCACGTGGAACAGCGCGTGACTCCTGGGGGGGGGGGGGGGGTCAAACTCGTGGCCCTGTGCTGAGCCGGCCGCGTAGGGAATCCCGTTAGTTCCTCTGACCCGAGTTCGCCTTCGGTCGGCCGGGCGGAGCCGAGAGCGCCCGGTCGCTTCGTGGTCTCGGGGACGGGGAGGTTGCTCCGATCGGCCATCGGCCGAGACCAGCTGGTCGCCGAGGGGCGAGGCCAGCGGCGATGGCTCATGTCCCTGGACAGGTGCGCTCGCCACTCGTCAGGGCGGACCCGTGATGTCAAGGGCAAGCGGCGACCAACACGCCGGTTGAAGCGCGGCGATGCACGGGCGCCCCTTCCGCACGGTGGTGTTCCACGTGGAACAACGGTCAGGCGGCTGCCGGAGGTCGAGGGTTCCTTGCTCTGGGCCGGTCGAGCGGGCAGGATGCGATGGTGCCTGACGAACCCGAGCCGTCCTCGGAGCGGACGCGGGCCATCTTCGACCAGTTGAGATCCGCTGTGAGGCATGGCTCGCCTCTATCCGACGAGGGAGAGCCGGATCAGGGCACGCCGGATCAGGGCACGCCGGTGGACGAGCAGGAGGCCACTCCCGAGATCACCCCCGCGGAGCCCCACGACCAGGGACTGGCACCCGAAGAAGCCGATCGGGGTGTGCTCGGCTGGCATCCAGACGAGATGGCGGGCATCACGGCCGGCGCGCGACCGGGTAGTGATGCCGTTGCGTCCGGACCACCTGCGTCGGGACCCCTGGGACGGGTGGAGCCGCTCCCGCCCGGGCCTCTTGTGCGGCCCTTGCCGAGGGTCCTGGCTGTGGCCAACCAGAAGGGCGGGGTCGGCAAGACGACCACGGCCGTGAACCTCGGGGCCTCCCTCGCCGATCTGGGTTACCGGGTGCTGGTAGTGGACCTCGATCCCCAGGGCAATGCCAGCACCGGGCTGGGCATCAACATCCGTGATCTGCAGGGGTCGATGTACGAGGTCATGTTGCATGATCTGCCGGTCGAGGATTGCGTCGAGCCGACCTCGGTGCGGAACCTGTTCGTGGCTCCGTCCTCGCTCGACCTCGCTGGGGCGGAGATCGAGCTCGTCCCGGCGTTCTCGAGAGAGCTGCGCCTCCGTCGTGCCCTCGAGGAGGTCCGAGACGACTACGACTACGTCCTCATCGACTGCCCTCCATCTCTGGGCCTGCTCACCGTGAACGGGCTCGCCGCGGCTAGCGAGGTGGTGGTGCCGATCCAGTGCGAGTACTACGCGCTCGAGGGGCTGGGTCAGCTGCTGCGCAACGTCGCTCTGGTGCAGAAGAACCTGAACTCGGCCCTGGAGGTCAGCACCATCGTGCTCGTCATGTACGACGCCCGCACAAAGTTGGCCGGCCAGGTCGTGACCGAGGTCCGGGAGCACTTCGGGGACAGGGTCGCTCGCAACGTGATCCCCCGGACGATCCGGCTCTCGGAGGCCCCGTCGTTCGGTCAGCCGATCCTGGCGTTCGACGGCAGCTCTCGTGGCGCCATCGCGTACCGCGAGCTCGCTAAGGAGGTGAGTGGTGGTCCGTCGCAGCGGGTTGGGTAGGGGCTTGGGGGCCTTGATCCCGAGCGAAGCGGCCGGGTCAACGCCGGGTGCGATGCGGGATGTGCCCGTGGGTTCGATCGCCCCCAACCCACGTCAGCCCCGCCGTGTGTTTGCCGAGGAGTCGTTAGCCGGTCTGACGGCCTCGGTCGCCGAGATAGGCGTCTTGCAGCCACTGCTGGTTCAGGCAGTGGGAGAGGACCGCTACGAGCTCATCGCCGGCGAGCGACGATGGCGGGCGGCAAGAAGGGCAGGTCTACCCACGGTTCCCGTCATCGTCCGGGAGCTCACCGACGAAGGTTCCCTGGAGACGGCGCTCGTCGAGAACCTGCATCGAGACGACTTGAGCGTGCTGGAGGAGGCCACGGCCTACCAGCAGCTGATGGAGCACTTCGAACTGACCCAGGAGCAGGTCGCCCAGCGGGTCGGGAAGTCCCGGTCGGCTGTGGCGAACACCGTGCGGCTGCTGCAGCTGCCTCCGTCCGTACAGCGCCTGCTCGAAGAGGGTCGGCTCAGCGCTGGTCATGCTCGTACGCTGCTGGCCAGCCCGGACCGGGGCTTCCAGGAGGCTCTGGCTCGTCGCGCCGTCGACGAGGAGATGACCGTGCGCCAGGTCGAAGCGGCGGTTCGCGACCACCTCGGCCGGATGGCGGAGGAGCCGGAGCCGCCGGAATCGGTCCACTCCCATACGACCACCAGGCCGGTGCGGCCCGCGGGGCTGCTCGAGCTCGAGAACCTCTTGGCCGAGCACCTCTCGACTCGCGTCTCGGTGCAGATGGGAGCGAACCGGGGCCGGGTGACGGTGGAGTTCTCGACGCTCGACGATCTCGAGCGGATCTACCGGGCGATGACGGGTGATCACTGAGTCGAACGCGCTGCGACCCTCGAGATGGTCCCGAGGGTCGCAGCGGATCAAGACTTAGTTGACGTTTTCCACACCCTGTGCGGAACTCTGTGGAGAACGTGTACGAATGGTCCTCAGAGGAAGTCGCTGAGCTCCTCGAGCAGCTGACCCTTCCCCTTGGCTCCCACCATGCGCTTCGCGGGTTGACCGTCCTTGAACACGATGAGCGTGGGGATGCTCATCACGTCGAACCGACGAGCGACGTCAGGGTTGTCGTCGACGTTCACCTTGGCGATGCGGAGCTTGCCGGAATGCTCCGCAGCGATCTCGTCGAGGATCGGGGCGATCATCTTGCACGGCCCGCACCATTCTGCCCAGAAGTCGACCACGACGGGTTCAGGCGCCGCGGCGATCTCCTCGTCGAAGCTCACGTCGGTCAACGCTTGGATGTTCTGGGCCATGGGCCTTCCTTCCTGATGGTTCGTGCCCGGTGCAACATCCGCCCTGCCGTCTGGATTCCACGGGCGGGGAGTCGTTGGCCTTGCACGGCTCGATGGGTCGCCGCTCAGTGGCGGCGGGCCGCCTCGAGCCACCGCTCGGCATCGATTGCTGCCTCGCACCCGGAGCCGGCGGCGGTTATGGCCTGTCGGTACACGTGGTCCTGGACGTCACCGCAAGCGAAGACTCCCTCCACGTTGGTCGAGGTGGCGCCGTGGCCCAGCCCGGTGACGAGGTAGCCGGAGTCCTCCATCTGGAGCTGGCCCTTGAACAGGTCGGTGTTGGGCCGGTGGCCGATGGCCACGAACAGGCCAGTGACGTCCATCGACTCGGTGTCACCGGTGACGGTGTCGCGTAGCACGAGCCCCTCGAGCCGGTCCTCGCCGACGAGCCCGTCGACCACGGCGTTCCAGCGGAACCGGAGCCGGTCGTTCTCCTCCGCCCGGTCCTGCATGATCTTCGATGCCCGGAGCTGGTCGCGGCGGTGGATCACGGTGACCGTCGTGGCGAACTTGGTGAGGAACAGCGCCTCCTCGAGCGCGGAGTCGCCTCCACCCACCACGGCGATGTTGTGGTCGCGGAAGAAGAAGCCGTCGCAGGTGGCGCAGGTCGACACGCCGTGGCCGATGAGGTCGGCCTCGCGGTCCAGGCCCAGCAGGAGCGACTGGGCGCCCGTGGCCACGATGATCGAGCGTCCGGTGTAGGTGGGAAGGGCGGCGTCGGGATCACCGACCCATATGCCGAAGGGCCGCGAGGACAGATCGACCCGGCTGACCTTCTCCGTGCGGGCCTCGGCGCCGAAGCGCACGGCCTGCTCACGCATCCGGCTCATGAGGTCGGGTCCCATGATCCCCTCGGGGAAGCCGGGGAAGTTCTCCACATCGGTGGTGAGCATCAGCTGGCCGCCGGGCTGATCGGAGGTCGAGGACGGTTCACCCTCGAGGATCAGCGGCGCCAGGTTGGCCCGCGCCGTGTAGACCGCGGCGGTGAGCCCGGCGGGGCCCGATCCGATGATGATGACGTCGCGGTCGTCGCTGCTGTGGGCGTCGCTCATGTCCCTCCCCCTGTGTGGGCCAGTTCAACCACATACCCTCAGGGGGTATTCCCGGAGGCACGTCGTGACCACAGGAGGGCCCCGGCGAGGGTGAAGACCAGCCCCACCAGGAGATGGGCGGCCCACGTGTGCTCCTCTCCGACCACCGCGTCGGGCAGGTACGCGTCCAGGAAACGGACGGCGGCCACCGCGGCGAGCACGATCACCGCCACCCCCACGATCACGGCCACCAGGCCGTACACGAGGGTACGGGCAGCGGTGATGGCGGGACCGGTCGTGGTGTCGCGGACCCTGCCCACGACCTCCTCGATGCGGTCGGCCACCTGGACCGGCCAGTCCTCGCCCCCGGACCCGGTTGGACGGTCCTCGCGTGCCATCGCTCCCATCCGGTCAGGCTAACCAGCGCGTCCGAGCCCCCGCCGATGAGGTCACTAGGGTGCGCTCGGTGTCGTGGCGTTCCCTGGTCGGCCTGGCCTGCGGTGCGGCGGTCGGCTGGGGCTCGGCCCTGGTGCTGGGCGAGTACGAGCTGGAGGGGCTCCTGCCGCTGGGCGCGGGGGCCCTGGTGGGCTTCACGGTCGGCGAGGTGGTGGGGTCGATCGCGCGCTCGAGGGCCTGGTGGTTGGCAACGTTCGCGGCCCTGTGGGCTGCCGGTGCACTGGTCCAGGCGGGCAGGATCGACTCCGGTGAGGGTCTCGAGCCCATCAAGGCCGGGGCGTGGTGGGGGGCGGCGCTGAGCGCGGTGCTCGCCGCGGCCCGTGTGCGGTTCCGGCCCGTCGGGGACCCCGGACCCTCCTAGCGCGCCGGGAGCTCGGCAAGGACCGCGCACGTGGAGGTCGACACGACCACGATCCGGGGTCCGTCGTCGCCGGCGAGCACGAACGCGCTCGCCGGCTCTCCGTCCCGTGTGCCGGTTGCCCCGGCCAGCGTTGCGGAGCCGACGACCAGGGGACAGTCCGCCCCAGGGAGCGAGGACGGGCCGGTGGCGGATCGGGCGATCGTCGAGTCGGTTCCGAGTGCAGCGTCGAAGCCAGGCATCGGGTCGGCGTCGAGTTGGGCCTCGGCCCTGGCTCGAAGCTCGTCGGACCCGGCCTGTGGGGACCGGGCTGTCGGTCCGAGCGCCTCGTCACGTTCGGGCCCGTCGAGTGTAGCGTCGCCAGCTCCCGGATCGTCATGCCGCGCAGCGTCGTCCGGGGAGACCGCGGACTGTGGGGCATCGCCGTCCTCGGCGCTGGACCGTGCCGCGGTGGGCCGGTCCGCATCACCCGAGCCCGCGGTGGCGAGGGCTGCGCCCAGTAGACCGACCGTCGCCACGAGGACCGCTGCTGCAGCCCAGCTCCACCGACTGCCCCTCCGCCGTGAGGGGGTGGTCGCAGAATCTGTAGTCGACCCGGCGGGTGTAGAAGCGCCGAGCGCTTGGAGCGTTGCGGCCACGGTGGCGTGACGCAAGGCCTCGTCGCCCTCGCCTGCGAGGGGTGCACGCACGGCTGCGGACACAGCTCGGAAGCGCTCGGCACGATCGGCCACCTCCGGGCTGTCGTCGAAGCGGGCCTGCTCGGTGGGCGACAGGTCGCCGTCGAGGTATGCCGACGTGAGCTCGTCGAGCGGGTCGAGTGGATCGGGCAGCGTCGGCGGTTCGGTCTCTGCGCTCATGGTTCGATCGGGTGGCTCGGCGGGCCGGCGGGCGCGCGACGGGGCGATCGGGTCTCGGTGTTGGACGTGCGGTCCGGGGCCGGAGGTTCCCGGCCTGGCCCGGGAACCGCCCCGCCGCCGGTGGCGCCGGTCGACTCCAGCGCACGCTGGGGCACCAGCAGCCGGGCCAGTTGGGCTCGGCCCCGGGCGATGCGTGATCGGACCGTTCCAGGGGGGACGTGAAGGATCTCGCCGATCTCGGCGTAGTCCAGATCGGCCAGATCGCGAAGGACGACCGCAGCCCGAAAGGTCGCCGGCAGGGTGGCCAGCGCCGCCACGACGCTCAGGTGATCGCTCACGGATCCGTCGACCGTGCCCGGCTGGGGTCGTTCCAGCTCGGCGGCATCGGTCGGCTCGGGCCGCCGGCGCTGGCGCCGGAGCTCGTCGAGGGCCGCGTTGGCGGCGACGCGATACGCCCAGGTCGACAGCGACGAACGGCCGTCGAAGCGATCCAAGCCCCGCACGAACGCGATGCACGCCTCCTGGGTGGCGTCCTGGGCGTCGAGTGGATCGGGGCAGATGCGCCGGCAGACCGCGGCCATGCGGTCGTGGTGCGCGCGCAGCAGCTCCTCGAGCGCCGACCTGTCCCCGGACCGGGCGGCCACGATCACGTGCCAGTCTTCACCGGGAAGAGGAGCGGATCGGTGGCGCGAAGGGGGTGCGCTGGACGGCTCATCGGGCATCGACGTCGACCTCTGAGAGCGCGACCCGGTGGCGCCCGTCCTCGTCGGCGTCACCGGCGTCGACGACCCAGATGAGCACCGCTGATCCGCGCTGCCCACCCAGGTCGAATGACACCGGCTGGTCGTTCGAGCGCGGAACCTGGTCGGAGGAGAAGACCGGCTCACCCCATCCCTCGAGCTTCCGCGGCGGGTCGGGCGGCCACGTAGACCCGTGCCCGCCAGTTGGCAGTCGGGGAACGCAGCACCAGGCGATCGAGGCGCTGCTCCTCGCTCAGCCGCAGCACGATCCCGACCCCGGCCTTCAGGCGGGTGACGTCACGGTCGTCGTAGCCCTCGGTGATCCAGGCGGTGGCTGGATCACCGTCGATGGCGAGTAGCGCGTCGCCGTCGTTCTCGTGCAGATCCCCGTCGGGGTCGAACGCCGATGCCGACGTCACGGTCGCGGCAGCGCCGGCACCCAGCGATGAACGCACGTCGTCGAGGAAGGTGCCAGCGCCAGAGCGCCCCAGCAGCAGCCCGGCCACGCCGAGCGCCACCGCCGCGGTCACCGCCAGAAGGGTCGGGACGAGCCAGGACCGCTCCGAGCGGGCGAAGGTGGGGATGGGCGCAGCGTTGGCCCACGGCGCGCTACCGAGCGCGGTGGGTTCGGGGGGCGAGCCGAAGCCGGAAGGTGCCCGCCCCGGTGACTCGGGTTCCGCGTCCGCGCCGGCGGCCAGCAGGGCTGCTCGCAGGTCGGTGGCGCTCGGGTAGCGGTCTCCGGGCTGGCGCGCCAGCGCCCGCATGGTCACCGCTTCGAGGCCGCGAGGGACTCCCGGTCGAACCTGGCGAGGTGACAGCGGATCGCGGTGCAGGCGGGCGAGCGCGACCGCGGAGTCCGAGTCACCCGTGAAGGGCGGCCGACCGCAGAGCATCTCGTAGAGGACGGTGCCCAGCGCGTAGACATCGGTACGGGCGTCGACGGTCCCACCCGTGACCTGCTCGGGAGCCAGGTATTTCGCCGTGCCCACGACCGATCCGGGTTGGGTGAGGTCCGCGTCCGCGACGGCCTTGGCGATTCCGAAGTCGGCGACCTTCACCCGCCCGCCCTCAGCGAGCAGGATGTTCGCCGGCTTGATGTCGCGGTGCACCAGCCCGGCACGATGGGCGGCGGCGAGCGCCTCTGCGACCTGAGCCGCCAGCCCCGCCGCCTGCCAGGGGTCGACGGGGGGATCCTCGTCCAAGCGGTCACGCAAGGTCCTGCCAGGGAGCAGTTCCATCACGATCGCCTCGAGACCGGGGTCCGAGCAGGTGTCGAAGATGGACACGATCCCGGGGTGACCCAGGCGGGCGGCGGCGACCGCCTCCTGGCGGAAGCGGCGCACGAAGCTTTCGTCAGCGCCGAGATGGGGGTGGAGAACCTTGACCGCGACCTGCCGGCGCAGCACCTCGTCGGAGGCCTCCCAGACCCGGGCCATCCCGCCGGACGCGAGGTGACGTGTCAGTCGGTAGCGACCTCCGATGAGATGGCCGGGACCGACGTCGGCCGCGCCGACGATGGGCGCCGCCTGCGTCTCGGCCTCGGGCGCCGCAGCGCGCGGGCCTCCGGTCGGCGGGGTCGGAACGGGGCTCACCTGGGGCGTCAGGCTACCGGTCCGTGTCCCGTCCGCCCGAGGCGCCACGCCCGACGACAGGGCGCCGGACGCGACTTTGCAGGGTCAGGCGGGATCGACCCAGGTGAGTCCCACGACCCGCGGACCGGCATGGGTCCCGATCACCGGCCCGATGCGTGCCCGGCGCAGCGAGTCCGCGCCGTAGCGCGGGGAGAGCAGGTCGATCATCGTGTCGACGTCGGGCGCCATCCCGTCGACGACGCAGAGGTGCTCCACGGTGGGGCGCTCCAAGAGCCGGTCGCGAAGGATCATGAGCGCCTTGCCACGGGTGCGGGCCCGACCGGCCTCCTCGACCACACCGGTGGATATGTCGACGATCGGCTTGACCGACAGCAGCGAGCCCAGCAGTGCTTTGGCGCCCCCGATGCGGCCGCCCCGCTTGAGGTTGTCGAGGGTGTCGAGCGCGCCGATGACGTGGGTGCGCCGGGCCAAGTCATCGACGAGGTTGACGACGGAGTCGGGGTCGGCGCCGTCGCCGGCGGCCCTGGCCGCTTCGAGCACCTGCGTGCCGAGCCCGGCCGTGATCGAGCTGGAGTCGACGACTCGCACGTCTAGCTCGCCTTCGAGGTCCCGGGCCGCGGTGCGGGCCGACTGCATCGTCGCCGAGAGGTCCGAGGAGATCGTGACGCAAACGACGCAGTCGGCTCCAGCCTCTGCCTGGCGCCGGAAGGCGTCGGCGAACGCTCCCGGCGCGGGTGCGGCCGTCTCGGGCAGCTCGCTGGCGCTGGCCATGCGCTCGTAGAAATCCTCGACGCCGAGCTCGATGCGGTCCTGGAACTCTTGGTCACCGAAGCGGATGGTGAGCGGAACGACCTCGATGCAGAGCTCGGCGGTCAGGTCCTCGCCCAGGTCGCAGGAGCTGTCGGTGACGACGCGCACTGCGGGCATGGCTGCTCCGATCGACTGCGGTGGCGGACTGCGGCACGCTACTCGTAGGGCCACGCTGCATGGTTGGCTCAGCGCGCCGCGTGACGAGGGATGAGGCGACGGCTGCGCCGCGTCCGGCGCCAGTGGGCTCCCCACCACGCGGCCAGGAACAGGCCTGCCCCGACGGAGAGCACCAGGCCGACTCCCGACACAGCGGTGGACTGAACCGTGTAGCGGGTCTCGGCCACCAGGAGGCTGCCGTCGGGGGAGCGCAGTTCGACGTCGAGCGGGAAGGCGCCCGACGCCAGGGTGCGGACCCGCACGTCGAGGCGGGTCGTCTCGTCTTCGAGGGTGCGCCTCACCACGGCGCCATCGGGGAACTCGAGCTTCGGGCTCTCGAGGCGGACCGACACGGTCAGCGGCACATCGCTCGTCTTGGTGATGGTGATGGGCACCGTGCCGGTGCGGGCGGTGAGGGTCACCCGCGCCCCGCGGGGAAGCGACACCGACCGAACGGCGCCACGAACCGTGCTCGTCGCGGCCGCCAGGTGGGCGCGGCGTCGTTCGGCGGACAGACCGGCCGCCTCTGCCACCAGGAGCTGACGGGCCGAGGGGTCAGCCCTGGCGGTGTCGGGCCCGGTCATCGCCGAGAAGCCGATCACGTCGCGGCCCGCTGCGCGCAGCGCTCCGGCCAGTCCGGGGGTCAGGGTCGGCTCCGCGGGGTGGTCGGCCTCGATCTGCACGGGACGCCGCGGCTGATCCGCCGCCATGGCACCGAGCACCTCCTGCACAGAGGTCGGCTGCACCATTCCGGCCATCGCCACGTGCTCGAGCAGGCTGCGCACGACCTCGGAGCGGCCCCGGGGGTCGATGACGACCACCGCGCCCCCCGGGTCGGACGGGTTCTGCCGCCACCGAACCGCGAGCTCGGCGACGAGGCGTTGGGCGGCCAGCACCGGGCCCTCGGAGACGTCGCCCAGCACGGCGGTCGAGCTCGGGTCGGGCGTCGCGACGACACCACCCTCGAAGCCCTCCAGGGTTGCGGTCCCGTCGGTGCGGTCCGCTCCGCGCCCCATCGCACCGGCACCCAGGATCGCTCGCTCGAAGCCTGTGTCGGCGAGCAGTCGCGCTCCCCGCACGTCGATCCCCCGGTCGAGGATCCAGGTCCCGCCGGTGGGCGCCACGCCGAGCCTCGGCGGCCAGCACGGCGTCCCCACGGGCGACCTGGACCCCGAGCTGGTCGGCCAGTCCAGCGCCCGCCAGCTCGGATGGGTCCACAGCCACGTAGGGCTCCGACAGCACCTCTCGTGCGCGTGCCGCCGACCCCAGCGCCGCCAGTGCCCGCGCGGCCGCCGGTCGGTCGTCACCCGCCAGGGCGTCCACCAGTTCGGGTGAGACGGCAAGGGAGGCGAAGGTGTCGCTGGCCGCGAGCGCCTCGCTGGCAGTGACCAGCCGGGCGAGCTGCGCGTCGGACAGTCCCGAACCGCCGTCGGGGCGCAACACGGGTGCCGAACGCAGGTCGATCACCACTGCCACGTCGAGTGGGTCGGCGTCCTCGTCGCGCTCGGGAAGCACGACGAGGTAGGTGACCAGGCGGTCGAGCTCAGCGCCCGCGGCGCTGCGGGCGACTATCTCGACGGGGTAGGTGCGACCCGCGCTCAGGTCGACCGCGCCCGCCACGGCCTCGCCTTCGCCCTGTAGGACCAGTCCCGTCAGCCTGTCGCCAGTGGGGTCGACGGCCAGGGAGCCGACGGGGCGAGCCCGGTCGCGGAAGATCGTCGGGCCCGGCTCCGGGTCGTCGCCGTGGGTGGCGCTCAGTTGCGACACGCTCGTGAGGCGGGCGTGCACGACGAGCTGCACCGTGGCGTCGTCGGGTATGCCGTCGAAGCCGAGGCGAACCTGCCAGGTACCTCCAGTGGGCGCCGCCGCGTCCTGCGCGTTGAGGCGCACGGCGGCGCCAGCGGCGCTCGGCGGTGACGGCGCCGTCTCGGGCCGTCCGGCGTCGGCGCGCCGGGAGCGCTGCCCGGCCGCGCTCGGCTCGACCCGGCCGAGCGGCGCGACCAGCACGACGGACGCGATCAGCGCGACCACAGCGATGGGTGCGGGTCGGGGTCGTCGACCGGCCCGAGCGGGGCCGCGCCGGCCACGCGTCACGGGCCCTGGCGACGCAGGACTGCGAGGCCCTCGCCGCGGCGCTCGAACCCGAGGCGCTCGTACAGGGCGAGAGCACCCTCGTTGTCGACCTGGGTGTTGACCAGTACGTCGCGCCCACCCCAGCGGTGGACCCAGCGCAGCGCGTCGAGGACCAGGGCGGTGCCGTGTCCGGCCCGGTGCGCGTCGGGGTCGACCGCAAGCCGCTGCAGGTATCCGCGGCTGCCCGCCCGCCCCGTGACCGCGTAGGCGGCCACCTCGTCGTCTCCACCCAGACTCACCCGCAGCCGGCTCGAGGGGGTGGCCGTGAGTGCCTCCGCGAGCCCGTCCTCGTCGAGGCGCCAGAACTCGCTGAACGCGGCGGCGTCGACCCGCAGCAGGGCAGGGCGGTCGGAGCGTCGGCCCCGGCGGAGTCGGGCCAGTGGCCCGTCGCGTATGACCCCGTCGACGTCGCGACGAAGCAGGTGCAGGCGCTGGTGGACCTCGAACCCGGCGGCCAGGAAGGGCGCCTGCTCGGAGGCTGTGAGGGCCGAGGTGAGCAGGGTGGTGATCCCCTCGGCTTCGAGCCCGGCGCAGAGCCGGCGGATCTCGTCGGCCTGCGGGGTCCGGCCGACGAAGGGAACCACTTGAGCCACGTCCTGCTCGCCGTGCCAGCGTCCGACCCTCAGGCCCGCCCCTGGCCGTGAGCGCAGCCCGCTCACACGCAGCCCCTGGGCGTGACCGTCGCGGGGACGCCCGCGTACCGGGCCCCGGTGCGGCGTGCTCGATTCGGCATCGCCCTCAACGGTACCGAGCCTGCCCGTCGGGGTCGTCGGCTCGCGGCGCGGTGCCGGTGGTGAAGAACGGGCCGTGATCTGCCGATGGGATGGTCCCGTTGCCGTTCGAGCGGAGATCCCCGTGAGCCTGATCGACGACCTCCTGGCGCACCTGACCGAGTCCGAGGCATCCGACCTGCACGTCAAGCCCGGCTCCCCGCCCCGCGTACGGGTGGACGGCCAGCTGCGGGCCACGCCTTTCGCCGCGCCGGATCCCGACGAGGTGGCCTCGGTGATCGACGAGCTGCTCGATCCGGAGCATCGGTCCGAGCTCGACCGCGCCGGTGAGGTCGAGACCGGCCTGAGCATCCCCGGCCTCGGCCGCTTCCGGATCCACGCCCACCGGCAGAGGGGTTCGCTCTCGTTCGTGGTGCGACGGATCCCGCCCGGCATCAGACCCCTCGACCAGCTCGGGCTGCCCGCGCAGGTGGAGCGCTTCGCCGAGGAGGAGAGGGGCCTCCTGCTGGTGTCCGGCGGCAGCTCGTCGGGGCGCAGCACCACGGTCGCAGCGCTGGTCGACCGGATCAACTCCACTCGCGAGTGCCATGTGCTCACCGTGGAGGACCCCATCGAGGTCCTCCACAGCGACAAGCGTGCCATCGTGACCCAGCGTGAGGTCGGCTCCGACACTCCCTCCTACGCCCACGCCCTGGCCGGCGCGGCGCGAGCCGACGCGGACGTTGTGGTGGTGGGTGACGTCCCCGACGCGGCGACAGCGCAGGCCGCGCTGGCGGTGGCCGAAGGCGGTCGCCTGGTCATCTGTGTCCTGCGTGCCGGGGGAGCCGCCGACGCCTTGTTCCGCTTCGTCGAGCTGTTCCCCGTCGAGCGCCAGGCCCAGGCTCGCCAGGTCCTCTCCAGCGTCATGCGGGGGGTGGTCCACCAGCGCCTGGTCGACCGGGCCGATGATCGTGGGCGAGTCGTCGCCGCCGAGGTGCTGGTCGGCACAGCCAAGGTGCTGGACTGCTTGGAAGATCCGTCCCGTCACGGCGAGTTGGACCGGCTCATGGCAGAGGGTCAGTACCACGGGATGCAGACCCTCGACGACGCCCTGCTCGAGCTGGTGCGCGACGGGCTGGTGGCGGGCCACGATGCCCTCGCGGTGGCCAACAGGCCCGACGAGCTGCGCTTCGCGCTCGATCAGGCCGGCCTCTGAGGGCTCCGCCGCACGGCACTAGCGTGTCCGGGTGGCTCCCGAGGCTCTCGCCCCCACGCTCGAGTTGGTGCGGCCGTTCGCCGAGCGCGCCGAGCGGGCTGGCCACCGCGTCTACCTCGTCGGCGGCGTCGTGCGCGACCTGGTGCTGGGCCGCCCCGTGGCCGGCGACATCGACCTGACCACCGACGCCCGCCCAGGGGAGGTGAGGAGCCTGCTGGCGGGGTGGGCCGACGCGGTGTGGGACCAGGGGGAGCGTTTCGGAACGGTGGGGGCGAGGGTGTCGGGTACCACCCTCGAGATCACGACGCACCGCAGCGACGCGTACCGGCGCGATTCGCGAAGGCCCCAGGTCGACTACTCCGATCGCGTCGAGGACGACCTGTCCCGACGCGACTTCACCGTCAACGCCATGGCGCTGCAGGTCGAGGTCGACCCGGCCGTCGCCCCGCGCATCATCGACCCCCACGACGGGCTCTCGGACCTCGCCAACGGGGTGCTGCGCACCCCGGTCGACCCGGAGCGCTCCTTCGACGACGATCCGCTGCGGATGCTGCGCGCCGCGCGGTTCATCGCCGGCTACGGCCTCTCCCCGACAGAGGAGCTGGTGGCGGCGGTGAGGGCGATGGCCCCCCGCCTCGACATCGTCTCGGCCGAGCGCATCCGCGACGAGCTGTGCAAGCTCCTTGTGGTCGAGGACCCCCGCCCGGGTCTGTGGTTCCTGGTGCGGACGGGTCTGGCTGAGACCTTCCTGCCCGAGCTGCCCGCGCTCGAGGTGGAGCAGGACCCCATCCACCACCACAAGGACGTGCTGGAACACACCCTCGCGGTGGTGGCGAACACGGGACCCGAGTTGCTGGTGCGCCTGGCGGCGCTGCTCCACGACATCGGCAAGCCCAAGACGCGTTCGGTCGGCCCCAGGGGCGTGACCTTCCACCACCACGAGGTGGTCGGTGCCCGCATGGCGCGCGACCGAATGCGGGCCTTGCGCTTCCCGAGCGACCAGATCGACGCCGTGGGGCGCCTGGTCTTCCTGCACTTGCGCTTCCACGGCTACAGCGACGACGTCTGGACCGATTCCGCGGTGCGCCGCTACGTACGCGATGCCGGGGACCTGCTCGGCCGCCTCAACGAGCTCACCCGTTGTGACTGCACGACCCGCAACGCCAGGCGGGCCCGCCAGCTGGCCGATCGGATGGATGCGTTGGAGGAGCGGATAGCGGCACTCGCCGAGCAGGAGGAGCTGGGCGCGATCCGCCCCGACCTGGATGGCAACGAGATCATGGCCCACCTGGGTCTGCGGCCGGGACGCGAGGTAGGTGAGGCGCTGGCGATGTTGGTCGAGGCGCGCCTCGAGGAAGGCCCGCTGGGCCGCTCGGAGGCCCTGGATCGCCTCGACCAGTGGTGGGCGCAACGCCGACGGCTCCCGGTGGCGGAGGGGCTCCACCGAGCCCACGAATGATTCGGCCGGCGCTGGCGTGGCAGGATCGCCCATCCACCCCACTGCCCAGGAGGAGCACCGTGACGCTCGCCGTCGGTGACCGCATCCCCGATGTCCAACTCACTCGCATGACCGCCGACGGTCCGGCCAAGGTCTCCAGCGTCGAGGTCCTGGGCACGGGGACCGTGGTCCTGTTCGCAGTGCCGGGGGCATTCACCCCCACCTGCAACGACTACCACCTGCCCGGCTACGTACTGCGTGCCGAGGAGCTCGCCGCCAAGGGCGTCGACACGATCGCCTGCATAGCGGTCAACGACGTGTTCGTGATGTCGGCCTGGGGCGACGCCGTGGGAGTCGGAGACAAGGTCGTGATGCTCGCCGACGGCAGCGGGGAGTTCGCCAGGTCCGCCGGCCTCGAGCTCGACCTCAGCGCCGGAGGGCTCGGGCTTCGCAGTCGACGCTACGCCGCTGTGATCCGCGACGGCGTCGTCAGCGACCTGTTGCTCGAGGAGGGCGGCAAGCTCGAGAACAGCACCGCCGACCGGGTGCTGACCGTCCTCTGACCGTCCGGGCCCGCCTCGTCGGGCCGGGTCAGCAGCTGCCGGTGGCAGGCTCGCCCCGAAGGCGGGCCTCGACCCACGCCGAGATGTCGCCCTTCGCGTCGGCCACGACGCTCACATGCGTCGCCCCCGCGTAGGTGCGCCGCTGGACCACCTCGCCCAACGAGCACATCCTGCGGGCGAGCAGTTCAGACGACGACGGCGGGATCAGCGTGTCGGCCTCCCCGTGCACGATCAGCACCGGACCGGTCCCGGTCCGTGTGCCGGGCTCGTTGCGGTCCAGCAGGTCCGACCACGGTGGGACCGTCGCCGGGTCTGCCGCGAGCAGCGCGCCGCCGGTCAGATCGGCGAAGGAGCGCGCCAGGGCGGGCCCGCACTCACGTTCGAGCAGTCCGAGCCGGCTCTGCGCCTCACGGCTCAGCACGAGGGAAGGGTCGCCGGTGGGGTCGGCCGCGTTCCAGCCACCGGCGACCATGGCCAGGTAGTAGGCCGCCGGGCTCGAACCCAGGACGGGGGCTATGAAGCGCAGCTGGGACGGTGGAGCGCCGGCGACGGTGCCGAGCAGGTCGAGCTCGGGTGCCCACGAAGCTGCGAGCTCTCTGGCGAAGAGCGCCGCGTGCCCGCCCTGGGAATGGCCCCACACCACCGTCTTGTCGGACGCGTCGGTCAGATCGCCGAGGCGGTGGGCGGCGCGGGCGGCATCGAGCACGCTGCGCCCTTCGCTCTCGCCGAACAGGTAGGGGTGCAGCCCAGGGGTGCCCAGACCCTCGTAGTCGGTGGCGACGAAGACCATGCCACGTGCGAGGAAGGGGGCGGCCAGGGCCAGGGCGTCGGCCGGTTCCCGGCTGGGGGCGCAGCGGTCGGCGAGCCCGGCAGTGCCGTGCGCCCATGCGAGCATCGGTCGCCCGGCGGAGGGTGCGGGCCCGGTCGGTACCGCCAACACTCCCGACACGGCGATGTCGCGCCCGGCCGCCGAGCGCGAGCGGTACAGGATCCGCCAGGCTCGGCCGTCGAGACCGGGCACCTCGACCCGCTGCAGCGCGATCGGATCGCCAGGCTCGCCGTTGCCGTCGAGGGCCGTGTCGTAGAGGGCCGTGTCGTAGAGGGCCGTGTCGTCGAGGGTCATGTCGGCGTCGAGCTGGGTGACGGTGCCGTCGGCTCCGGCGCCTCGTTGATCGCCTGACCGTTCGTTCGAAGCCGTCGGCGGCTCGTCGTCGGAACAACCGGCGGCGAGGGCCAGGCATGCAGCGGTCAGCAGGGCGGCTGCGAACCCGGCCCGTCGGGTCGCGGCCACCTCAGATCCCCTCCTTGCGGGCACGGATGATCACGACCGGTGGAGCCCACTCGAAGCGCTCGTCCCAGAACGTCGAGCGGTGGGCGCTGGGGAGCGGCTCGGGTTCGAGTAGGGCGTCGACTCGGAAGTTGGCCCGTTGGAGGCTGGCGAACAGGTCGGCAACGGTGCGTCGGGGGTCCCAGTAGGCCCTGGTCGCCCGCCCGCCCGTGTCGCTTCGGGGTGCCACCAGCGTGAGGGCGGGGTGCGGAAGCGAGAGGACCAGCGGAGCATCGGGCCGCAGCACGCGGTGCACCTGGCGGAACACCCGGTCGACGTCTGCCACGTCGGCCAGGGCCGCCACCGACACGCAGACGTCGATGCTGTCGGCGCGCACGAAGGCCAGCTCGGCCAGGGGACCGTCCCGCACCTCGGCCCGAACGCCATGGTCACCGCAGGCACGCCGGGCGAGCTCGATCTGCACGGGCGACTCGTCCAGCGCGATCACGCGGGCACCTGCGGAAGCCATCGCCACGGTGTTGGCGCCTGCCCCGCAACCCAGTTCGAGCACGCGCCGACCCTCCAGGGAACCGAGCAGGCGCAGGTCGGACTCCGGGGCGATGTCGGGCCCGTAGGTCACGGAGCTGGTGCTCAGCAGTCCCCCCTCGGGACCGGCCAGGGTGAACGGCGTGGGCACACGACCATCCTTGCCCACCCCGTCGGGGCGCGTCGCTGCGCTGCGACGGTGCCCTCAGCGCAGCTCCAGGTCGCCTCGGGCGTATGCCTCGACGAGCTCCCGGGCCTCCTCGTCGCGGTATTGACGCGCCGGGGACTTCATGAAGTACGCCGAGGGGCCCTCGAGTGGTCCGGCGAGGCCGCGGTCGAGCCCGATCTTGGCGCAGCGCACGGCGTCGATGATCACGCCCGCGGAGTTGGGCGAGTCGTGGACCTCCAGCTTGCACTCGACGGTGAGGGGCACGTCGCCGAAGTTGCGGCCCTCGAGCCGGATGAGGGCCCACTTGCGATCGTCGAGCCAGGGCACGTGGTCGGACGGTCCGATGTGCACGTCGCGGTCGCTGATCCCCTGGTCGATCTGGCTGGTCACTGATTGGGTCTTGGAGATCTTCTTCGACCGCAGGCGGGATCGCTCGAGCATGTTCATGAAGTCCATGTTCCCGCCGAAGTTCAGCTGGTATGTGTGGTCGATGGTGGTGCCGCGATCCTCGAAGAGCCGGGCGAGGGTTCGGTGCACGATCGTGGCGCCCACCTGGCTCTTGATGTCGTCACCCACGATCGGCACGCCGGCAGCGCGGAAGCGCTCGGCCCAGTCGGGGTCCGAGGCGATGAAGACGGGGATGGCGTTGACGAACGCGACCCCGGAGTCGAGACAGGCCTGCGCGTAGTGCTTCTGGGCCAGCTCTGAGCCGACCGGCAGGTACGACACCAGCACGTCGACCCTGGCCTCACGCAACGTGCGGGCCACGTCGACCGGCTCGGCGGGGGACTCCTGG
This sequence comes from uncultured Microthrixaceae bacterium, assembly GCA_963703565.1. Taxonomy (GTDB): domain Bacteria; phylum Actinomycetota; class Acidimicrobiia; order Acidimicrobiales; family VFJN01; genus CAVPEW01. The sequence continues at coordinate 139,482 of CAVPEW010000068.1, read as the reverse complement.
GCGACCTGGCGGTAGTACTCGCCGAAGCCGTCGAGGGTCGGCCCTCGCTGGACCTCGATCCCGAGGTGGGGCAGCTCGGCGAAGCGGACGGTGTTGTTGATCTCCGCGAACAGCGCCTTGGACGCGTCGAGGCCGACCTTGGTGGCGTCGACGTCGAAGGCGGCGACGAGCTCGATGTCGCCGACGTGGTAGCCCCCCAGCACGACGTGCATCAGGCCCGGCACGACGTCACCGGGGTCGGCGTCGGCGTAGTAGTGCAGCCCCTGCACCAGAGAGCTGGCGCAGTTGCCCATGCCGGCGATGGCGAGGCGGATCGTGCTCATCGGTTCTCCTCCATCAGGGTGCGCTCCGCGGCGATGAGGCCGTCGAGCCAGGTGAGGTCAGTGGTCAACGCTTCGAGGTCGCGCTCGGCGAGGGCACGCCGGTAGCGGTCGATGGGCCGCCGGGACGGGTCGCCACGAGCCGTGTCGACCCGTCCCGGCCCGCCCAGGCGCCGCTCCTGGGCACGCCGGGCGAGCTCGGCACGACGAGCCTCGAACAGCGCGAGGCGCTCAGCCGGCTCGATCTGGGAGGCGAAGCCGACCCGCAGGGCGAATGCTCGATCGTCGGCCACGTCGGGCGAGCGGAGGGCCTCCGCGAGGCGTGCACGACCGAGGTCGGTGATTCCGTAGACCTTGCGGCTGCGCCCCGAGCGGCTCAGGCCCCCGACCCGGACCCGGGAGCGGAAGGCGGCGAGCTCGCCGGCCAGCGACCCCGACATGGGCGCCGCGGGTACCGAGGTTCGTTCCTCGACGGCCTTCACGAGACCCTGGCGCTCCAGGCGGCCGAGCGCGGGGTACAGCGAGCCGAACGAGACCGAGGCCCTCCACCCCGTCAGGTCGCCGAGGCGCTTCTTGAGCTCGTAGCCGTGCAGCTCGGCCTCGCTGAGCAGGCCGAGCACGGCGACGTCGATCGAAGACGTCATCAGCTCGGCGCCTGAGGGGCTGCGGGTGGGCCGCTGGGGTGTCGGCTGCTGGGGCCCAGATGTCGGCGCTTGGGGGCCAGATGTCGCGCGGCGATCGTTTGGATGGACGCAGGATAGCGCGATGTATCGATTCGATGCAACGACCCGCTGCATCGGCTGCAACGTCCGGGTCGTGGCGCACCGCGCACGCGCCCGTCGTAACCTGCACCGCATGGCGTTCCGCCCCGAGGCCGTTGCCGGGGCCGGGCTCCCCGGGCCCGGCGGCGTGATCGATTACCGGCTGGCCCGCCAGGCGGTGGTCTCGGAGTTCCGCAAGGGTCGCCTGGCGCGTCACGAGGTGTGCGACGCCCACCCCGAGCTTCGCCGGGCCGCTGCCCATGCCAGCGAGGTGACCGAGCAGGTGTGCCCGATCTGCGAGGAGGTGCCCGTGGTCCTGGTCACCTACGCCTTCGGCGATCGGCTCCCGGCGTCCGGGCGTTGCATCACGTCTCGGGCCGAGCTGGCCAAGCTGGCCAAGCGGGCTCGCCGCCTCACCTGCTACGTGGTCGAGGTGTGCCCCGACTGCAGCTGGAACCACCTGGCCCGGACGTTCCCGTTGCGCTGAGGCACCGCCCGCCGGTCCCCCGGGCCACCTGCCCTCCCGTCGATTCGACAGCCGTTGCCCCCCCGCCGCCCCCCGACTCCCCGCTCTTCGCCCCGACGCCCGCCCACGCGCGGTGCCGGGGAGCGACGCCGGGTCCCCAGGACCGCCGCGTCGGCGCGCCGAGCCCCCGTCACCGCACGGCGCAGCTTCGCCTGGCGGCACCGCCGGTCGCTGTTCATGGCCGGGCTGGTGTCGGTGTCGTTGGTGGCCGGAGTGAGCTTCGTGGCGTTCAACCTCGAGCTGCCCCCCGTCGCCCCGCTGCGCCAGACGACGTTCGTGTGTCCGATCACGGTCACCAACGACTGCGGCCCCGCCAACGCCATGGCCAGCTTCTCGGCCGAGGAGGACCGTGTCTACGTCCCGTTGGACAGGATCCCGTCGTCCGTCGTCGACGCGGTGCTGGCCGCCGAGGACCGCGACTTCTTCTCGCACTCGGGCATCGACCCCGTCGGAATAGCGCGCGCGCTGGTGGATGACCTTCGCAACCGGGGGGCACGCCAGGGCGGCTCGACCATCACCCAGCAGTACGTCAAGACGGTCTACCTCGGCAGCGAACGCACCGTGACCCGCAAGATCAAAGAGGCGGTGCTGGCCATGAAGCTCGAGCGCGAGCTGTCCAAGGACCAGATCCTCGAGCGCTACCTCAACACCGTCTACTTCGGGCGCGGCGCCTACGGCGTGGCCGCCGCTGCCCGGGCCTACTTCGGGTCGGACCTGGCCGCGCTCGATGCCGGGCGGGCGGCCTACCTGGCGGGACTGATCCGCGCGCCCGAGCGCGCCGATGCGACCCGTCACCCCGAGGAGGCCGAACGCCGCCGCAGGGTGGTGCTCGACGCCATGGTCGACACCGGGTCCATCGACGCCGCGATCCGCGACGCGGCGCGCTCGACTCCACTGGTCGACCAGGTGGTCGAGCGCCGGGACCGCACCGGGTCCCTAGGCAGGGTGGTGCCCGAGGGCGTGGGTGCCGAGTACTTCGTGGACTGGATCCAGCAGACCCTGGTGGCCCGCTACGGCGAGTCCCTCGTGTACGGGGGTGGCCTGCGCGTGTACACCTCGCTGGATCCGGGCCTGCAACGAGCGGCGTGGGACGCGGTCACCTCCAACCTCGATCGCCCGGATGACCCGAGCGCTGCCCTCGTGGCCCTCGACGAGCAGGGCTACGTGCGGGCGATGGTCGGTGGGACCGACTTCGCCACCCGCAAGGTCAACCTGGCCCTGGGCACCGCCGGGGGAGGGTCGGGCCGCGGGGCGGGCTCGTCGTTCAAGCCCTTCGTGCTCGCCCGGGCGTTGGAGCAGGGCATCTCGCTCGACTCGCGCTTCGAGTCGCGCCCCTCGATGGTCTTCCCCGGTGCCGACGACGGCAAGGACTGGAAGGTGCGCAACTACGACCAGGCCGACCACGGCGTGGTGGACCTCGTCGAGGCCACCACTGTGTCGTCGAACACGGCCTACGCGCAGCTGATGCTCGAGGTCGGCCCGGCCGGGGTCGTCGAGCTGGCCCACCGGCTCGGCATCAGCGCCGAGCTGCCGCCGGTGAGCTCGCTGGCGTTGGGCACCGCAGAGGTCTCGGTGCTCGACATGGCCACCGCTTACTCAACGCTGGCCTCGCGCGGGGTGCGCAACGAGCCCGTGGCGATCACCCGGGTGGAGCGCGTCGGCGAGGACGGTTCGGTCACCGTGCTCGACCAGGCCCGCCCCGCCGGCGAGCAGGTGCTGGCCCCGGAGGTGGCCGACCGGGTCACCTACTGCCTCCAGTCGGTCGTGCGCGAGGGGACCGGCAAGGCGGCGGCGCTGGACCGGCCGGTGGCCGGCAAGACGGGCACCACCCAGGACAACCGCGATGCCTGGTTCGCCGGCTACACACCGGGGCTCACCGCGGTGGTGTGGATGGGCTACCCCGACGCCGGGGCCCGGTCCATGGACGACGTGCACGGGCGCGCCGTCACGGGCGGCTCTTTCCCGGCCGAGATCTGGCACGACTTCATGGCGGGCGCGTCCGCCGCGCTGCCCGACGAGGGCTTCCCGACCGCCAGCGACCTCGACGCGGGTCGGGCCCTCCACCCCGAGCTGGCCTCCACGACGACCACCGTGGCTCCCACGACCACCTCGCCCGACCCGATCCCGCTCCCCACCTCGCAGCCCCCACCGACCACGGGCGCCCCGGAGGTCACCGTCGTCGAGCCGCCCTCACCCGCGGCCGAGCCCGGGCGAGGCGCGCCGGGCGGCTGAGTGGCCGGTGCCGCCCTGTGGCCCCGCGCCGGTTCTCGGGCGCCGCTGTCAGGTCTCGCGGTGGGGGTAGTGCGTGCGGCACGGGAAGCACCAGTGCTCGATCTCTTCGACCACCTCGATGCGACCGGGGCTGTCCCAGTCCTCCGGCGTGAGGTAGACGCGCTGCACCGCGACCACCTCGACGGGGTCGTCGCCGCAACTCGTGCACCGGCCTCGGGTCACCCTCGAACCCTAGTGACGGCGCTTGTCGTCGCGGCCCGCCGGTCCCTACGCTGGGCCCGCCGCCGGCAGCCACAGGGCGCTGGACGGAGCAGGAGGTGCTCGTCATGCCGACCCCCTCGGGTCCTCGGACCGTCCCCGCCGTGCGCGGCGCCAAGCGTCGGCACGGCGCTGAACCCCTCGTGATGGTCACGGCCTACGACGCGCCAGGGGCTCGCGCGGCGAGCGCGGCCGGGGTCGACCTGATCCTGGTGGGCGACTCGGTCGCCATGGTCGTGCTCGGCTACGACGACACGCTCCAGGTCGACGTGGCAGACCTGGAGCACCACACCGGGGCCGTGGCCAGGGGCCTCCGCTCCCAGGCCAGGGACGGATCCGCGCCCCTGGTCGTGGCCGATCTGCCCTGGCTCAGCTACCACACCTCCACCGACGATGCCGTGCGCAACGCCGCTCGACTGGTGCGCGCCGGCGCGCAGGCGGTCAAGCTCGAGGGCGGCCGCAAGCGCGCGAGGGTGGTGGAGGCGATCGTCGATGCCGAGATCCCCGTGATGGGCCACCTGGGCCTGACGCCGCAGTCGGTGCACGCCATGGGCGGCTTCAAGGTGCAGGGCCGAGCCCACGAGGCGGCGATGGGGCTGGTGTCGGACGCGAAGGCGATCGAGGCGGCGGGCTGCTTCGCCCTGGTGCTCGAGGGCATGCCCGACGCGGTCGCCGGGCTGGTCACCGATTCGGTCGACATCCCCACGATCGGCATCGGCGCCGGCGCGCGCTGCGATGGTCAGGTGCTCGTCTACCACGACCTGCTGGGGCTCGAGGAGCGCCTCGCGCCGCGGTTCGTGCGCCGCTACGCCGACCTCGGCCGTGCGTCGGTCGACGCCCTGGCCGCCTACGCCGAAGATGTGCGGGCCGGTCGCTTCCCGTCGTCCGAGGAGAGCTACCACCTCAGCGCCGAGGTCGCCGAGAGCCTGGGCCTGCACGCCTCCGGGCCGGGCTGAGGGCTTGTCGCGCACCGGCGTCCCGGGATCCCAACGCCGGTGGTCCGCACCGGCTGCCGCCCTGGCCGCGGCCCTGGCCGTGGTGCTGGCTGGAGCGCTCGTCGCCGTGCTGGCCCGCCTCGACGAGGGTGGCCCCGCTCGCGTGGCGCCAGAGGGTGCAGCGGACAGCGATCGCCCCGTGGCCCGCTCGCGCCTGCCCGCCGGCCAGCCGGACAGGGCACGTCTGGCGCGCTTCACCGAGGTGAGGGTGGAGGTGAGCCCGCCGTCGGGAAGCCCTGTGGTCGGCTGCCTGCTGCTGGCGGCGAGCGCCGAGGAGCGCTCGCAGGGTCTGATGGGTGTCACCGACCTGGGTGGCTACCACGGCATGGTCTTCGTCTACGACACCGACACCGACGGAGCGTTCTACATGCGTGCCACCCCGATGCCGTTGTCGATCGCGTGGTTCGACGCGGGCGGGGTCGAGGTCGACCGCGCCGACATGGCTCCCTGCGCCGATCGCGCCGACTGCCGCCTGTACCGACCACGGCGCCCGTACCGGGTGGCGGTCGAGGTGCCCGACGGCGAGCTGGACGGCCTCGCGATCGTGCCGGGCGCCCGGCTGACGGTGGGCGGATCCTGCAGCGCCTGATCCGGCTCACGCGGGACCGGAGCCGACTCGAGTGTCGCAGCCGACTCGTAGGGTCGCGGTTGTGAGTCCGACGGCCCGGCCCAGTACGATCGCTCGCCACAACCCACCCTGCTCCCGGTCCTGTGCCGGGGGCCCCGGCCGGGCCGGGTCCACAGGAGGTCGCCCATGCGGGCCTACGAATTGATGATCATCGTCGACGGCGCGCTCGACGACCAGGGCGTCGACGAGCAGGTCAAGTGGGTCGCCGGCCAGGTCGAGTCCCGCGGTGCCACCATCGCCAGCACCGACCGGTGGGGCCGGCGGCGCTTCGCGTACGAGATCGACCACAAGACCGAGGGCTACTACACGGTCTACGAGTTCACCGCCGCCGACGGCGACGGCCTCGATGCGCTCGAGCGCGCTCTTCGCCTCGCGGACGGGATCGTCCGTCACAAGCTCGTCCGCCTCCCCGATTCCGAGGCCGCCAGGCGCGGCCTGTCGGGCGAGGCCGCGCCGGCCTCGGCCGGATAGGAGGCAACCCATGGCCGACAACACCGTCACCCTCGTGGGCAACGTGACCCGCGATCCCGAGCTGCGCTTCACTCCCTCGGGTCAGTCGATCGCCACGTTCGGCCTCGCCGTCAACCGGCGTTGGCAGAACCGCCAGAACCAGCAGTGGGAGGAGCAGACGTCGTTCTTCGACGTCACCTGTTGGGCCCAGCTCGGCCAGAACGTCGCCGAGTCGGTGGCCAAGGGCACCAGGGTCGTGGTGACCGGCCGCCTCGAGCAGCGCTCCTGGGAGACCGAGTCCGGCGACAAGCGCTCCAAGGTCGAGGTCGTCGCCGACGAGGTCGGTCCGAGCCTGCGCTGGGCCACCGCCGAGGTGACCCGCAACGAGCGGACCGACGGGAGCCCGGGCGGTGGCGCCCAGTCCACCAACCGGCCGGCCCCCGCCGCCGCGTACGACCCCAGCGAGGAGCCCTTCTGATGGCAAAGCCCCGCACCAAGAACAAGGACAACGCTCGGCGCTCGAAGAAGAAGGTGAGCATCCTCGTCGCCGATCGCGTCGACTACATCGACTGGAAGGACGTGAACCTGCTCCGCCGGTTCATGTCCGATCGGGCCAAGATCCGGGCCCGGCGGGTGACCGGCAACTCGGCCCAGCAGCAGGCGCGCATCGCCCTGGCCATAAAGAACGCCCGCGAGATGGCGCTGCTGCCGTATGCCAGTCGGGTCACCCAGCAGCGGGGCCAGCGCCGCGGCGACGGGGAGCGGGGCCACCGCCCGCCCCGTGACGAGCGTCGGGTCGACGAGTCGCCCCCCGCCGACCACGACCGGGCCCCCGGCGACGACCAGGTTGCCGAGGCCAGCGAGGCGGTGGAGTCGTGAGGGTCGTGCTGCGAGCCGATGTCGATCGGCTGGGCAAGCGTGGTGACCTGATCGACGTCAGCGACGGCTACGCGCGCAACTACCTGGTGCCCAAGGGATTGGCGCTGACAGCCACCCCCGGGATCGAGGGCCAGGCCGACGCCATGCGCCGGGCCCGTGACGTGCGTGATGCCCAGCACCGCAGCTCGGCGGAGGAGATCGCCACGAAGCTCGTGCCCACGGTCATCACGGTCTCGGCGCGAGCCGGGGCCGAGGGCCGGCTCTTCGGCTCGATCACCGCTGCCGACATCGTCGAGGCGATCGCCGACCAGGCGGGTCTAGACCTCGATCGGCGTCGGCTGGAGCTGGCCGAGCCGCTCAAGGCGCTCGGTACCCATGTGGTGTCGGCGAAGCTCCACGCCGACGTGGAGTTCCCGATCACGGTCGAAGTCGTCGCCCGCTGAGGCGGGGGAGGTGCACGAGCCGCTAACGGTCTCGGTCCTCCACAGGTTGTCCCCAGGGTTTGCCCTCTGGTTGCTCACAGGCGGCCTGATGGAAGGTGGGTGTCCATGGCCGCACCCGGCGTAGCGCAGGGAGCATCCCCCCTCCGTCCTCGTGCGGGGCGGGTGCCGCCCCACGACCTCAGTGCAGAGCAGTCGCTGCTCGGGGCCATGCTGTTGTCGGCCGAGGCGATCGCCGCCGCGGCCGGGGTCGTCTCGGCATCGGACTTCTACAAGCCCGCGCACGGTCACGTGTTCGACGCCGTCCACGCCCTCTACGCCGCCGGCCAGCCGGTGGACGCGGTGACCGTCGCCGACGAGCTTCGACGGGCGGGCCTGCTCGACGCCGTGGGTGGTCCGGCGGTGCTCGGCGAGATCCTCGCCTCCACGCCCGCCACCTCCAATGCCGGGCGCTACGCCCGCATCGTCGAGGAGTACGCCCTGCTGCGCCGGCTGGTCCAGGTCGGGGGCGAGATAGCCGAGATCGGGCACTCGGTGCCCGACGACGTGCCCAAGGCCCTCGATCGGGCCGAAGCGCTCGTGTACGAGGTCAACGAGCGCCGGGTCACCGATTCGACGCGGAGGCTGTCCGACCTGCTCTCGGAGAACCTCGACCGACTCGAGGAGCTCCAGGAGCGGGGTGAGGCGATCACCGGGACGCCCACCGGCTACCTCGATCTCGACCATCTCCTGTCCGGCCTGCAACCCTCGGCGCTGATCGTGGTCGGTGCCCGTCCGGCCATGGGGAAGTGCGTCGCCTGGGACACCCCCGTGCTCGACCCGCTCACCGGAGCCCTGCGCTCGGCGGCCGAGGTCTACCGCCGGGGTCGCGCCGGCGAGACCGTGTCGGTCCTCTCGGCGGGCAGCGACGGCGAGCTGCGCCCGGCCCGACCCTCGGCCTTCGTCGACGACGGCCGTCGCCCGGTGTTCCGCGTCCGCACCGCCTCGGGCCGGACGGTGCGGACCACAGCCGCGCATCCGTTCCTCACAGAGCGCGGCTGGCGGCCGCTGGCCGAGCTCTGCGTGGGCGAACGCGTCGGGGTGCCGGGGGCGTTGGCGGTCTTCGGCCACGACCCGCTGCCCGACGACGAGGTGGAGGCGCTCGCCCTGCTGGTGGCATCGCCGCTTCGGGCCGCTTCGGGAGCCACCCCGGAGGTGAGCCTCCTCGACCCCGCGGCCGTGCCCGCTCCTTCGGTACCGGCCGCCAAGGTCCCGATGGGCTCTGGCGCAGCCACCAGCCCTGGGCTCGCACAGGCGGCGCCCTCACCGGGCCGGGAGCTGCCGATGCCGTGGTCGGTCCCGCCCTGGCTGCCGGCGCGGTCGGGTCCCGCAGAGCTCGGCGCTCGCCACGGCCTCTCCGGAGACCGCGCCACGTGGCGGGTTCCCGAAGCGGTCTTCCGTCTGCCACGCGAGTCCCTGGCGCGCTTCTGCCGGCGGGTCGTCGCGCTGAACGGGTCGCTGTGGCGCCCGGTGGGGCGCGGCGAGGAGCCCTACCTGGTGATCGGCGCTGCCAACGAGACCGTCGCCAGGCACCTGGCCCACCTCCTGTTGCGCTTCGGTGCATCGGCGACGGTGCGAGCTGCGGTGCGCGCCGACGACGACTCGACCCGCCTGGACCACGAGGTCGAGGTGAGGGGGCCCGATCTGACCCTCCTGGGGCGAGCGCTGGGTGACGCCACCGGCGGACCCGGCACCGGTGAGGGTGGCGTCGGTGGCGTGCGCTGGGACGAGATCGTCGCCATAGAGGCCGACGGGGTCGAGCAGGTCTACGACCTGACGGTTCCCGATGTGCACAACTTCGTGGCCGGCGACGTGTTGGTGCACAACACCTCGTTCGCCCTGGGGGCGGTGTCCCACGCCGCCATGGCGGCGGATCGGCCGGTGCTGTTCTTCTCGCTGGAGATGAGCCACCTCGAGCTTCTCCCAGCGCATGCTGTGCGCCGAGGCCAAGGTGGACTCGCAGCGGATCCGAACGGGTGCGCTGCGCGCCGAGGACTGGCAGAAGATCTCCGCCGCGACCGGTCGTCTCGCCGAAGCACCGATCTGGATCGACGACAACCCAAACCTGTCGATCATGGAGATACGGGCCAAGGCCCGCCGCCTCAAGAGCCAGGTCGGAGACCTGGGCCTGATCGTGGTCGACTACCTCCAGTTGATGACGTCGCGCTCGCACGCCGAGAACCGCCAGGTCGAGGTGTCCGAGCTCAGCCGGGGCCTCAAGATCCTCGCTCGGGAAGCTCGAGGTCCCCGTGCTGGCGCTGTCGCAGCTCTCCCGCGGCCTCGAGATGCGTTCCGACAAGCGACCCATGCTGTCGGACCTGCGTGAGTCGGGTTCCATCGAGCAGGACTCCGACGTGGTCATGTTCATCTACCGTGACGAGGTCTACGACCCCAAGCCCGACAACGCAGGCCAGGCCGAGGTCATCGTGGCCAAGCACCGATCGGGACCGACCGGGATCGTTCAGCTGGCCTTCCTGCCTCAGTACACGCGCTTCGCCAACATGGCCCGCGGCTTCGATTGAGCGGTCCCGACCGGCGCTGGCGGGCGCCATGTTCGCTCACACCCGGGTAGCCTGCCGGGTCACCGCCGGGCGGCGTGACGGGCCCGTCCGGCGGCGCCGGTGAGCAGCGCAGGAGGGGGCCGACCGAGGTGAGGCACCGAGCGGCGCCCCGGTCGAGTTGGCGGGTGGTCCGGCCCTGGTCGGCGCGCGCCATGGCCGGGGTGGGCGTGGCGCTCGGTCTCGCCGTCGCTGCCGGCGCCGCCGTGGGAGCCAGCACCGACCCCGACGCGGTGGCGGCCTGGATCGTGGGGACCGCGGCCGTCGCCACGTTGGTGGGTGCGGCCCGGGCTAGCAGCGAGCCGGTGTGGTGGTCGTTCGGCCTGGGCCTGGCGGCGATGGCGGGAGCGCTCGCTTCCGGCGCCCCCTCGGGAGCGTTCGCAGAGTCGCCGGTGGCCGCCGACCCCCTGCTGATAGCAGGCGGGGCTTCGATGGTGGCCGGTTTGGCAGGCTGGGTTCCCCGTGACGGATCGGTGGTGTCGGCCTCGGCGCGCGCCGACGCCGTGGTGTCCGCCGCGGCGGTCGGCGCGGCCGCTGTCGTGTTCGGGTCCACCGACGTGGGGTGGTCGGAGTTGGAAGCCGGGGCGCGGGTGGTCGCGGTGGCGACCGTGGTGTCGATGGCGCTCACCGTCGGCGCAGCTGTCGGCGCGGCGATGGGCCGGGTCCGCTCGGCAGGTCTGGTCGTGGCTCTCGGCGGCGCCGTGGCGATGACCCTGGGCGCCCCGGCTGCGCGCGCAGCCCAGCTGGGCGTCGTCGAGGGCAGCGCCCAGCTGGGTGTGCTCAGCGCGTCCGGAGCGGTCGCGTTGGCGGTGGCCTGCTGGCTCCCGATGCGACGCGATCCCCTCGGCACCGAGCGTGACCGACCCCCGGTGGCCGCAAGCGTGGTGTTGGCGGTATGCGCAGCGGCCCTGCCGCTGGGTGCGGCGGTGTTGCACGGCCTGCTCGGCGACCCCGCATCGGGGCGTGACGCGGCGTTGGGAACCGCGGTGGTCGCCTTGGTCGTGGCCGCCCGTTTCGGGCGCAACCTGGTCGACTCCGGGCTGTTCGGGCTCGCCCGGGACCGTGCCACCCTCGACGCCCTTGCGGACGCGGTCGACGAGGCACAGGTTCGAGCGGTGCTCCTCGAGCGGGGTCGGGCGTTGCTGGGTCCCGGGGCGACGCTGCACTGGGTGGAGCGCGCCGAGGGCGGCCCGCTGGTGCTCGACGTGTCCGGCCAGGGTCGAGACCTGCTGGGCGCTGCAACGCTGCGCTCGCTGCTGGACGATCTGGGCACGCCCGGGTCGGTGGGTCGGGTCGGCCTCGGCGCGGTGGAGCTCACCGCGTTCGACGTCGCTACCCGGCGGCGAGCGCCGGCCGCGGTCGTCGTCGCCTCCTCGGTGGGCCTCACCGGCACCGAGCGCGAAGCGCTCGGGGTGCTCTGCCTCCAAGGCGGCCTGGCCCTCGATGCCCTCGGGGCGCACGAGGCGCACGCCCCTCGGGGTGCCGGGCCGGCGCCGGCACCGCGCGGCCGGGTCGCCGGGCCGGCGCGCCCGGAGCCGGCCGGGCCCTCCGAAGGGGTACCGGTGGTGCGGCCAGTCGTCGGCGCGTCGGCCCCGCAGCGCCTGGCCCAGGTCGTGGCCCACTTGCCCGACGTCGTGGTGATCGTGGACCGCGAGGCGGTCGTGGAGTACGCCAGCCCTTCGATCGAGCGGGTCCTGGGTCTGCGCCCGGACGCGCTGGTCGGCGGGTCCGTCGTGGGCCTCACGGGCGACGAGGACGCCGACCACCTCCACGCGTTCCTGGCGCGGCTGTCGGTGAGTCCGGCCGAGTCGGTGCGCACAACCGAGCTGGCAGCCCGGCGCGGTGACGGGACCCGCCTCGACGTCGAGGTCGTGGGCACCAACCTGCTCGCCTCCCCCGGGGTCGAGGGGCTGGTGCTGAGCCTGCGCGACGCCACCGGTCGCCGTGTGCTCGAGGAGCAGTTGCGTCACCAGGCGTTCCACGACCCCTTGACCGGCCTGGCCAACCGGGCGCTGTTCCGTGACCGCCTCGATCACGCCATCCGCCGGGCCCGCCGGACCGATGACCCACCTCCGGTCGTCGCCTTCATCGACCTGGACGACTTCAAGGTCGTCAACGACACGCTCGGCCACGCCGCGGGCGACGAGCTGCTGTCCACGGTGGCAGACCGGATCCGCTCGTGCCTTCGTGCCGGCGACACGCCGGCCCGCCTGGGTGGTGACGAGTTCGCGGTCCTGCTCGAGGATCCGCTCGACGACCACGTCGTGGCCGAGGTGGCCGAGCGGTTGTTGCAGGTGATAGCCCAGCCGCTCACGGTGCACGGCACCGAGCTGCGCGTGTCGGCCAGCATCGGCGTGGCCCATCACAGCGACGGCGAGGCCTCCAGCGACGACCTCCTGCGCAACGCCGACCTGGCCATGTACGCGGCCAAGTCGGCCGGCAAGGGAACCGTCGCGGCCTTCGAGCCGTCCATGCGGGGCGGTCTGCTCGGCCAGATGGCGATCCGTCACGACCTGGAGCGCTCCGTGGCGCGCGCCGAGATCGGGCTCGCCTACCAGCCGATCGTCGAGCTGCGCTCGGGCCGGGTCGTGGCCTTCGAGGCGCTGGCGCGTTGGACGCACCCGGCGAGGGGACCGGTGGCTCCGCTCGAGTTCCTGCCCGTCGCGGAGGAGTCCGGCGCGATCGTGGCCCTGGGGCGCCAGGTCATCGAGCGGGGATGCGTGCAGGTGGCCCGTTGGCGGCGCCAGGACGGCGGCCGCGACTGGGCCCTGCACGTGAACCTCTCGTTGCGGGAGGTGCTCTGGGGAGACGTGGTGGCGGGCGTGCGCGGCGCCGCGTCGCGTGCGGGGCTGCCGATGGAGGCGCTGGTCGTGGAGGTGCCGGCCAAGGTCTTCGCCGACGGCGACGCCCGGGTCGCTCGCCACCTCGGCGCGTTGCGCGATGCGGGGCGCGGTTGGCCCTCGCCGATGTCGGTGCCTCGCCGGTGCCCGTCGCGCTGATGCGCTCGGAGCTGTTCGACGTCCTCAAGCTCGACCGCCGATTCGTGGCTGCACTGCGCGGTGCCGACCCACGGGTGAGCCCCGTCGCGCCCACTGTCGAGATGGTGCGGGGCTCGGGGTGCGAGCTCATCGCGGTCGGCATCGAGGAGGTGGACGAGCTCGACGGGCTGCTGGCCATCGGTTGCCGCCTCGGGCAGGGGCACCTCTTCGGTGCCGCCGCCGACGCCGAGACCGTCTCGGCCCGTCTCGGGCTCCCTCGGACCGCATGACCCGACGGCGACCCGGTTCGGCGCCTTGGTGGGCGCCCTGGGTCACGCTGGTCTTCGCGGCGGTGCTGGCGGGCACGACGATCGTGGCCTGGCAGCCAGGCGGGGCGGCGCCCGCTGCGGGCCCCGGTGCACGGGTGGAGCCGCCAGCGGTGCGCTTCGTGGAGGCGTGGGAGCGCTCCCGCCGTGCCACCTTCGTGCGCGAGGGCGCCTTCGAGCGGCGGTCCGCGGACGGCAGGACCCGGTTGCGCAGCCCGGACCTTCTGGCCCAGGACCCGCCGCGGCGCCTGCACCGCCAGTTCGGTGGGGTCGAGGGCAGGGTCGGTGATCGCCTCGTGCTCTGCCCGGCGGGCCCCCACGACGCCCGGGCGGACCGGTGCGGCCTCGGCCCACCGTCGGGGCGAACCTTCGACGAGGCCGTCGTGGACGAGGTCCGTGCCGTGCGGGCCGCGGTGGTGGGCCCGTCGGCCTCCTACGAGGTCAGCGACGCCGGCGCCGGGTGCTTCGCGCTGGACGCGGTCCGCGTCTCGCCGACCGCCAGCTTCGGAGTCCGGGCCCGCTTCTGCTTCGACGCCGCGACAGGGGCTCCGACGACCTCGGTGGTGCGCCACGCGGCCGGGGTGGTGGAGTCGCTGAGGGTCCAGCGGCTCGCCCCCGACCCGGCAGAGGGCGACCTGCGACCCTGAGCGAGCTTCGGGCATGGGCCCGCCGGGACGTCAGCGGTAGCGTTGGTGTGATGTCGTTCTCCGAGTACGAGGGACTCCTGCCCTGGTTCGTGCTGGCCCTGGGCGGCGCGATGGTGGCCGGGAACCTTGCTGCCGTTGTGCGTCCCCCGGCCCGCCCTGCTCGGGACGGGGAGCTCGAGCGGGCGCCCCTGGCCCGTAGCCTGACCTTCGCGGCGATCGGAGTCGTGGCCTCGGTGTGGGCGCTGGCCAGCCTCGCCTTCGGCTGAGCGAGCCGGATCGACGCCTGCGCCGGTTCAGGCGGTGGCGCTGCGCTCCACCTGCAGGCCCAGCGAGCGCAGCGTCTCGAACGGCTGGTCGTAGCCGCGCTCGAGGTGGTGGATGCCGTGCACGGTCGACGCGCCCTCCGCGGCGGCGGCGGCGATCACCGATGAGAACCCGGCCCGCACGTCGGGGATGGTCACCTCGGTGCCGCGCAGCTTGGACACTCCCCTGACCACTGCGGAGTGCACGGCCATCGTCTCGTGGAAGCGGCAGGCGGGGCCACCCAGGCAGGTGTCGAAGAGCTCGATCTCGGCGCCCATGCACTGGAGGGCGTCGACGTAGCCGAGGCGGTCCTCGTAGACGGTCTCGTGCAGCACCGACATGCCCGCCGCCTGGGTCATCAGCACGATCAGCGGCGGCTGCCAGTCGGTCATGAACCCCGGATGGGTGTCGGTCTGCACCGCCGCCGGTCGCAACCCGTGGGCCGAAGCGGTGATCCAGTCGTCGGTTATCTCGAAGTCGGCGCCCATGCGTTGCAGGGTGTTGATGGCTGTCACCAGCCGGTCCTGGGCGCATCCCCGGACTCGAACGGCCCCGCCCGTCATCAGGCCGGCCACCAGGTAGCTGAAGGCCTCGAGTCGGTCCCCCTGGAGGGTCGCCGAGGCGCTCGTGAGTCGTCCGACGCCTTCGACCACGAATCGCCGGTCGGGCCGCAACGCGATCTGGGCCCCCATCCGCTGCAGGAACAGGGCGAGCTCGACCACCTCGGGCTCGGTGGCGGCGTTGTGGATGACGGTGCGGCCCTCGGCCATCGCCGCGGACAGCAGGACCGCCTCGGTCGCGCCCACCGACGGGTACGGCAGGGTGATGGACGCGCCGTGGAGCCGGCCGGCGACACGGGCGCGCACACCGTCGGCGCCGACCTCGACCTCCGCCCCCATGGCGGTGAGCGCGGCGACGTGGAAGTCCACCGGTCGTCGCCCGATGCGGTCGCCGCCCACGAGAGGGACGAAGGCTTCCCCGCTGCGATGCAGGAGCGGGCCGAGCAGCAGGATCGGGATGCGGTTGAGGCCGCTGAACTCCAGCGGGACGGTGGGTTGCGGCTCGGGGGTGGACTCGACGGTGACCGTGCCGTCGTGCACCTCGACGGTAGAGCCGATGCTGCGCAGGATCTCGGCGGTTATCCCGACGTCGCCGACGGTGGGGGCATTGGCGATGGTGCAGGGTCCGTCGGCGAGAAGGGCTGCGACCATGTGCTTGGTCACCGCGTTCTTGGACCCCGCCACGCGGACCTCGCCCCGTAGCGGCCCGCTGGGCTCGATCCGCCAGCTGGCGGACGGATGCTGTGCCGGCGCGTCCATCGACCGATGGTACCGGGCTCCGCCACGCCCGCTCCTGTGGGTCAGAGCAGCTCGTAGCTGGGGTTGAGGATCGCCAGCCGGTTCTGGTGGACGCCCACCGTGCCCGACACGACCATCCGTCGCCCGACGTCGATCCCTCCGATGCGCCGGCGTCCGAGGAAGACGACCGACACCGCGGCCGTGCCGTCGTCGAGCACCAGCTCGAGCAGGGCGGCGTCGTGCTGGGGGGCCACCCGCAGCGAGCGGACCCGCCCGGCGATGGTGACCGCGTCGCGGTAGGCGATCCCGGCGATGGGCACCGTCTCGCGGATCACAGGGGCGCCGTCGTCGGGGCGAAGGGGCTGCACCGGGGTGGGCGTCGCCCACCCGTCGGGCCCGCCGTTGCCGGCCGCCTGGCCGACGGCGACGGGCAGGGCGGACTCGCCGATCGAGTCGAATTGGAAGGGCACGGTCGTCACGTTGGCGTGCGCGAGGCGTGACACCTCCTCCTGGATGGACTCCGCCGTGCGGTCGTGCAGGATGCGATGCCACAGGCCGCGGTACTTGCGGTCGGGGAGCAGCACGCTGACCTCGGTGCGGCCGTCGGCCAGCTCTGCGGCGACGGTCACCACCGCGGCGCGCGTGAGGCGCCGGTCGGGGCATTCCACGAGCTCGAGCGGGACGTGGTGCAGCCCCAGCCGACCCCAGTCGGCGGCCAGCTGGGTCGCTGCCCCGTCGTCGATGACGAAGTGCACCGCGCGCAGCTCGTCTGGGGTGAGGGTCCGGGCGTACTGGATCGCGCGAGCTGCCGCGAGATCGAGGTGGTCGACGAACACGAGCACCACGTGGCGGCGGAGCACCGGTGCCGTCGCGGCTTCCGGCACGTCGCTCTCGAGGAGCTGGGCCTCCCGCACGTACTGGCGGTTGAGGCGCAGGAACACGACCACCAGCGCCGGCAGCAGCACCAGGATGGCCCAGGCGCCGTCGGCGAACTTGGTCACCGCGATGATCAGCGCCACGACGGCCGAGAGCACTGCGCCGGTCCCGTTGATGGCCAGACCCTTGCGCCATCCCGGCTCGCGCCGGCGCAGGTGGTGGCGTGTCATCCCCGACTGCGACAGGGTGAAGCCGGTGAACACGCCGATCGCGTAGAGCGGGATGAGGCGGGTGACCTCGGCGCCGGTGACCACGACGAGGACCATGGCGGCCGCCGCGAGCACCATGATCCCGTTGGAGTAGACGAGCCGGTGCCCTCGCTTGGTGAGCTGGCGGGGCAGGAAGCTGTCGCCCGCCTGGAAGCTGGCCAGCCGGGGGAAGTCGGCGAAGCCGGTGTTGGCCGCGAGGACCAGGATCAGCATGGTGGCGATCTGCAGCGAGTAGTAGGCGATGTCGGCGATGGGACCGTCGCCGTAGACCGCCTCGCCGATCTGTGAGATCACCGTTGGGGTTCCGCTCTCGAAGGGCGACACGTGCAGGTGGGCGGCCAGCATCGACAGTCCCAGGAACATCACGCCCAGGCCGACGCCCATCATCACAAGGGTCTGGCGGGCGTTGCGCCACTCGGGGGGCTTGAACGCGGGGACCCCGTTGGAGATTGCCTCCACCCCGGTCACCGCCGCTCCACCGGAAGCGAACGCGTGCAGGGCGACGAACAGGCTGGCTCCGACCAGCACGCCGTTGCCGCTGCTGGTGCCCCATTCGATCTGGCCCGGGAGCTCGGCCGCCAGGCGGGGGAGGTCGTCGCCTAGGTAGCGGATGGTGCCGACGACGAGCAGCACGCCCATGTTGAGCATGAAGAAGTACGTGGGCACGGCGAAGATCCGGCCTGACTCCTTGACGCCGCGCAGGTTGCCGTAGGCGATCAGGGCGATGAAGCCGAGCGCGATGGGTACCCTCGCCGAGTCGAGCGAGCTGACGGCCGAGGTGAGCGCTGCAGTGCCGGCCGAGGCCGAGACCGCGACGGTTAGGACGTAGTCGGTGAGCAGCGACGCGCCCGCCACCTGGGCCACGGTGGAACCGAAGTTGTCCTTGGTGACCAGGTAGGCGCCGCCCGCGGAGGGGTACTCCTTGATGGTCTCGCGGTAGGACAGGATCAGGAATCCCAGCACCACGAGCATGGCCACCGTGATGGGCACCACCAGCGAGAACGCGTAGATGCCGATGGCGGGGATCAGGACGTGGAGGATCTCCTCGGTGGCGTAGGCCGAAGACGACAGGTTGTCCGAGGCGAACACGGCGAGTGCCGTTGGCTTGCCCAGGCGCTGGTCCTCGAGGAGCTCGCTGTGCAGCGGGGCGCCCAGCAGGCGCCTCTTGATGCGGTAGAGGCGCGAATCGGCCGGTAGCGGCACCGCTGGTGTCGCCTGGGCCGTCGACGCACTCGCAGCGTCCACGGCGTCGAGGTTGGGGGTGTCGACGGCCACGAGCCACCTTCTGACGCGGGAGCGTCGCACGGTGTAGCACCCGCCGGGGGGCGCCGTCGATGTCACGCCGAGGGTCTGCTGGAGGGGCCTTGGTCCCCAGGGTGGGGACCGATGGCCCTGGCGCGAGGCGGGCTGCATCGGCTCCACTGTGCCCATGACCGGGATCATCGTGGGTGTGGACGGGTCGCCGAACGCAGCGTTGGCGTTGCAATGGGCCGTGGCCGAGGGGCGTCTCAGGGACCTGCCCGTCACCGCCGTGCTCGCCTGGGGCCACCTGACCCAGCACCAGGCGGTCGTGGGCCCCTCGTTCGATCCGGCCTACGACCGTGAGGCGGCGGCGACCGCGTTGAAGACCTACGTCCACGAGGCCCTCGCCGTGGACGACTTCGACCGGGTCCGCCAGGCGGTCGTGAACGACCTTTCGACCAGGGCGCTGCTGTCGCTGGCGGAGGAGGCCGACCTGCTCGTGGTGGGCAGCCGGGGCCTGGGTGGGTTCCGCACCCTGCTGCTGGGCTCGGTGTCTTCGCAGTGCCTGCACCACGCTCGATGCCCGGTGGCGGTCGTCCACGAGGGTTGGGTGCAACGGCGTGGGCAGTCCCCGCGTCGCGTCGTGGTCGGCATCGATGGCTCCGGAGGGTCGGCCGCCGCTCTGAGCTGGGCGGCCGAGGAGGTTCGCGTCGGTGGCGGGCGGCTCGAGCTGGTCCACGCGTGGGAGATCCCCGGGGCTCTCAGCTACGCGTACACCGGCATCGGCCTGGACGCGGCACCCTTCGAGGAGGCGGCCACGAGGGTCCTGGACGAGGCCGTGGCCGAGGTGGGCGGCGACCTCGAACACCCGCCCGAGCGCTTCTTGGTGCAGGGAGCGCCGACCAGGGCGCTGCTGGCACACTCGGCCGGCGCCGACCTGCTGGTCGTGGGATCACGCGGCGCCGGCGGCTTCGAGGGACTACTGCTCGGCTCGGTCTCGATCCAGATCACCCGCCACGCCGACTGCCCTGTGGTCGTCGTGCCGACCGGTCGCTGAGGCGCCGAGGTCGGGTCGTGACGGGACGACCGGAGGGTTCCGATGGTGGGTGCCGACCTGGATCCCAAGGTGGTCGAGACGCACTCCGGCGTCGTCGTCCTGCTGGGTGACCGGGCCTACAAGCTGAAGAAGGCAGTCGATCTGGGCTTCTTGGACGCTTCGACGCGCCAGGCGCGCGAAGCGCTCTGTCACCGCGAGGTGGCGCTGAACCGCCGGCTGGCTCCCGACATCTACCTCGGGGTCGTCGACGTGCTCGGCACCGACGGCGCACCCTGCGATCACGCCGTGGTGATGCGTCGCCTCCCCGACGACCGGCGGCTGGCGGCGATGGTCGTCGCAGGCGAGGACGTGGGCTCGAACCTCGATGCCGTGGCCCGGTTGCTCGCCGGGTTCCACGCTCGCGCGGAGCGCGGCGCGGCCGCCGACGCTGCCGCGGGTTGCGATGCCATGGCGGCCCGCTGGTCGGCCAACACCGTCGAGCTCGATCCCTACCGGGGCCGCTACGTCGACCCCGACCTGGTGGACGAGGTCGAGGTCGCCGCCCAGCGCTACCTGGCCGGTCGGCA
Source organism: uncultured Microthrixaceae bacterium (assembly GCA_963703565.1). Taxonomy (GTDB): domain Bacteria; phylum Actinomycetota; class Acidimicrobiia; order Acidimicrobiales; family VFJN01; genus CAVPEW01. The sequence goes on along the minus strand of CAVPEW010000068.1, from coordinate 119,834 downwards.
TGATCTGTTCGCGCAACGGGTCGCCTCGGGCCGAGCCTGCGACGGCCACGGCGACCTGCTCGCCGACGACGTGTTCTGCCTGGATGACGGGCCGCGGCTGCTCGACTGCCTCGAGTTCGACGATGCCCTGCGCCTGGGCGACGGGCTCGCCGACGCCGCCTTCTTGGCGATGGACCTCGAAGGGCGCGGGCGCCTCGATCTCGCGGAGCGCTTCCTCGATGCCTACAGGGTGGCTGCCGGCGACGCCTGGCCGGCGTCGCTGGCCCACCACCACGTGGCCTATCGGGCCCAGGTCCGGGCCAAGGTCGCCGCGATCCGAGCAGCTCAGCGGGATGTGCCGGATCCCGCCCCCGGCCACCTGCTGGAGCTGGCCCGTGACCGACTCGCGACGGCGCGGGTGCGCCTGGTCCTGGTGGGCGGGCTACCGGGCACGGGCAAATCGACCCTCGCCGCTGCCCTGGGCCCGGTGCTCGAGGCCGAGGTGATCTCGTCCGACGCGATCCGCAAGGAGCTGGCGGGCATCCCACCGGGCCAGCCGGCGGCGGCCGGGTTCGGCGAGGGCATCTACTCGGCGGCGAGCACCGCGGCGACCTACCGCGAGCTGCTCGCGCGGGCCGGTCGGGCGTTGCGGTCCGGGACGTCGGTGGTCCTGGACGCCTCCTGGGGGCGGCGCCGGTGGCGCGACCTGGCTGGCACGGTCGCGCAGGAGACGGCCAGCGATCTGGTCGAGCTCGAGTGCCGGTGCCCGGCGGAGATCGCGACGGCCCGAATGGCCCGCCGAGCCTCGCGCGGCGGCGATCCCTCCGACGCCGACGCGCGGATCGCCGCCGCGATGGCGGTCGAGACCGACCCGTGGCCGACGGCGGTCGCGCTGGACACGACGGTTCAGGGCGTCGAGGTCCTGACCGCTGCCTCGGCTGCGGTGTCCTTCGGGGTGCGGGCGGGGCCGGCACCCCGTCTTGGCGCGTAGTGCTCGACGGTCGCGTCGGGCCCGGGGAAGAACAGCGACTCGTGGCCGTCGTCGCCCCACTGCACCTGGTAGGGGGGCGTGCCACCGGGGCCTCTGGCCTCCAGGACCCGGCAGTCGCGGTCCGGCTCGCCGATCCGGTGGCCGTGGATGACGATGCGGTCTCCCACGCTGGCGATCATGAGGCCCCTCCTGTCTCGTGGTCACCATCGTTGGGCGCCGCCCGCACCCGGGATAGGGCCGAACGTCCCTGCACCGGCTGCGCTGGGCCGCTTCGGCTGTGGTGGGCGCTCCTAGGGCCCTTGGGCCCTAGGAGCGCACGGGTTACGTGAGGTTCACTGCGATCGTGGACGAGCATGACGAGTGGGGCCTGATCCGGCTCGACGAGGCCCAATGCCGGGAGTTCCTGGGTCGGCACACGCTCGGGCGCGTCGCAGTGGTTCACATGTCCCACCCCCAGGTGTTCCCGGTCAACTACGCGCTCGACGGAGCCGCGGTCGTCTTCCGTACTGCGCCGGGCACGAAGCTCGCCGCCGCGGTGATGGGCCGCCCGGCGGTGTTGGAGGTGGACGAGGCCGATGCACTGTTCGAGACCGGCACCAGCGTCATGGTCCACGGTGCGCTCCACCTGGTCACCGATCCCTCCGAGCAGGAGCGGCTCCGCCGGCTGCCCATTCGGCCGTGGGCACCCGGAGCCCGGGACCACCTGGTGCGCCTCGAGCCGGGCTGGATCACGGGCCGCCGGATCCCGATGACCCACGCCGAGGAGGGCATCGAAGCTGACGGTGGTTGAGCACCGGGACGCGACGACCCACGACGGGAGGAGTCGACATGCGAGGAGCCCGAGACGGTGGAGATGCCCTGCGGCCGGTGCTGCTCGGTGCGGCACGGCGCCTGGTGGGCGACGCCCGCGCCGCTCGCGCCGCGCTGGACCTGCACCATCCCGACCGGCCCTTCTACCAGGGCGTCGAGGCGGCCGCCGAGGAGATCATCCATCCCGAGCTGCGTGCCGTGCGTGACGACGCCTGGGTGGAGTCCAACCCGGCGCCGTTCCGCGACGGCTACCTTCGCACGAGCGCCGTCCTCGTGAGCTGGCTCATGGCCCCCGATCCGCCCGCGGCCCTCCGGCTCCCCGAGCCCGACGCTGGCTGACGGCTCCGCCTCAGCGCATGCGCCTCAGCTCGCGGGGCGGCCCGGCAGCGGCCGGTTCGAGTCGCGCCCGGGCGTCGACGGCCACGACACCGTCGGGTGACACGACCAGCGGGTTGACCTCGAGCTCGGCGATCTCGGTCAGCTCGCCGGCCAGCCGGGCCATCCGCTGCACGGTGTCCTGCAGGGCTGCCACGTCGGCCGCCGGTGCCCCCCGGTAGCCGAACAGCAGCGCCGAGGTGCGCAACGACCGCACCAGCTCCGCGGCGTCGAGGTCGGTGACGGGCAGGATCCGCACGGCACGGTCGCCGAGCAGCTCGGTCGCCGTTCCGCCCATCCCGAACATCACCAGCGGCCCGAAGGACGGGTCGTGCACGACGCCCAGGATCGTCTCGACGCCCGCGGCGGCCATCGGCTGCACGACCGCCCCGGTCATCGCCACACCGAGGTGGTCGCCCATCTTCCGGTAGGCGGCGACGACGGCGTCGGGCGAGGTGAGCCCGAGGCGCACCGCGCCGAGCTCGGTCTTGTGCACGATGTCCGGGCCGGATGCCTTCATGGCGACGGGAAACCCCACCGATGCGGCCGCTTGGGCCGCGGCTTCGGCTCCGGTGACCGTGAACGTGGGCAGGACCGGGAGCCCGGCGGCCGACAACAGCTCGGCCACGCTCGACATCTCCAGCCAGCCCCCGGCTGGGTTCCCGGCCAGGAAGCGATCGACGACGCCCCGGGCTCGTTCGGCATCGAAGTCCTCGAGCTGGGCGACCCGCCCCGGCGGGCGCAGCCGCCAGGCTGCGTAACCGGCGGCGCGTGCCAGGGCGCGAGCCGCCGGTTCGGGCGTGGCGAACACGGGGACCCCTCGCCCCGGTGCCGCTGGGTTCTCGATCAGCGGCGGTAGGTCCGCAGCCAGCAGGCATCCGATGATGGGCTTGTCGGTGGTGTCGTCGACTCGCCGGAGGGCCTCGGCCACCTCTGCGGGCGGCGCGGCGAAGGTTCGGGTGGCCACGACGATCGCGGCGTCGACCGAATCGTCGGCCAGGGCGATCCCGAGCGCCTGCTCGAAGGTGCTCGCTGTGGCGGATGCGACCAGGTCGACCGGGTTGGCGACCGCCCCGTTGGGATCCACCACTGCCCGCAGCGCCTGCTGGGTGCGCTCTGCGAGAGCGGTGACGGTGAGCCCTGCCGCCGTGCAGGCGTCGGCGGCGAGGATGCCGGGTCCACCCGAGTTGCCCAGCACCACGACGCCGTGCCCGGCGGGGAGCGGCTGGGCGCTGAGCAGGAGGGCCATGTCGAACAGCTCGTCGAGGGTGTCGACCCGTATGACACCGGCCTGACGGAACAGCGCGTCGACGGCGATGTCGGGGCTGGCCATCGACGCCGTGTGCGACGAGGCAGCCCTAGCGCCAGCCGGGGAGCGTCCCGACTTGACCGCCACGATCGGCTTGCGGCGTGACACGCGCCGTGCGATTCGGGCGAACTTGCGGGGATTGCCGAAGGACTCCAGGTAGAGCAGCACCACGTCGGTGTTCGGGTCGTCCTCCCAGTACTGCAGCAGGTCGTTGCCCGACACGTCGGCCTTGTTGCCGACCGAGACGAAGGTCGACACGCCCAGGCCCATGCGGGCCGAGCGCTCGAGCAGGACGATCCCCACCGCTCCGGACTGGGACTGCATCGCGATTCGCCCCGGGGCCGGCCTGGTGGGTGCGAAGGTGGCGTCGAGCCCGTGGTCGGTGTTGACGACGCCGATGCAGTTCGGGCCGACCAGCCGCATGCCGTGGTGTCGGGCCAGGTCCCGCAGGGCCGCCTCGGCCTCGCGGGCACCGACCTCGCCGAAGCCGGCGCTGAGCACGGCGAGCCCGTAGACGCCCTTGGCGGCGCAGTCGCGCACCACCTCGGGGACCAGGGCGGGAGGAACGGCGATCACCACCAGGTCGACCGGCCCGGCGATGTCGCTCACGCGGGGGTGGGCCAGCACCCCGGCTACGGATCCGGCGTGGGGGTTGACCGGGTACACGGGCCCGGCGAAGTCACCGGCGAGCAGGTTCCGCAGCACCTGGTGGCCGACACCGTGGCGATCGCGCCCAGCGCCGACCACGGCCACCGACCGCGGGGCGAGCAGCCGGGCGAGTGAGGCCGCCTCCGCATGGTGCTCTCGCGCTTCGACCAGGCTCTGGACCTCCTCGGTGGGGGAGAGGAGCAACTCGATGGTCACCTCGGCCTCGCCGGTCGTGGCCCGCTCCACGAAGCCGGCTCGGGCGAAGACCTCGAGCATCGGTCCGTTGTCCGGCGGGACGTGCGCCTCGAACCGGTCGATGCCCCGGGCACGGGCGACCGCGGCGAGGTACTCGAGCAGGATGGTGCCCATGCCGCGGCCGCGGTGCGCGTCGTCGACGACGAACCCGACCTCGGCGGCTCCGTCGCCGTGCCCGGCTTCGTAGCGGCCGGCGGCGAGGAGCCGCCCGGAGGCTTCCACGACCAGGGTCACCCGCTCGACCGGGTCGACGTCGAGGAGGTGGGCCACCGTCGCTGCTCGAGGTGCGGCCGGCCAGTGGCGCGGGAGCCGACCCGGCCCCTGTGCGGCCCCCTCCAGCAGGGTGGTCAGGCTCTCGCCGTCGGAGGACGAGACCGACCGGACGTGGCCCAGCGAACCGTCGCTGAGCACCACGTCGCTCTCCCACATGGGAAGCCCGGGACTGCCCGGCCTCGTCACGAGCGCAGGTCCCGCGGCCGGCGACGAGGCGTCGGGATGTCAGCCGAGGTAGTTCTCCGGGCCGATCTCGCGCAGATCGACCTGGTAGACGGACAGGTTCCGCGGTGTGATCGCGTTGCGCCGGTCCACCTCGGCGTCGAGGCGCCGGGCGACCTGCTCGACGAAGGAGGCCAGAGACTGCTGGGCGATCCTTCGCCCGGCAACGCTGTCGCCGAAGCGTCCGAGCACGCCGAGGGGCAGCCCGTAGGTGCCCCGCAGACCCAGGCGGCTCTGCACTGCGTCGTCTTCGATCTCGATGGCACCATCGAAGCTCGGCAGGAGATGGCCTCGCCCTGGTGCCGCCCAGCGGATCGGCAGCACGAGGCGACCGGCGACGGTGTCGGGGAAGCCTGCCTCGACCACCACCTCGTGATGGACGCCGCCCTGCCCACGGGCGACCTCGAGACTGGTCGGGTAGCGCCGCGCCTTGCGGTCCTCGGGCCGGCAACTGTCGCCGAAGAGGCATTCGGGCTGGTTGGCGAGCACCTCGCGGGCCTGCTCGATGGGAGCCCGCAGCTTGGTCCAGGCTTCGATCTGGCGCCGCATGACGGTGATCCTGGGCCATCGGACGCCTCTGGCCTAGGGCCCTTCGGCACCTCCGCAGAGCCACGTCGGGTCCTGGTCATGGGTGCCGTTCGGCCCTGTCGCAGCGGGCGCTGTGGGTCGATCATGACGCCGTGGAGCTGGACCGCAGCGGGCTAGAAGTTCTCGACCGCCTCGAGTGCCTGCGCCTGCTCGGCACGGCCCGCCTTGGGCGAATCGGTGCTTCGTGGGGGGCCCTGCCGACCATCCTGCCGGTGGCCTACCGACTCGAGGGAGAACAGGTGGTGGTGCGGACCACCGTCGGCTCGAAGCTCGCGACGGCCACCCCGGGGACGGTGGTGGCGTTCGAGGCGGACGAGCTCGACTCGGTCGCGGGCACCGGCTGGAGCGTGACGCTCACCGGCGTGGCCCGACTGGTCGACGAACGGTCGGAGCGGGGCGGGCCGGTCCATCCGGCCGGATCGCCCTGGGAGCCGGGGGCCCCTTGTGCGGTGATCGCCATCTCGACCGAGATCATCTCGGGCCGCCGGCGTGCCGAGTGGGGCGCGGACCCGGCCGGCTAGGCGCCTGGGGCAGCCTCATCGCGGTGACCGCTTTGGGGTTCGAGCGACCGGGGGCTCGACCGGTTTGATCGGCACCCGCCATTCCACCACGCTGCCGGTGGAGGGACCGTGACCAAGGGAGAAGTCCCCCCCGTGGCGCTGGGCGCGTACCGCCATGTTGGCCAGGCCGTTGCCGTGGGGGACGTCACCGGCGGGCGGGCCGATGCCGTCGTCACGCACCCGCAGCAAGATCTGGTCGTCGTCGGCGGTGACCTCCACGTCGACCCGGCTGGCTCGGGCGTGCCGGGCGACGTTGGTCAGCGCCTCGTGCAGCGTTGCCGTGAGGTCGGCGGAGACCTCCTCGGACGTGAGCGTGTCCAGCGGTCCGTCGAAGAGCACCTGGGGCTCGAAGCCGAGCAGCTGGGTCGTCTCGCGGCACAGGTCGAGCACCTGGCCGCGCAGGGACTCCGGCACGGGCCCCGTCGACTGGAGCCCGAAGATGGCGGAGCGGATGTGCTTCACCGTCAGGTCGAGCTCGTCTATGGCCGCCTCGATGCGCGCACCGGCGGAGTCGGGGTCGGAGTGGATCATCCCCATCGTGCCCTGCAGCGACAGCCCGGTGGCGAAGAGCCGCTGAACCACGGTGTCGTGCAGATCGCGGGCGATCCGCTCCCGGTCCTCGCGCAGCGCGAGCTCGCCCACCCGAGCGTGCAGGCGGGTGTTCTCTATGGCGATACCGGCTGCTCCGGCCAGGGCCACGACGAGCTCCTCGTCGATGTCGCTGAAGACGTCTTCGCCGTTCTTCTCGGTCAGGTAGAGGCTGCCGAACACACGGCCGCCGACGCGGATGGGCACCCCGAGGAACGATCGCATCGGGGGGTGGTTGGCGGGAAAGCCGTAGCTGTCGGGGTGCTCGGTCAGGTTGGGCAGGCGAAGCGGCCTGGCGTCGACGATCAGCAGGCCGAGGATCCCGTGGCCTTCGGGTGGGTGGCCGATGGAACGCACGGTGTCGTCGTCGACGCCCACCGTGAGGAACTGCGCGAGGCGCGAGCCCGTGTCGTCGAGCACGCCGAGAAGCTCCGTAGCGGGAGTCGACGAGCGCCGTCGCGGAGTCGACGATCCGGCGCAGGAGGTCGTCGAGATCGAGCCCGGAGGCTCACCGCCTGCACGGCGTCGAGGAGCTGGTTGAGTTGTCGGGGTCCGGCACTCTCGATCATGGCTGTCCAGTATCGCTGGTGGCCCGGGTGGGCGCTGCCACCTCGACTCGGCGCGACAATGACTGTCGGTGGTGCGCTTGTTCCTGCTCGACGACCACGAGGTCGTGCGGCGCGGCGTGCGCGAGCTGCTCGAGGCCGAACCCGACATGCAGGTGGTCGGTGAGGCGGAGACGGCCGCGCAGGCCCTTGCCCGCATCCCCGCCGTCGCGCCCGACGTCGCCGTGCTCGACGTCCGGCTACCCGACGGAGACGGGGTCGAGATCTGCCGTGAGATCCGCTCCCGACAGCCCGACACCGTCTGTCTGGTGCTGACCTCCTTCGCCGACGACGATGCCCTGCTCGCCGCGGTCCTGGCGGGCGCGGCGGGCTTCGTGCTCAAGCAGGTCCGCGGTGCCGATCTGGTGTCGCAGGTGCGCAGGGCGGCCGCCGGTGAGCCGCTGCTCGATCCTGGCGTCACGGCCCGCCTCATGGAGCGGCTCCGACGGCTTCCGGGCGACGAGGAGCTCTCCGGGCTCACCGGGCAGGAGCGCCGGATCCTCGAGCTCATCGCCGACGGTCTGACCAACCGTCAGATCGGCGAGCGGATGCACCTGGCCGAGAAGACCGTGAAGAACTACGTGTCGAACCTGCTGGCCAAGCTGGGGATGAGCCGGCGCGCCGAGGCGGCGGCGTACGCCGCCCGGCTGGCCGAGCGCCGCCGGCACGACCGGCGCGGGTGACGGGGGCGGGATCGTCGGCATGCACCCCGATGGGTCCGGCGCGGGGCTGAGCAGGGTCGAGGCCGCCGCCAGGCTGGCCCACGACGGACCCAACGTCATCCCCGCCGCTCGCTCGGCGGGGCGTTGGCGCCACCTCGCTGCGCAGTTCACGCACTTCTTCGCGGCCATGCTGTGGGCTGCGGCGGCTCTGGCGGCGCTGGGCGGGATGCCCGAGCTGGCCGCAGCCATCGTGGCAGTGGTCGTGGTGAACGGCCTGTTCGTGTTCGCCCAGGAGTTCCGTGCCGATCGGGCGGCAGCCAGGCTCCGTTCGATGCTCCCGCAGCGGGCCAGGGTGCGTCGCGACGGCGTCGTCGTCGAGGTCGACGTCGCCGATCTGGTGGTTGGCGACGTCGTGCTGCTCGAGGCCGGCGACCGGGTGTCCGCAGATCTGCGCCTGGTCACGGCGCGGGGCCTGTCGATGGACACGTCGACCCTCACCGGTGAGAGCGTTCCCGAGCAGCCCGGCGAAGGCGACGCCATCTCGGCGGGCACCTTCGTGGTCGAGGGTGTTGCAGAGGCGCAGGTGGTCGCCACCGGCGCGGCGACGCGCTTCGCGGGGATCGTGACTCTGACCCAGCAGGCCGCCCGCCCGGTGAGCCCGCTCACCCTGGAGCTGCGCCGGGTCGTGCGGGCGGTGACCGGCATCGCCGTCGGGGCCGGCGGCACGTTCTTCGTCGTCGCCGTCATCGTGGGCATCGGCGCTCGCGACGGGCTCCTGCTCGCCGTGGGCGTCACCGTGGCGCTGGTCCCCGAGGGCCTGTTGCCAACCGTGACCTTGTCGCTGGCCCGAGGTGCGCAGAGGATGGCCGACCGCCACGCCCTGGTCCGCCGCCTCGAGGCGGTCGAGACCCTCGGCTCGACCACCTTCGTGTGCACCGACAAGACCGGCACCCTCACACGGAACGAGATGTCGGTGGTCGAGGTGTGGACACCGACCGGCACGGCGGTGGTCGACGGAGCGGGATATGGGCCCGAGGCGCGGATCGAGGCGACGGACCCGGTGAGATCGGGGTTGGCCCGCCTGGCGCTGGCTGCGGTGAGGTGCTCATCGGGCCGCGTGGTGCGCCATGACGACGCCTGGGTGCCCCGAGGTGACCCGATGGAGGCTGCGCTGCACGCACTGGCCCGGCGCGTCGGCGTCGATGTCGAGGCCGAGGAGCGGACCAACCCGGCGGAGGGCCAGGTCCCCTTCGACCCGCGCCGCCGGCGGATGTCGGTCGCCGTGGACGGTCAGCTGCTGGTCAAGGGGGCGCCCGAGTCGGTGCTTCCGTGTTGCACCGCCACCCGGGCTGGCGAGACCGGCGCCGCCTACGAGGCTCTCGATCGGCTGGCGGCCCGGGGGCTGCGCGTGCTGGCGGTGGCGGTCCGCGATCTGGTCCCCGGGGGCGAGACCTTGTCGGTGTCGTCGGAGGTCGACCTCGAGCTGCTGGGCCTGGTCGGCATCGAGGACCCGCCCCGCCCCGGCGCCCGCGCCGCCGTGGAGGCTTGCCGGCAGGCGGGGGTCCGTGTGGCGATGGTGACCGGGGATCACCCGGCGACCGCCCTGGGCATCGCCTCGGAGATCGGGCTCGCCGGCGAGGAGGCAGTCGTGGTCGAGGGAGCCCACCTGCCCCTCGACGACGACGAGCTCGGCGAGCTCGTCGACCACGACGGCGTGGTGGTGGCCAGGGTCGCCCCCGAGGACAAGCTCCGCATCGCCCGTGTGTTGCAGGCACGCGGGCACGTGGTGGCGATGACCGGCGACGGGGTCAACGACGGCCCTGCCCTGCAGGAGGCCGACATCGGCGTGGCGATGGGTCTGGGGGGCACCGACGTGGCCCGCGAGGCCGCAGATCTGGTGCTGCTCGACGACGACTTCGCCACCATCGTCGCGGCCATCGCCGAGGGCCGCGCCACCTTCTCCAACATCCGCCGGTTCCTCAGCTACCACCTCACCGACAACGTGGCCGAGCTGACCCCCTTCGTCGTGTGGGCCCTGTCGGGGGGCCGGTTTCCCCTCGCCCTCGGTGTGTTGCAGATCCTCGCCCTCGACATCGGGACCGATCTGCTGCCCGCTCTGGCGCTCGGCGGCGAACCGCCCGCCCAGGACGTGCTCGAGCGCTCGCCGAGCGGGCGCCACCTCATCGACCGGCCGCTGCTGGTGAGGGTCTTCGGGGTGCTGGGTCCTGCCGAGGCGCTCGTGGAGATGACCACCTTCACCGTGGCGCTCCTCCTGGCCGGTTGGCGTCTGGGCGACGGGGATCCCGCGACATCGACGCTGGCTGCCGCCTCGGGTGCGGCCTTCTCTGCCGTCGTGTTCGGGCAGATGGCGAACGCCTTCGCCTGTCGGAGCGCGCGCCGGCCACCGTGGCGCCTGGGCTGGATGTCCAATCGCCTCCTGGTGGCGGCGGTGGCGGTCGAGCTGGCCGCGCTGGCCGGGTTCTTGTTCCTGGGTCCTCTGGCCGACGCGTTGGACCAGGCCCCGCCCGATCCGTGGCCGTTCGTGCTGGCGCTGGCCACCGCCCCTGCGGTGCTCGCCGCTGATGCCTCCTACAAGCTGGTGCTGGCGCGCCTCGTGGCCCGTAGGTCCTAGCCAGGGCTGGGCGCCGGCGTGGTCTTGAGCAGCTCGAGGGGAAGGATGGACGAGGCGCCCCCCAGCACCGCCGCCCACCACGGGGCCGCGAACGGTTCGATGTGCAACAGCTCGGCGACGGGTTCGAGGTAGACGGTGCCGACGGTGATCGCGGCGATGGCGGCGACGACCACCACCAGGGTGCGGGTCCAGCGCCTGCCGCTGGCCCACAGGGGCCGGTCGGGGCTGCGCATGCTCAGCAGGAGGATCGGCTGGCTGGCGAGGAGGGTCGCGAAGCCGAGCGCGCGGGCCTGTTCCTCCCCCCAACGCGGCAGCGCCACGAGGTAGGCGCACACCAGCACTGCTGCCAGCAACAGCCCCACGGCGTAGGGTCGGGCGAGGGTGCGGAACCGGAGCGCATCGCCGACCGGGCGCGGGGGGCGCCGCATCACGTCGGGGTCGGCCGGCTCGGCCTGGAACACGAGCGACACGACCGGGTGCAACACGAAGCTCGAGGACCACCAGGTGCACGGGCAACAGGAGCAGCGGCTTGCCCAGCAGGGGGATGACGAGGGCGCCGAGCAGCAGCGGCGGGTGGAACGCGATGAGGTAGGCGAAGGCGCGGGTGAGGTTGTCGAAGATCCGGCGTCCGTCTCGCACGGCGCTCACGATGGTGGCGAAGTTGTCGTCGAGCAGGACCAGCGACGCGGACTCGCGAGCCACCTCCGTGCCGCGCTGACCCATCGCCACGCCGATGTCGGCGTCGCGCAGGGCGGGAGCGTCGTTGATCCCGTCGCCGGTCATGGCCACGACCTCGCCCCGCTTGCGCAGGGCGCCGACCAGGAGGTGCTTGTGCTCCGGGCGGACCCGTGCGAACACGTTCGCCGTCCCGGCCAGCTCGTCGAGCCGGGAGTCGTCGGCGGCGTCGAGGTCGTCGCCGGTCGCGATCAGGTCGGTGCCGTTGCTGTGATGGGGCAGGTCCAGTCCCTCGGCGATGGCGTGCGCCGTGGCGGGGTGGTCGCCGGTGACCATCACGACCCTGATCCCCGCGGCGCGGCATTCGGCCAGCGCGTCGCCGACTCCCTCGCGAACCGGGTCGCTGAACGCGAGCAGCCCGAGCAGGCGGAGCCCCGCCTCGTCGGTGGAGCGGTCCGTGGGCTCCGCAGGAGCCGGACCGCCGGCGACGGCCAGGACGCGCATCCCTTCGGCGGTGAGAGCGCCGTTCGCCTCCGACACCGCGTGGCGAAGCTCCGGCGAGGGCCCGGTGCGGGCCAGGATGCCCTCCAGAGCCCCCTTGGCGGCGGCTCGTGCCGGCTCGTCGGGCTCGGCCGGTCGCCACACGTGGGTGAGGTACCTGTCGTGAGGGTCGAAGGGCCAGTCGCGCAGCAGTGAGGCGCGGTTCAGGGCGTCCACATCGATGCCGTGTTGCCGAGCATGGTCGACGATGGCGACCTCGAGCGGGTCGAACGTCGGGAAGCTCGCAGGCCAGCACGGCAGCCTCGAGGAGCTCGGCCTCTCGGAGCGAGGCACCGCCGTGGTCGGCGTCCCGGCCGCTCCCGGAGACCCACACCCCTGCCAGGGCCAACCGGTTCTGGGTGAGGGTGCCGGTCTTGTCGGTGCATATGACCGTGGTCGAGCCGAGGGTCTCCACGCTGGGGAGGCGCCGGACCAGGGCGCGTTGCTGGGCGAGCCGCCAGGCCCCGAGCGAGAGGTACAGCGTGTAGATCATCGAGAACTCTTCGGGGATGGCTGCGATGGCGAGGCTGACCCCTGCGATCACCGCTTCACCCAGGCCGTCCCCGCGGACCAGCTCTGCGAGCACGACCCCGGCACAGAAGACCGCTGCCACCACAGCGAGGGCCCTCACCAGGCGGGCGAGGGCGAGCTGGAGGGGGGTCCGCGGCGGCCGTGCGGCGGCCACCAGCGACCCGATGCGCCCGTAGCGCGTCGCCCCGCCGGTGGCGGTCACCTCGGCCGTCGCCCTGCCCGACAGCACGGTCGTGCCTGCCCACACCGTCGCCGCCTCGCCCTCGCCGAGCTGCTTGGCCACCGGGAACGACTCGCCGGTCAGGCTGGACTCGTCGACGAGCAGCTGGGTCAGCTCGGCCAGGGCGGCGTCCGCGGGGACCACGTCACCCTCCTGCACCACGATCAGGTCGTCCCCGACGACCTCTTCGACCGGGATCGAGTGCTCGAGACCGTCGCGGATCACCCTGGCCGTGGGGGCGGCGAGGCGGCGCAGTCGTTCCAGGGTGTGCTCGGCGCGGGCTTCGAGGAGCCATCCGACGGCCACGATCGGGCCCAGGGCTACGAAGGCCACGACGGCATCGGTGGTCTCGCCGATCAACAGGTAGGTGGGGGCGGCCACGAGCAGCAGTGCGACCATCGGGTCGGCCAGCGGACCGAGCAGCCGCGCCAGTCGGTGGCCGCGCAGCTCGGGAACGATCACGTTCGGCCCGTCGCGCACCAGCCGCGCGGCGGCGTCGGCGACCGTCAGCCCCCGAGAGGCGCTGGGCTCCCCCGAGGCGGGTGCCTCCCGGGGGGTGGCGCCGACCCGGTCGTCGCCGGGCTGGGGATCGTGGGGGACGCGTGCCGTCACGTCGAGCCGATGCTCATCTCCGCGCCCCGTCGCCCACGACGAGGACGGGCGCCGGAGCGGAACGGACGAGCTCGGTGGAGGCACTGCCGATCGTGGACCACGCCACCAGCACCGTGATCAAGAGCGCGCTCTGCGACATCGGCGACCTCCCCGCCCAGCATGGCGAGCGGATGGACCACCCGCCAGGGACCAATGGCACCGCGTCGAGCGGCCCCGGCTCGGCAGGTCGGCGCAGGGCGCTGTCTCCCGTGCCCTCGCCGGCGAGGGTCGTTCGGCCCTATCGCGGTCGGAGGGGCCACGGCAGGCTCGGCAGCACCGCCTCGGTCGCGCCGTCGTGCCGCCGCGGTGAACCCATCCGACGAGCCAAGGGGCCGAAGCCATGAGAGCCATAGACGCCGTACGTCGCTCGGGCGTTGCCGTGACAGTCGACCAGACCGTGTACGAGGCCGCCGCGGTGATGGAGCGCTCGGGCGTCGGCGCCCTGGCCGTGCTGGACGGCGACCGGCTGGCAGGGGTGGTCACCGACCGTGACCTCGTGCGTCGGGCCCTGGCCCGGAAGGTCCCCCACGAGGCTCGGGTGGATGCCGTGATGTCCAGCCCACCGGTGACGATCGACGGCGAAGCCGACGTGCACGAGGCGTTCGCGTCGTTGCGGGCGCATGGCATACGACGTCTGGCAGTCCTGCGCGACGGGAGCTTCGCCGGGATGCTCACCGTCGACGATCTGCTGATCGACCTGGCGGCCGACCTGGCCGATCTCGCCCGGCCGGTCAGCCTCGAGGTCCTCTTCGCGCACCGCGACAGCCCGGTCCCGGCAGTGGGCTGAGCGGCGGTCAGCTCGGCCAGGGCCGGGACGGCGCCTCCACCGCGACGCGCAGCGAGGTGAGCCATATCTGGGGGTCGACCGCCTGGAGCAGAGCGGCGAGCAGGTCGCGGATGGACACGATGCCGACCTGGTCGTCGCCCAGCTCCACGATCAGGTGGCGGACCTGCTCGTTCAACACGAGGCCGGCGGCGGCGAGGATCGACGTCTCGGCGGCGACGCTCAGCGGGTGGCGGCTCATGACCGACGCCACCGGGTCGGTCGGGTCGCACCCGGCGCCGAGGGCACGGGTGAGGTCCCGCTCGGTGACGATGCCCTCGCGGTGACCGACGAGCAGCGCCGACACCTCCTCGGTCCTCATCGACTCAGCGGCGTCAGCGAGCGAACAGGACGGTTCCACCGACATCGCCGGGCGCCAGACCAGCGTGGACAGCGCCGAGCGGGGTTCGACCACCGAGACGGGCGCCGTCGCGGACCGCACCTCGAACGATGCCCGGGCCACAGGCCCTGGGTGACGCTCACGGGGGTCCATCTCAGCGCTCCCGCCCGCTGCGCGGCGTGCGGGATCGGCGCGCCGCGTCGACGAGCAGGCGCCGCTCGGCGCTGGCGACCGCGGCCCTGGCAGCGTCGAGTGCGTCGGGGTTGACCGAGATCGAGTCGATGCCGAAGCGCACCAGGTGCTCGGCGAACTCCGGCCGATTGGAGGGTGCCTGCCCGCACAGCGAGGAGGTGATCCCGGCTTCGCGGGCCCCGGTGATGATCTGGCCGATGGCGTCGAGGACGGCGGCGTCGGACTCGTCGAACAGCTCGGCGCACACCTGCGAGTCCCGGTCGACTCCGAGCATGAGCTGCGTCAGGTCGTTCGAGCCGATCGACACGCCGTCGATGCCCATCGCCGCGTACTCCCCGAGGCGGTACACGATCGAGGGCACCTCGGCCATGATCCAGCGGTGCAGGCCCCTCTGTCGGCCCAAGGGGCTGGCGTCTATCGCCTCGAGGCAGGCTTCGAGCTCCCAGGTGGTGCGCACGAAGGGGATCATCAGGTGCAGGTTCGGCGTCTGCTCGCGCACCCGGGCCAGCAGCTCGAGCTCGAGAGCGAACAGCTCCGGTTCGCGCACGTACCGGAAGCAGCCCCGGTAGCCGATCATCGGGTTCTGCTCGACGGGCTCGAAGGCCTCGCCGCCCTCGAGGCCCCGGAACTCGTTGGTCCGGAAGTCGATCGTGCGGTACACGACAGGCCGGGGAGCGAAGGCGTGGGTGATGCGCAGCAGGGAGGCCGACATGGCGCCCAGGAACTCCTCGCGCCCGCCGCGAGCCAGCAGCGCCCGTGGGTGCACACCCCCGAGCGCATCGGTCACCAGGAACTCGGCGCGCAACAGGCCGACACCATCGACCGGTCGGGCGGCGACGGCCTCGGCGTGGTCGGCCACGGCGAGGTTCACGTAGACGCGTGTGGCCAGGTGCTCGGGCGCCGGCGTCACGGGCGTGGCGGGCGTGCCCACCCGCAGCGCTGCGGCCGGCGCCGCCGTCCCCTCGCGGACGGTCCCTCGGGCACCGTCGACGGTGACCACCAGCCCGTCGCGCAGGGTCGTGGTCGCGGTGCGGGCGCCGACCACGCAGGGCACTCCCAGCTCGCGGGCCACGATGGCCGCGTGGCAGGTCATCCCGCCTCCGTCGGTGACCACCGCCGCGGCTCGCCGGATGGTGGGGACCCAGTCGGGGTTGGTCATGGGGGCGACGAGCACCTCACCCCTTTGCAGCTGGTCGCCCTGTGCCGGTGAGACCAGAACGCGCACTGCCCCGCTGGCCACGCCGGGCGCCGCTGCGAGGCCTTGAAGGAGCGGCTCGCCGCCCGGCGCGTCGCCCACCGGTCCATCGCGCCGGGGCGCGGACCCGCCCAGCGTGGTGATGGGGCGCGACTGCACCAGCCAGGTGCGACCCTCGCTCATCGCCCACTCCACGTCCTGGGGCTCTCCGCCGTAGTGGGCTTCGATGCGTGTGCCCAGGCGTGCCAGGGCGACGACCTCGTCGTCGTCGAGGACTCGGGCGTCGGCCTCTTCGTCGGGTAGGTCGGTGCGCTGGGCCCCCCCGCCCGGCGCACCGACCAGCTTGTGGGTCTTGTGGCCGACCCGGACCTGTACCAGGCGAGGACCCTGCTTGGACACGACGTAGGTGTCGGGCTCGACCTGGCCGGACACGACGACCTCTCCCAGCCCGAACGCCCCCTCCACCACGATGCGGTCGGTGTCGCCGGTCGAGGGGTCGACCGTGAAGAGCACCCCCGCCCGGTCGGCTTCGACCAGGCGCTGCACGATCACGGCGATGGCCGGCTCGGCATCGAGGCCCTGGCTGGCGCGGTAGGAGATGACGCGCTCTCCGTACAGGGAGGCCCAGCAGTCCACCAGTCGATCGAGGACCGCCGCGTCGCCGACGACGTTGGCGAACGTGTCGTGCATGCCGGCGAACGACGTGCCTGCGGTGTCCTCGGCTGTGGCCGACGAACGCACGGCCACAGCGACGCTGGGCCCGAGGCGGTGGTACGCCTCGAGCACCCCGTCGCGCAGCCCGGCGGGGACCCCCGCGCTGCGAACCAGGGCCCTCAGCTCGCCCGACAGCTCGGACAGCTTGGCGGGATCGTCGGCGTCGGCCCGGGCACGTGCGAAGGTCGCCAGCAGGGCTTCGCGTACCCCCGCGGCCTCCATCGCGGCCAGGTAGCCGGGGGCGGTGACCACGAAGCCCGGTGGGACCGGGAGTCCCGCGGCGACCAGCTCGCCCAGGTTGGCGCCCTTGCCGCCGGCGAGCGCCACGTCGCCGACGCGCAGATCGGCGAGGTCGACGACGAGGTAGACGTCGCCGGTCGCCGGGTCACCGGCGACGGTGCGCGGGCCGTCGTGGGTCATCGGTCAGGTGCCGATCATGATGGGGATCGCCGGCTCGGTGCCTTCGGGCGAGCAGTCCTGCCATGACGTCACCTCCGGGTCGGTGCCTTCGTCTTCGTCGCCCCGATCGTCGCTCGCCCGCGTCGGTGTGGCCAGGGCCCTTGGTCCCTTGGCTCGGGCCTGTCAGTCGGCGATGCGCAGCGCTACCGCCGGCTGGATCTGCGCGGCGCGCTGAGCGGGGACGGCGGTGATGGCGATTGAGGCGGCGACGACCAGCCCGACCAGGCCGGAGACCTCCGCCACCGGCAGGACGAAGTGGACGTCGAGGCCCAAGAGGCTGGTGCTGTTCACGATGTTGTAAGCGGTGAAGACCCCGAGCCCGGCGCCGATGACGGTGCCCACCACGGCCACCAACGCGGCCTCGATCAGCAGGCTCGCGCCGATGTAGCGGGGCTGGAGGCCCAACGATCGCAGCACCCCGATCGCCCGTCGGCGCTCGCGCACCGACCGCACGAGCACCACGCCGAGGCCGGCGATGCCCACGACCATGCCCAGCGCCAGGTAGGCACGCGCGAGGTCGAAGAAGCGGGACTGCGTGGTGGTCGCCCTGTCCACGATCGACTGGAACGTCTCGGCCTCGGCGCCGCTGGCGGCGAGGTCCCGCGACAGGGTCCGGGCGAGCTGCTCACCGCCGGTGCCGGCCACCCGGGCCCGCGTGTAGGGCAGGTCCGTGCCGGCGGGGGCGACCGGGGTGCCCACCAGGATCCCGTCGAAGGCGAGGTCGCTCGGCGCGATGGCCACGATCCGAACGACGCGGGCCGCCCCGCTGGCAGGGTCGAGCAGCTCGATCCTGGACCCCAGCCCGACCCGACCCAGCGACTCGAGCAGGCTCGTCGCGAAGAGCGGGTCGATGATGGCCGCACCGGGGTCGTCGAGCACGGCCTGGTAGGCGGACTCGTCGGAAGCGAAGCCGCCCCGGTCGCGAAGGACCGGAGCACCGATGTCCACGAGGCTGCGGTCGTAGGTCGAAGCGACCCACACCGTCGGCTCGGTGTCCTCGCTCGCACCCCCTGGGAGCCGGACGAGCACCTGCTGCTGGACGAGGGGCGCGACCTGGTCGACACCGGCGTGGCCGCGCAGGTCCTCCAGGGGGATGGTGGCTCCGTTGACCGACCGGACCACCAGGTCGGCTCCACCGGACAGCTCGTCGGCGGTGCGACCGAGCTGGCTGGTGAACATCGACGAGAGCACGCTGATGAACGCCAGGGTGAACACGACCAGGGCGTACATGCCCGCGGTCAGCGCCGTCCGGGTCCGGCGGGCCAGCGGGTACGCCATCCCGAGCGACAGCACGAGCGAGCGCGGGCCGCGCAGCAGCGCCCGCACGAGCGGAGCCAGCCGGTCCTGGTGCAGCGTGACCAGCGCCACCGCCGCCGCGGTCAGCACGACACCCTGGGCGACGATGGTGGTGACGTCGGGTTCCTCGACGCGGTCCAGCACGATCTGGATGGCCACCGTCGACCAGGCCATGACGGCGATCAGCGCGACCGTTCCCACGATGCTGGCCGGGAGCCGCCCCAGGGCGAGGCCGGCCACCCCGGCGACGATGAGGACCGGCGCGACGACGATGCCGACGCCGTCGTCGCCGGCGAAGGCCGCGATGGTCCACGCGCCGCCGACCACGACGGCGGCGGACGCCGCCGCGGTCGTCCACCCGCGAGTGCCCGTCGTGGGGGGCGCTGGCAGGTCGCGCACGGCGCTGATGATGTTGAGGCGGGCGAAGCGCACGCTGGCGGCCACGACGGTGCCGGTGGCCAGCGCGAGGCCGATCAGGAACCCGTCGCGCACGCTCGCGGGGTCGACGTGGAACCGCAGCCGCAGATCGCCGACCTCGTCGACCTGCTCGATGGAACGGCTGACCAGGCTCACGATGATGCGGCCCAGCCCCACCCCCGAGACCGCACCGACGGTGGCGGCGACCAGGCCGTAGAGCCATCCTTCGACCGAGAACGCCCGCACCAGCCCCGCACGGCTCATCCCCAGGGCGCGGAACATGCCGAGCTGGACCTTGCGCTCCTCGGCGAGCATGACGAACAGGTTGACCACCAGCAGGGCGCCGGCCAGCCCGCCGAAGGCCCCCATGGCCAAGAAGAGCTCGCCCAGCTGGGTGCTGGTCTGCTCGGCGGCGGCGACCCCGTCGGCCTTGACCGGCCGCACCACCGCTGCGACGCCCTCGAGGCGTGCTCGCATCCGGGCGGTGACGGCCTCGCTGCGCTGCGCTCCCTCCAGCGGTCCTCCGGTGTTGGACACGGCGATCGATCGCTCGACCGGCGCCACCGCGGACCCCGCCGGGTCGGCCAGGGCGCGGTCGACGGTCCCGGGGGCGACGAACAGGTTGCGACCGCGGTCGAGCGTGGTCGGCCGGAAGGCCGACAGCCCGCGGTGCCCGCCGGTGGCGCTCACCCTCAGTTGCAGGTCCAGCCCTGCGACGTGGATGGCCACCTCGTCGCCGGGGCCCACTCCCAGCACCGCTGCGAGCTCGTCGTTGAGCACGACCTGGCCCTCGCCTGGGGTGGGTCCGTCGAGATCGGGCGCTCCCCGGCCGGCGCCGAAGGCGCGGGCCGCGCCGAAGTCCACCTCGACCAGCTTGGAGCCCGGCGCCGTGGCGCTGCGACCGTCCACCGCGCGCACCGACACCGGCACGGTGACCAGCGAGACCAGCCCGTCCACGTCGGCGTCGCTGGCCAGGGGCGCCAGTCGGGACTCGACCTCGGCGTGCACGGCAGGGTCCCGCGTGGTGACCAGCTCGTCCACCTCGCCCAGGTCCGTGGCAGTGGACGCGGAGATGGAGTGGTCCAGCGTGTCGCCCACCACCAGCGAGGCGGTGATGATCGCCGTGCCGAACAGGGCTCCGACCACCACGAGCGCCGACTCCACCGGTCGTCGCATGGGGTAGCGCAGCGCGAGCCGGCGCAGGACCCAGTCCGAGCGGATGGCGACCACGAAGGGAACGGTGAGGCCCAGCGCGGCGACGACGACGAGCGGGTTCACGACAACGGGTCGGCCGGGGCGGGCCGGCCGTCGAACACGATGCGCCCGTCTCGCATGCGCACCTGGCGGTCGGCCAGGGCCGCGACGCGGTCGTCGTGGGTCACCAGCACGAGCGTGAGACCCTCGTGGTGGAGCTCGGAGAGCAGGTCCATGACCTGTGCTGCGGTCTCGGAGTCGAGGTTGCCGGTGGGTTCGTCGGCCCACACCAGCCGCGGCCGGCCGCTCAGGGCGCGGGCGATGGCCACCCGCTGCTGCTCGCCGCCCGACAGCTCGGTTGGGCGGCGGTCCAGGCGCTGGCCGAGCCCGACGCGGCGCAGCGTCTGGGCTGCCTGCGCCTCCGCCTCCTTGGCCGCTACGCCGCCCAGGATGAGGGGCAGCTCGACGTTCTCGGCGACGCTGAAGACAGGGATCAGGTTGAACGCCTGGAAGACGAAGCCCATGGTGGTGGACCGTCGCCGTGTGCGCTCCCGGTCCGACATCCGGTGGATGTCGAGGCCCTCCACGAGCACCGACCCGGCGTCGATCTCGTCGAGGCCCGACAGGCAGTTGAGCAGCGTGGTCTTGCCCGAGCCCGACGGGCCCGTGACCGATACGAACTCGCCCTGGCCGACGTCGAGGTCGACGTCGTCGAGCGCGATCACGTCCTGGGCGGTCGACCGGTACACCTTGCGCACCCCCCGGGCGCGCAGGATCGGACCGTCGCGTTCTGTCGGGGGGGTCGTGGGGGCGCCGGTCCCGTGGTGGCTGTCCACCGGGGGGGCCATCGTGTGATCGTGGGCCACCGGGCCCGCAGCCCGCCAGGGCCGATGGTCCCCGGCAGGGCCGATGGTCCCGCCGCCCGGCATCGGGTCGTCGAAGCCGCTGCTCGTGCGACGGGTTCAGCCCGTACAGTCTGACGCTTGTGGGACACGGTCGCGATGCCCCTGTCGTCGGTGGGGGCCCGGCCGGGGTGGTGGCTGCCAACGGGGCGCGCCGGCGCAGCCCCGAGATGCCCCGCCGGCACGTCCGGGTCGCGCCCACCGGTGCGGCGCCGCCCTACGAGGCGGTCATCTTCGACATGGACGGCGTGGTCACCGACACCGCGGCGGTTCACGCGGCGGCGTGGGCTGATCTCTTCGAGGCCGTGCTGGCCGACCCCCGCGCACATCTCGACGGGCCCGTCGAACCCTTCGATGCGGATCTGGACTACCGCCGCTACGTGGACGGGAGGTCCCGCGAGGACGGTGTGGCCAGCTTCCTGTCGGCCCGCGGCGTCCAGGTGCCCACGGGTGCACCCGGTGACGACGCGGGCGCCTGGACGATCCATGGCCTGGCGGCGCGCAAGAACGAGCTGTACCGGAGTCGTCTGGCGGCGCACGGGGTGCGTGTCTTCGCCGGCACGGTGGACCTGATCGAGCGGCTGCGCTCGGGTGGCGTCCCCGTCGGGCTGGTGACAGCGAGCCGCAACGCCGAGGACCTGCTGGCCACCACGGACCTGCAGGGGCTCTTCGACGTGGTGGTGGACGGCGACGCTGCGGCGGCAGCGGGCCTGGCGGGCAAGCCGGACCCGGCGACCTTCCTCGAAGCGGCTCGCCGGCTGGGCGTGGACCCCGCCCGCGCCGCGGTGGTGGAGGACGCCACGTCGGGGGTGGAGGCGGCGGTCTCGGGGGGCTTCGGGCTGGTGGTGGGCGTGGACCGCGCCGGCCACCGCAGCGCGCTCGAGTCGGCCGGTGCGCACGTGGTGGTCGACGACGTCGGGCTGCTCGACCTGGGTGTGGTTCGCACCGATCCCTGGGTGGTCGCCTACGCCGGCTTCGACCCCGCCCACGAGAGCCATCGGGAGGCTCTCACCACCCTGGGCAACGGGTACCTGGGCACCAGGGGCGCGGCACCCGAGAGCGCGGCGGACGGCACCCACTACCCGGGCACCTACCTCGCCGGGGTGTACAACCGGCTGACCAGCAGGGTGGG
This sequence comes from uncultured Microthrixaceae bacterium, assembly GCA_963703565.1. Classification (GTDB taxonomy): domain Bacteria; phylum Actinomycetota; class Acidimicrobiia; order Acidimicrobiales; family VFJN01; genus CAVPEW01. Next base: position 98,056 of record CAVPEW010000068.1, on the reverse strand, counting down.
TGGTCACGAGGTCGAGCACGAGAGCCTGGTCAACGCCCCCAACTGGTTGGTGCTCGACGTGCGCGTCGACGACGGGCGATGGTGGTCCGACGGTGGGCTGCACGTCGTGGGGGAGCGGCGAGAGCTCGACCTTCGCCGTGGGGTGCTCACCCGCACGGTCTCGCTCGACGACGGCGGGGGGCGCAGGCTCGACGTGCTCCAGCGGCGGCTGGTGTCGATGGTGCGCCCGCACATCGCCGCTCTCGAGACCACCGTGGTGGCTCGCGGCTGGTCGGGCACCGTCGAGGTGCGCTCGGGCATCGATGCCGGCGTGGTGAACGCCAACGTGCGCGACGAGGCGGCGCTGGCCAACCGGCACCTGTCGGCGGCGACGGTGTCCTCGCCCGCACCGGAGGTCCTGCTCGTGGAGGTGCAGACCTCCCAGAGCGGGGTCCGGATCGCCACCGCGGCGCGCACCAGCGTGATCGGCGCGCCGTCGCGGCCGCTGGGCATCGTCGAGCCACGACCGGGTCGCTACGCGCAGGGCCTCGCCGTGGACGCTCGGGACGGGGTCGCCTTCGTGGTCGACAAGACGGTGGCGGTGGTCACCTCACGCGATCGTGCCGTGGCGGCGCCCGCGCTCGGCGCGCTCGACCTGCTCGGCGACGCTTCGGCGGGGCTGGTCGGCCTCCTGGGCCCGCACGAGGCGGCGTGGCGCCGCCTGTGGGACCGCTTCGAGGTCCGCCTCGACGCGCAGCGCGACGTGCAGCTGGTGCTGAACATGCACGTGTTCCACGTGTTGTCGGCCCTCTCGCCCCACACCGCGGATCTCGACGCCGGTGTCACCGCGCGCGGGCTGCACGGCGAGGGCTACCGGGGTCATGTGTTCTGGGACGAGCTGTTCGTGCTGCCCGTGGTGGGCAGCCACCTTCCGGCGGTCGCGCGTGCGCTGCTCGACTACCGCTGGCGCCGGCTCGACGCGGCGCGTCGAGCTGCCCGGGCAGCGGGGTTGCGCGGCGCCCTGTTCCCCTGGCAGAGCGGCAGCGACGGGCGGGAGGAGACGCCCACCGAGCTGTTCAACCCCCGTTCGGGGCGCTGGATGCTCGACCGCTCGCGCCGCCAGCTCCACGTCGGCCTCGCCGTGGCCTACAACGCCTGGAGGCACTACGAGGCCACCGGTGACACCGCGTGGCTGGCCGAGCGCGGCGCCGAGCTGCTGGTCGAGGTGGCTCGGCTGTTCGCGTCCCTGGCGACCCACGACCCGGGCGAGGACCGCTTCCACCTCGACGGGGTGATGGGACCCGACGAGTACCACGACGGGTACCCGGGAGCCCCCGGCGCCGGGCTGCGCGACAACGCCTACACGAACGTGCTCGCCTCCTGGGTGCTCCGGCGGGCGGTCGACGCCTTGGACGCCCTCGCCGGCCAGGCTCGTGACGAGCTCGCCGAGGAGCTCTCGCTGGGTTCGGACGAGCCTGCCGGCTGGGAGCGGATCGGGCGGCGGCTGGCGGTGCCGTTCCACGACGGCGGCATCATCAGCCAGTTCGAGGGGTGGGACCGCCTGGAGGAGTTCGACTGGAGCCGCTACCGCGCCACCTACGGCAACATCGGCCGCCTCGACCTCATCCTCGAGGCCGAGGGGGACAGCACCAACGGCTACAAGGTGACCAAGCAGGCCGACGTGTTGATGCTGGCCTACCTGCTCGGGCCCGAGGTGCTGCTCGACCAGCTCGACCGGCTCGGCTACGCGGTCACCTCCGACGACCTGGTGCGAAGCGTCGACCACTACCTGGAGCGCACAGCCCACGGCTCCACCCTGAGCCGGGTGGTGCACGCGTCGGTGCTGGCCCGCCTCGACCCGGCCCGTGCCTGGGACCTGTTCCGCGACGCGCTGGTCGCAGACCTCGACGACACCCAGCGGGGAACGACCGGTGAGGGGGTGCACCTGGGTGCGATGGCCGGCACCATCGACATCGTCACGCGCGCCTTCGCCGGGATGCGCAGCCACAGGGGCGGGCTGGCGTTCGTGCCACGCCTGCCCGGTGCCCTGCGCGAGGCGGCCTTCGTGGTGCACCACCGGGGCCAGCGCGTCGAGGTGGTGCTCGACCACACCAGGATCCGGATCTCCGGTGCGCCCATGGCCGGTGCCGAGGACCTGACCGTCGAGGTCGGTGAGCGGTCCGAGGTGCTGTGCCCCGGTGCCACGCTCGAGTTCGAGCTGCACGACGGCTCGCTCGCTGCGGTCCCCCGGTAGAGGGAGGGCGAGGTCGTCGTGCCTGTGACCCGTTCACCTCGGGTCGCTCACCGCGCAACGGCGGCCGGCCCGAGGCTTGGACTGCGGCCGGCGGGATGGGGCGTCTAGCACCGACCGCGCTGCACCCCTGGGGCGGTCCGCTGCGCCAGGCCCCTGTACACCTCGCTGAGCTGGTCGGCGACTCGCTCGGGTGAGAGCTCGGCGGCCCGCCGGGCCGCCGTCGTGCCGAGCCGCCGGCGCCGGGAAGGGCTGGACGCCAGGGCGCGCAACTGCCGCGCCAGCGCGTCGACGTCACCCATCGGGTAGAGCAGCCCGTCGACGCCGTCGGTGATGATCTCGGCTGGCCCGCCGGCGTTGGCGGCCACCACCGGCAGCCCGGCGGCCATGCCCTCGACCACGACCTGGCCGAAGGGCTCGGGGATCGTCGAGGCGTGCACGAGCACGTCGAGGCGCCGGTACAGCGAGCCGACGTCGTCGACGAAGCCGGTGAGCTCGACCTGGCCGGCGATGCCGAGCGAGTCGGCCAGCGGGGGCAGCGACGCCGCCCAGTCGTCCTCGCCGAAGAGGGCCGATCCGGCGATCACCGCTCGCTCGTCGCCGCTGGCGAAGGCCGAGGCGAACGCCCGCAGGAACACGTCCTGGCCCTTCCACGGCGCCAGCCGGCCCACCAGCCCGACGGTGAAGGGCCGCCCGCTCGAAGCGGCCGCCGGCTCGCCCAGGTCGGGCTGCTCCACCGGGTTCGGGACGACCACCGAGCGCCGCGGCCACCGCCCCAGCGTGTCCAGAGTCGCCTCCGAGTTGGCCACCACCACCGTCGGCAGGAGCCGGGAGGCGAAGCGGATGAGGGCGACGGCCGGCCGGGGGAGGTAGTCGGCGGAGATGCGGTCGTGGACGTGCCACACCACCGGGATGCCTGCGAGCCGCCCGGCGACCCCGCCGTAGAGGGCGGCCTTGAGCGTGTTGGTGTGGACCACGTCGGGGCGGAGCCGGCGCAGGCGCCGGGCGAGGCGCAGCGAGTAGGCGGCGGTGTCCCAGAGGGCAGCGACGGGCAGGGCGGCTGGCGAGACGCGGCCCTTGCGCAGCGCCCGGGTGCGCTCCCCCATGGGGAGGACCTCCACGGTGGCGCCGGCCGATTGCAGCCGCTCGACGAGCGGGCCGTCCTCGGCCAGGATCACGTGGGCGTCGACCTCGCCCAACGCCGGCAGCATCCGGGCCAGGGCCAGCTCGCCGCCGGAGAGGGCGGCGGTGTGGCCGACGTAGGCGACCCGCAGCCGGGGCCGGGCGGCATCCGCGTAGAGGTCGAGGTGGCGGCGGGCCACCCGGGCCCAGGAGAAGCCCTCGGCGTGGCGCCGGGCCGCCCCGGGCGAGGGCAGGTCGCCGCCGGCGGCGGCCACCAGACGATCGGCCAGGGCCCGGGCGTCGCCGGCGGGTACCACAAGGGTGGGGTCGAGACCGACGACACCGTCGGGTAGACCGCCCACATCGGTGACCACGGCCGGGGTGCCGCAGGCGGCGGATTCGAGGGTGACGAGGCCGAAGCCCTCCAGCGCCCGGGTGGGCACCACGGAGCAGTCGGCGGCCCGGTACAGCTCGACGAGGTCGTCGTCGCCGACCCGGCCGGCCAGGCGCACGCCCGACGGGTCGGCCAGGGCGGCTCGGGCCTGCTCCAGCCGGGGGCGCTCCCGGCCCTCGCCGGCGATGACCAGCACCGCCCCCGGACAGGCCGCCTGCACCTGCTCCCAGGCGTCGATCAGCACGTCGAGGCCCATGCGGGCGTCGAGGCGGCGCACGGCCACGGCGACGAACCGGTCGCTCGGCAGGCCGAGCGGGCGGCGGGCGGCGGCCCGGTCGCCGGGGCGGAACCGCTCCAGGTCGACGCCGGGCGGTACCACCACCACCCGGGCCGGCTCCACGCCGTAGCGCTCGACCACCAGCCGCCCGAACGCCTCCGACAGCACCACCACGGTGGTGGCCCGTCGGTACACGGCCCGCTCCAGGGCGGCCTTGGCCCGCAGCACCACTCCCCGCTGGCCGCGGGCGACCGCGCTCTCGCCGGCCCACGGCCCCTGGAAGTGCACGACCAGGGGCAGCCGGCGCAGCCGGGTGGTCCACACGGGCAGCAGTCCGTACAGGGCGAAGTGCACGTCGACCACATCGACCTCCGGGGCCAGCCTGGCCGCGGCCCGCCGCCCGGCCAGGAGCCGGCGAACGAGCCCCTCCTCGGGACCGGAGACGCCGACGACCCCCTCGCCGACGCCCTCGCCCACCACCAGCGCCACCGGATGGGCACCCTCCCGACCGAGGGCGACCAGCAGGTCGGCCAGGTACCGGTTCAGCCCACCGGCGCGGGTCGACACCCATTCGTTGCCGACGAGGAGGGGGCGCGCGGCGTCGCCCCGGCAGTCAATTGGCGCCATGGTCACGAGGCGGCCAGGTATCCGGTTGCGCCCCGGGTCCCCCTGCGGCCGGTTCGACGTCACGCATCGCGGGCCAGCACCAGAACGTGGTTGTCGCCGGAGAGCCGTGGCCGGCGCGCCAGCAACGGCCGGATCGTGCTCAGCACCCGCCGGTACGCCGGTCGACCGGCCACGAAGCCGCCCGGCGGGTACGTCGATGCGTGGACGAGCCCTAGCCCGGCCAGGGGGAGGTACTGGCGGGTGAGGAGGTCCCAGAAGATGGGCGAGATGTGGGTCGGGTCGCCGTGCTCATCGAGCATCCGGAGCTTGCCCTGGAGGAGGAACTTCGCCCGGGCGGGCAGGCTGTCGACGTTCGGCGTGGTGACCACGGCGCGGCCGTCCTCGCCGAGCAAGCTCGCCAGGCTCCGAAGGAAGGCGATGGGTGCTTCGAGGTGCTCGATCACCTCGATGGCGACGACCAGCGGCCACTGCCCGGGTCCCAGCTCCGACTCCCACCCGGCGACTTCGAGATCTACGGCGCGGAAGTCGACGTCGGCCTCGAACCCGGAGCCGTCGCGGTCCACTGCGGTGACATCGAATCCGGAGCCGGCAAGTCGCTGGGCGAAGGCGCCGCTGCCGGCGCCCAGGTCGAGGACCTTTCCCCGCTCCATGCCGTCGATCACCGACGTGAACACGAAGTCGTGCAGGCCGGGCACGGTCCGCTCGGTGAGCTGCGAGCCGGCCGTGGTCGTGCCGGCGATGTCGTCGAGTAGCGCGGCGAAGTTCGCCGTCATGGCCCGTTCGTCGAACACCTCAGCCCTCTTCGGAGCGCCAGTAGCCAGTCGTGCACGAAGCCCGTCATCGGCGAGGACCCGGCTGATGGCGGCAGCCATCGAATCGGCGTCGCCGGGTGGGACCAGCAGCCCCGACTCGCCATCCACGATGATCTCGGTCGGTCCTCCGGCCGCGGTGGCGACCAGTGGCTTGCCGAGGGCCATGGCCTCGACGAGCACGAGGCCGAAGGGCTCGCCAAGGCTGGCGTGGACGACCACGTCGCAGGCGTCGAACCACGGGTACACGTCCTCCTGGTGGCCGGCGAAGTGCACCCGGTCGGCGATGCCGAGCTCGTCGGCGAGCCGGCGGAGTTGGACTGGGTAGTCGCCCTCCCACCCGAGCACCGCCCCGCCGACGACGGCGAAGACCGCTTCCGGGTGCAGGGCGGCCACCTGTGTCGCCGCCCGGAGGAACACGTCTTGGCCCTTCCATTCCTGTAGGCGGCCGATGATGCCGATGACTGGGCGTTCCTGCCAGCCAAACTTCGCTCGCACGGCGGCCGCGCTCCCGGAGCGGCGAGCGATAGCGGCGGTGTCCACGCCAGGGTGGACGAGCTCGACGCGGAATCCGGGCGTCAGCCGGCGCTGGGCCGCCACCGCGTCACCGCTGCCGGCGACCACCGCCGCGGCGGGCACTCGAGCAGCGACCGACTCGATCCGTGACGGCTCGGGGGTTCCGTGCTGCCACCACACCGCTGGCTTGCGAGCAGCAAGCGCTGCGGCTCCGCCGTAGACGTGGCCCTTGCTCTGGTTCGACACCACCACGTCAGCGCCACGGGCGAGTTGAATCAGCCGGGCGACCGTCGCCGCCGTGCGGTGCAGCTGGCGGGTACGCCCCGCGTCGATCACCAGCGTTCGGCAACCGGCGTCAGTCAGCCATCGCTCGAGGGGCCCCGGCTGGAGCAGCACCGCCTCCACCTCCCAGCCATGAGAGGGAAGATGCCGGGCAAGAGAGGCCAATGCCCGCTCGGCGCCTCCGGGGACGCTGCTCGGGCTGACCAGCAGTGCTCGCTTCATGCGACCAACTCTCGTTCGGCGGCGGCTGCCCGCGTCAACGTTCTTGACGTGGCCGCGTCGACCCAGCCGAGCGCCAACCACGCGAAGAACACCACCGCGTAGTGACCGCCGTTGAGCCACTGGAGGAACGTCACCACCACGATGCCGAGGGCGGCGAGCGACACCGCGTCCCGGCGGGTCGCTGCCAGACGATAGGCACGGGTGATCCCGAGCACCACGACGGCCAGGTAGGCGACCATGCCGGGCAGGCCGGCGGCGAAGGGGGCACGCCCGGGATCGCCCTCGGCTCCTCCAATCACGCCGCCGAACTTGGCGCCCGAGATGGTGATGCTGCCCACGCCGTGGCCGAGCGGATCGGACAGGGCGCTCTCGATGCCGCCGCGGACCAGCTCGATGTGGGCGGGCAGGGTGGAATCCTCGCCGAAGGGGTCGGTGAGGCCATCCACCTGGTGGGCGGTGAGCTGGCCAGCGGAGTCGGTGGACGGCTGGGTCGGCGCCAGCCGGCCGACGACCGTGGGCAGGGCGGCGATCACGACGACACCGCCGATCAAGGCTCGGCCCAGCGGCAGGCCGGCCCTGGCCGCCAGCATCGCACCCACGGCGGCGACGGTGAGCACGATGATGCCCCGGGACGACTCGTACCACAGCGCGGTGGCCAGCAAGGCGACGGCGCCGGCCAGCAGCGGCCAGCGCAGCAGGCCCCGGCCCTGGGCGACCCAGGCGACCACGGCCAGCCCCAGAAAGCCCGCGTACTCGGAGGCGGCGGAGAAGCTGGCGAAGGCCCGGATCACCCCGCCGACATTCAGGGCGGTGTAGCCCTCGTTGTCGATCCAGGCCTGGTCCCAGGACGGGAACCCGGAGAACGTCTGCACCAAGCCGTAAACGGCGGCGACGAGGCCGAGCGCGCCCACCAACCACAGCAGGGAACGGAACGCGTCGTCGTCGAGCAGCGTGCGGCCGACCAGGAAGGCGAGCATGGGGACCACCACCAGCAGCGCCCCGCTGAGCCCCACGGTGAGGCCACCTTGTTGTGGGTTGAGGGCGCTGACGGCGAGCAGGGCGCCAAGAGCGACCACGGCCGTGGTCAGCCGGGTTCGCCCCCGCAGCGCACCCCGGTGCACGGCGGTCAGGGCGAGGACCACCCACACCGTGGCGCCGACGAACAGCAACGGGTCGCCCCAGGCCTCCTTGGGGCTGACGCCGGAGGTGAGCCGGCGCACCAGGCCCAGCGCCGCCATCCATGTGACCAAGACCGCGAGCATCGACCGGGCTGGCAGCCGGACGGCGGCCATCGCCAGCAGGAAAGCGCCGGCAGCGCCGAGCGCCGCGCGAAGCAGCGACGGCTGCGACACCATCGCTCCGGCCACCACGGCGGTGGCCACCGTGACAGCCGGTCCGATGACGGCACGGACCGCGGAACTGCGGTGCAGTACGGCGGTCACGCGGCCTCCTGGGGCAGCAGCGACCGGTAGAGGCCGAGCACGGAGCGGGCCGAGCCCTCCCAGGTGTACTGCTGGGCACGCCGTCGCGCCTCCGTGCCGAGCCGGGCTCGTGTCGCCGGGTCGGCCAGGGCGACGAGCGCGGCGGCGACGCTGTCGGCGTTCCGCTCGACGACGGTGCCGGCCGCTCCGTCCCCGATCAGGTCGGACACCCCGTGCAGGGGTGGGGCCACCACGGGCAGGCCGGACGCGGCGGCTTCGAAGCACACGATGCTGAACGTCTCGTACTCGCTCGGGAGCACGAACACGTCGGCAGCCCGATAGAAGCGCTCGGTGTCGCTGCGCCGCCCGAAGAACACCACTGCGTCGCCGACGCCGAGTGCGTCGGCTCGGGCCTGGAAGCGGGCCTCGTCGCCCGGGCCGACGACCCACAGGAGCACCTCGGTGCCGTCGGCGCGGGACTTGGCGATGGCGTCGATGGCCAGGTCGAGTCCCTTGCGGTTCCAGTCGCCCCCGACGAACAGCGCCACCACCTGGCCTGGCGGCACGTCGTATTGCGCTCGCGTGCGGTCACGCTCGGCCGCGTCGGGCCGGAACCGGTCGAGGTCGATGCCGTTCGGGGTGAGGGCCACCGGGACGCCCGGGTAGTGCGAGCGGAGCTCCTCGGCCACCCCGCCCGACACCGCCGCGAACGACCGGAGGCGCGCCGGCCGGTAGCACCACCGCTCGGCCATGACGGCGAGCGCCCGGGCGATGGTCGTGTTGAGCCGGCGGGACGGCCGGGCGCCGACCGGCGCTAGGTGGCCGGTCGAGGCGCGGTGACCAGCGTGGCAGAAGTGCACAGCTGCCACATCGACTCGATTCGGGACGATGGCTCCCACGGTGTGGACCAGGTCGACGTCGAGCCGCCGGAGTGCAAGCCCCGCCCGGAGGAAGAAGGCGACGAACTTGAGCGGGATCGGCCGCATTGGTACCCGGATGCGGACCCAGCGGTCGACCAGCGAGCGAAGCGCCGGGTCGAGCTCGGCCGAGACGACCGTGAACGAGAACTCGTCGTGGGCGTGGCGGATCAGCTCGGCGCACGCCCGCTCCATGCCCCCGTCGTCGTGGACGCCGTGCGCCACCAGGGCGACCCGGGGACGGCCGTCGCCGGCCGCCTCCCGCAGGACGCCGTCGAACACGCCGGTGACAGCGGGAACGCTGAAGGTCTCCTCGACTACCCGCCGCCCATGCTCGGCCAGGGCTCGGCGCCGCCCGGGATCGTCTCGGAGCTCGGCCAACACCGAAGCCAGCGCACCGGCGTCGCCTTCGGGGACGACGCAGCCGCCACCGGTGGTGCGGATGACCCAGGGGATCTCGCCGGAGTCGGAGCCGACGACCGGTACCCCGCACCAGAGCGCCTCGACCAGCACCCGACCGAACTGCTCGGTCCAGGTCTCGGTCGTCCGCGAGGGGAGGACGAGCACGTCCATCGACGCGTAGGCCTCGGCCATCGCCGAGTGGTCGAGACCATTCCGCAGGTCGAGCTTGGCGCCTGCGAGGTCCTCGGTTTCTAGCCAACCGCGGAGCGGCCCGTCACCGGCCACCACCAGCTCGGTTCCCGCCCCCAGGCGGCGCACGGCAGCCACGAGCACGTCGAGGCCCTTCTCCTCGACGAGGCGTCCGGCGTAGCCCACCCGGAAGGTTCTACCGGTCGTGCGCTCTCCGACTGGCCACTCGGGCACGTGGTGGGGGACGAGCCGCACATCGCCGGTGGCACCCCACTGCCGCACCAGCTCGGCGGCGCGGTCGGAGCGGGCGGCCACGAACGCCGCGTGGCCCAGCACCCAGGATCGCCATGCTCGCACCGGCGCCGGAAGCAGACGATCGAGATTCTCGTCGGCCTGCACGCCGAAGGGGATCCCGGCCCGCTCGGCGGTGAGCCCCCACTGCAGGGCGGACACCGAGAACGGCTCCTGCTCGAGGAACACCACGTCGGGTCGGAGCTGGCGGAGCAGCCGGCCGGGCCGTATGCGGTAGGCGTGGCGCTGCTCGCGGCCGGACAGCACGACCGGCATCGGATGGAACCCGTCGGCCAGCGCAGGCAGCGGCGCCGGGGTGATCTCGCCATACTCGTGCCCCCAGCGGTCGGGGACGACCAGGTCAACGTGCCAGCCCCGCCCGGCGAGCTCGGCGCAGACGAGCTGGTTGACCGGCAGGACCGCCGGGTGGCTCACCACCAGGAGCCTCGTAGGGCGGGTCATGACCATCCTCGGCTGTCGACTTGATCCATCGTCTCCAGCATGGTCCTGGCCGTGTGCTGCGGGGACAGCCGTGCCGCGGCGAACTCGCGGGCCCGCTCGGCCAGGGCCGCCTTGCGGGAGTCGTCCTGGAGGAGCGCCTCCAGCGCCGTGGCGGCGCGCTCATCGGCTGGGACGAGCTCGACTGCTCCTGCGTCGACGAGCTCCTGCCACCGATCCGGGCCGTCGAAGGCGACGACCGGCCTTCCGTGCGAGAGTGCGGCCGCGAGCGTGGTCTTCCGTGACGTCGGACCGGCCGGGTCGGTGTGGAAGATGACCTCGCAGCTCGACAGCTCCTGCGACAGCTGGTCTTCATCCAGCAGGCCGCTGAAGGAGACGGGGCAGCCCTCTCGGTCGGCGAGCCGTTGGAGGCGTCGCCCCGCGGGGCTGTCGGAGCCTGGGGCTCCGATCAGCCGCGGGTGCGCACCGGGGTTCGACCGGTGCACCTGGGCGAGCGCCTCGACGACGAGCTCGGTGAGGAGGCCCTCGGCGCCGAAGCCGAAGACGCCGACCCGGCCGGGCACCGCCGTCGCCGCCTCGTCGGTCGCCCGCACCGAGATGTTCGAGAACACGGGGGCCGATGCCAGCGGGCGACGCGGGAGCCAGCGCCGTCCCCGGATCCAGGTCACTCGGTCTTCCGTGGTCACGACGACCGCGTCGGACGCGGCGACGAGCGGGACGAACGCCAAGCGCTGTGTCGACGAGAGAACGGCGCCCCGCCAGCCTCGCTGGCCCCACGGGTACGCGAACTCGTGGGCGAAGAGCACCACCGGGACGCCGAGCCGGCGAAGCGACAGTGCCAGCGCCGGGACCGACACCGGGATGCCCCGCCACGAGTAGGCGAAGACCGAGTAGTGGAGGAGCACCACGTCGGCCTCGGCTTGGCGACACGCACGGCGGAGCATGGCTGCCAGCCGCACCGGCGCGAGCAGTTCGTCCCGATGATCGAGCCAGACCGTGGTCGGCTGGGCGCCGCATTCCTGCAGGGCATCGCTCAATCGGCCGGCATGATCCCGGACACCGCAAGTGCCCACGGGCGACAGCCCGGCGACAACGATCCGAGGCCGGCCGAGCTGGCCCGTGGCGACGGCAACGCCGTCCATGGGAAGCGTCATGATCTGTGCGACCCTCTGCTAGCGAGGATCACGGCTCCGAACGACATCACGTGAGCATCCTCACGTCGAGGGCCGCGCACGGTCATCTGTGCTCACCTCGATCGCTTCACGGACTCGATTGCCGCTCGCCGGCGCGAAGAAACCGGACGTTGCGAAGTGTTCGAGATCCCGTGATGCACCGCCCACGACGTGATTCCAGTACGACGATTGCCGGGCAGCGATCAGCTCCGGGGCACGCGGTTCAGTCATAGGGGGCTGCTGCGCCACCCACTCGGCCATGCTCGCCACCTGGCCGGGTGCGAACAGCTCTGCGTCAGGCCAGTCGAGGGCTGCTCCGGCTGCGAATGCCGCCAACGGACAGCCGGAGAGCTGGGCATCGATGCCGACGATGCCACCGGGCTCTGGCCACTGCGAAGGGAAGACCGTTGCTCGCGCCCACTGCAGTACCCCGGCCACGCGCGTCTGGCTGACATGTCCGCGGAGGCTGGGTCCAAGTCGGAGAGATTCGTCGAGGTAGCCCTCTCCGAAGACACGGAGCGGAACATCCCCGATGAGCGCTGCCAGCTCCGGCAGGTGCTGTGCGCCCTTCTCCTTGCTCAGCCGGCCGAAGAAGCACACGGCCGAACGCTCGTCCTCGGGAGTGCCGGCCGCGGCGGCCGCGAGCTGCTGCGGCGTCATCCGCATGCCGAGGTTCGGGATCACGGAGATGGAGCGCTCGCTCACGCCGTGGTCCACGAGCAGCTCTGCTTGACGGTGGCTGATCGCGATTGCGCCGATCGCACCGGTGGCGAGCAGCTCGATGAGGCGCTGCTGGTTCCGCACGAAGCGCGGATCGAAGGCCCGCTGCCGTCCCGAACAGCCCAGCAAGGGCCGAAGTGCAGCACATTTCCATCCCGCCTTGACGCTGCATTCAAGCCCGACGCGGTTCCAGTACCGACCCGCGTCGGGGCACACCGCCCAATGCATGTGCGAGTGGAGGAGCGTGGGCGCAACTGCGAGCGCTGCTTCGAGGATGTCAACACGACCGGTCCCGACCACCAGCAGGTCCGGCTCGCCGTCGGCCAAGGCGCGTGTCAGCCCGCTGGCGTCCTTCACGGCCGTCAGGGTGAGTTCATCTGTAGCCACCTGCGGAACTGGGCCTGCCCGATCGGAGTGGTGAGCAGCAGGGACGAGCAGGTCGCAGCGGTGCCCTCGTTCGGTCAGCGCCGTCGCCAGCCGCTCGGTGGCAAGCGCCAGGCCGCCGACGATCGGCGAGTCGTGGACGAATCGGATCTTCATCGGCTCCGGCGCAGCCGTTCGAGCGGGCGGTATTGGACGGGGTGGTATCGGAGATCGTGGTGCTGGCGTTGCTTGAGAGCAACGTAGAGGTTCTTCATGGAGGCTTCGGCCCGCACCGCCAGCGGGGTGTTCCTGGTGACGGGTTGGTAGCCGAGCTCCTCCATGACCGGCCTGCACACCGCCTCCACTTGTGCCACCTGGCGCTCGGTCAGCTCGGTCGTCCAGTCGGCGCGGCCAGCAGAGATCGGTTCGACGATCTTGGGTGACTGTGGGTCAGGCACGAAGGCCCGAGCGGATTCGTGCGTCGCCAGCATCGTCGATTCGAAGTCCTCACCGATGAAGCTGCAGATGGTGCGCGCCGTGTGCTCCGGGTCGGCGACAAGAGATTCGTAGCGGATGGTGAGCAGACCGTCGGCAGGAGCGTGCTCCAAGAGCACCGCTCGTCCCTTGGTCTGGACATCACGCCACAACCGGGCGTTCAGGATGGCGTCGTCGCTCGTCCACCGGAAGCGGTTCATCGACGCCACCACCGACCGCGGGTCACGGATCATCTCGATGATCTTGGCTCCGGGAAAGAGACCCCAGATCACATCCGCGAAGAAGATGTGGTATGGCGTCTTCTCGCCCCATCGCCCCTTGCCTTGGGCTGCGGCCCAACGCTGGAGGGGGAGAGACAGCAACCGTCCCGGGTCAGCATCCGCGGCCAGCAGCTCCGTCTGCACGCTGTCGAGATCGATCCGTGGTTCGAACGCTCTCTCGCACTGGTGCATGAAGGCGCCGACCGCGTCATGCCATCTGACCTGCCAGTCGTCGCAGCGATCGAAGATCGCTGGGAAGAACGACGTCTCCCCCGGCACGGCGACGTTCGAATGACCGTTCACGAGCAACCGCGTGATCGACGTCCCCGACCGTGGCGCGCCAACGATGAAGATGGGATCGCTGGTCATCGACGCTCTCCGGGGTGCTCCGCCGTACCGGCGGGAAGGCGCGGGGGTAAAGAACCGTGGTACGCAGTGTCGATGGCCGTGGTGAGCGCCTCGAGGTCGCCGGTGGTGACGACGATGCCGTCGTGCGGCGAACGCACCAGTTCCTTCATCCCGGTGTCTTCGCTGACGATCACCGGCACGCCGGTCGCCAGGGCCTCGGCGGGCGCGTATCCGAAGCCGTCTTCGTAGGTCGGGTGCACGCACACGCCGGCTTGCTGCAGATGGGGCAGGGGGTCGCCGGGCCGGACCGCGATGCGGGAATCGGTTGCGCACGCCCGCTCGACGAAGCGTCGCATGCCCCGGGTGCCCCAGCCGCCGACAAGGACGAGCCGGAGGTCTCGGTGTGGCAGGCGGCGGAACGCGTCGATCAGCAACGGGACGCCCTTGTGCACCGCAAGGCTGCCTACATACACGACGTTGAAGGTGTCGACCGTCGGCGTTGCGACCCGCGGCGCGAAGCGCGGGTGCGGGGTGAGCGGGAAGAGGCGGAGACGGTCCTCGGGGAAGCCGTCGTCGACGAAGGACTCCCACGCGTATCTCGAGGACACGTCGACGAAGTCCGCTGCCTGGTACTCCGCGAGGTTGGACTTCAGAAGTGCACGCCCCCACGGCTTCTCGATGGGGTGTGCCTGGTAGGCCTTGTCGTGCTGGCGGGCGACGTGAGCCATGTGGCTATTCGCGGATATGAGGGTCACCGACCGGTACCCGCGCTCCCGGGCGACGCGGATGTGGCGGCGAGCGTGGCCGTTGAAGACGACCAGATGGTCGGCGGACGGAAGAGGCTCGCGACGCAGCGACGTCGAAGCCGGCGTTACCGAGGCGGACACGAGCGGAATGCGAGAACCTCAGCGGTGGCACCGTCGCCAGCCTTCGGGCCAGCTCCGATGATCGGGCAGTGGATGCGTCGGATCCGACATCTTCTGGCCGGGGCGCCGGGCTCAGATAGCAGGACAGGTCGCCCTTTTGCCGTAGCGCTTCGACGAGCTCGGCCAGGTGGCGACCGAGCCCGCCCAGGCCGTAGGGACCGGTGGAGGACGCGACCGTCGGACCGCCCTCGAGGGCAGCACGCTGCTGACGCTGCACGTCAGCGCGCCACTCCGGGCGGAACGGTCTCAGAGCGATCTCGGGGAGCGGCTCAGACATCTCCGTATCCCCAGAGCGTGATGAGGTCCCGGCCGAGGTACTCGCTGAACCGCTCGACCTCGGGCCGGAAGCGGGCGCGCAGCTCGGCCATGAGGGCGGGGTCGGCCGGGGGAGGCGCCCCGTACACCACACGGGACTGAACCGTCTCCAAGGCCTTGCGTCGGATGCCCGTTGGCGTGACCGCCTTCACGGTTTGCTTGACGATGCGTGCTGGGGTGCCAATGCCCACCGAGACCCGGTGGACGATGTCGTCGAGGTGCTGGGACCGGGTGCGGACGGTTGGGTTCGCATCGACGGCTTCGACCGCGATCGACTCGTCCACACCGAGGAACCGGAAGACCTGGCGGAGCACGCCCTCGTTGTCGCGCCGGAAGTCCTCGTAGATGAGCACGAGCACCTGCTCGGGAGGGAAGGCGTCGTGGTACCGCTGCAGTTGCTTGGTGTACCGCACGTGATCGGAGTAGCGCAGCAACTGCGGCCGGTGGGACCGGCGAGGGATTCGCCGTCCCTGCCGTCTGCTCTCCTCGAGTGACAAGGCGCGCGTGAGCGACCGAACGGATTCGACGTGTGTCTGGAGCAGTTGCAGGTGTAGCGAGCGCAGGAACGCCGCCGGCTCCCGAAACAGAACGACGATCTTGGCATCCGGGTTCAGCGCAGCGATGGTCTGCGCTGCCGTGGTCGAAAGCACGTAGAGGGTGGACGCCTCGCCCGCGAGCTGATCGGGCGCTGCGCCATCGAAGAGGTGGAGGTACTCGGCGAGGGACGCGATCTCGGGTGCGCTGCGGGTTGGTTGGAAGCGCACCCGCATGTCGGTTGCAAGGAAGATCGGCTCCTTCGGTTCCGACATGAAAATCTCTGGGTGCATCGAGAGCATGCTGTGCAGAGCGGTGGTGCCGCTCTTCGGTTGGCCGATCACGAAGAAGTCGGGCCGCCGGATGCCTTCGGCCGCCGTTGTCCCCTGGTTGGCCAGCTTGGATTCGGCGATACCGGTCATCGAGCACCGTCCATTGGCATGAAGACCGCGTTCTTCTCGAGGAGCTCGTGCTGGCGATACCCATGGTCGGCGAGGAAGGCTTCGATGTCTGCGCTCTCGACGCCGGCGGCGTGGCAGTTCTCTTCGAGCAGCTCGATCACGATGAGACCGGGACGATGTCGTCGCAGCGCGCCGCTCATCCCGGCCAGGACGTCGAGCTCGGCCCCCTCGACGCCGATCTTGACGACGTCCATCCGACGGAGTGCGTGAACCTCCGCCCAGTCGTCGAAGACGGCAACAGGGACCGTGAACGCAGGCTCCCCGCTCCCGAAGACCGAACGCACCCCCGTGTCGTGCGGGCCGTAGTCGTCCCTGGCGTAGAGACGCGCCGTCCCCGGTACCGATCCCAACGCGGTTTCGACGATGCAAAGGTTCGAGATCCCCGAACGCGCTGCGGCAGTCCGCAGCTTCGTGGCGTTGTCCGGTGCGGGTTCGAACGCGATCACGCTGCCGCCGGTATTCGCCAGATACCGAGAGATCGGCAGCGCGTGCACGCCGATGTGGGCTCCCACCTCGACGAACACGCCGCCGGGGGGCACGGCAGAACGCAACAGGTGATGGACGCGAGGCTCGTAGTGCCCGGTGAAGTACAGGGAGCGCTGGACGTTGGCCCGCAGATCCAGCTCCCAGCGGATCCCACCGCGCCGGGCCGTGACGGCTGTCGCGTGGGCATGGAGCCACGTGGGCGCCCAGTGGTTCGCCCGCCATTCGGCGTGGCGCCGTCCCCGGTCGCCGAAAGCAATCGGAAGGGCGCGCAACGCTGCCGCGAGGGCAGGACGGGCGGGCACGGCAGCGATTTCTCGAAGTGGTGCGATCACGGCGTCGGCTCCCGCTCCGAGACGAAGTCGTCGCTACCCATCGCGGATTGGCAGAGCTGCACGGTCTTGCTGATAGCGAGGAAGTGGGCTCGCTCCCACGGTTCGCGTCCGGCGCGGGATGGCCCGGCCCCGGTGCCGCTCATGCTGTCCTCTCGGTCAGCTCGTAGGCATGCGACAGGAAGGCGTTCGTGCCGGCCAGCTCGCGTGCGGGAGCGAGGGCCTCGACCGCACCGTCGGCCAGCACCAGCAGGCGGTCACACGACGACAGGGTGGAGATCCGGTGGGCGATGATCACCATCGTCACCCGGCCCTGGAGCTCGGCGAGCGAGGCCTGCACCGCCGCCTCCGAGGCCAGGTCGAGGGCGCTGGTCGGTTCGTCGAGCACGAGCAGGTCGGGCTCGGCGGCCAGGGCCCGGGCCAGGCAGATCCGTTGGCGTTGGCCGCCGGAGACGGCGTCGGCGCGCTGGCCGATCACCGTGTCGTAGCCGCGGGGCATGGCCACGACGTCGTCGTGGATGTGGGCCATGCGGGCGGCCCGCTCCACGGCGGCGGCATCGAGGTCGCGGAAGTAGCGGATGTTGTCGGCCACGGTGCCGCCGAACACCCGGGGCTCCTGGGACACATACGCCACCCGGCGCTGCCAGTCGGACCGGGAGAACGAGCTGGCCGGGGTGCCGTTGACCAGGAAGTGGCCGGCCTGGGGCTGGCGGAGGCGCAGGAGCAGCTGCACCAGGGTGGACTTGCCCGCCCCGGAGGGGCCGACCACGCCGATGGTCTCGCCGCCGGCGATCTCGAAGGTCACGTCGCGCAGGGCGGGCCGGCCGGGCACGTAGGCGAACGTGGCCCGGTCGAAGGCCAGGCTGGTGATCGCCGGCAGCGGCGCCCCACCATCGGACTCGGCCGAAGCCCGGTAGGCGGCGACGGCGGCGTCGATCCGGTCGAGGTAGGGCACCATCTGGATCAGCCCGTGGTAGGAGCCCTGTACCTGCTGGCCGTAGCTGCCGGCCCGCACCAGCAGCAGCACGGCAGCCCCGAGCGACGGGAGGTCGCCGGCATCGGCGGCGTAGATGGCAGCCAGCCCGGCGACGACGAGCAGGATGGCCAGGCTCTGGTAGGTGCTGCGGGCCAGCCCGCCGGTCAGCTGGAAGCGGAAGAACGCCCGGCGGGCCGCCTCGATGAGCTCGCCCACCCGGGCCCGATGCGCCGCGGCCGTGCCGAACACGTGGGACTCCTCGGCCAGGCGCACCGACTCGTTGACGGCGGTGGCGTGGTCCATCTGAGCTTGCGACAGCTCGCGCGCCGCGGCCTTGCCCAGGCGGTTGAGCGGCCACAGCAGCGCGAACATCGCTGCCGCACCCACCAGCGACACCACCGCCACCGGCACGGAGAGGGCGAACGCCGAGACGGTGAGGGTGGCGAACATGGCCGCGCCCGACAGGAGGGCAGCGACGTTGATCACCGCCTGGACGGCCTGGGCGATCTGGCTGGTCATCAGCTCCTGGAGGTGGCCGTCGCGCTCGTCGGCCTGGGCCGGCCACGACGCCCGGGTGAACGCCTCGAACACGTCGCTGCGCAGCCGGGCCTGCACGTCGGCCGAGATGCGCGCCGGGAGCCAGGCCAGCACGACCTGGAGCAGGAGGCGGACCACGGCGAGACCGAAGGCGACGGCCAGGGCGGCGCCGATGCCGAGCTCGACGCCGGCAGGCCCGAGGTCGGCCCCGATGACGTCGTCGCCCACCACCATGGCGGCGGCCACCTGGGCGGCTAGGGCCAGCACCCCGGCCTCGGCCAGCCCGGCGCCCACCGACGCTCCGGCCAGCACCACCACCGGCATGGTGCGGTCGCCCAACAGCGGCCGCAGGCGCGTCCAGGCGACACGGAGCCGGGCCAGGGGCGACGAAGGGGTGCCGGAGGCGCCGTTGGCTCCCGCCCGAGACGACGGTTCAGCCACGGGTGGCTCCCATCATCGGTGCGGCTCCTACCGGTGCGACATCCACCGCGGCGAGCGCTCGCAGCCGCTCCGCGAACCCGGCCGGGCTGTAGCCGTCCGCGTGCGCCGCGAGGCGGGCAGCGTCCCAGGTGGCGGCCAGGAGCTTGTCGACGGCCTCGGCGATGGCGTGGGGGTGGGCTTCGTCGAAGAACACGCCGGTCTCGCCCTCCACCACCGTGTCGAGGAACCCGCCCCGGCGCAGCACGGCAGCGGGCTTGCCGTGGGCGGCGGCCTCGATGGGGGTGAGGCCGTAGTCCTCGAAGCTGGCCGACACGAGCGCGGCGCAGTGGGCGTAGCACCAGCGCAGCTCGGCGTCGTCGACCGCGCCGGCGATGGTGACGTTGGGTCCGGCCATGGCCGCCAGTCTCTCGCGCTCGGGTCCGGCGCCCACCACGACCAGGCGCTCGTCCGGCACCTCGGCCATGGCGGCCACGAGAGCGTCGACGTTCTTGTAGGCGAGCAGGCGGCCCACCGACAGAACGAAGCCTGGCTCGATCCCGGCCAGCGGGCGCTGCGGGCCCGCGGTGTCGACGTGCATGGGGGGCGGGACCACGGTGGCTTCGAGGTGGTAGGTGCGCCGGATCCGCTCGCGAACCGCGGTGGAGCTGGTGACCACGTGGCCCGCGGAGCGGGCCGCCCGCTGGTCCCAGGCTCGTAGGGGCCGAGCGACGGTGCGCGCCAGCGCGCGCACGGCCGGCGACCAGGCCGCCAGGTAGGCGTCGGCCTCGCCGTAGAGCCAGCGGGCCGGGGTGTAGCAGTACACGACCTTGCGCCCCGTGGCCCTCACCCCGTGGGCGAAGCCCGACGACGAGCACACGGTCACCTCGGCGTCCACCGTCAGCCCGGAGAACGCCAGCGGGTAGAACAGCAACCCTCGGCGGTGGTCGCGGCGCAGGCCGGGCACCTTGTCGGTCCACAGGGGTCGCACGTCGTGGGAGCGGAACTCTGGGAACGTGGCGTCGGGGTCGTAGACCGAGGTGTAGAGGGGGGCGTCGGGGAACGCTTGGAGCATCGACAGCACGACGCGCTCGGCCCCGCCCCTCTGGGTGAGGTAGTCGTGCACGATGGCCACCGGTGGGCGCACGGGTGAGGGGGCCGGCACCATGATCAGCAGGTGCCTCCTGGCCGCACGGGCACGCCCGGTGCCCGATGCCCCGGGCCGCCGCCCTCGAAGGTGTCGGGGTCATCCGCGCACGCGATCTCGCTGCTGACCAGAACGGTCATCGACTCCTCCACGCTGTCGTGGAATCCCTCGTTCGCGTCGCCGGCGCGACCGTAACCCACCGCTTGCGACCGGCAGGCGAACGCCGTGTTTCGGCCGGCTCGGGAGCAGGCGTCGAGGCGCGACGACTCGAGCCGTTAGCGGCGCTGACCAGCCACTTCATTCGAGAGCGGGAAGCGAATCCGCGTTCGCAGCTTGGGAAGCGATTACGCCCGGATCTGAGCGGACGGCTGCGGATGAACGTGCTGGTCAGGACCGCTGCGCGCACGATGCCAACGGCATCGTGCGTCTCGATGACGTGAACGACCTCCAACTTCTCGGGCAGTTGGATCGCCAACTCGTAGGCGCGTCCTCCCGCAGCGTTGCTCCGGCCGATCTTGAAGAAGGCGCCTGACTTCATGAGGCACACCGGGTCCTGACCCAGTGGCGGCCGGCCCCATTGCGCTTCGCTGATACCTGTGAGCTTCTCGAAGCGGGCCTTGCCGACCGCAACGCCGCCGTCTTCTTCGGCGAACCGCTCGATCGCCTCGAGGATCTCAGCCTTGTCCATGGTCGGTCGCTCGCTCGTTGCGCCTTGTAACACTGGACGGCCTACAATGCAGGCGTGACCGCCACTAGCAACGCGAAGGTGTCCCACCGTGGGCAGACGAGTCTTCCAGCGGAGCTGCGTCACCGCTGGGGGATCGAGAGCGGGGGCGAGGTCGGATTTGTCGACCTAGGCGATGCGGCGCTCATCGTGCCCGGCGGCGTCTCCGCGGCGCGGAGTGAGCTTCGCCGCGTGCTGCGGGATCACTACGACCAGGGCCTCGCGTCCATCTTCGATCCTGACCTGGTCGATCAGTAGTCGCTGTGCCGGCCGCCGCGGTCGTGCTGATCGACGACCGGCTGCTGATCGAGGAGTTGCTCGTCGGCCTTGCCTGGGGTCGGCGTCGGCCAGACGTATACACAACCTCGTACTGGTACTACCGAGCGTGTCGTGCCGCGGTGGCGGGCGCGGGCGGTCGTCTCTCCGGGCCCTTCCAACAGCTCGAGGCAGACCAGCAAGAACGTGCGATCCTCAGCCTGCTCGAACTCCGCGATGACATTGGCCTGCCAAACGCGAGACAGACGGTTCCGGTCATGGCCGAACTGTCGAGGACGCAGCCGCAACTGAACCTGCTGAATCTTGAGGCCGCTGCGAGCGCTGTAGTCCTCGGCGCAGAGGTTCGCCTTTCACCAGCTGCGTCAGCCGGCGTGCTCCCAGCGGTGCTCGATGCCGCTGGCGTCAGTTGGAGGACCATCATCTTCGATGATTCGTGATCCCGCGCGATCGACGCGGCGAGGCCCTACGCCGCCCCGGAACGGGAGCGGGCCGAGCTGGTGCGCGCGACTGCGAGGCTTCATCAGCAATCGGCAACCCTCCACGGTTCTGGGGGAAGCCAAGCCAGGCCGGGCGCTGAGTTGGAGTGCGGCCAATCAGCGCCCTGGCCTGGGCTTTCGCGTGGAGCGGGTGACGGGAATCGAACCCGCGTTCTCAGCTTGGGAATCGTCGAACGGCGTACCCCGGCGGACCCGTGTGGACGGAAGTGGCTGGTCGGAGAGTCGCGGCCGACGGTGCGGACGGCGGCGGACGGCCTCAATCGGCGGCAGATGTTGGATGGATGTTGGATCTGGAGGCACTCCGCGCGCATACGCCCTGAGCTATCACCGCCCTGGTCGGCGTCGCGCGATCGTTACGAGCGTTCTATGCCGCGGACGTCGACAACGACGTCGATCTGACGCGCTCGCGGGAGACAGCGTCTCGGGGCGCGCGCCTGTCGGGACCGATCCCGGACCCGGCGTTTGAGGGCGGTCCCGACGCCGGCTCCGGCTGAGCAATAGGTGGCAGTTGATCGCACGGCCACGCGCCGCGAGGCGCCGCGAGAGGCGCGGTCCGGTACGCGGCTACGTGGCATCCGATCTGTGCGGGTTGACAGGGGGACCGACGATTAGCCGGCACTGAAGTCGTACGTGAGACGGTGTCTGCGGTCCGTTGGCTCGTTCGACGACGACTTCGACGCGCCGTCCTGTCGCGAGGTAGCCGTGCACCTCGTCGACGATGTAGTCGGGCAGCCAGCCGAGCTGTGTACCTCGGGACACAATCTGGATCGCCCGGGGGTTGTGAGGGTTGGTCGGTTCCGGCACCAACTCCAGTCGGGCGTCGGGCTTGAGTTGTGCGATGACGTGGCTCGCCGCGCCGTCGGTGAGGTCATCGGCGTATCGGAATCCAGAGACCAGAAGCGTCCGCTCGAGGGTTCCGTCGGGTGCCTCGTACGGCTCGGGCACTACCTGAATCGTGTCGTGCTGCGAATCGGGAGCAAGGGCCAGGAGCTCAGCTGGCGTGGCGCCTTGACCTGTGAGTCCAATCGCGTCCAACACTGCCTCGTAGTTCGGGTCGGCAGCGCTGATCAACCGGACAGCGAAGTACGGGAAGAGGTCCGCAGATCGATACACCTCGTCGAGCTTCGGGAACGCGGGGAACGGAGCGAAGCGCTCATGCCGACGAGCCTCGTCCGTGTAGCTGAACTCGAAGCCAGACCCGGTGTACTCCAGCCAGCCGACATGGACGAGCGCTCTGCTCTCGAAGTCCTGCCAGATCACGCGGAAGGAGCGCGCTTCCTCCTCCAAGCGATCATTGACGCCCCCGACCGCCAGTTCAAAGGAACTCTCGGCGCACTCGATGGTCAGGCGGAGTCGCCCACCGAGCGCGGTGGCGTACTCCGCGAGCGTCGACACGCGAACGTCGTCCTGCCGCTCGATCCGCGATACCCCTGACTGCGTCGTGCGCATCAAGTGCGCAACCTCAGCCTGCGAGCGCCCGATCCGCTTCCGAACGTCAGCGAGCGCAAGCCGTTCTGGGCTATTGGGCAACTCGGTCACTGCACCATCGCCGGAAAGCACACTGACAGAATAGTACGTGTACGTGCTACCCTGATGGCGGAGGGCCCTAGACCGACCCCCGAAGAGGCTCGAGCGATGGCAGTTGAAATCATGCGGATCGAATCCCCGGGCGTACGAACGCAGCTGCCGTGGACCCACGTCTGGTCGAGGAGGTCCAGGAGGACCGGAGCTTGCCCGCAGCTTGATGTGGTCCGTGCGGACCGGCTGGATCGCGCCGCAGCCGCTGTGGATCGGCGACCGCCCAGCGCGAGCAGCACTCTCACCCGGAGGTTCGCGTCTCGTCCTGGATCGAACCATGAAGCTCACGGTCGCGGTTCGGCATGAACGACGTCAGCAGGCCGTCGACCGATACCTGGACCGCCGCAGCGCCCTTCCAGATTCTCTCCCTTGATGGCGGCGGTCTGAAGGGCCTCTTTCCGGCTGCGGTCCTGGCAGCGCTCGAGGATGACCTCGGTTGCTCTATGGCCGACCACTTCGACCTCATCGCCGGCACCTCGACCGGTGGGCTCATTGCCCTCGCGCTCGGCGCCGGTCTGCGGCCCGCCGAGATCGTTGACTTCTACACGTCGAAGGGCCCGACGATCTTCGGCGCTGGCCGACGTATCGGCCGGTTGTGGCGCTCGAAGCACGGTGCCGTGCGGCTGCGCGCCGCGCTGGAGGAGGTACTCGGCGACCGGCTGCTCGGCTCGAGCACGAAGCGGCTCGTCATCCCGTCGTACAGCCTCGACAGCAACGACGTCTACGTCTTCAAGACGCCGCACCACCCCCGCCTGCGCCGGGATCACAAGGAGCGGATGGTCGACGTCGCCATGGCGACCGCCGCCGCCCCGCTGTTCCTTCCGGTGTTCCGGCTCGGCAACAACCGCCTCATCGACGGCGGCGTGTGGGCAAACAACCCGACGCTCGTCGCCGTGGCCGAGGCAAAGAGCATGCTCGGTGCGCCGCTCGACGCGATGCGCGTGCTGTCGATGGGCACCACCGACGAGTGCGTCGACCTCGGCGACAAGCTCAACCGCGGCGGGCTGCTCCAGTGGGCGCGGCCCGCGAGCCCGTCCTCCTGCGCGGCCAAGCAATCGGCAGCTTCCACGCCGCCGAGCACCTCATTGGTCCCGAGAACATCACGCGGATCGACTCGCCCGTGCCGGCCGGCCTGTTCGAGCTCGACCGCATCAACGAGGCGCGCATCCGCGGCCTCGCCGAAGACGTCGCCCGCACCGCATCGCCGGCGGTGGAGCGGTTCACCCGCCAGATCGCGGCGCCCTACACCCCGCACCACCAAGGAGGCCAGTGATGGCTGACTCCGCCAGCCGCCTCGTCGGCGACATCCTCTCGGGCACCCTCCGGCTGCTCGACATCCCGGCCGAGATGCAGGCCGCCGCCGAGGCCACCTATGACGACGTCGGCCTGTGGCTCGGCGACCACCTCGACAGCGACGACCACTGGGACGTGTACGCCCAGGGCTCGATGCGGCTCGGCACCGTCGTGCGCCCGTCGGAGAGCGACGAGTACGACATCGACGCCGTGGTCCAGTGCAACATCGCCAAGGAGGAGACGACGCAGGCTGACCTGCGCAACTGCGTCGGCGACGCCCTGAAGGCCTACGTGAAGGCGAAGTCGGGCGACGACAAGGCGCCAACCGCCTGTGAGCCCGGGAAGCGCTGCTGGACGCTCACGTTCGAGCAGCCGTTCCACATGGACGTGCTGCCGGCGATCCCCGACCCGCTCGCCCCGCCGACGGGCATCCAGCTCACCGACCGCACGTACACCCGGTGGCTCTGGTCGAACCCGATCGAGTTCGCCCGGTGGTTTAACGGCCAGTCCCGCCAGACGTTGGAGCTGCGCCACGCGTTGGCCAAGAGCCTGCAGGTCAACGTCGAGGACGTGCCCGAGTGGCATGTGAAGACCACGCTCCAGCAGGCCGTCCAGGCGATGAAGGCGCACCGCAACATCTACTTCGCCAACGACCTGGCGAGCCGTCCGCCGTCGGTCCTGCTCACGACGCTCGCCGGCCACGCGTACGGCGGCGAGCTCAACCTGTTCGAGGCCGTCATGGGCATCGCCGCCGACATGGACCTCTACATCGAGCGCGACGGGCGCGACTACGTCGTGCTGAATCCCGTGCAGCCGCCGGACCGGCCCGAGAACTTCGCCGACCGCTGGGGCAAGGACCCCGTGCTCGTTCAGGAGTTCTACGGCTGGCTCGACGCGTTCCAGCGCTCGCTCGACCACGCCATCGAGACCAAGACGGGCGTGAACGAGCTCGTCCACCGCCTCGGCGCGAGCTTCGGCATGTCGCCGGTGCAGAAGGCGGCGAAGCAGTACGCCGAGGCGCAGAACGCGGCGCGCACCTCGAGCCGCCTCAACGTGTCGAGCAGCGGCGCGCTCACCACCGGCGCCGGGCTGACGGTGGTGAAGGAGCACACGTTCCACGGTGAGTAGGAAGGGGCCGGCGCCGCTCAGCATCGTCCAGCAGGCGATGGGCATCCGGGCGCTGTGGCCTGTGCCGGCGCCGAAGCTCATGCGCGGCCAGCTCGTGTGGATCGGGAAGTTGCAGCCGACCCCGGTCAGCCCGGTCTACACCGTGCGTCTCCGCTACGACGGCAGCTACCCGCGGGTGCACGTCCTCGACCCGAAGCTCGACCCGGGTCACCAGAGCCGTCTCCCGCACGTCTACAGCGGCAACGAGCTGTGCCTGTACACGCCGGGCGAGTGGAAGCGATCCATGCCCCTTGCCACGACCGTGATCCCCTGGATCGCCGAGTGGCTCCTCCACTACGAGCTCTGGCTCGCCACGGACGGGTGGTCCGGTGGCGGCCACGTCTACGCGCCGCCCGACCGCGACCGGCGGGCGGCGTGAACCAACGGCGCGAGGTCCGCTGATGAAGCTCATCGACTACTTCAAGACGTTCCTGACCGACACAGTCAACCTGAAGCCGTCGAAGCTCGAGGACCTCGACGAGCGGGTGCCGACGCTCACCGAAGTTGTGAAGGGCGGCGTGCGCGACACGACCGTGCTCGACGCGATCCCGCAGGGCTCATGGGCGCACGAGACCATCATCCAGCCGGCCGAGGGTCTCGAGTTCGACGCCGACTTCCTGCTTCAGCTCGACGAGGTCGCGAGTTGGCGGCCCAGCAAGTACAACGACGTCGTCTGGGAGGTGCTCAGCGACCACGGCGTCTACGGCTCGAAGACGACGAGGAAGAACCGCTGCGTCCGCGTGACCTACGCGAACGATTGCCACGTGGACATCGTCCCGTATGTCGTCCAGGCGGACGGCACCGAGGTCATCGTCAACCGCACGACTGACGAGTTCGAGGAGACGAACCCGATCGGCTTCACGGCCTGGCTCCAGGAGAAGGACGGCATCACCGGCGGCGACCTGCGCAAGGTCATCCGGCTCCTGAAGTACCTGCGCGACCACCGTGGCGCGTTCGCTATCAAGAGCATCCTGCTCACCACCGTCGTCGGCGAGCGCGTCGAGCAGTGGCGCAAGGACAACGACGCCTCCTACTACGCCGACGTCCCCACGACCCTGTTGCACGTCGTCAAGGACCTCGACGAGTGGCTGCAGGCACGGCCGATGAAGACGCAGGCAAGCATCGGCGACCCGAGCTGCCCGAACACGACGTTCGACCACCGCTGGACCGACAAGCAGTACGAGGCGTTCCGGGACGACATCCACGACCTCGTCGCCGAGATCGAAGCCGCCTACTTCACCGTAGGCGTGGCGGAGAGCCTCGCCGCCTGGCAGGAGATCTTCGGGCCGCAGTTCGAGGCACCCAAGGCTACGACGGCGTCGGCAGCGATGCCGGCGGTCAAGAGCATCTCCACGAGCGGGTACATCGCCCGCGACCCGCGAGCCTCCGGGCGAGCAGTTCATCGACGACCTTTTCCCGCTGGACCTGCGCCACTGGGTTTACGTCGACGCGGAGGTGAGCGAGCCCGAGTTGTACAACCGCCGGCGGCGTCGCGCCGCACTGCGAGCTCGCGGGAACCGTGTGCCGCCCGGGCGCAAGGTGACGTTCAAGATCGTCGCCACGGACGTGCCGAAGCCGTACGAGGTGCGCTGGAAGGTCCGCAATCGCGGATTCGAGGCGAAGCGGCGGAATTGCGAACGCGGCAGCATCTTCGTGGGCGGCGACCAGCACGTCGAGCCGACCGCGTTCAAGGGCCCGCACTACGTCGAGTGCTACATCGTCAAGGACGGCGTTTGCGTCGCCGCAGCTCACGTTCCGGTCCACATCCTCTTCTCACACTGATCGGCCGCGCAGCGGAGCTGCTACCAGCACCTGGGTCTGGCCCTCACTTGAACCGGACCTGAGCACGAGCCCGACCCCCGCCCGGGTCGCATTGTCGCTGCACCTATCGGTGCCCAGACCGGCCGGTCTCGTCACCGGAGCACCGCACCGAACCGGCGGTATCCAGTAGGTCCGAGGCGCCGCGAGTACCACCCATCGCTCCCGACTCCAGCCTGATGCGTGTCACGAATGTGCCGTTCCGGGCGTAGCAACTCCCGCGAGCGTGGACCCGGCCGGTCCGATGTCTGTGCGCGCCGAATCGGTAGGAGTGGGCGGCATCCCTGTCGGCAGAACGCGCCGGCCCGAACGCGCAGTTGAAATGCGCTCGCTTGTCAGTCGGGGTCGCGCTCGAGGCTGGCGCGGACGTCCTTCATGCGCCGGTAGAGACGGCGCGGGTGTTCTGGTGCAGCGATGAATCCGAACCGTTCGTAGAAGCGCACGGCCGCGTCGTCGATGGCGTCGACCACGGCCAGGCGAGCGGCCGCGGCTTCGCCGGCCGCGATCGCCTTGCGCAGCGCTTCCGCGAGCAGGAGCGCACCCATGCCGTTGCCTTGCTGGCGGCGGTCGACCGCCAGCCGAGCGAGCAGCACCATGCCGACCGGGTAGTTGGGCAGACCACGGACGAGCTTGGCTGGCGCGTCCTGGCGAAGAACCGAGCCCATGGTGAGGCTGACGTAGCCGACGATCCGGTCGTTGCGCGTCAGCAGGAACGTCCGAGCCGAGTCCATCTGCTGCGCAGGGAGCGCATGACGCTGGAGCCAACCGTCGAGTTCCTTGTTGCCGGAATCGAAGGCCGCGAGATCGTGGTGGGCGTCGAGGCGTTCGAGTCGGGCCCGAGGGCGGCTCACGCCTCGCGGAGCTTCGGGTTCTTCTTGAACAGCTCGACGAGCTCGGGGACGGGCTTGGCTGGCTTGTCGAGCTCGTCGATGAAGCGGTCGAAGGCGTCGTTCGACAGGACGAGGTCTTGGTGTTGCTTCACGACCCGCTTCGCTTTGGAGGTGACGGTGTCGAGCACGAACGCGGTGACGGTGGTGTCCTCGAGGTCGGCGGCCTGGCGTATGAGCGCGTCCTGCTCCCCGGTGACGCGCACCTCCAAGCGGTGGCGCCGGGACGGGGTGACGGCGGGATCGCTCATGAGCCGAGCATACCAGCGTCCGGACGCTGTCCGGACGTGCTTGTCACTCTTACGCGTATACGAAGTCGGAACCGACAGCAGCCGACCGAGCGGTCGGGCTCGTGGAGGGGGGCTGTCGGTCATTGGTTGTCGAGGAGGTTCTCGAGGTGGCGGGCGGCGTCGCGGTCGCGTGCTGGTAGCCACGCCCAGTAGATGTCGAGGGTGGTTGAGGTGCGGGCGTGGCCGAGTCGGTTGGCGACGGTCCGGGCGTCGATGCCGGCGGTGAGGAGTTGGGTGGCGACGTAGTGGCGCAGGTCATGGACGCGGGTGCGGGCCAGGCCGCTGATCGTGGCGCGCAGTCGTTCCCAGCGGCGCGTCACCAGCTCGGGCCGCCACGGGATGCGCCCGTCGGGGTCGTTGGTGAACACGTACCGGTCGCCTCCGCCGTCGGAGCTTGTGGCGGTGGCGTGGAGGTGGTGGCGGAGCGCGGTGACGGCGTGGGAGGTCAGGGTGACCAGCCGGACGCTGCCGGTCTTGGTGGGTTTGATCGTCAGGCCGGTCTTGGCGGTGGCGGACACCGACCGCTCGATGCGCGCCGTGGCGTCGCCCAGGTCGAGGTCGCTCCAGCGGAGCGCGCAGATCTCACCTCGCCGCGCGCCGGTGGCGACGGCGACGTGCAGCCAGCACGCGAACGCCGCGTTCGCGTCGGCGGCTGCGGCGAGCGCCTGGCGGACCTGTTCGGTGGTGGGCGGGTTGATGGGGGTGCGGGGCACCGCCGGGCGGGTCGCGGCGGAGACCGGGTTGCGGGCGAGCCAGCCCCATCGGACGGCGAACGCGAACGCACGGTGCAGCACGACATGCGCGCATCGCACCCGCGACGGTCCGAGGCCGCGCCGGGCCAGCTGCGCGTACAGCTCGTCGCAGTGACGGGCGGTGAGCTTGCACACCTTGAGGTGGCCCAACGCCGGCTTCAGATGGTGACCCACGACGCTGTCCCAGTCGGCTCGGGTGGTCGGGGCGGCGGTTGTCGTGGCGAGGAACTGGTCGAGCAGGGAGCCGACGGTGGTCGTCGCTCCGCCGTGCAGTCCGGCGCCGGTCTCGACCACGAAGCGCTGCAGGGCCTCGCGCGCCTCCGCGCGGGTGCCCTCGACGGTTCGGGACAGGCGAAGCCGTGCGCCGTTCGGGTCGGGATTGCCTGTCACCTGGAGCCGCCAACGGCCCGGTGCGCGTTCGGTCATGGTTCCGGTTCGGGGTCTGGTCATCACGCAGGGATCGGATCGCACCCAGCGCGGATCAACTGGCTATGGCACCCGTACTGCACCCGCACGACATGGTGGGAGAGCAGCCAACGACGGGCGTGATCGCGCCTCGTCGGCGGTCGATCGGGAGCTGAAGTGCACCCAAACGCACCACCGCAGCGGACGTGTCGCCCGCTCCGCACCGGTGCTGACCAGGGACTTTACAAGGGAGCGGGTGACGGGAATCGAACCCGCGTTCTCAGCTTGGGAAGCTGATGTTCTGCCTCTGAACTACACCCGCGGGGTGCCCGGCGACGCTAGCAAACCGCCTGGAGGGTCCCGTCGCCGGGGCTAGGGTCCCTCGCCGTGATCCTGTCGGACCGCACGATCCGCGACCAGTTGGCGTCGGGCCGGATCGTGCTCGATCCGCTCGACGAGGCGAGCATCCAGCCGTCGTCGGTCGACCTACGCCTCGACCGCTACTTCCGGGTGTTCCTCAACCACACCATGGCGGTCATCGACGTCAAGCGGGACCTCGAGGACCTCACGCGCCTGGTCGAGATCGACGACGACCGGGCCTTCATCCTGCACCCGGGCGAGTTCGTCCTGGGCTCCACCTACGAGCGCGTCGCACTGCCCGACGACCTGGTCGCGCGCATCGAGGGAAAGAGCTCGCTCGGTCGCCTGGGGCTGCTGATCCACTCCACGGCGGGCTTCATCGACGCGGGCTTCGACGGCCACATCACCCTCGAGCTGTCCAACGTGGCCAGCCTGCCCATCACGCTGTACCCGGGCATGAAGATCGGCCAGGTCAGCTTCCTGCAGATGACGACCGCCGCCGCGGTCCCCTACGGGGCCAGCTCGCTGGGCTCGAAGTACCAGGGCCAGCGGGGCCCGACCCCCAGTCGCTACTGGGAGAACTTCCGCCCCGGCGGGTCATAGACGGCATCGGCACCGGAAACCCCGACCGGCCTACCTGGGTTCGTCGGCCTGGGCGCGCCGGTGCTCCCTTCGCTCCGCCTCGCTGCGTGCGAGCACGCTGTCCAGCTCGGCGACCAGCTCGTCCGCGCGGAAGGGTCGCACCAGGAAGGCGTCGACACCCGACTGGTAGGAGAACCGGCGGTTCTTGGCGCTCGACGTGCACAGGACCACCCGCGTCGAGTGGATCCGCCGGTCCGTGCTCGAGCGCAGCTGGTCGAGCACCTTGAGGCTGGCCCCCACGCCGCCACTGGTCATGTCGAGCACGACCGCTCGCGGCAACAGCTCGTGAGCCGCGCCGATCGCCTCGAAGTCGTCGTGGGCGGCGGCAGCGCGATAGCCGGCTCGCCGCAGCAGGCGCACGACCAGCTCGGCGGCGTCGTGGTCGTCGTTGACCACCACGACCATGGTCGGGGCCCGCCGGTCCTGGCCGTCCCACTCGTCGCTCTTCCTGCGCCCGAAGGCCACCCGGCACCTCCCGCCTCGGCGCCGGTCGGCGCGGCTCAGTCCTGCTGGGTCTGCAACGCCGGCAAGCCGGCCGCCTCGGAGCGCTCGATCGCCTCGAGGACGTGCATGGACAGGTCGGCCACCCGCACCTCGTCCTCCTCCTTGCCCGCACCCTTCACGCCGTCGTCGATCATGATGTAGCAGAACGGGCAGGCGGTGGCGACCCTGGTGGCACCGGTCGCGATGAGCCTCCTCGGCCCGGGCGTCGTTCACCTTGACCCCGACCGACTCCTCCATCCACATGCGCGCTCCCCCGGCGCCGCAGCACATCCCCTTGGTCCCGTTGCGGGGAGCTTCGACCACCTCCACCCCTCCGAGGCTGGCGATGATTTTGCGCGGCGCGAGGTACACGTCGTTGTGACGGCCGAGGTAGCACGAGTCGTGGTACACGACCCGCTCTTCGAGTCGGGCGCCGGACAGGTCGAGCTGGCCCGAGTCGATGAGCTGCTCGAGCAGCTGGCTGTGGTGGACCACCTCGTAGCTCCCGCCGAGCTGCGGGTACTCGTTGAGCAGCGTGTTGAAGCAGTGGGGGCACTGCGTGATGATCTTGCGCACGCCCATGCCGTTGAGGGTCTCCACGTTGGCCATCGCCAGCATCTGGAAGATGTACTCGTTGCCCGAGCGCCGGGCCGGGTCGCCGGTGCAGCTCTCGGAGGGTCCGAGGATGGCGAAGTCGATGCCGGCACGCTGGAGCAGCTTGGCCATGGCCACCGTCACGCGCTGGTTCTTGTCGTCGAAGCTGCCCGCGCAGCCGACCCAGTAGAGGTACTCGTGGTCGAAGGCGTCGCCCGGCTCGACCACGGCCACACCGTCGACCTTGCTGGTCCAGCCCGCACGGTCGCTCTGGCTCATGCCCCAGGGGTTGCCCGAGTTCTCCATGGACCGGTAGGCGTTGCCCAGCTCGGTGGGGAAGTTGGACTCCATCAGCGACAGGTAGCGCCGCATGTCGAGGATCTTGTCGAGGATCTCGATGTTGACCGGGCAGATCTCGTCGCACGCCTTGCACGACGTGCACGCCCAGATCTCCTCCGGGGTGATGCGCTCGAACAGGGAGTTCGCCGACACGGTGATCTCCGAGTCGACCCCGATCGGCGGTGACACGGCGGGGTCGCCGGTGCGAGCCATCACCTCACCGGTCTTGAGCACGATCTCGCGGGGGTCGAGCGGCTTGCCCGTCGCGTGCGCGGGGCACACGCTCGTGCAGCGCCCGCACATCGTGCAGGCGTCGGTGTCGAGCAGCTGCTTCCAGCTGAAGTCCTCGACCGTGGAGGCTCCGAAGCTCTCCAGCTCGGTCTCCATCAGGTTCGGCATCGCCTTCATCGCGCCCTTGGGGCGCTGCCTGTCGCGCAGGTACATGTTCAGCGGCGACGTGAACATGTGGCGCAGCATCGTCACCGGCAGGATGAACAGGAACAGGCAGAAGGTCGCCACGTGGGCGACCCACCAGAGCTGGTGCCCGCCGGCGAGCGTGCCCGTCGTGTCGATGAGCCCGGAGATGGGATACGCGACGAAGGACCACTTCTCGAAGTCGGGCCGACCGTCGAGTGCGATGCGCCACACCTCGGTGCCGAATCCGGTCAGCGCTATCGACCCCAACGTGCCCAGGATCAGGGCGTGCTCCGGCTTGGTCTTGATCCGGATCCGGTAGGGCCTCTGCACGTAGCGCCGCAGGATCGCCCACGTCACCCCCACCAGCAGCGCCAGCCCGGCGGCATCTCCCACAGCGGCGTAGCCCTGGTACACCTGCCCGTGCAGGAACTTGGCCGACTCTGGCACCTGGTGGTTGATCTCGAGCACCGTCGTGACAGCCAGCAGGATCAGGAACGAGAAGTAGATGAGGCTGTGCATCACCCCGGCCGCGGGGTCGCGCAGCAGGGTCTGCATGTAGACGCCGGCTCGGAAGTCGCGCAGGCGCCTGCCGATGTTGCGCGTGGTCGTCGAGCGGTCGTCGGGCCCACCGCGCTCCCAGTTCTTGACCCGCTGGGAGAACACCATGGCGCCGTAGACGATCAGGATCGGCACGACCGTGTAGAAGCCCAGCTTCCACGCGCTCGGGATGTTGCCGAACACCTCACGCTCCACCGGGCTGTCGTCGTGGAACTGGAAGACGGTCGCGGAGATGCCCGACACGGCGGTGACCACGGCGAACGCGATCCCCAGCCCGAGGGCCAGGTAGCGGGGCTTGATCCGGGTGCGCACCGCGGAACGGTACCGCGAGGTCCCAGAGGCCCCGAAACCGCCGGATCGCCCCGAGCCGCCGGCCTACGGCGCCGGTACCTTGCCGCGCCATGCCCGCAGCGCCGATCACCCGGGTCGCGTCGCATGCCGGGGACCGCGAGCGACGGGCCCGCCTGGCGCGGATGCGACGCCGCGCCGCATCGTTGCTGGTGGTGGCCGCCGTCGTTCTGGTCCCGGCCCGCCGGGCAGAGGACGACGGAGGGGCCTGGGTCGGCTACGTGCGTGCCGCGGCCGAGGCCGCCCTGGTGGGCGGGCTGGCCGACTGGTTCGCCGTCACGGCCCTCTTCCGACGGCCCGGCGGCCTGCCGATCCCGCACACCGCTGTCATCGTCACGCGCAAGGACCGCATCGGCGCCAGCCTCGCGGGTTTCGTGCAGGCGAACTTCCTCGCCGGCCCCCTCGTCGCGGCGAGGGTTCGGGCCGCATCGCCGACCCGTCGGGTGGCCGACGCGATCCTGGCGCCGGGGGGCGCAGCCGCAGCCGCAGAGCGCGTGGGAGCTGCGTTGGCCCAAGCCGCCGAGCTGATCGATCCCGAGGCCGTGGCATCCGCCCTCGAACGCCCGGTGCGCGCTGCGCTCACGAGCGAGGCGACCGCAGCCGCCCTCGGCGGCGCGCTCGGCGATCTCGTCTCCTCCGGCCGTCATCGGCCCGCCGTGGACCGCGTGCTCGGCGGGCTCGGTGCGTACCTGGTCGATCATCGGGCGGAGCTCAGGGAGCACCTCGGGGCTCGGTCTCCGTGGTGGGTGCCCGGGATCGTCGACGATCGAGTCTTCGCTGAGCTCCACGACACGGCAACCGCGGCCCTGGCCGAGGTGCAAGCAGACCCGGACCATCCTGTGCGCCGCAGGATCGACGACGCGCTGGCCCAGCTGGCGGCCTCGCTGCGCGACGACCCCGACCGTCGGGCCTCGCTGTCGGCCGCCCTGGACGACGCCTTCGACGCGATGGGCCTGACCGAGCTGATGACATCGGCACTCGCCCGCTCATCGGTAGCGCTGCGCGACGACGCGACCGGTGCTGCAACGCATCTGCGGAGCCGGGTGGAGGTCGAGCTGGTGCGCTGGGCGCAGGGCGTGCGCAGCGATCCGGCGGCGGCGACCCGCCTCGACGACCGGGTGGCGCTCGCGGTCGACCAGGCGCTCGACCGCCACTCCGGCGAGCTGAGCGAGGTGCTCGAGTCGATCGTGATCGGCTGGGACCCCGTAGAGGTCAGCGATCAGCTGGAGCTGGCGCTGGGTCCCGACCTCCAGTTCATCCGGATCAACGGCACGCTGGTCGGTGCGCTCATCGGCTTGCTCTTGCACGCGGTGGGGGGGCTTGCTGGTTGAGCCGCCTGGCACGAACGGGCTCGGTACCGCCAGATCAGCCGAAGGTCTTCTTGTCCAGCTCGCGGACCCGGCCGGCCAGGGTGGTCAGCAGCTTGCGGGAGATGGTGGGCACCTCGTCGAGCAGGGCGAAGAACTCGCCCGGTGCCAGGACCAGCACGTCGAGGTCGGTGTCTGCCACCACGGTCGCAGTGCGCGGGCCGGGGTCGAGCAGGGCGAGCTCACCGATGCATGCACCGGGTCCCACGGAAGCGACCTTGCGGCCCCCGCGCTTGACCGAGGCCGTTCCGCCCAGCAGGACGAACGCCTCGCGGCCCACAGCGCCCTCCTTGCACAACACGTCGCCCGCCGGGATCTCGATCTGGGTGCCGGCCCGACTCACGGCCTGGAGCTCCTTCTTGGAACACGCCGAGAACAACGGGACCGATGAGAGGTGATCGAGATGTGTCGAGAGTGCCATCGCCGAATCATAGGAGTTCCCGGGACCGCGCAGGAGGGTTCATCCTCACGAAACAGGTGAGAAACGGCATCCCCTTACGGTCCGGCCGCAATGGAGGTGGCGGTGCTGCGCTGGCCCGAGGAAGAGGACCGCCGGGCAGAGCTCCGCGCCGTGCGCGCCCCCAGGCTCCTGCTGGTCGAGCAGTCCACAGCTCCACCGCTCGTGGTCGACGAGCTCGAGGACTGGATCCGCGTCCCCGCCGGTGACGTCGACCTGCACGCTCGGCTCGAGGCCCTGCGGCGCCGCGTCGAGGCCCGGACCGACCCGGCCCCCGAGCTCGACGACGACGGCGTGCTCCGCGTCGGTGATCGCTGGGGGTCGCTGCCACCGGTCGAAGCGCGCCTGGTCGCGGCGCTGCTCGACCGCTACGGCGCCGTGGTGAGCCGGGAGGCCCTGGCCCGAGCGGGCTGGCCCGAGGGTGCGCCCGGTCGCAACGCGCTCGACGTGCACGTTCTGCGCTTGCGCCGTCGTTTGGCTCCGCTCTCGCTGGCCATCCGCACGGTGCGCTCCCGCGGCTACCTGCTCGAACGGGTGCCCGTCCCCGACGTCGTCGTGGCGGCTCCCGCCGAAGCTCCCGCCTGAGTGCCGTCCCGGATCGGTCCGGGACGAACCATCTCCGGCAACCACCAAACAACGGAGGGCGATAGTGCTCCACCTCGTCACAGCCATCGTGAAGCCGTACAAGCTCGAGGAGGTGAAAGACGCGCTCAAGTCCGCCGGGGTCCAGGGCATCACCCTGACCGAGGTCAAGGGCTTCGGCCGCCAGGGAGGCCACACCGAGACCTATCGAGGCGCGGAGTACCAGATCGACTTCGTGCCCAAGGTGCGCGTCGAGGTCGTGGTCGACGAGACCATGGTCGACAAGGTCGTCGACACCATCGTGGCCTCGGCCAAGACGGGCAAGATCGGCGACGGAAAGCTGTGGGTCTCACCGGTCGGCAAGCTCGTGCGGATCCGCACGGGCGAGCTCGGCGCCGACGCTCTCTGATCCTCGATGGGGTCAGATAGAAGACAGAAATCCGTCCAACTGGCGTCACCCTACGGAACGTTGGGCGAAACAGGACCTGCCTACGGTCCACCGAGGGTCAGACGCCGATCGTGGACCCTTCCGCCCAACACTGCAGACAAGGAGACCGTCGTGCAACGACGAGCACTGCCTGCCGGGTCCGTGACCACCGCCCTCCGGCTGTGGTCGTCGCGCCCGGTCGACACCAACTGTCGCGGGGTGCGCCTCACGCCGATCTCGGAGGTGTGCTGATCATGCGGCGGGCCATAACCCTCGGCGCAACAGCCGTCGCGGTCGTCGGGGGGGCTCTCGTCCTCGCCGCCGGTCCCGCGTCGGCCCAAGACGTCGACCCGGTCGAGGCCGTGACGGCGCTGGGCACCCAGACGAACCTGTTGTGGGTCGTGATCGGTGCCGTGCTCGTGATCTTCATGCAGGCCGGCTTCGCCCTGGTCGAGACCGGCTTCTGCCATGCCAGGCACGCCGCTCACGTGGTCAGCACCAACTTCGCCATCTTCGGGCTCGGCTTCGTCGGCTTCTTCTTCTTCGGGTACGCCTTCGCCTTCGGCGGCTTCACGACCGGACTGATAGGGCTCACCGAGCCGACCGGCAACAGCTTCATCGGCTCGGGCGAATGGGTGTTCCTCTGGAAGGGAGGCTTCGCCTTCTCCGGGGTCGAACCCGAGATGCTGGCTGCCACCTGCGCGTTCTTCCTCTACATGGTCGCCTTCATGGACACCACGGCGACGATCCCCACGGGCTCGATGGCCGAGCGCTGGAAGTGGAAGAGCTTCGTGATCTGGGGCCTGTTCTGTGGGGCCATCTACTACCCCCTCTTCGCGGCCTGGACGTGGGGCGGTGGCTGGGTGAGCCAGCTGGGCAACAGCGCCCACTTCGGCCTCGGCTACGTCGACTTCGCCGGATCCGGCGTCGTGCACGCCGTCGGCGGAGCCGCGGCTCTCGCCGGGGCCATCGTGCTCGGGCCCCGCATCGGCAAGTTCGGCAAGGACGGGGCACCCCGAGCCATGCCCGGCCACCACATCCCCATGGCGATGCTGGGCACGTTCATCCTGCTGTTCGGCTGGTTCGGCTTCAACGCAGCGTCGACCTTCGCCGCCACCGACGTGCAGTTCGCCACCGTGGCAGCCAACACCGCGATCGCCGCTGCATTCGGCGCCGTGGTGTCGATGCTGTGGATCACCCAGCGCACCGGCAAGCCGGACCCGGGCATGATGGCCAACGGGATGCTCGCCGGCCTGGTGGCCATCACGGCCCCATGCGCCTTCGTGCAGCCCTGGGCGGCCGCGGTGATCGGCACCATCTCCGGGGTGGTCGTGATCGAGGCCGTGTTCTTCATCGAGCGCAAGCTGAAGATCGACGACCCCGTGGGAGCCATCGCCGTGCACGGCGTCAACGGCAGCCTCGGCGTGCTCTACGTGGGCATCTTCTCGTCGGGCATGTACGGAGCCGGCTGGAACCTCACCGACGAGGGTGAGGCGGCCAAGGCCTCGGGCGTCACCGGGATCCTGTACGACTTCGGCTCGCTCGGCTGGGGCCAGCTGGCGGCTCAGGCGATCGGTGTCGTGGTGATCTGGACGGTGATCTTCGGCGTCGCCTACGCCTTCTTCAAGATCCAGAACGCCGTCACCAAGGGTGGCATCCGTTCGGCGGAGGAGGACGAGATCGCCGGGCTCGACCTGCCCGAGATGGGTGTTCAGGCCTACCCGGAGTTCGGAGGGAGCATCGCCTCGCCCTCGTTGGGCTGACGCCTTCGAGGATCGTCTCCGCACGGCGGCCCGTCCCCTGGGGCGGGCCGCCGTCGCGCGGCTCAGGTCACCAGCTCAGGTCACGTCCTCGTGCAGGCCGCTGACCCGTCCGATCGCGGTTCGCGCCGCTGCGTCGAGGGCTTCCTTGTCGGAGGGTCGGGGCCCGCGGGCGACGACGACGCCCACCAGGTCGCCTCGGCGGACCACGATCACGTCGATCTCCTCGATGGCTCCCGTGGGGGGATCGAGCTCCAGCTTGCTCGAGAGGGCGACGTCGTCGGACAGCACGCCGAAGTCCAGGGCGGAACCCCGGATGTGGGTGCCGTCGGCCATCACCCGGGTGGCGCAGTCGCCGAGAGAATCGCGGATCGCCGTTTCGGCGGCGCCCCCGGCGCCGGGGAACCAGCCGAGCTCGTTGGTGACCAGCGTGGGACCCACCTGCAGCGTCGTCGCGGCTCGCAGCTCGGGCGAGAGGGTGCTCAGGGGGTCGTCGCAGGTCTCGCCCGTGAGCAGGTCTCCGGTCAGGGTGGCGGGCCCGTCGGCCGCGGTGGTCGATCCGGGCACGTCGCCGGCGGTGACCAGAGCGGCCGACAAGCGCTCGGTGGTCACGGGCACCGGGTCCGGTTCGGTCACTTCGCGGTCGGTGCAGGCGGCGAGCACCGACGCGCCTGCGGCCACCGCCGCCACGATGCCTGCTGCCCGCACGGATCCCTCCCAGTCGACTCGACGGCCCATCTTGGCAGTTCGCCCCCGGCCGGCCGGGGCACGCCGGAGCTGGGGCCGGCGGAGCCTCAGCCGGCCTGGCGGGCCACCGCCTCCGCCCTTGCCCGGACCTGGTCGGGGTCGAGCAGGAAGCGGCGCTCGACGGGACGGTCGTCACGGGGGCGCAGGTCGGTGCCGAGCTCGTAGACCAGCGGCGCGCCGGTGGGGATGTTCAGCTCGACGACCTCGTCGTCGGAGAGGCCCGACAGGTGCTTGACCAGGGCGCGCAGGCTGTTGCCGTGCGCGGCCACGAGCACCGTGGCGCCGGAGCGCACGTCGGGCACGATGGCGTCGTACCAGTAGGGCAGCAGGCGGGCCACGACGTCGGCGAGGCACTCGGTGTCGGGGATCAGCTCGGGCGGCAGGTCGCTGTAGCGGGGGTCGTGCCGCGCGCTGCGCTCGTCGTCGGGATCCAGCGGGGGCGGCGCCACGTCGTAGGAGCGCCGCCACGCCTTGACCTTCGCGGACCCGTAGCGCGCCGCCGTCTCGGCCTTGTCACGACCCTGGAGGTCGCCGTAGTGGCGCTCGTTGAGCCGCCAGCTCCGGCGCACGGGCACCCAGGCCCGCCCGATCGCGCCGAGGGCGAGCTCCGCTGTGCGTATCGCCCGGGTCTGCAGCGACGTGTGGACCACGTCGGCCAGCACGGCGTGCTCGGCCAGCTGGACCCCGGCGTCACGGCCCTCCTGTGCGCCACGTTCGGTGAGGTCGGCGTCGTGCCAGCCGGTGAACCGGTTGGCCAGGTTCCACTCGCTCTCACCGTGGCGGAGCAGCACGAGGCGCCCGGGCTCGCTCATGGCTTGCCACCGTAGCTCGGCGGCCGGCTCCACCCGGGAGGACAGCGCCACAGAAGTTGCCAACGACCGACTCAACTTCTATCGTTGCCACCGACACAAGTTCTTCCCCCTCCCGCAAGGAGAGTCCCATGCCCAAGGCCGTCGGCATCGACCTCGGTACCACCAACTCGGTCGTCTCGGTCCTGGAGGCCGGCGACCCCGTGGTGATCCCCAACAGCGAGGGTTCCCGCACAACCCCCTCGGTGGTGGCGTTCTCCAAGGGCGGCGAGGTGCTCGTCGGCGAGGTCGCCAAGCGCCAGGCGATCACCAACCCCGACCGCACCATCCGGTCGGTCAAGCGCCACATGGGCACCGGGTGGACGATCGACATCGACGGCAAGAAGTACACCTCCCAGGAGATCTCGGCCCGCACGCTGATGAAGCTCAAGCGCGATGCCGAGGCCTACCTGGGCGACACCGTCAACCAGGCCGTGATCACGGTCCCGGCCTACTTCGACGACGCCCAGCGCACCGCCACCAAGGAAGCCGGCCAGATCGCCGGCCTCGAGGTGCTGCGCATCATCAACGAGCCGACCGCGGCCGCCCTGGCCTACGGCCTCGACAAGGAGGGCAACGACCAGACCATCCTGGTCTTCGACCTCGGTGGCGGCACCTTCGACGTGTCGGTGCTCGAGATCGGTGACGGGGTCTTCGAGGTCAAGTCGACCCATGGAGACACCAACCTGGGAGGCGACGACTGGGACCAGCGCATCATCGACTGGCTCGTCGACCAGTTCCGCTCTGCCCACGGGGTCGACCTGTCCAAGGACAACATGGCCGTGCAGCGCCTCAAGGAGGCCGCCGAGAAGGCCAAGATCGAGCTGTCCCAGGTCCAGCAGACCCAGATCAACCTGCCGTTCATCACCGCGACCCAGGACGGCCCGCTCCACCTGGACGAGACGCTCTCGCGGGCGAGGTTCCAGGAGCTGACCGCCGACCTGCTCGAGCGCTGCAAGGGCCCCTTCGACCAGGCCATCACCGACGCCGGGCTCACCAAGGGCGACATCGACCACGTGATCCTCGTCGGCGGATCCACCCGCATGCCCGCCGTGGCCGAGCTGGTCGCCGAGTACACCGGGCGCGAGCCCAACAAGGGCGTCAACCCCGACGAGGTCGTCGCGGTCGGAGCCGCGATCCAGGCCGGGGTGCTCAAGGGTGAGGTCAAAGACGTCCTGCTGCTCGACGTCACGCCCCTGTCCCTGGGCATCGAGACCAAGGGTGGCGTGATGACCCGCTTGATCGAGCGCAACACCACCATCCCGACGCGGCGCACCGAGGTGTTCACCACCGCGGAGGACATGCAGCCTTCCGTGGAGATCCACGTCCTGCAGGGCGAGCGCGAGATGGCCACCTTCAACAAGACCCTGGGCAAGTTCCAGCTCGTCGATCTGCCCCCCGCGCCGCGGGGAGTCCCCCAGATCGAGGTCACCTTCGACATCGACGCCAACGGCATCGTGCACGTGGCGGCCAAGGACCGCGCCACCGGCAAGGAGCAGTCGATGACGATCACCGGCCAGTCCTCGCTGGGCAAGGACCAGATCGACCAGATGGTCCGCGACGCGGAGGCCCACGCAGAGGAGGACCGGCGACGCCGCGAGGAGGCCGACGTGCGCAACACGGCCGACACCCTCGTGTACCAGACCGACAAGCTGCTGCGAGAGCAGGGAGACAAGCTCGTCGGCGAAGAGCGGGACCAGGTCGACCAGCGCCTCGCCGAGTTGCGGACAGCGCTGGGCGGCACCGACGTCGAGGCGATCCGCACCGCCACCGAGGCCCTCATGTCGGCATCTCAGGGCTTCAGCCAGAAGCTCTACGAGGCCGCCGCTGCCGCGGACCGTGAGGCTGGAGGCGCCGGTGAGCCGGCTTCGTCCGACGAAGATGTCGTCGACGCCGAGATCGTCGACGACGAGGGGAAGGCGTCGTGAGCGATCCGGGTGCCGGCCACCCTGCCGGCCACACCGCGCCCGGCGACGCCGCGGCGGGGGACACGGCTGCCGGCGACGCCGCGGCTGGGGCCGGGGCCGGTGACACCGCGGCAGGTGACACCGCGGCCGGCCCCGATCCGGCCGGCCCCGGGGACCCGGGCGACGTCGAGTCCCTCCTCGAAGCGCTCGAGACGGTCACCGCGGCCCGAGACGAGTACCTCGACGCCTACCGCCGCAGCCAGGCCGACTTCGAGAACTACCGCAAGCAGGCAGCCCGGCGGACCGAGGACGAGGTGCAGCGCGCCCTGGGCGGGTTCGTCGAGCGGCTCCTGCCGGTGCTCGACGCCTGCGATGCCGCAGCGCATCACGGCTCGGCCGAGGTCGAACCCGTCCTGGTAGCGCTGACCCAGGCACTGGCGCGCGAGGGCCTCGTGCGGGTCGAGCCCGCCGGCGAGGCGTTCGACCCCGCGGTGGCCGAGGCGGTGGTCCACGAGCCCGGTGGCGGCGGCGCGCACATCGTGAGCGAGGTCCTGCGCGCCGGCTACCTGTGGAACGGCCGGGTCCTTCGGCCGGCGATGGTCAAGGTCAGCGACTGAGCCGGATGGCTCCGAGGTCCTCGAGGAGGTGAGCGGCGATGGCCCCCCAGCGCGAGTGGTTCGAGAAGGACTACTACCGGGTGCTCGGCGTCCCCGAGACGGCGTCGGCCAAGGAGATCAAGAGCGCCTACCGCAAGCTGTCGCGCCAGTACCACCCCGACACCAACGCCTCGGATCCCTCCGCCGAGGAACGGTTCAAGGAGGTCTCGGCCGCCTACGACGTCGTCGGTGACCCCGCCAAGCGCAAGGAGTACGACGAGGTGCGAGCGGCGGGCCCTGCCAGCTTCGGCTTCCCTGGTGGATCCGGTGGCGCGGGCGGGGTCCGGTTCGAGGACGTCGGCGACCTGGGCGACGTCCTCGGTGGGTTGTTCAACCGCTCCCGGCGCGGACGCCCGGGGGGCGGCGGCGGCCCGCACCGCGGGACCGATCTCGAGACCGACCTGCACCTCCACTTCGACGACGCGGTACGGGGCCTGACCACCACGGTCCACCTCACCAGCGACACGGTCTGCGCGACCTGTTCGGGCTCCGGTGCCCAGCCGCCCTCGCTGCCCACCAGGTGCCCCCGCTGCGCCGGTCGTGGGGTGGTCGACGAGAACCAGGGCCTGTTCTCGTTCTCGTCACCGTGCCCGCAGTGCGCCGGCCGGGGAGTGATCGTGAGCGACCCGTGCCGGACCTGCTCGGGCACCGGCGTCACCCGCCGTCCCCGCGAGGTGAAGGTCCGGATCCCCGCCGGCGTCGACGATGGCCAGCGGATCCGGCTCAAGGGTCGCGGAGCTCCGGGCCGCAACGGCGGGCCGCCCGGCGACCTGTACGTGACGGT
The DNA here is from genome assembly GCA_963703565.1 of uncultured Microthrixaceae bacterium. GTDB lineage: Bacteria > Actinomycetota > Acidimicrobiia > Acidimicrobiales > VFJN01 > CAVPEW01. The sequence continues at coordinate 55,449 of CAVPEW010000068.1, read as the reverse complement.
GCGGGTCGAGCCGCACCCGTTGTTCGGCCGTCAGGGTCGCCACCTCACCCTGCGCGTCCCGATCACGTTCCCCGAGGCCGCCCTCGGCACCGACCTGAGGGTGCCGGCGCTGCTGGGCGACCCGGTGACCTTGCGGGTGCCCCCCGGAACCCGCAGCGGGCGCGTCTTTCGTGTCAAGGGCCGCGGCGTCCCCGTGCAGTCGGGGGTAGGCGACCTGCTGGTCACCGTCGAGGTGACGGTTCCGGCCAGACTGTCTGCCGAGGAGCGAGCCGCGGTCGAAGCCCTGCGGGATGCGTCGACCGCGTCACCGCGAGAGCACCTGGGGGTCTGATGAGCCCACGACCGAATGCCACCCACGACCGGGCCGTCTACGTCATCTCGGTGGCGGCCGAGCTGGCCGGACTGCATCCCCAGACGCTGAGGATCTACGAGCGCAAGGGCCTGGTCGATCCCGTGCGAACCGAGGGTGGCAGCCGTCGCTACAGCGAGGCCGACATAGCGCAGCTGCGACGCATCCAGGAGCTGACCGCCGAAGGTCTGAACCTGGCCGGCGTCCAGCGCGTGCTCGAGCTGGAGGCCGAGGTCCAGCGCCTCGGCACCGAGCTGGAGGCCGCGTTGGACAGGGCGCGCCGCACGGTCGAGGCCACCCACCGCCAGTACCGCCGTGACCTGGTCCCGCTGAGGCAGGCGGTGGCGCTGTTCGAGGGTCAGCGCTCCGCTCTGCGGTAGGGCCGCAGGCCGCCGGCGGGCACGGTGCCGAGGCGGCCGGCACGGAAGTCCTCCATTGCCCGGGCCAGCTCCGCCCGGGTGTTCATCACGAAGGGCCCGTGCGCGGCGACCGGCTCTCCGATGGGCCGGCCGCCCAGGACCAGCACGTCGACTTCGAGCGATGCCGGGTTGGCGAGCACCACGGCGCCACCGGCGCCGAGCACGGCGAGATCCCCGGTGCGAAGCGCCGTTCGGCCCGAACCGACCTCGCCCTGGCCGGCTAGGCCATAGATCAAGGCGTTGAAGTCCTCCGGCCAGGGGAGCGCCACGCGGGCCCCGGGCGCCAGGGTGACGTGGACCATCGTGATGGGCGAGTAGGTCTCGCCCGGGCCCCGCCGTCCGCCGAGCTCGCCGGCGATCAGGCGCACGAGCGCCCCGCCGTCGGCCGAGCCGGCCAGGACCACCTGGTCGGCGTCGAGGTCCTGGTAGCGGGGATCGACCATCTTGCGGTTGGCCGGCAGGTTCACCCACAGCTGGATCCCGTGGAACAGCCCGCCGCTCACCACGAGCGCCTCGGGAGGGGTCTCGATGTGCAGGATCCCCGCCCCGGCGGTCATCCACTGGGTCGCCCCGTCACTGATCGTGCCGCCCCCGCCGTTGGAGTCCTGGTGGACCAGGGTGCCGTCGAGCATGTACGTGACGGTCTCGAAGCCCCGGTGCGGGTGCCAGTCGGTCCCTCGGGGTTCGCCCGGCGCGTAGTCCACCTCTCCCATCTGATCCATGTGCACGAACGGGTCGAGGTCGCGAAGGGCGACCCCCGCAAAGGCTCGCCGGACCGGGAAGCCCTCGCCTTCGAGGGCCGATGGCGCGCTGGTGAGCGACCGGACGGGCCGCTGCACGACGTCTGCCCCGGCCTCCACCAGGCGCGGGACGGTGAGCGGGTCGGCGGTCACGGCAGGCATTGGACCTCCAAATAGTTGCGAACACAAGTAACAACTCCGGCTCGGTCCCGCTTGTTCCTGCTACGACCCCTAGCCTGGTCCAGGTGAGCCTGCCCGTGGCGCTCGACGAGCTGGTCCCCGAGATCGAGGCCCGCCGGGAGCGGGCGTTCCTCGTCACCGTGGGAGACGACGGCGCTCCCCACGTGACCTCGACCCTGGTGAGCTGGCGCGCGGACGCGCTCGAAGCCAGCGCCGGGCGCACGACCCGGGCCAACGCGTCGGCCCGCCCGACGGTGACCGTGATCTGGCCGGGTGCCCCGGGCGAGCCCTACTCGCTGCTGGTCGACGGCGACGCCGCCCCTGGCAGCGAGGCGGTGGTGGTGCACCCGACGCGTGCAGTGCTGCACCGCGTGGCCGGAGCGCCGGGCGACGGCCCGTCGTGCGTGCGGCTCGAGGCTTCGGGCCCGGCCTGAGACAGTCAGAGACCCGTCAGGTGACAACCATCGGGCCGTAACACACGCTCCACCGCGCCGAAACGGCCCCTCCCTACCGTCTGGGCGGTTCAGGTACGCGACAGGCGCGAACCGTCAGTGCCCGTGGACGGAGGCTCTCGTGGCGAACCAGCGGCCCGGCGACGGCACCCACGACGGCGTTGTCCCGTCGAGCAACGGGGCCAGCGCCCACCTCGACGGGAACAGCCCGGAACCCTCCGGCGCCGGCACCCCCATGCCGATCCGCCACACCTGGAGCGAGAGCGACCGGTTCATCCCCCGGCGGATGGTCCGGCCCCTGCAACAGGTGCTCGCCAACGAGGCGGCGGGGGGAGCCGTGATGCTCGTGGCTGCCGTGGCGGCCATCGCCTGGGCCAACTCCCCCTGGTCTGGCGCATACGAGACCTTGTGGACCACACCGCTGCGGGTGGAGCTCGGTGGGCTGCTCCACCTCGACCACCTCGACCTGCGCCTGTGGGTCAACGACGGGCTGATGACGGTCTTCTTCCTCCTGGTGGGCGCGGAGATCAAGCGCGAGGTGGTTCACGGTGACCTGCGCGACCCACGGTCGGTGGCGCTGCCGGTCACGGCGGCTCTCGGGGGAATGGTGGTGCCAGCGCTCATCTTCACGGCGTTCAACGCCGGCTCGGCCGGCGGGCAGGGGTGGGGCATCCCGATGGCGACCGACATCGCCTTCGCCGTGGGGATTGTGACCCTCGTGGGCGACCGGGTGCCCGTGGCGGCCAAGGTCTTCCTGCTCACCCTCGCCGTGGCCGACGACATCGGCGCGATCGTCGTGATCGCGATCTTCTACACGTCGGACCTGTCCCTGGGGTGGCTCGCCCTGGCCCTGGCGGCTCTCGGCGGCGCCGCCGCGATGCGCCGGGCCGACGTCACGGCCCTGGCCCCCTACCTCGGCGTGGGTGCCTTCGCCTGGCTGGCGATGCTCGAATCCGGCGTGCACGCCACCCTGGTGGGCGTCGCTCTGGGCCTGCTCACCCCGGCGTGGTCGATGCGCTCGCCGAGGCGGTTCGCGCCGGACTCGCGCAGGCTCTCCTACGACATCGAGCGGGCCTACTACGACAGCGTGCTGACCCAGGGTGAGTTCGAGGCCAACGATCTCGCCATCAGCGAGGTCGGTCGCCTCGCCCTGCTCTCGACGAGCCCGCTGGCCCGCCTCGAACGGGGGCTGGGGCCCTGGGTGTCCTACCTGATCGTCCCGCTGTTCGCCTTCGCCAACGCCGGCGTGTCGCTGTCGGGCGACGCACTGACCGGCCTGGTGGACGACCCGGTGACCCTCGGCGTCGCCGTGGGCCTGGTGGTCGGCAAGACGGTTGGGGTGCTGGGTGCGTCGGTCCTGGCCGTGCGGGCCGGGCTGGGCCGGTTGCCCGAAGGAGCCAGCTGGCGCCACCTGGTCGGCGTCGCCGTATGTGCTGGCGTCGGGTTCACCGTGGCGCTGTTCGTGACCGGCATCTCCATGGACGACCCGGCCCTGGCCGCCGCGGCCAAGGTGGGCATCCTCGCGGGCAGCCTCATATCGGGTGGGCTCGGCTACCTGTTGTTGCGCAGCGCTCCGGCAGCCGTGCCGGCCCCCGCGTCGATTGCCGTGCCGGTCGAGGCGGGTCAGCTCTGAGGCGCGGGTCAGCCCTGAGGCGGGTCAGCTCTGAGGCCTCAGGTGGCACCTGGCACGCCGCCTCGGCGCGCCCCGACCACGGCCCAGCCGGCGAGCGCCACGATCAGCACGATCATGCCCAGCACCGCTTGGCCGAGCATCGAGGTGCCGCCGGCCACCAGCGACCGGCAGGCTTCGAGCTCCCATGCCAGCGGGTTGAGGTCGCCGGCGCGGCGCAGCCACCCGCTCTGGAGGTCGGACGGTGAGAACACCGGGCCCAGGAACAGGGCGAGGAACACCGGGAGCTGCAGCACCGGCCCAGCGGCAGCGGAGCGGGCCCGCACCGCTGTGCCCACCGACCACAGGCCGGTGGTGACGGCCAGCAGTACCCAGAGCCCGACGACCGCCGCGCACCGGCTCCAACTGGGCAGCGGGACCCCGGTGGCGGCCGCGATCGCCGTGACCACTGCCGCGGTCGCCGCGCCACGGACCACGCCGGCGAGGACGTAGCCGGCGAGGACCGCCCACCGGGGAGCGGGGGCTAGCAGAAGCCGCCGGGCGATGCCGGTCTCGTAGTCCTCGAGCAGGGCCAGGCCGGTGAGCACACCGCCGAAGGCCGCCGAGACGAGTCCCAGGTAGACCGTCTGGAATCCCGTGTAGCCGCCCGGGTACTCGAAGCCGGGCAGGGAGCCGAGCGCTCCGAGGCCTCCCGCCAGCGCCGCCAGCATGGTCGCCGACGCCACGGGCGGAGGCAGGAGCAGGGCCGGGCTGGCCACCGTGGCCCGAAGCTGGCGCCCGGCGATCACGACGGCGACCCGTCCGGCCCCGGCGCCGGGCCGTCTGCCTGCCGGCGGTCGTCGGGTCACCGTGCGCCGCGCGCCCGGCGCGCCAGGGATGCCTCCGCCGCCACCGTGGCGACGATCAACGCCGCTGCGATCACGGCCGCACCGCGGAGCAGCACGAAGGGCCGCCACCCGTCCACGGCCAGGCTGCGCCCGGCCTCGATGATCGAGGACATCGGGTTCACGAGAGCCACCACCCGGAACCAGTCGGCGGGGATCAGCCTGCGCGGCAGGAAGAACGAGCTGAAGGTCATGAGCACGAAGAAGGCGGGGAACGACGCCAGCACGACCTGGGCCGAGCCCGTCCTCAGGGCGATCGTGGCGCCGACCGCAGCGAAGGTCGCCGCCACCGCCGCCACCACCACGACCAGGGCCAACTCTCCGGCCAGTCCGCCGGCGAAGCCGTCGCCGGTGAGAGCGAGGGCCCCGAGGTAGGCGGCCGCCTGGGCCACCACCATCGCCACCGGGCCGGCGGCCATGCCCGCCAGCAGCGCCCGGCGTCCGATGGGGGCCAGCAGGATGCGGTCCATCCGCCCGGACTGGAGGTCCACGGCGAGGTCGGCGCCGGCGTTGACCCCGGTGGACACCCCGGACAGGACCAGCGTGCCGGCGATGGCGAACTGCAGGTAGGAGTCCGCCCCGAAGCCCGACAGCAGCAGGGCGGCGTCGCCGAAGCTCGACTCGGCGATGGCCAGGAAGATCGCCGGGAAGGCCAAGGTCACGACGAGCGGCTGCGGGCTGCGGACCTGCCGGAGCAGCGATCGGGTGGCCAGGGCCCCGAAGGCGGCGATCTCCGCGCGTGCCCGTTCTGCCCTGGCGGTCCCGGGCCGCTGGACCTCCAGCCGGTCGCTCATGCCCCCTCGGGCGCCCGCCCTGTGACCTCGAGGAAGACGTCATCGAGCGACGGATCGGCCAGCTCGAGGTGCTCGATCGGGATCCGGGCTGCGTCGATCGCCCGGACGACCTCTGGCAGGCTCTGGGCTCCACCTCCCAGGCGGACGGCGGCCGCCCCGGCTGGGTGCGATCCCGCAGCGGGAGGCCCGAAGCGCTCGAGGAGCTCGGTGAGAGCTTGGAGCCCGCCGGCGCTGCGCGGCGTGACCACCAGCGTCGGGGGACCGCTGGCAGCCTTGAGCGAACGGGGCGATCCCTCCCGCACGAGGTGACCGTGGTGGATGATGCCCACCCGGTCGGCCAGCTCGTCGGCCTCCTCGAGATATTGGGTCGTGAGGAACACCGTCACGCCGTCCTCGACCGACAGGCGTCGAACCTCCTCCCACAGCGCGGCCCGGCTCTGCGGGTCGAGGCCGGTGGTCGGTTCGTCGAGGAACAGCACGGCGGGTCCGTGCACGAGCGCGAGCGCGAGGTCGAGGCGCCGGCGCATGCCGCCCGAGTAGGTGCCGGCTCGGCGGGCGCCGGCGTCGGTGAGCGCTACGCGCTCGAGCAGCTCGGCGACGCGCCGCTTGCGCGCGCCACGGGGCACGCCGTGCAGCGCTGCGTGGAGCGCGAGCTGCTCGGCACCCGTGAGCAGGGGGTCGATGGCGGTGGCCTGGAGAGCCGCCCCGATCCGGGACCGCACTCCCCGTGGGTCGCGGCGCAGGTCGTGCCCGGCCACGGTGGCGCCGCCGTCGGTCGCGTCGAGCAGCGTGGTCAGCATCAGCACGGTTGTCGACTTGCCGGCGCCGTTGGGTCCCAGGAACGCGTAGATCTCGCCTGGCGCCACTGACAGGTCTAGGTGGTCCACCACTACCCGGTCGCCGAAGCGTCGGGTCAGGCCGCGCACCTCGATGCCGGCCGTCGCCGCCTCGGTGGCCACGAGCCCGATGCCTAGCACGGGCCAGGAGCCCGAACCGATGAATGGGCGGTGAATGAAGCGGATGGACCATTTCGTGCGCCCCGGCACCCGCGTACGGTGAGCTTGTCCACGTTGCGCGGTGGCTGGCCCACGGAGGATGCTGTGTCGCAGGAACTCGTGATGGCCCTGGCAGTGCTCGCCGTCGGGATCGTGTCGGTTTCCGGTTGGCGCCGGGTCGTGTCCAACCTGGTGCGCCGGCGCGTGGAGCGCATCGAGAGCGACGTCGTGTTCGACCCGGTGCTGGGGATGTGCAGCGAGGGCGAGCCGATCCTCTTGCACGATCCGGACTTCGACACCACGGTCTTCTTCTTCGACGGGTTCCGGATCCGTCCGGCGGCCTCGATGCATCGCGACTGGCTCGAGCGCTTCCACGTCGAGCACCGGGTCAACGTCGTGGCCCCTGTGCTGGGGCACCAGAGCATGCCTTTCAGGATGCGCAACCGGGACTGGAGCCACCAGGAGGAGTGCAGGGCGGCGGTGCAGCTCGTGGACGCCTACCGGGCCGGGCGCGGGCCCGACCACCGGATCGTGGTCGCCGGGTTCTCCTGGGGCGCGCTCAACGCCTACACCTTGGCCGCGCTCGGTCGTAGCGACGCGACGGTGCTGGTCTCCCCGTTGCCGCACCGTCTCGACGCGCAGGTCGACAAGGCGATCCGGAACCGGGGTCCGGCGGGGCGGGCCCTGCGGTGGGCAGTGGGTCAGATGCTCGCCGGGCGGGGCCTCGCCGTCGTCGGGCGGATCCTTCCCTACTACCTGCGCTCCGGCGTCAGTGGCGGGTGGGACATCTGCGATCCCGAGCTGCGCGCCCGGCACAACCGGGAGATCCTCAACGGCCAGGAGCTGCGGATCTACGACGTGTACGAGATCATCGCCGCGATAGGCCACGTTCGGCACGACGTGCTGCCCCGCATCGTGGGGACCGACGTCACCGTGGTGTGGGGCGAGAAGGACTCGATGTTCGCGAGCGAGGTGTTCGAGGATCTCGCACGCACCCTCTTCTCCCAGGGCAACCAGGTCTGGACCGTGCCCTTGGCCGACTCGGCGCACAACGTGCTGCACGACGCCGATGCGTCCAGGGCCCGTGATGCCCTCGCCGACGTGGTCGCCCGCCAGCGCCTGCGGTCGCACGTCGCTCCCGGCGAGCTGCTCGCCTCGTGAGCCATCGAGCCGTCAAGAGGGCCCACCGGCGTCGTCGACGCCCTGCGTCGCGGCGGCGTCCTTTCGGGGCACCAGGTAGAGCTCCTCGACGATGTTGGACGCCACGGCAACGGTCGGGACCGCAAGGAACGTGCCCGCGATGCCGAACAGGGCCCCGCCGGCGGTGATCGTCACGAGGATCACCACCGGGTGGATCTCGAGGGCCCGACCGTAGATGTAGGGCGCCAGCAGGTCGTTGTCGAGCTGTTGGACCACCACCGCCACGACCAGCACGACCAGCGCCGGGGCCCAGCCCGCGGTGGCCAGGGTGACCAGCACCGCGAGCCCGCCGGCGACAACGGCGCCCAACACGGGCACGAACGCCGCCAGGAAGGTGACCACACCGACGACCAGGGCGAGACTCGCACCGGCCAGCGCCATGGTCGTGCCGATGACGGCCCCCTCGAGCGCCCCGAGCAGCGCTGCGCCGCGTAGGTAGCCCCCCAGCGTCGCCCAGGACCGCTGGGCCGCCCGCTCGACGTGGGCTCGGTGCGGCCCCGGCACCACGGAATGCACCCAGCGCAGGAAGCGGTCGCCGTCCTTGAGGGCGAAGAAGGTGATAACGAGGCCCAGCACCACGCTGGCCAAGACCTCCAGGGCGAGCACTGTCCCGGAGGCGATCGAATCGCCCGATGAGGAGGCGGCGTCGCTGATCGAGTCCCCGACGTCGGCGCGCAACTCGTCGACGTCGGACCGCTCGACGTCGAAGGGGCTGTCCTCGACCAGCCAGTCCTCCAAGTCGTCGAGCGCCTCGCTCACAGCGGAACCGATGTCGTCGGCCTCCTGGGCCACGGAGAACCCGACGATGGCCCCGATGCCGGCCAGGGTGACGACGAGGCCCAGCACCGTCACCGCGGCGGCGATGCCCGAGCGCCACCCGCGGCGGCACAGTGCGGCGTAGGGCACGACCAGGACGCGGCTGAGGAACAGCGCTACCACGAGGGGCAAGACGGCCACCCAGGCGCGGCCGACCACCCAGAGCACGGCCAGGCCGGCCGCGCCCACCACCAGCAGCCGCCACGACCACGCTGCCAGCAGCTCCAGAGCTCTGGGCACCCCGCCGCCGGTTCCCTCCGGCGCTGGGTCGGGCATCGGCTCACGCTACGCGTCGGGTGCCACGGCGCGAGATGATCGCGATGTGGCCCATGATGCGGTGGTCGGGAGGGATGTGTCGGCAGCGCCGGTGCTGGTCGCCTCGGTGGTCGACCGGGACCGGCACGACACCGGTCTGGGGCACCCCGAGCGAGCGGCTCGCCTGGCGGCGGTCTCGAAGGGGCTGCGAGACGATCGGGTCGCGCAGCGCTGGCGCCCGATCGAGGGCCGCGACGCCACCGTCGACGAGCTGGCCAGGGTCCACGCCCCCGCCTACCTCGACGGTCTGCGCAGCCTGGTCGACACCGGCGGAGGCCACCTGGACCCCGACACCGTGACCTCGGCGGGGTCGTGGTCGACCGCGGTCGCTGCCGCCGGAGCGGTCCTCGCCGCGGTCGAGGCGCTCGAAGCCGGCACCGGGGACGCCGCGTTCGTCGGGGTGCGCCCACCCGGCCATCACGCCACCGCGGCGCGGGCCATGGGCTTCTGCCTGTTGAACAACGTCGCCGTCGCGGCCGCCGCTCTGGTCGCGCGGGGCGAGCGCGTCCTGGTCGTCGACTACGACGTGCACCACGGCAACGGCACCCAGGACATCTTCTGGGACGATCCCGCAGTGCTCTACTGCTCGGTGCACCAGTCGAACGCGTTCCCGGGCACGGGTCGCCCCGACGAGGTCGGCGGGGCTTCGGCGCTGGGGCTCACCGCCAACGTTCCCGTGCCGCCCGGAGCCACCGGAGACGTGGTGCTCGCCGCGCTCGACGAGATCGTCGTCCCCGCCGCCGAGGTCTTCGACCCGACCTGGCTGCTCGTCTCGGCCGGTTTCGACGGCCATCGCGACGACCCGCTGGCCGACCTGGCCCTCAGCGCGGGGGACTACGGCCTGCTGAGCGCACGGCTCGCCGACCTGGCCCCGCGCAGGGGCAGGACGGTGGTCGTGCTCGAGGGCGGCTACGACCTCGAGGCCCTGACCCGGTGCACGGTCGCCACCGTGGCGGCACTGTCGGGTGAGCGTGTCGATCCCGAGGCACCCACCGCGGGTGGACCGGGACTGGACGCGGTGCGCGCCGCACGTGCCCTCCGCGAGGCGGCGCTGCGCGGCGCACGAGCGGACCCGGCCTCGGCCGGTTGGTTCACGCGATGGCAACGCGCCCAGCATTGACAGTTCGTTGATCCGCTCCGACGCTGGGCCGGATGTCACTGGACGCTGCGCTCGAGCTCTTCTGGCACCCGGTGGCCACCCTCGACGAGGTCGCTGCCGCCTCCCCCCGACCCCTTCCGGTGACGCTGCTGGGCCGGTCCCTGGCGCTGGCGGAGCTCGCCAGCGGGCTGATGGCGGTGACCGACCGCTGCCCGCACAGGTCCACCCGCCTGAGCGTGGGCACGGTCGAACCGTCGGGCATCCGCTGCGCGTACCACGGCTGGCGCTTCGGCCCCACGGGCGCGTGCGACGAGGTCCCCGCTGCGCCCCTCGCCGCCATCCCGGCCCGCGCCTGCGTCGACGCCCTCGAGGTGCAGGTCGCCTACGGGCTGGTCTGGGTGCGTGTGGACGGTCGGGCCGGTACGAAGGTGCCGGACTGCCCCGCCTACGGGGACCAGACATATCGGGTGCTCCAGGGCGCCCCCTACACCTGGCCCACCTCGGCGGCGCGGCGGGTGGAGAACTTCGTGGACCTGGCCCACTTCGCCTGGGTCCACGACGGGAGCCTGGGAAGCCGGGACGAACCGGTCCCGCCGGTCCCGGTCGTGCAACGTCGAGGTGGCGAGCTGCGCTTCTCCTTCGAACCGCCCGGGATCGACGTGGTCGATACCGCCATGTTCGGCTCCTCCCGGTACCGCATGGCGATGCCGCTCACGGTCGACATCGACTTCACACTTGCCGGAGGGGCCCGCCGCCGCCTGTGGATGACAGCGTCGCCGGTCGACGCGGGCAGTTGCCGGACCTTCTGGATGCTGGCGCGCGACGACGACCTCGACCCGGCGCGCGACGCCGACCACCTGGCGTTCCAGGCCCAGGTGCTGGCCGAGGACGAGCCCGTGGTGTGCGCGCAGGATCCACCCGAGCTGCCCCTGGAGGTGGGTGTGGAGGTGTCGATCCGCACCGATCGGGTGTCGATCGAGTACCGGCGCTGGCTGGCCGAGCTGGCCGGTGCGGCCGAGCGCGGCCCCGCGTTGGTGGCCGCCGCGCTCGCCGGGGCCCCCGAACCGGTCCCGGCCTGAGGTGGCGCTGCCAGTAGAGGCGCGCCGCGTGCCGTGGGCACCGGGGGAGCGTCCGGCGCCGATGCTGTCCAACGTGGACCCGGCGCTGCGCCGGGCATGGCACCCAGTGGCACGCGCCGAGGAGGTCGGGCCCGGGCCGCTCGCGGTGCGCCTGCTCGGCGAGGACTGGGTGGTGGTGCGGCTCTCCACGGGTCTGGCGGCGTTCCCCGATCGCTGCCCGCACCGGTTCGCCCCGCTGAGCGCCGGCCGCGTGGAGGGCCAGGTCCTGCGCTGCGGCTACCACGGGTGGTGCTTCGACCGCTCCGGTGCCTGCGTGGAGGTCCCGTCGTTGCCGTCCGGTCCCCGCCCGGCGCGTGCCGTGCTGGCCGCGGCTCACGGCGTCGTCGAGCACCAGGGCGTCGTGTTCCTGGCTCCTGAAGCTCCGGTAGCGCCCCTGCTGGAGGTGCCCGAGGTGGACGACGACCGCTTCGACGGCGCGTGGCTGGAGCTGCGCGTCGCCAGGGCGGGCGCCGGGCTGCTCGCCGACAACTTCTTGGACATGTCGCACTTCGCCTTCGTGCACGCAGCGACCATCGGCGCCGACGACAACGTCACGGTGGCCGACATGGCGATCGTGCGGGACGAGATGACCATGACGGTGACCAGCCGCCATCCGTTCCCGCATCGAGAGGATCCGGGCTACCTGGCCGGCGAGCGCCCGCTGATCCAGCACCGCCGGGTCACCTACCGGTACTCGGCTCCGTTCTCGTTGGCCCTGCGGCTGGACTACGAGGAGGCTGGCGGGGCCAACGTCATCAGGTTCCTGGTCCAGCCGGTCGACGCGCAGAGCTGCCGGATCTTCTGCAGCATCCACCGAGACGACCTCGCCGGCGACGCCCGCCTCCTGGCCGCGGCGGTCGCCTACGAGACGACCGTCGTGGAGGAGGACCTGGCGCTGCAGGAGCGCTACGGCGACCTGCGGTTGCCGCTCGACCCGACCGCGGAGGTGCACGTCAAAGCGGACCGGGCGACGATCGAGCTGCGCAGGATCCTCGCCACCCTGGTCCGCGGCTCGGGCTGAGTGGACATCGCTGTCGAAGGCCACCCCCGGCGGTGGTGGGCCCTGGCGGTTCTGTGCCTGACGCTGACGATGGTGGTGATCGACAACACGGTCACGAACGTGGCCGTCCCGGCCATAGCCGTCGACCTCGGCGCCGACGAGGCCGCTCTGCAGTGGATCACCACCTCGTATGCCCTCGTGCTGGCCGGGCTGCTGCTGCCCCTCGCAGTGTTCGGGGACCGCCACGGGCGGCGCACCATGCTCATGGTCGGCCTGGCCGTGTTCGGCGCAGCGTCGGCACTGGCGTCGACCGCAGACTCGGTGACTGCACTGGCCCTGAGCCGGGGCCTGCAGGGCGTGGGTGGAGCGTGTGCCATGCCTGCGACGCTGTCGCTGCTGGGCAACCTGTTCCCGGCCCACGAGCGTGGCCGGGCCATCGCGATCTGGTCGGCCACCGGCGGCGCGGCCGGTGCCGCCGGTCCGGTCGTGGGCGGTGTGCTCGTGGAGCGCTTCTGGTGGGGCGCCGTGTTCCTCGTCAACGTGCCGGTGGTGGTGGTGGCACTGGTGGCCACGGCTGCGTCAATGCCCGACCCACGCGACCCGGACGTGCCGGGGATCGACCCGCCCGGTGCTCTGGCCTGGTGGATGGCGCTGACCGCGCTGCTGGTGGCGATCATCGAGCTGCCCGAGCGCGGGGCCGCGTCACCCGTCGTGGTGACGGCGGTGATCGGATCTGCGGTGGCGTTCCGGGCCTTCGCACGGCGCGAGCGGCGCAGCACGCGCCCGTTGGTGCCAGCGGAGACCGTCTCGGACCCGCACCTGGCCGCCGGAGCGCTGACCGTGTCGGCACTGTTCTTCACGATGTTCGGAGGCCAGTTCGTGGTGACGCAGTGGCTCCAGGGCCCCCGAGGTCTGGGGCCCGTCGCCGCGGGGCTGTGCTTCGTTCCGAGCGCGCTGGCCAGCGTGATCGCTCCACTGCGCAACCCGGCGCTCGTGGCTCGCCTCGGTCACCGCAGCGTTGCCGCGACGGGGTTGGTCATCGCGGCCGCCGGCGCGGCCGGTGTCGGAGCCGCGCTGGCGGGCTCATGGCTCCCGGGGGTGATCGCCGGGCTGGTCGCCCTCGGGTGGGGCATGGGCACGGCTTCCCCCTCCGGCGTCGAGTTGATCATGTCATCGGCGAGCCCGGCTCGCGCCGGATCGGCGGCCGGCGTCAACGAGACGCTCGTGGAGGCGTCGGGTGCCCTCGGCGTGGCCGTCCTGGGCAGCGTGCTCGCCGCCGGGGCCGGGTGGGCCGCGCCGTTGCCGGTCGCAGCGGCCGTGGCGGCGCTCGCGGCGTTCGTGGTGTTCCAGCCCCTGACGAAACGGAGCGTTCACCTGTGACGAACGCTCGGGAAACCGACCCTGCCTACGGTCGGCTTTCAACAAACGGTCAAGGAGGCCATGTTGACGAACCCGCTCGATCGCAGGACGTTCCTCCGGCGCGGTGCGCTCGGGATCGCAGGGGTGGTCGCATTCCCCGCCGTAATGGTCGCCTGTGGTGACGACGACGACGAGCCGGTCTCTGCCGACGACACCGGTGGTGGTGGTGGCTCGAACGATCTGGGCACCCTCACCTACCAGCTGTCGTGGATCAAGAACGTCGAGTTCGCCGGCGAGTACCTCGCCGACACGAACGGCTACTACTCCAAGGCCGGGTTCTCGAAGGTAGAGCTGCTCTCCGGTGGCCCGAACGTCCAGCAGGACGCGGTGGTCGCCTCCGGCAAGGCCTTCATCGGCATCTCGGCTCCCGACATCACGTCCTCCGCGATCAACCAGGGCGCCGAGCTGGTGGCGGTGGGCGCCCAGTACCAGAAGAACCCCTTCTGCGTGATGAGCCTGGCCGACAACGCCATTGCGCTGCCCGAGGACATGTACGGCAAGAAGATCGGCGTCCAATCGGTCAACGAGCCGGTGTGGAACGCGTTCGTCGAGGCGGCCGGGCTCGACGCCTCGAAGATCACCAAGGTCCCCGCCCAGTTCGATCCCCAGCCGCTGGTCAACGGCGACGTGGACGGCTGGTTCTCGTTCGTGACCAACGAGCCGAACCTGCTCAAGACCAAGGGCATCGAGACGGTCACGTTCCTGCTGAACGACCACGGCTACCCGATGCCGTCGGAGATCATGGTGGTCAAGCGCTCCTCGCTCGAGTCCGAGCGCGAGAAGGTCAAAGCCGTTCTGGCGGCCGACATCATGGGCTGGCACGACTCCCTGAGCGATCCGGCTGCGGCGCCGAAGCTGGTGGTCACCAAGTACGGCAAGGACCTCGGCCTCGATGAAGCCGAGCAGGTGCTGGAGTCGAAGGCTCAGAACGAGCTCATCCTCACCGCCGACACCAAGGCCAACGGCCTGTTCACCCTCACCGACGAGCTGATCGAGCAGGCGATCGGCTCCCTGGCCGTCGCCGGGATCGAGATGACAGCCGACAAGCTCTTCGACCTGTCCGCGCTGGCCGAGGTCTACGACGAGAACCCTGACCTCAAGACCAGCCCGGTGTGATGTCCCCGACGCAGCTCGAGCCGAGGATCACCATGGACGCCGCCGGGAGCCCGCAGCCCGCTCCTGGGGCGTCGGGCATCTCGGTCCGGGGGGTCACCAAGGAGTTCCGGGTGGGCCGCCGCCCGGTGGTGGCCCTCGACGGCATCGACCTCGCCACGAGCGAGGGCGAGTTCGTGGCCCTGCTGGGCCCCTCGGGGTGCGGGAAGTCCACCCTGCTGCGGATCCTGGCCGACCTCGAGGAGCCCACTGCCGGGCGTGCCGAGGTGCACGGCGAGTCGCCCCGCACCATCCGCCAGCGCCACCACCTCGGCATCGCCTTCCAGGACAGCGCGTTGCTGCCGTGGCGTTCGGTGACAGCCAACGTGCGTCTGCCCCTCGAGGTCAGCGGTCTCGCGGTGCCCGACGGCACGGTCGACGACCTGATCCGACTGGTCGGTCTGGAGGGCTTCGAGAAGGCGCGCCCGGCTCAGCTGTCCGGCGGGATGCGCCAGCGAGTGGCCATCGCCCGGGCCCTGGTGGTCGAGCCCCGGGTGCTCCTGCTCGACGAGCCCTTCGGTGCGCTCGACGAGATGACCCGCCAGCGGCTCAACCTGGAGCTGCAGAGGGTCTGGTCCGAACGGGCGGCTACGACCGCGCTGGTCACGCACTCGGTGTCCGAAGCGGTCTTCCTGGCAGACAAGGTGGTCGTCATGACCCCCCGTCCCGGGCGCGTGGCCGCCGTCGTCGACATCGACCTGCCCCGGCCACGAACCCCCGAGCTGATGCGGACCCCGGAGTTCCACGGCTACTGCGACCGCTTCAGCGAGCTCCTCTTCGGAGGAGCGGGCGTCGCCCTGGAGCAGTGAGCGGTATCGAGGCGGGGCCCATGGCCCCCCCGGCCGACGGCCGCCGAGGCCGCCCCGCCTGGCTGACCAGCGTGTTGGGAGTCGTGGGCCTGGTCGTCCTGTGGCACCTCGCTGCGGTGACGGTGTTCGAGGCCTCCGGCGGCGTGCCGACCCCGCTGGAGGTGGCGCGCCAGATGCGTCACGACGGCTGGGACTTCTACTGGAACAACGCCACGACCACGCTCGGGGCCGCCGCTCGTGGGTGGCTCTGGGGCAACGGGCTGGCCATCGCCCTGGCCTTGGCGGTGCTGGTCGTTCCACTCGCCGAGCGACCCCTCCTGCAGCTTGGAGTGGCCTCCTACTGCTTGCCGGTGGTCGCCATCGGCCCCGTGTTCGCCATCGTGTTCGACGGGGAGACCCCGAAGGTGATCCTGGCTGCGATGTCGGTCTTCTTCACCACGCTGGTCGGCACGATGGCGGGCCTGCGCAGCGCGGATCCGACCAGCCTCGACGTCGTGCACGCCTTCGGGGGGGGCCCGGTCCGCAAGTTGGTCAAGGTCCGGTTCCGCTCCAGCCTGCCGAGCCTGTTCGCCGCCCTGCGCATCGCCGCGCCCGCCTCGATCCTGGGCGCCATCATCGGTGAGTACCTCGGCGCCGAGCGGGGGCTGGGTGTGACGATGATCAACTCCCAGCAGGCTCTCGAGGTCGATCGCACCTGGGCGCTGGCGCTGGTGGCCACCGGTGTGGCGGGCGCCGCGTACGGCGCCACCGCGCTGGTCGGGCGCCTGCTCACCCCGTGGGCGCCCAGGGGGCCATCGTGAGCGTCGCGGGGCGTGCCCTCAGGGGCCTGGCGTCCGCCTCGGTGTCGGTCGCCGTGGTCCTCCTGGCGTGGTGGGGGTTCCTCGAGGCCTTCGACGTGCTGCCCTTCGTCGGCAAGGGACCGGGTGACGTCTGGCGGTGGCTCTTCTCGGTCGACGGCGCCGGCGCCAACCGCGCCGTCGTGCGCTCCGAGTCCTGGGTCACCCTGCGCGACGCCTTCCTGGGGCTGGCCTCGGGCACCGTCGCGGCGGTCGCCTGTGCCATCGTCTTCAGCCAGTGGCGGGCCGTGCAGCGCACGCTGATGCCGGTGGCCATGGTGCTGCGCAGCGTCCCGCTCGTGGCCATGACCCCGCTGATCGTGCTGGTGTTCGGGCGGGGGCTGACCGCAGTCACCGTGATCTCGGGCATCGTGACCTTCTTCCCGACGCTGGTCAACGTGACCCTGGCGCTGCAGGCCACCCCCAGCGAGTCGCTCGATCTGCTGGCCGCCTATGGGGCGTCACCGCTGACCACCCTGGTCAAGGTGCAGATCCCGAGCGCGTTGCCGGCGCTGTTCGCCTCTCTGCAGGTTGCGGCGCCCCTGGCCCTGGTGGGCGCGTTGCTGTCGGAGTGGCTCGCCACGGGTGACGGGCTGGGCTACTCGATCCTGCAGGCGTCCGCCCTGTCCGACTACAACGGCCTGTGGGCCCGGGTCGCCCTCGCGACGATGTACTCGGTGGTGCTCTACAAGGCCATCGGCGGCATCGAGGGCCTGGTCATGCGCCGGTTCGGCCCGGTCCCGGTCGGCTGAGGTCCGGCGGCCGTGGCATTGCGCGGGACCGTCGATAGCGTCGGCCGGATGGATGGCCGTGACCTCGGGTTGCTCGTGCTGAGGGGCACCGTGGGAGGCGTTCTCGCAGCCCACGGCGCCCAGAAGCTCTTCGGATGGTTCGGCGGGAATGGCCTCGACGCCACTGCCGCCGGGTTCGAGCAGATCGGGTTCCGTCCCGGTCGCGACGCGGCCCTCGCCGCGGGCTTGGGGGAGGCCGGTGGTGGCGCCCTCCTGGCGCTCGGGGCCGCCACGCCGCTGGGTGCTGCGGCGGCGCTCGGCACGATGCGGGTGGCCGCCGAGGTGCACCGGCCCCAAGGGTTCTTCGCCCAGCAGGGCGGTTTCGAGTACCCGGGCGTGCTGGGGGCCCTGGCCGCCGGCCTCGCGCTGGCCGGCCCGGGCCAGTGCTCGTTCGACGCTGTCGTGGGGCGGGCCCGGAGCAGACCTCTGCTCGCGCTGGGCGCGATGGCGGGCGCGATGTTGGCCGCGGACGCAGTGATCCGGCGCCGCCGTGAGGCACTCGCCGCTGACCCGGCTCCCGATTGATGAACCAAGGCTGACCACGCGTAGCCTGGGCCCTCATCGTCCACCGGGAAGGCATGAGGTGCCCGACGACCCGAACCACTCGGCAGGTCCTGTCGACAGCCCCGGCCAGGGTGGGGAGGCGCCCTGCATGGCGCCGCTGTTGGACGGACCCACGCTCGACGACCGATCGCTCGTCGAACTGGCACACGCCATGGCCGACGCCCTTGTCATCGCCGATGCCGAGGGCGCCATCGTGTTCTGGAACCGCGCGGCCGAGGCGTTGTTCGGCTGGAGCGCGGCCGAGGCCATGGCGGGCACGCTCGACCTGATCATCCCGCAGCGACTGCAGGCCCGTCACTGGGAGGGCTATCGCCGGGTGATGGCGTCGGGCCAGACCGCCTACGGCGATCGGCTCCTCGAGGTGCCCGCCGTGCACCGCCACGGCCATCGCCTGTCGATCGCGTTCACGGTGACCCTGCTGGGTGGTCCGGAACCCCGGTCGCGCACCATCGCGGCGGTCATCCGCGACGACACGGAGCGCCGGGCCGAGCACAAGCGACTCGCTGACCGCGTCGCCGAGCTCGAGACCGGCGCGCCGTCTCCCTGAGCCCGGCGGCAGCTCGGCTCTCGAGCCTTCCTCGGCGGCGTGCCCGACCCGGTTCCCGGCCGCCGGGCGGGGTCAGCCGGTCGGCGCTCGCCGCGAGCGGATGCGCCCGAGCTCATCCGCGGCGTGGTGGCCGGCAAGGCGACCCAGCGCCCGATAGGACTCGAACTGCACGTCGTCGAAGAGCTGATCGCCGGTCGAGTGGCACGGGAAGCGCGGGTCGCGTCGGCGGTAGGAGTGCAGATCCCACGGGGCGTCGGCCGGGATGGCCGCCTTCAGGTAGACCAGCACGCCCGCGGTGCCGTCGGGGTAGCTGAACCCGGCTACCACGTGGTCGCTGCGGCTGGTGCCCGTGGCGGGGTCGACCCGCAGCGGCGACAGGTCGTCGAGGTGGATCTCGACGCCGAGCTCGGCCCGGGCCAGGGCGATTGCCTCGCCGATCGTGTTGAACGTGTCGAGCGCGTCACCAGCCGCGTCGATGCAGATGATCTCGGTGCAGCCGCGGCGCAGCAGCTCGACCAGGCCGAGGTTCTCCCAGTGGCCCCCGTCGCTGACGTTCACGTAGTCGCGGTCGAGGTGGTTCCGCCCCAGCGCCTCGTAGGCGACGTACAGGGGACCGGGCTCGCTCCAACCCTGGGCGATGCGGCGCAGGGGAGCCGGCAGGCCCGCACCGGGGCGGGGCCACCCGGAGTGCAGCGGGTTGGGCACCCAGACCCCGAGGCGCACGTTGAACATCGCCAGCAGGAACCGCGCCCACGGTCTGGTCATCTTGCCCATCGAAGGCGACAGGGCCGCTCCGGAGATCGCCATGAGAGCGGGCACGGTGAGCTTGGCAGTGCCTCGACCCTGCTCGAAGGTGCTGGTGGGAACCCAGCCCGTGAGGAAGCTTCCCGACTCCGACGCAGTGAAGCTGAAGCCCTCCGACGCCCGACCGGGCGGCACGACGGGGTCGGACACGTTGAGCGCCGCGCACACCACCAGCTCGGGCACGTGCCCGGGCGCCCCGGTCGGGGGAACCTGCAGCCCGCTGAGCAGCACCGGGTCCTCGTAGGGGAGGGGCTCGGCGACGACCCCGTCGTCGGAGCGACGCCGGGCGAGCACGAATCCCTGCGAGAGGCGCTCTCGGTAGAAGGGGTGCATAGACCACCGCACGTTCTCACCGACGACTCCGTAACCGACCAGCACCGCCGCCACCAGCGCAGCCGCGACCGCCTGCTCGCCGGTCAGGCCGTCGTCTGCTGCGCCGCTTGCCCACGCGACGGTGGGCACCGCCAGCAGCAGTGGGCCCAGCACCGGTGCCAGCACCGGCAGCAGCCGCGCTCCGATGCGCCTGTTGGCCCGCCAGATGGCCGCCGCGCCGGCGGCGAGGGTGGCGGCCTCGGTGAGGACGAACCAGACCGTGAGATCGGGGGGCCGCTCCCAACCGAGCTGGCGGGCCAGGTCCGGCAGCACGGCGGCGTCGCGGCCCGACACCAGCTCGCGCCCCGCCACGATGGCGCCGGGCAGCGCGATCAGCACCACGCCGGCGAGGGCGGCCGCCCCGGCCAGCCGGACCGCCCAGGTCTGCAGCGTGGTCATCGCGGCCGTCGGCGGCCGGCGCACCCGGTCGAGCCAGCGGCGGATGCCCAGCGCGCAGAACGAGGCGAAGGCCAGACCCGCGACGATCGCCCAGTGGGCGGCGAGGTCGCCGAGGTGGCCGACCCCCTCGACGGGGTGGCGCAGGCCCGGGTGCAGCCAGGCGGCGTAGGTCCAACCGAGCACGCGGCCCACGAGGAACGCAGCCAGCAGGAACGGGACGAGGTTGACGAAGAGCCCGTAGATCAGGTTCTGGGCCAGCCAGACCAGACCGGACGCGCCGGGCGCGAGGTAGGTGCTGTTGACGCGCAGGTGGCGCTCTTCGGGTCCGCCGGCCGCCCAGGGGGGAAGCTCCTCGGAGAACGTGGTGGGGTCCGAGGTGCCCGCGGTGATGGCGTGGGCGGCGGCGATGTAGCAGCCGCCCGACACCGCAGCGAGGTAGGTGGCGCCGCCCGTAGAAGGGTCGAGCAGACCGGCCCGGCGCAGCTCCTGGAGCGCTCCGAGGTTGTAGGTGGCCGAGCGCACGCCGCCACCCGAGCAGGAGATGCCGAGCCGCGCGGGTTCGCCGGGGTCGGGGGGCCGCCGTCGGTAGCGGGTCCAGCGGGGGTCGGCCAGCGCCGGGTCTGCACAGGCCTGGGCGTGGTCGAGGGCCGGCCGTGGCGCCTGCTCCCCCGTCAGCAACCTGCGCACCGCGCCCGCTGTGGCGGGCGCTACCAGCTCGCCCTGGCCGCCGTCGTCCATCGTCCCCCCGAGATGTTCCGAGATGTTCCGCCGAGGTCGAGATTCTGGCGCACCCGCTGGTGCAGCAGCTCACAGCAGGTCGCGCAGCAGCCGGGCCAGCGCCGTGCCGACCGTGACGATGACCACGGTCCCGCCGACGCCGATCGCGGCCCCGATCGCGGCTAGGACCGCGTCTTCGAGCACGATCGCCAGCGACACGAGGACCGCGCCCAGAGCCGGGAGGGTGTCGAGCCCCGAGAAGGGCGGTGCTAGCCCGGCTGCGGCGGCCAGTGCGGCGAGCAGTACGCCCAGCAGCCGGCGCGTCACGGCGTTGGCGAACACCCACCCGGCGCGCGGGCGCGAGAGGCGTTCGAGGCGCCGCACCCAGCGCACGACGAAGGGGAGGGCGCGGTCGGTGGTCAGCGCGCCCAGCTCCCGTTCACGCCAACGCCGGGGGATCCACGGTGGGCCCACGCCTATGACCATCTGGGTAGCGACCAGCACCGCGATCGCCTCGAATACGTGGGTGACCCCGCCGGTGGGCAGCGGCGTGGCCGGGAGCAGCATCAGCAACAGGATCGTCACGGCGTAGGCCTTCTCGGCGAAGACGTCCCCGAGCGATCCGATGGTCTTGGCGCTGCCGGAGCGCAACCACCTCTCGAGCTCGTCGGCGAAGGGCTCCTCATCGCCCTCGGCCACGCCCCGAAGGCTACGGCCGGCCCCCCCGATCGATGTCCCCGGCACTGTTCACCTGTCGTTCAAGGGCCGGCCAGACCTCCCACTTACCATCGCCGCACATGGACGACGCGGACTTGGCGGAGGACCGGGCCCCGGTCCCGGCGGGTGGGCCGGGCCGGGGGTCGATCCCGCGGGATGGTGGAGGGCTGGTCACCGCCGGTTCGCAAGCTTCTGCCGCGCCGGCCACGCCCGGCCACCCCGGCCCCGTCGATGTCGCGGGGGAGGCCCTCGCACGCGTCGACGCCGAGGTCGAGGCGGCGCGGGTGGCGGTCGACCTCGAGGCCGCGGCCTGGGTCGAGCGCGTGGTGGAGGTGGCCCGCCACGCACAGGCCCGCCTGGAGCAGGGCTGTACGGAGATCCGCGGGGTGCCCGCTGCGTCCCGGCAGCCCGATGCGCGAGCGGTTCGACTCCCCGCTGACCCCGTCGATGGGGACCAGGCGGGTCCAGAGCACATCGACCTTCGTGCGATCGCCGCGACCGACACGGGCGGCGGATCCCGAAGCGGTCTGCTCGCGGTGTCCAGCGATGACGGGGGCGACGACGCCGCGTTCGAGCGCTTCTGGTCCGAGGTTCTGGGCGAGCGGCCGTCTTGGCACCGGCTGCGTCGTCGCCGGGTCGATCGTCCCGCCCCGTGAACACCGACTCACCCGGCACCACCCGCCCTGCTCCTCTCGGGGTGGACGACCTCGAGTGGACCGCCGCGGTCGACCGAGAAGCGCTGGTCCGCTTCCTCGACGCCACGGCGCGCGAGCGCGCCCGGTTGGAGGCGGCCATCGCCGAGGCCGACCGTGCCGCCGCCGCTCGGGCCGAGGCCGCAGCGAGGGCTGCTCAGCGGCAGCGGGTCGAACTTGGTGAGCTCACGCTCGCCGCTCTCGACGAGCTCGCCCGGCTGGAGCGGGTGCACGCCTCAGCACTCGACTCGATCGCGCGGGCCGCGCAGGCCGGCGCGGAGCGCATCGTCGCCGCGGGTGAGCGGGAGGCAGAGCGCCTGAGGGCGGCTGTTGACGGCAGCTCGACGACGATCGTGGAAGGGCCCGAGCCCGCGGTCCGGGGCAGGGAGCGATCCGGTGCCGGCTGAACCACTCGCCGCGGTGGTTCCCGAAGCGTCCCCGGACCTTCCCGAGTCCCACCTCGTCGCCGAGGCCGCGCAGGCGGAGCGAGTCGTACGAGCGGCCCGATCGGAGATAGCGCGCCTTTCGCTGCAGCTCCTGTCCCGCCAGCGGGCCGCGGTCGAGGTCACCGCTACCGAGCACGAGGGTGCCGGTGCGGCGGGCACCCTGCTTCGATCGGCTCTGGGGGCCCGGGTCGACGCCCGCCGGGCCGAGATGCGCGAGGAACTCGACGTGGCCCGGGTGGAGGCAGCGATCGTCTTGGACCAGGCGCGGGCGCGCGCCGCCGACCTGGTCCACGAGGCGCTTGCCGTCGCGGCACCCCCGGTCGGGTCGTCGCCAGATGCGGCCATCGTCGGTGCGCCCGCGCTGCGGGTCGTGCCCTCCGCGCTCGAGGCCGTACTCCCCGAGCCCGCCGAGCCCCTTGATCCGACCGAGCCCGCCGAGGCGACCGAGCCCGCCGAGGCGACCCCCCTTGGCCCCGCCGACCGCGACCGCCTGGTGGAAGCGCTCGTGCCGGCGCTTCTCGCCGCGTTGCGACCAGCTCAGGTGGTCGCGTCGCCCGTGCGGGCCGCGCCCTTCGAGGCCCCGGAGCCAGCCGACCCCGAGCCGACGGCCTTCAGCACCGTCGTCCGGCCGGGCGCCCAGCGGGTCACGCCTCCGACCGTGCCGGCGACGGCGCCGCTTGTCGCGCAGAGCGAGCCGGTGGTCGCGGGGCTGGCCGGTGGGATCGACCAGGGGAGCGGAGCGAGGGCGGTGGTGCCGTCGCGTGGGCGCGTGCTCGTCTACCTCGACGTGGTCGGACCGCTGGTCGCCGTGGTCTTGCTCGTGGTGCTCCTGCTCGCCTGGGTCGGCTGAACCGTGGCTGCCACGACCATCCCCGCCGAGACCGATGGGGCCGCTCCGGCGGTCCCGCGGCCCGTCCACGCCCCTCGCGACGCCGGCGACCGGATCTTCGGCAGCGTGTCGCTGGCTTCGGGGCTCACGGTGCTGGCCCTCATGGTCGCCGTCGGGGTGTTCCTCTCGGTGGAGGCCGCCGACGCGCTGCGTCGAACGGGCGTGCGCTTCCTCACGACCGCCGAGTGGCAACCCGACAGCGGTGAGTTCGGCATCGCCTCGGTGCTGACCGGCACCGTGTCGATCGCCTTCGTGGCAGTGGCGGTGGCGCTGCCGCTGGCGCTGGGCACGGCACTGTTCATCACCGAGGTGGCGCCGGTCCGGGTGCGGTCCACCCTGATCGGACTCGTCGATCTGATGGCAGCGGTCCCCAGCGTCGTGTACGGCCTGTGGGGTCGCTACCTGTTCCAGGGCCAAGTGATCGGCGTGTCGCGTTGGATCTCGTCCTGGTTCGGGTGGATCCCCCTGTTCCACGTCGATGGCGCCGGGAGCAACGACCCGCTGGCCAGCGAGACCGTCTTTACGGCGTCGACCTTCGTCGCCGGCCTGGTCGTCGCCCTGATGGTGATGCCGATCCAGTGCTCGATCATGCGCGAGGTGCTGTCCCAGGTCCCGGCGGGTGAGCGCGAAGGCGCTCTGTCGCTGGGCGCGACGCGTTGGGGGATGATCCGGATGGTCTCGCTGCCCTTCGCCCGCGGCGGCATCATCGGCGGGACCATGCTCGGGCTGGGCCGGGCTCTGGGCGAGACGCTCGCTGTCCTGTTGATCATCTCGCCCCGCTTCGACATCAACTTCCACATCCTCGAGGCCGGTGGCAACTCGGTGTCGAGCCTGATCGCCTTGCGTCACGGTGAGGCATCCGGGTTCGGCCTGTCTGCTCTGATGGCCGCCGGCCTGGCGCTGTTCGCCCTCACGCTCGGGGTCAACTTCATCGCCTCGGCGTTCGTGGCCCGGTCGCGCTCGGGTGCGGCGAGCGAGGGCTGAACAGCCGTGCCGAGCGTCCTCGACCACCCGCCGTCCCCGGCACCGGGTTCCGCCGACGAGCCCGGTTCGGTGCGCACCGTGGTGCCGGGCGTCGACCGCCCGCCCCGGCCGCCCGCCCCTCGGCGGTCGGTGCGCGGCTTGCGAGGCGATGACGTGGCGTCCCTGTTGGGCGCCGGGGTGAGCGCCGCGTGCATCACGGCCCTGCTGTTCGGTCGCATCGCTCCCATCGATGGCCGGGTCGGCGCGCTCGTGGTGTGGTACGGCCTCTCGTTGGCAACCTACGCGTTGCTGCTCTCCTTCGGCGAGGAAGGCCCGGCCCTGGTCGACAAGGTGATGTCGGTCGCCTTCGCCACCGCGGCGGCGGTCGCGTTCGCGGCTCTGTTCTCGGTCATCTGGTACACGTTCTGGCGCGGGCGCGAGGCGCTGTGGCACCCGAGCTTCTACATCGACGACATGAGCTCGGCCGGGCCGGCCGATCCGCTCGGTGTAGGAGGCGTCGGCCACGCCCTGGTGGGGACCCTGATCATCACGTCGCTGTCGTTGCTCATGACGGTTCCCCTGGGCGTGACCTGCGCGGTGTTCCTCAACGAGAGCCGCAGTCGAGCGGCCCGCGTCGTGCGCACCGTGGTCGACGCCATGATCGCCCTGCCGTCGGTGCTGGCGGGCCTGTTCGTCTTCGCCGCCTGGATCCTGGTCCTGGGCTTCGAGCGCTCGGGGCTGGCCGCGGCGATCGCGCAGAGCATCGTGATGCTGCCGATCGTGATCCGCTCGGCCGACGTGGTGCTGCGGTTGGTGCCCGGGAACCTGCGTGAGGCGGCGGCAGCGCTGGGCGCGCCGCAGTGGCGCGGAGTGCGCCACGTCGTGCTGCCCACGGCGCGGTCGGGCCTGACCACTGCGGTGATCCTGGGGGTGGCCCGGGGGATCGGCGAGACCGCTCCGGTGCTCCTGACGGCCGGGTTCACCTCTACTCTCAACGTCGATCCCGCCAGCGGCCCGATGGTGTCGCTGCCGTTGGCGTCCTACGAGTTCGTTCGGGCTCCCCAGGAGGCACTGGTCAAGCGCGGCTTCGCCACCGCAGCGGTCCTGTTGCTGCTCGTCCTGGTGCTGTTCGCGCTGGCTCGCCTCGTGGGTGGACGCCCACCCGATCAGGTCCGTCCCCGGAGGGCCCGCCGGCTGACCCGGCGTTCGGCCAAGGACCTGGCCCGCATCGAGGCGCTCGCTGCGCACCCGGAGGAGCTTCGATGAGCAGGACCGCCCACCGGGCTGGGGACGGGAGGGCGCGTCTTCGCCTTGGGGTCGCGGCCGTGGCCCTGGCGACGTTGGCCGCGCTGACCGGGCTGTCGACGCCATCAGCGCGCGCAGAGGGCTACCAGCGCATCTCAGGTGAAGGGTCCTCGTGGGCCGCGGGCGCCATCGACGCCATGCGGGTGAACGTCAAGCAGTTCGGTATCACCGTCGACTACAACCCGAGCGGGTCGAGCGCGGGGCGCAAGAACTGGCTCAACGGGACCGTCGACTTCGCCGCGTCGGACATCCCGTTCCAGTTCCAGCCCGAGGACGGATCCGCACCGGAGAACCCGGCCGCCGGCTCCTACGCCTACATCCCGGTCACCGCGGGCGGCACGGCGTTCATGTACAACCTCCAGATCAACGGGCGGCGGGTGACGAACCTGCGGCTGTCGGGAGACAACGTCGCACGGATCTTCACCGGCAACCTCACCATGTGGAACGACCCGGCCCTGGCCGCGGACAACCCGGGCCTCACGTTGCCGAGCCGCAAGATCGTGCCGGTGGTTCGCTCGGACGGCTCGGGTTCGAGCGCGCAGTTCACCCGCTGGATGATCCACGAACACGCCCGCGCGTGGAACGAACTCTGCCGGCGCTCCGGGCGGGCCCCGGCCTGCGGTTTCACCTCGTACTACCCGACCCTGCCCGGCATGATCGCCCAGTCCGGTGACCTCGGCGTCGCCGGCTACGTGACGCAGGGCTTCGCCGAGGGCGCCATCGGTTACGTGAACTACTCCTACGCGCTCGGATCGCAGTTCCCCGTGGCCAAGGTGCTCAACGCCGCCGGCTACTACACCGAACCCACGCCCCAGAACGTGGCCGTCTCGTTGCTCAAGGCCCGCATCAACACCGACCCCCGATCCACCGAGTACCTGACCCAGATCCTCGATGACGTCTACCGTGACCCCGACCCGCGCAGCTACCAGCTGTCGTCCTACTCGTACCTGATCCTGCCCACGGTCGTCCGGGGTCAGTTCACCGAGGCCAAGGGGCGCACCCTGGGGGCCTTCTCCTACTACGCGATGTGCCAGGCGCAGCAGCAGTCCGCCTCGCTCGGCTACTCGCCTCTGCCCGTCAACCTCGTTCGCGCCAGCTTCGACCAGATCCGCCGGATCCCCGGGGTCGAGGTGCAGTCCATCAACATCGAGTCCTGCAAGAACCCGACCTTCTCCCCCGACGGCACCAACCTCCTCGCATCCACGGCTCCGCAGCCCGAACCCTGTGACCGCAAGGGGCCGACGCAGTGCGCCACCGGAACCGGTGGCCTCAAGAAGGTCGCCACGCCCGTGTCGGCCGCCGCCGGTGGAGGCGGCCGCAGTAGCGCGGGCAGCTCCGCGGTGGGCAGTGAGGCCTCGCCCGAGGCGGGAGCGGGCGGTCAGGTGGCCGTCGACGAGTTCGGGGTCCCCCTCGGCGAGACCAGCGATGCCGCCACCACCGGGGCGACGGCCACTCCGACGACCCTGGCGGGCCAATCGGGTTGGGGGACATCCCAGGGGCTGGTGGTGCTCATCGGGTTGCTGCTGGCCGGGCTCGTGGTGGGCCCTCCGCTCCTGTGGCAGCGGCTGGGGCCTGCTCGCGAGGGTCTCGCCGAGGATCCCGAGCGGTGACTCGTTACGAGCGACGCCGGGGGGCGGTGCGGGCCGTGGTGATCTCGGTCGCGGTCGTCGTGATGCTCTCGCCACTGACCACGGGGCGCGCCTCGGGTTCCGATGTCACCGGCCGCTCCGGCACCGACACGGCGCTGGCACCCACAGCGTCGGCGGTCACGGTGCGCGGCCGTGGTCCCTACAGCGATCTGTCGATCTCGGTCAACCAGACCCGGGCCCTGCGAAACCAGGCGGTGTCGGTCACGTGGTCGGGGGCCAGCCAGACCATAGAGGCGCTCGGTGCCGCGTTCGGTTCGAACTACCTGCAGATCATGCAGTGCTGGGGCGACGACGACGGCACCGTGCCCGACAACCCGGGCCCGCCGCCGGAGCAGTGCGCGTTCGGCGCCTCCAACGGCGTCTACGGGGGTGTGTCGGGCGGTCCCTTCCCCCCGGGCGGCCTCGCAACCGAGCGCATCGTGTCGAGGCGGGGCTGGCCGTCCTACGACCCCGAGGCGGGCACTCTCGACGACCGGACCGGCAACGTCTGGCTGCCCTTCCGGGCGGTCGACGGGACCAGCGTCGCCGTGCAGACCGATCCCACCTACAGCCCGGTGTCGAGCGGTGCGTACTGGCAGAACCCGTACTTCAACGTCGTCAACACCAACGAGGTCGCCGGCGCCCGGACGCTTCCCAACGGCAGCGGAGCGGAGTTCTTCGAGGTGGTGACCGGCATCGAGAACGCCGGCCTGGGCTGCGGGCAGCAGGTGCAGCCGACACCTGGCGGCGGGACGCGCGTCCCCCGGTGCTGGCTGGTCATCGTGCCCCGGTCCGACCCGACGACGGAGAACCGTGGGACGCCCTTCGGCGACAGCTCGGGCGTGTCGACCTCTCCCTTGGCGCTCGACCAGTGGCGCCACCGCATCTCGGTGCCGCTCGAGTTCAACCCGGTCGACACCGCCTGCAAGCTCGGCGACGACTCTGCCCGCCTGGTCGGCAACGAGCTCATCGCGCAGGCCATCAGCAGTTGGCAGCCGGTGCTGTGCGCCCGACCCGGCCAGCGACCCTTCGCGTACGGGGTGGTCAGCGACGCCGGGGCGCGCCAGCAGCTCCTGGCCAACGTGCCCGGTTCGCCAGGGATGTACGTGGTCTCCAGGCCGATCGATCGTGCCCGGCGCGACCCGACCGACCCGGTGGTGTACGCGCCCCTGACGCTGTCGGGCCTGACGATCGCGTTCAACATCGAGCGCCGGCCGGCGCTCGATGCCGACGACGCGGCCGCAGAGCTGCGCAGCGTGCGGGTCGCCACCTTGAACCTCACCCCGCGGCTGGTGGCCAAGCTGCTGACCCAGTCCTACGCCCGGCAGGTCACGATCAAGCGGGCCCCCGACTACCCGTGGTTGGAGGACAATCCCGACCACCTGGGAGAGGACGAGGACTTCCTCCGCTTCAACCCGGAGTTCCGCGAGCTCGAGCCTGTCTGGCGAAAGGAGTTCAGCGGGCTGCTCCTGCCCTCGGGCAGCAGCGACGCTGCCCGGCAGCTGTGGGAGTACGTCCTGGCGGACCCCGAGGCCCGGGCCTGGCTCGACGGCCGGCCCGACGAGTGGGGCATGCAGGTCAACCCCGTCTACGCCACCACGGCGGGGGCGAGCAGCGCCGGGCAGCCCTTCGCCGCCGGCGCGCCCGACAGCTTCCCCAAGGCCGATCCCTACTGCTACCAGGCGCCCGTCACGCCGACCGGGATCGTGCCCCCCGCGCTTTGCGGCACGGACTGGAGCCCCTACGCGCAGTCGTTGCGCGAGACGGCGCGCTCGGCGCGCGCCGCCACCGACGGGGCCCGCCTGGAGGAGAACGCCTTCGCCGCCAGCGCCGACCGCTACTACTCCCGGACCCCCCCGCAGCCCACCGGGTCCCGCACGATCCTGGCGCTCACCGACACGGCGTCGGCCGAGCTGTTCGGGTTGCAGTCTGCGAGCCTGAGCCGGGCCGGCGACAACGGTTCCCAGAGGAGCTTCGTCGCTCCCGATCCGGAGAGCCTTGCCGCCGGAGTCGAGGGCATGGTGCCCAGTAGCGACCCCGCGGTGCTGGTAGCCGATCCGACCGTCCGAGCGAGTGGCGCCTACCCGCTGAGCCAGATCGCTTACGCGGCGCTTCGACCTCTCGACCTCACCACCACCCAACGCGAGGAGTTCGCGTCGTTCGTGGAGTACGCGGCAGGCGAAGGGCAGGTGAGCGGGCCCAACTACGGCCAGCTGCCGGTCGGCTACGCGCCGTTGCCCGACGCGCTCGCCTCGCAGGCGAAGGTGGCGGCTCGCACGATCCGCGAGCTCAGCGCGTCGTCGGAGACTGCCGCGCCCGGTGCTGGTCCGTTCGGCTTCGACGACCTGGGCGGGTCGTCGTCTTTCGCAGACCTGGCGTCTGGCGCGGCGGTCTCCGAGGGCGTGGTCGGAGACAGCGGCGGTGGGAGCGGGGATGCCAGGACACCGCCTGAGCTGGCTCTGGTGCGTACACCGGGAGTCACCGTGCCGGCGTCGCGCTTCGTTCTTCCGGGCCTCGCCGCTGCGGGGTTGCTCGAGCGCGCTTCTCGCGCTCGAGATCACCAAGCGACCGCGGCCAGTCGAGCCGGACCCGGCGACGGTGCAACGGTGAGCGCTAGAGGCTTCGGCCCGGTCGGCATGGTGGTCATGGCTGCAGCGCTCGCCGCCGGGCCGACCCGGGCCGCATCCGCCTCGCTCGCGCCGGCGGGGGGGAGCGCCCCCCCCGGCGCGGTCGTCGTGGTCGACCCCGAGGGCCACCGGCCGCTGCGAGGCGGCGGAGGGTCGACTCCCTTCACCCTCGCACTGCCCGAGGGGGCGGCATGCCCAGGCGACAGCGTCGATGGCAACTACCGCGTGCAGAGCTTTCTCGTGCCGGCCTCGGTCGATCCGGGCGAGGTCGTCTACCAGGGCCTGCGACCCCAGGTGGACGGTGGTTGGGCGCTGTACCGGGCCGATTCCGCCACCTACGTCAACCAGGCGACCGATCTTGCGTCCGAACCCGGCGGTGAGGGCACGATCATCAACGTCCCGGTCTTCAGCTTCGCCGTGTTCGAGCCCGGGATGCTCCCGCTCGGGCGGGCGCACATCGGCCTGGCGTGCAGCCTGTTCACCCGCACGATGCGCTACTGGTCGGCCGAGATCGAGCTGACGGCAGACCCCCACGACCCCGCCGGCGTGGCCTGGACCGTGTTCGACCCGCCCGCATACGGAGACGGCAGCGGTTTCCCCGTGGCCATCACCGCGGTCGCCGGTGGGCTGCTGGCCGCGATGCTCGCCTGGCGCGCCCGTCCCTCGCGGCACGATCGCAGCAGTCGGACCGGCCGGAAGCGGGAAGCGCAGGCACCGTGAGCTCGGGCACGATCAGCTCGCGATCTGTGGGAAGTGGACGCCGCTCCAGGTGCCGCCGAGCTCTGGTCGCGGCGTCGGTCGGGTGGGGCGCGTCCGCCGTGGTGCTGTCTGCGGCTGCAGCCGTCGCCGGTCCTGTGCTCGCCGAGCCCCCCGGGCGCGTTCGGATCGTCGCTCCCCTCGGAATGCCCGGAGCGGGTGAGCCGCTGGAGGCGGGGACGTCGCGCACGGCGTTCACCCTCGCACTGCCCGAGGGGGCGGCCTGCCCGGGCGACAGCACAGAGGGGGGGTACCGGGTGCAGTCCTTCATGGTGTCGGCGGGGCTCGACCCCGACGAGCTCGACCTTCGGCGCGCAGGGTCCGGTGCCCAACCAGACTGGTTCCAAGGTCCGCCTGCCGCTGTACCGCACGGGAACCGCGGCCTACGCGAACGCGGCGACGGATCTCGCCGAGGAGCCCGGCGGGGAGGGCACGGTTATCAACGTGCCCGCGTTCGACCTGGCGCTGTTCGATGCTGCTGCGCTCCCGGCCGGGCGTTACACGATCGGCTTGGCCTGCACCCGCGGGACCGGGCCCGACGCGCCGGTCGAGCGGTACTGGACCGCAGAGCTCGAGCTGGGCGCGCCCGACGAGTCCGGTGGCCGCTCGTGGGCCGCGGCGGCGAAGCCCGATCCCGCCGCAACCGGCGCGGGCAGACCCGCCACCGAGGCCACCGTCGCCCAGCCGGCACCGTCGGAGCCGCCCGGCTCGTCCACCTCCGACGTCGTTCCCGCAGCGCAAGGGGGCTCCGCCCAGCGCGGTTCCGGCACGGCCCGCTCTGCCACCGGCGGTCCGCCCTCCTTCCACGGCCCGGCTGCCGAGATCGTCGACCTGCTCGGGGTGTCGGGGTCCACGTGGCGTTCGGTCCTGGGGTGGTCGCTGGCCGCGGCGGTCTGCGCTCGGGCTGCCCGGCTCCTGACGCGACCGGTCGCCGAGCACTCCACCATCCCCCGAACCCTGGAGTCGTGATGAACCTCACCGATCCCGTCCGCCGAGGCGAGCTGTGC
Organism: uncultured Microthrixaceae bacterium; assembly: GCA_963703565.1. Lineage (GTDB taxonomy): Bacteria > Actinomycetota > Acidimicrobiia > Acidimicrobiales > VFJN01 > CAVPEW01. Next base: position 24,018 of record CAVPEW010000068.1, on the reverse strand, counting down.
CGGGCCTCGGCCGTGCTGGCCGTGCTGGCCGCGGCGGTGGCCGCGGTCGCCGCGCTCGGGCTGGGCATGCCCTCGGCATCGGCGGCGGCGACCCTGCGGGGTGTGGCCGAGATCGTGGTTCCGGCCGGCGGCCCCGGCGCGGGCACCCCCCTGTCGTCGGGCTCGAGCAGCACCCCCTTCAGCCTCAAGCTGCCCCAGGGGGCGGCCTGCGCCAAGGACGGCCTCAACGGGGGCCGGTGGCACACCTACATGGTCCCGTCGAGCGAAGACCCCGCGGGGATCAGCTTCGCCGGCAACGGTGCTCTGGTCGGGTCCTCGATGGGTTCGGGCGGGACGGGCACCTTCCGCCAGAACCTGTTCAACCCCCAGGGATCCAACGTTCGGGGCCAGGCGCCCAGCACGGGTGACGCCGTGATCATCAACATCCCGGCCTTCTCCTTCGTGGTCTGGAGCCCCGGGAACATCCCCGTGGGCACCTACAACATCGGCATCGCCTGTGTGGTCCTCGACCCCCCAGCGCGGGACAACTTCTGGAACGCCCGCATCGAGATCGTCGACGCCCCCGGGGACCCCCTCGGCGTCTCCTGGAACGCTGTGGCCACCCCGACGTCCACCACCTCCTCCAGCGTGCCCCCTGGATCTTCGACGACGTCCACGCCGGGCTCCTCGACCACCTCCGAGCAGGCCGCGACCACGAGTTCGAGCACCACCTCCGCGATCGACGGCACCACCTCGTCGGTGCTCTCCGACCCGAGCGTGCTGGGGAGCGGCCTGAGCGGAGGCGGCGGCGCCGGCGGCGGGTCGCTTCCCGCCACAGGCGCTCCGGCTGTGGTGCTCGTCGTGGCTGCCTTCTTGATGCTGATCTTCGGGCGGGCGGCCGTCCTACTGGGACGACCGAGCCCGGTCGTCGAGCAGTCCCGCGAGTGAGGCGCGAGTGGCAAGCGGCGCGATGACGGCCGTGGTTGCAGACCCTGGCGCGATCTCCGGCGTTCGGCCCGAGCGCCGGGTGGCGCCGTTGCCGCCTTGGCCCACCCTGGTGCGCGCTGCGCTGATGATGGTGTGCGCTGTCTCGTGCCTGTTCGTGGCCTACCTGGTCCTGGTGACGCCGCTCCAGCAGCGCAGCGCCCAGCAGCGCCTCTACGACCGGTTCCGTGGCGACCTCGCTCGCGGGACCGCTCCGATCAGCGCATCCGGGCTCGAGGGGCGCAGCGGCGATCCCGTCGCGTACCTCGAGATCCCCTCCATCGGGCTGCGCCAGGTGGTGGTAGAGGGAACCAGCGGAGCGACGCTGGCCTCGGGCCCCGGCCACCGGCGCGACACCGCCCTGCCGGGCCTGGCCGGGACGAGCGTGGTCATGGGGCGCCGCTGGACCCACGGCAGCCCGTTCCGCGATCTCTCCGAGCTGCACGAGGGCGCCCTCGTGCACGTGACGTCCGGCGCCGGTGTGATCGACTACCGCGTCCGCGGCGTACGCCGATCCGGCGAGTCCGCGCCTCGCCCGGTGGGGTCGGACCGCTCCCGGCTCGTTCTGGCCACAGCGGAGGGCGGGCCGTTCTTCCCCTCTGGCGTCGTCCTCGTCGATGCCGACTCGGTGGAACCGCCCCTGGGCTCGGCCCGGCCGGCGGTCGCCGCGGGCTCCCTGACGTCAGCGGAGCGGCCCATGGGCACCGACGGCTCGACGCTGTGGCGCCTGTCGCTGTGGCTGGAGGCCCTCGTGGCAGCGGTTCTCGCCGCGGCCTGGGGATGGCGCCGCTGGCACCCGGCCAAGACCTGGATCGTCGCCCTGCCCGCGGTGGCGCTGGTCGGCTACGAGGTCGCCGGTGAAGCCTCCCGACTCCTGCCCAACCTGTTGTGAGCGTGCCGTGACCGCATCCGAACCCCTCGCCTACCCCGTCCCACCGATCTCGTTCTCCGATGCCGCCGTGGTGCAGCTCGTCGCCGGCGATCCAGACGACCCCGATGCGCGGGTCGAGGAGGTGCACCGTGCCACCGTCACGGTCAGCCCTCGTGCCGTCGTTGCCACCGGAGCCGGGATGCGCTGGGAGTGGCCGATCCCCGAGCTGGTCTCGGTGCACCACGCGAGCGGTGCAGGATGGTCGATCCTGGCCGTGCCAGGGGTGGTGGATCACGGCGTGGCGGTCGCCGATCGGGACCGGGCAGGCTTCCGTCGGGCCCTGGCCCAGGTGCGCGGCGACGTCGAGGTGCTCGATCTGGAGCGGCTGGCAGACCTCCCGGGCGATCCCGCCCCCAGCGAAGAAGTGCGCGTTCCGCCCCCTCGGCCGCCCCTGGCCTCATCCGCATGGCTCGACTCGCCGGCCCCTGGGCCGTCCACGCCGCTGCCGACCCGTCCTGAGCCCGTTCATCTTCCCCCGCCGCCCGCTCCCGACGCGGTCGAGGCAGCGTCGCCGCCTCGAGCAGCCGAGTCCCGCAGGTGGCGCCGCGCCCGGCGGGCGAGGGATCAGCGATCCCAACCCCTCGCCGGCCCCGCCGCCGCAGGTCCCCGCGAACTAGCCAGCCTCGAAGCCAGATCGGTGTCGGCGTGGTTCGGCGACCACCGCGTGCTGGACCGGATCGACCTGACCATGCAGCCGGGGCAGGTCACCGCTCTCATCGGCCCGTCGGGGTGCGGCAAGTCCACGTTCCTGCGGATCCTGAACCGGATGCACGAGCTGGTGCCGAGCGCCTCGTTGGCCGGCGAGGTCCGCCTCGATGGCGTGGACGTCTACGACCCGAGCCGGCGCGTCACCGACGCGCGCCGCCAGATCGGGATGGTGTTCCAGAAGCCGAACCCCTTCCCCGCCATGTCGATATACGACAACGTGGTCGCCGGGTTCCGCCTCACCGGCGCCAAGTCGACGGCCGCCGGGCGCGACGAGGTGGTCGAGTCGTGCCTCGCCAAGGCCGGCCTCTGGAAGGAGGTGCGCGACCGCCTCCGCCAACCCGGCGGCGGCCTCTCGGGTGGCCAGCAGCAGCGTCTGTGCATAGCCCGGGCGCTGGCGGTGCGTCCCCGGGTGCTTCTCATGGACGAGCCGTGCTCGGCGCTGGACCCCACCTCGACCCGGCGCATCGAGCAGACCATCGTCGAACTGGCCTCGGAGGTGACGATCGTCATCGTCACCCACAACATGCAACAGGCGGCCCGGGTGTCGAACCAGTGCGCATTCTTCCTCGCCGAGGCCGGCACCCCGGGCGTGATCGTGGAGCACGGGCCGACCGACGCCATGTTCTCCGAACCACGCGACGACCGCACCGCTGCCTACGTCAACGGGCGCTTCGGCTGACACGGGCCCACCCCGGCCCTGGTCTCGGCGACGGCCCGGTGAACACTTCCAGCACCCCGGAACCGTTCACCGAGTCGCCACGGCCAGGCCAGGTCGGTCCGCGAGGTTTCCAGTGCACGGTGAGGGACGCCGTGTCGTCCTGGCGGGCGCCGCCCGGATCGCCCAGCGAAGCGAAGGGGAACACCTGCACATGCTCTCGACTCCACTCGCAAGGCGGGGGGCCGTCCTGGCCGCCGTGACCGCCTGCGGCCTTCTCGGCGCAGGCCTCGCCTCCACCACAGCGGGCGCCGACCCGCGCCAGCACACCGACCAGCTCGTCGGCACCGGATCCGACACGACCCAGGAGGTGCTCAACGCGTTCGCAGGTCAGGCCGACGACGACTACTACACCCCATTGGCCACGGACGGCTCGACCGGCCGGACCCAGATCTCGTCGTGGGATGCCGCGCCTCCCGCGACGGGCACGCAGAACGCCCCGACCTGCATCTCGCCGCGCGTCGGCTTCAACTCCTTCCAGCGCCCGAACGGCTCGAGCCAGGGCCGAGTCGCCCTGAGCCTGTCGGCCCTGGGATCTCCGCTCACCTTCGTCAGCCCCACCGGTGACGGCGCCTGCGCAGGCAAGAGCACAGCGGGCATCGTCGACTTCGCACGATCCTCGAGCGGACCGAGCGGCGCGTCGAACCTCGGGCTCACCTACATCCCGTTCGGCAAGGACGCTCTCACCTACGCCTACACCTACGTGGATGGCGTCTCGGGCGACACCGGCGACGTCCTGCCCGCCAGCATCGGCAACCTCACGTTCGCCGAGCTCCAGAGCGTGTTCCAGGGCGGGGGAGCCGGCACCACGATCCGCCAGAGCGTGCTCGTGGTGCCCTGCGACATCCAGCACGGCTCGGGCACCCAGAAGGACTGGCCCGGCAAGGTCGGTGGCGGCACCACCACCGCGCTGATCGATGCCGCCGCCGACCGTTGCGACGCGCTGGGCAACGTGGGCGTCGACACCAACGGTCGCCTGCAGGAGAGCAAGCCGTCGCAGCTCGAGGCCAAGGCCGACCTGTTCGAGACGGCGAACCCGGGCACGGCGGCTCTGCTGGTGGTGGGCCACTCCGTGTCGAACTTCGTGGCCCAGTCCAACGGCGCGTCGCCGAGCTTCCTGAACCCCAACGTGGCCCTGGGGTCGGCCGTGCCCGGTGAGGATCCCTTCACCGTCACGACCGCGGGCCTGGTGGGCAACCCGGACTTCTACAACGCCGCCAACTCGGCGAACGCGCCGACGCCCGGCCGCAAGGTCTACAACGTGTTGCTCTCCGAGCTGGTCGACGGCCCTGGCAACCTCCAGCTCAAGCAGATGTTCGTCGGTGCGGCCTCGAAGGTCTGCGCTGCCGAGGCGACCATCCAGAAGTTCGGCTTCGCCTTGCTGCCCCAGAGCGCGACCGCTGCGGCGGACCGCTGTGGCGACACCTCGGCCCGCGGCGACTTCGTCACGTCGGCCTGATCACGGCCGAGTCCCCTGATCGAAAGGAACGAATCGTCATGCACTCCAAGCTCAAGCGCGGTCTCGCCGGGCTCGTGGCTGCAGCGGCCGGCGGTGTCGTGGTCCCGCTGGTAGCGGCTGCCCCTGCCCTGGCCGCTCCCACCCTGTCGGGCACGGCCATGGTCAAGACCGCCAACGGCGCGGCCGACCTGGCCAGCGGCGATGCCAACGACCCATGGACGCTGCGACTCCCCTCGCTCGCAGCGTGCGCCTCGGACGGTACCCAGGGAGGCCGGGCCGCCACGTACATGATGCCCGGCTCCCAGAACCCCGCCACCGACCTGGAGCTGACCGGCGGTGGTGCCCTCGTGGGCAGCTCGTTGGGTTCGGGCGGTACGGGCACGTTCAAGAACAACCTGTTCAACACGTCGGGAACGCCGATCCGCAGCCTCGGGCTCAACCTGGGCGACGCGGTGATCATCAACATCCCGAACTTCGACTACGCGGTGTTCACGTCGGGACAGATCCCCTCGGGCGTCTACAACATCGGGATCGCGTGCTACGACCTCGACGAGCCGAACGCGTCCGCCACGTTCGACCCCAACAACTTCTGGAACCAGCGGATCACCGTCACCTACCCCGGTGGTGACGCGGCGGGCGCAGAGATCAGCTGGGCGGTCGGTGAGCCGCCGGTCAAGCCCGTGATCGGCACCGTCACCGCCGCGGACCAGTCCCTGACCGTGCCGTTCACCCAGACCCCGGCGTCGAACCCCGTGAGCACCTTCACCGGCTCGGCCACTCCGGACGGCACCGACGCCGACTGCGCCACAGCGACAGCGGCGACCGCCGGGCCGGCATCCGGCTCGCCGCTGTCGTTCACGGGGCTGGTGAACGCCTGCACCTACGCGGTCACGGTGACCGCGAGCAACGGGCTGGCCCCGTCGGCCACATCGGATCCGGTCAACGCCACGCCCAGCCCCTCGGTCCGGCCCGGCGTGACCGGCCTGGCCTCGGTGGCCGGTGTGGAGAAGGCCACGCTGTCGTGGACGCCTCCGGCACCCGAGACGCCGGCCCGAACGGGCTACGACGTCGCCTGGACTGCGACTGGCCAGACCGGTGGCTCCGCCACTCTGGCGCCCGACGTGACCTCCTTCGTGGTCGCCCCGCTGGTGCCCGGCGTCACCTACACCTGCACCGTGACGCCGGCCTACCCCTCGCCGTACACGGCGGCGGCGGTCTCGATCGCCTGCCTGGGCAACTCGGCGCAGTCGATCGAGCAGCACATCGAGGTCAACCGCCCGGTGGGCGCACTGGTGTTGACCCAGCAGTGCGGCCGGTACGGGAGCCTCGGGGCCGAGGAGGCCACCGCCGACTTCCCGGCGTTCGGGGTCCAGACCGCCACCGGTACCGGCACGGCTCCGTTCGAGACCTGGTCCGATGCCACCTTCACCGGCTCTGACCCTGCCGGCGACTTCGGCGAGTACCCCTATCCCGTCGACGAGGACGGAGCCGACGACGACCTGGCCACCCAGGACGACAACGACACGGCGAACCCGACCTACCCGACGAGCTGCGGGGTCGACCTGGGGGTGGCCAAGCTGGTCAAGTCCGGGCCGAACGCCGGCAAGTACTTCCAGAGCAGCGGCCGGCTCAACCAGGTGACCGTCGTCGACACTCGAGACACCGACGATGGCTGGACCCTCAACGGGGCGATCGTCGAGTTCCGCAAGCGCGACGCCGCCACCGGCGCAGCGCTGCCCGGAGACGGCAACGCGTTCACCGGCAAGGCTCTCGGCTGGACGCCCGAGCTGAGCTTCCGCACCGCTCCGATCGACACCGACTTCGACGGCATCGACGACTACTTCCCCGACGCCGACGAGGCTTCGCCCGCCTACCCGGGCACGACGGGCCTCGGCCCGTCGGGCAAGGCGCTCGGTTCGGCAACGCAGACCCATGGCTTGGGGGTTGCGAGCTTCGACGCACGTCTAAAGGTGCTGATCCCGGTCACCAAGGTGAACGGCCGCTACACGGGCAGGCTCACCTTCACCTTCGTCTGAACCCTCCAGGGGCGCGGGCACGCCGCTCAGGGCTGTGCGGGGCATCGGCTCCGCACAGCCCTGGGGCGTACCCCGGGCCGACCCCATGACGACCGAACGACCGAACGACCACGGAGACCAAGTTATGGGTGCGCGACGTCGCCTTCCGGCCCTCCTAGCGGCGATCGCCGTAGCGGCAGGCCTCGGTCCGCCCGGAGCGGCGCTGGCTGCGCCCGGGCAGGAGCCGGTACCGCCGGTGCCTGGGCTGGCCCCGCCCGTGGATCAGGCGGGGCGGGTCGACAGCTGGGCGCTGGCCCCGGCCGGTTCGGCCGGCTCCGGGAACCGGCCCTCGCTGTCCTACGAGCTCCAGCCGGGGGCAACGGTCACCGATGCGGTGACGATCTACAACTACGGCAACCTGCCGATGATCTTCCGGGTCTACGGCACCGACGCCCGCAACAACGAAGAGGGCGCCTTCGACGTCTTGCCCGGCGACGAGGAGCCCCGTGATGTGGGCTCGTGGATCACCATGGGCCAGGGCAACGTACAGCTCGACCCGGGTCGCCAGATCACCGTCGGCCTCACCATCACCGTCCCGGTCGACGCGCCGGCGGGCGACCATGTCGGTGCCGTCTTGGCGGCGAACACCGCCGAGGCCCTCGACACCCAGGGCGCCGCGGTCGGGCTCGACCGCCGCACCGGCACCCGAGTCTACGTGCGGGTCGCCGGCGAGCTGCGCCCTGAACTGGCGGTGGAGTCCGTAGACACCACCTACCACCCCTCGCTCGACCCTCTCGGCGGTCGAGCCACGGTCACGTACCGACTGCGGAACCGCGGCAACGTCCGCCTCGGCGGTCGCTACCGCGTATCGATCTCGGGGCCGTTCGGCCTGGGCGGCAAGGACCTGCCCTCCGAGGACCTCGAGGAGCTGTTGCCCGGCGAGGACGTGACCCGCACCGTGGACGTCGATGACATCCCCGCCGTGGTGCTGACCCGCACCGAGGTCCGCTTCGTGCCCGACGCGGACACGGTCGGGGGCCAGGAGGTGCCGGAGTCGACCCGGTCGGCACGCACGTTCACACCGCCCCTGTCGGTGCTGGTGGTCCTCGCCTGCCTGGTCCTCGCTGCCCGCGCCTGGCGTGTGGCCCGTCGGCACCGCCGCCCGTGCGACGCGCCCCCGGGTCCGCCGGGACCCGATCGGGAGCTTCAGCCCACGTGAGAGGCTCCAGGGAACCGGACCAGGCGCAATCCGATCCACCGGGGCCACCTCGCGCGCCTGGTGCTCGGCATGGCGGATGCAGCACTGGTCACGCTCGCGCTGGCACCGATGGGCGCTCACGCCGCCGGACCCGCCGGTCGACCCGAGACCACCGGCGCTGGGGAGGGCCCGGCCATCTCCGCCGAGACGCCTGAGGGCCGCCCGGGCGACACGGTGCTGGTGCACCTGTCCGGGTTCCGGGCCGGTGCCGTGGTGGTGTCGGTCTGCGGGAACGAGGCCCGGCGGGGGTCGAGCGACTGCGACCAACCGGGTGGCACGGGGCGGCGGCTCAACGATCCCACAGGGACCACGGTCACCGACATGACGGTGACGGCTCCGCCGGTGCCGTGCCCGTGCGTGCTTCTGGCCGCCTCGGCTGGCTTCGATGAGGTCGCCACCACGCCGTTCACCGTCGCGGGTCACCCGAGCGCTCCGGTGCAGGAGCCCTCGACGGACCCTCCGCTGGAGGTGTCGCTGCGAGCCTTCGAGTCCCCACGAGGCCTCCTCGATCGGCTGCGGGCCGATCTCGGTGGGCCCACCGAGTACGAGGTCGAGGTCACGGTGCGCAACTCGTCGTCGCGCCCGGTGGGGGGAGTCGAGCTCGAGGTCACAGCATCCCGCAGCGGTGGGGACGATGTCGCGAGCGCGATGGCGCGGGGTCCGGAGGCCATCGCTCCGGGCGAGCAGTGGCGTACCACGATCCGTCGGCAGCTCCCGGCCCCCGCTGTGGGCCGGTTCGTGTGGAGTGCCAGCGTGTCGGGGCAGGGGGTGCCTGCTGCGACGCAGGCCCGGGACATCGACAGATTGCCGGCCGGTCTGGTGCTGCTGGTGGCCGTGCTCGTGCTCGACGTCGGCGCCGTGGTCGGTTCTCGGGTGGTGTCGCACCGGGCACGCCGGCGGCTCGCGACCGCGGGCTGACCGCAGGCGCAGTCTTCGGCCCGGCGCCACCTCCCGTTCACGGGAGCGCCACCCCCGCTCCGTAGCGTCGCCGCCGGTGCGGGCGACGCAGCGGGGCGAGGATGGCGACGACGACGACCGCGCCCGCTGGCGCCGCCTCGTCTACGACGAGGGCGCGCCCAGCGTGGTGCTCGTCGGCGACGCAATGGGATGGTGCCGTCTGCTGGCGGGGCTGCTCGAGGCCGATGGTCAGGGGGTCCTCGTAGATCCCGTCGGTGAGGCGGCCCGCTGGCGCCGCGTGCCCTTCGACGTCGCGGTGGTCGACCTCGACCTCACCGACCCCCCCGCGGTCGACGTGGTTCGGGCCCTGCGCGCCCGGGCGGAGCTGCCGATCCTGGTCGTGCGGCCCGGGGAAGGCCGTGACGCGGCTTCCCTCGACGCCCTCGTCGCCGGCGCCGACCAGCTCGCGTGGCGCGACCGCCCGCACGAGATCGTCGCCCGGGTGCGGGCGCTGCTGCGCCGATCGCCGCCGCGGCGACGCCACGACGTGGTCGACCTCACCGGTTCGGGACCGCCGATCCACCTGGACCCCGTCGTCCCGTTCGCCACCGTGGGCGATCGGACCATCGAGCTAACCGAGCGGGAGGCTCTGATGCTCGCCCTGTTGCTGGAGCGACCCGGACGGGTCGTGACTCGCGCCGCGCTGGCTGCCCCTCGCCGAGCGGGTCGTTCCGACCACTCCGTCGACGCGCTCGTGCGCACCTTGAGGGCCAAGCTCGACTCCGCCGGCAGCGCCCGACGCATCGTGGCTGTGCGTGGCGTCGGCTTCCGGCTCGAGCACGACTTCGGCAACGGCTCGGCCGGCTCCGGGACGTCGCAGCTGTCCCGGCCGCGTTCTGCGACCGGGGCTCCGGCGACGCTGGGATAGAACGCCCCATCGGGGCGGACCGTTGGCCCACTGTTCTCCCAAGGTTCGCCGGGAGCGATTGTGCGCCCCCGATCGGCTGCCGATACTGCGCCCCTACCAGCAGGGCGGGCCATGAAGTTGTCCGGATCGTTCGTCAACGCCACCGAGGCGCGTGAGCTGGCACCGGGCTCGGTCGTGTTCGAGGAGGGCGAGGTCGGCCAGGAGATGTTCGGGATCGTGAGTGGCGCCGTGCGTCTGACCTCCGGCGGGCGGGAGGTCGCTCTGCTGGGACCCGATGACACCTTCGGTGAGATGGCCATCGTCGACGGGTCCCCTCGGATGGCCACCGCTACCGCCACCGAAGCCTCGGTCCTGGCCGTCATCGACCGGCGCCAGTTCCTGTTCCTGGTCCACGAGACTCCCACGTTCGCCCTCCAGGTGATGGCCTCGATGGCCCCGGCGCCTCCGCCGCAACTGGGCCTGACCCCGCTGCCGGGCGCGCAGCGAACGTGGGCGCTCAGTGCAGGGGCCGCACAGCGTGGGTGCCCGGGTGCCCGGGAACGGGCAGGAAGACGATCTCGGCCGACGGCCTGCCCTCGCCCAGGGTGAGGATGGCCACCGTGCCGGGCTGGTCGACCCTCTGGCGCGGGCTGGTCGGCGAGCCGGGATTGACCAGCAGCACGTCGTCGGACCACTCGACCACGTCGTGGTGGCTGTCGCCGTAGACCCATACGTGGGGGACCGGGTCCAGGCCGCTGCGGATAGCCCGCTCAGGGATCGACGCCGGCTCGGCGACCCGCCTACCCGGAAGGACGTGGGTCATGCCCACCAGCGTCCCGGCTAGGTCGAGCATGTGGGTGTCGGCGATCCGGCGGTCCTCGGGCAGGAACATGTCGTTGTTGCCCCGAGCGCAGACCACGGGGGACAGCCCCTCGAGCCAGTCGAGCACCCGCAGGGTGACCAGGTCGCCGGCGTGCAGGATGAGCTCCACCGACGAGAAGGCCTCCTCGACCGCGCTGCAGACCACGTCGTCGAAGGGCGGCATGTGGGTGTCCGCGATGACGCCGATGCGCACGTTCACTCCCAAGGATCGGACCGGGCCCACCGATGGTAGGTGCAAAGGGTCGGCGCCGGGGCCAGTCACCGTCGAGTCGAGGGGGCGCGCCCGCTGCCGTGGCCGAGGTGCTCGGCGCAGACCTCGAGCAGGACGCGCACGTGGTCGTCGTCGAGGCTGTAGTAGGCGAGGCGCCCGGAACGCCTCACCCGCACGACCCGTGCCGTGCGCAGCAGGCGCAGCGCGTGCGACACCGACGTCTCGGTGGCTCCGACCGCTGCTGCGAGGTCGCCCACGCAGAGCTCCCCGCCGGTGGCCAGCGCGTAGAGCAGGCCGACCCGTGTGGGATCACCCAACAGGCGGAACAACTCGCTGGTCGTTGCGACCTCCGCCGCCTTCGCCGCTCGCCTGGCAGCCTCCACCCCCGCGGGGTCCACCAACCGCTCGGAGCCTTCGGGCCGGGTCCGGGGGGTCACGTCACCGGGCGCCGTGGCTCGGGAACGTCCATGGCGCAGTGCGCGTCGGGTTCGCCGCAGGCTTCGCACTCCAGTTCCAGGGTCGCGTGGGCGATGCGATGGTGCGGGTCGAGCGCTGCCTTGACCCTGGCGGCGACGACCTGGGCCTGCTCGAGCGTCGGGTGCCCGTCGAGCACGAGGTGGGCCGACAGGGCTCGGACCTCGCTGGAGAGGGTCCACACGTGCAGGTCGTGGACGGTCTCCACTCCTTCCACGCCGGCCATCTCCTCGCCGAGGCGCTCGGTGTCGAGCCCGGAGGGGGTGGCCTCGAGCAGGACCTCGGTGGTCGCCCTCAGCAGGCGCCAGCCCTGGCTCCCGATGAGCACAGCGATCCCCAGGGATGCGAGCGGGTCGAGCCAGTCCCAGCCGCCGGTGACCAGGATCACCGCGCCGGTGGCGGCCACCGCCACCGAGGCGAGCCCGTCACCGACGAGGTGCAACACGGTGGCACGGATGTTCAGATCGCCGTGCCGGTCGGCTTGCAGCTCCCGGTCCCCGGGGGCCGCGGAGCTGGCGTGCCGCTGGCCGCGGTGGTCGTGGAGCCCGTCGGACAGGCGCAGAGCCGAGAACAGGTTGGCCAGGGCGCCGACCAGAGCGGCGACCACGACGGGCAGCCCGTCGACCTCGGCCGGAGATCCGAGTCGACGTAGCGATTCGACCAGGACGACGGCGCTGACGACCAGGATGCTCGCCGCGTTGAGTTGCGCAGCCAGGATCGTGCCGCGGTGGTAGCCGAAGGAACGAGCGGCGTCGGGTGGCCGCCGTGCCATCCGCACGGCGAGCAGTGACACGACGATGGCGGCGACGTCGGTGAGGTTGTGCCCGGCGTCCGCGAGCAGGCCGAGCGACGACGCCGCCAGTCCGGCCACGACCTGCATGGCTACGACGCCGGCGTTGACCGTCAGCGCGAACCGCAGGTGCCGCTCGCGCCTGAGCGACACATCTGAATACATGAGCAGATGTTGTCCGCTCCCGGGTTCGTCCGCAACCTTGCGCTCGCGGTGGCGGAGGTCCCAGCCGGCGCGATCCTGTGCGCATGACGGTGCCCCCCGATGACGCGGGTCAGACCCTGCCCGGCGACGCCGGCTCCGAGGCGCACCCGCGCCCGCCCGCCGACGCCGGCGATGCCGGCCGCCGCCTGGGCCGCGCGACCGCGGTGCCGCTGGTGCGGGTGGTGGTGCTGTTGGCGCTGGCTGCCTTCATCGGCGGGGCAGCCGTGTACGCCTGGCCCGACGACGACGATCCCCCCGGCAGCGGGTCCGTCGACGTGGGCTTCTACCGTGACATGACGGTGCACCACGACCAAGGCGTCGCCATGGCGACCATCGAGCGGGCCAACGGCGCGAACCCGACCGTGCGCGGCTTCGCGGAGGAGATCGTCATGGCGCAGCGTTGGGAGCTCGGGCGGATGTACCAACGCCTCGTGGAGTGGGGCGCGGCACTCGAGCGTCCCCGCACCGTGATGGCATGGATGGGCATGGGGATGCCGACCGGCTCCATGCCGGGCCTGGCCAGCGACGAGTCGATGGCCGAGCTGCGTCGGGCCAGGGGCGCGGCGGCGGATGCGCTGTTCCTCGAGCTCATGGCCGAGCACCACCGTGGCGCCGTGCACATGGCGCGCTACGCGGCCGAGCACGCCGAGAGCGAGGACGTGCGCGGGCTGGCGGAGGTGATGGCCCGCAACCAGGCCGTGGAGATCAACGAGTTCATCGACACGGCTCGCCGGATCGGCCTCGACGTCGACATCGAACCCGAACCGGTCAGCTGACCGGTGGGGCCCGGGGCCGCCAGCGGGGACAGGCCCTGACGGTCCTCCTCGCAGCGAAGAACCTGCAGCTTCGCGATAGCCTCGCTGCCGGAGTGCCGGGAAGTCTGGTCGGCGAAGCTCAGTCGACCCCCTGAGGCCTCCGATGCCCTCCACCTGTGGCAAGTTCGCGATGTCCGCCTCCCCGGGCTGGCGCTGATCCGATGCTGTTCGCGTTGGTCGCCCTCCACGGCGTGGTCGGTCTCGCCGTTCTGCTCAGCGCAGGGCGCCTCGGACGCTGGTCCATGCTCCTGGCCGGCCTCGCTCCCTTCGCGACGATCCTGTGGGTAGCGACTCGCGCCGCGGCGGTGCTCGACGGGGAGACGATCACCCAGAGCGTCGGATGGGCCCCGAAGTTGGGGTTGACCGTCGACCTGAGGCTCGACGGCTTCGCTCTCCTGATGGTGCTGCTGGTGTCGGGCCTCGGCTCACTCGTGTTCGCCTTCGGGTCGCAGTACTTCGCTCCGACGGCCCGGACGGCTCGGGCCGCAGGACTGTTGGCGCTCTTCGCCGGGTCCATGTTCGGCCTGGTCCTGGCCGACAACCTGCTGCTGCTGTACGTGTTCTGGGAACTGACCTCGATCACGTCGTACCTGCTCATCGGCCTCGACGACCACGACCCCGAGGCCCGGTCGGCCGCCCTGCACGCCCTGCTGGTCACCAGCCTCGGCGGCCTCGCCATGCTCGCAGGCCTCGTCCTGCTCGGTCAGTCCTCGGGCACCTACCGGTTGGGTGGCCTCCTCGCCGACGCGCCCGGAGGCACCACCGTGTCCGTCGCGCTGGTCCTCGTGCTGGTCGGGGCGTTCACCAAGTCGGCGCAGTACCCGTTCCACAGCTGGCTGCCGGGAGCCATGGTCGCGCCCACCCCGATCAGCGCGTACCTCCACTCGGCGGCCATGGTGAAGGCGGGCGTGTACCTCGTCGCCCGCCTCGCCCCGGCCTTCGCCGACGTGGGGATCTGGCGCCCGCTCGTGGTGGCCGTGGGGCTCACGACGATGGTCGCGGGCGGCCTGCGGGCTCTGCGCCCCTTCGACCTCAAGCAGGTCCTCGCGTTCGGCACGGTCAGCCAACTCGGGTTCATGACCGTCCTGGTCGGCATCGGTCGCCCGACAGCCACCGCGGCAGGATGCGCGCTGCTGCTCGCCCACGGGGTCTTCAAGGCCGCGCTGTTCATGGTCGTCGGCATCGTCGATCACGAGGCCCACACGCGCGACGTCCGCCTCATGCCGTACCTCGGCTCCGGGTGGGGGTTGCTGCGGGCGACCGTCGTGGTCAGCGCAGCCTCCATGGCCGCGATCCCGCCGCTGGCGGGCTTCATCGCCAAGGAGGAGGCCTACGCCTCGCTGGTCGACGGAACCCTCGGTGACCGGATCACGCTGGCCGGCATCGTCGCCGGCTCGGTCCTGACCGCGGCGTACAGCCTGCGGTTCGCGGCTGCCTTCGTGCGCCCGGACTCGATCGCGGGGTCCGTGCGTGCCCGGGCGACGCTCGACCAGGGACCCTCGAGCGCGTTGGTCGCCCCGGCTGTCGTCCTGGCGTGCGTGTCGGTGGCGTTGGGCCTGCATCCCACCGCCTGGTCGCACGTGGTCGACCAGGCAGCCCACGCGCTCGACGTGCGAGCCGGTGCGCACCTGGCGCTGTGGCACGGGTTCTCCGCTCCGTTGCTGCTCTCGCTGCTCACCGTGGGGGCCGGGTTCGTGCTCTTCGGCCAGAGGCGGAGGGTGGCAGTGGTCCAGGCCCGTGTCGCTCCGGCCGTCTCCGGACGTGACGCCTACGAGGGCATCGTCCGGTCGACCCTGCGGGTGGCCGGGCGGGTCACCAGCACGCTGCAGTCCGGATCCCTGCCGGCCTACACGGTGACGATCCTGACGACTGCGGCGATCGCGACCTCGGTGGCGTTGCTAGGGGGACGGTGGTGGCCGGGCTGGCCGGAGGTGATCGGGCGCACGGCTCACGTGCCCATCGCAGCGCTGATCGTGGTGGGGGCGTTGGCGGCGACGATGGCGAGCCGCCGCTTCGCCGCGGCGTTGCTGCTCGGTGTCGTCGGCTACGGGATGGCCATCCTGTTCGTCGTCCAGGGCGCGCCGGACCTGGCTCTGACCCAGTTCGCGGTCGAGACGCTCTCGGTCCTGGTGTTCCTCCTCGTGCTGCGACGGCTGCCGGACCGCTTCGAGCGGCGCACCCCGGCCGTGATCCGAAGCGTCCGGCTGGCCATCTCCGTTGCGGTCGGAGCGTTCGTGGTCCTGATGGCGATCACGTCAGCGGGTTGGCGCACCCAGGAGCCGGTGTCGGACGCGATGTCGCAGCGAGCGCTGCCCGACGGCGACGGACGCAACGTCGTGAACGTGATCCTCGTCGACATCCGGGGGATGGACACCGTGGGCGAGGTGACGGTGCTCGTCGCTGCCGGCATCGGCATCGTCGCGCTGGCGCGCGGCGGCGAGCAGCCTCGCCGGAAGGGCCGCCAGGCCGAGCACGAGCAGGAGCGGACGGTCCGATGAAGCCCCTCCGTTCCCCGATCCTCGACACGACTGTGCGCTTCGCGTTCGACGCGGCCGCGGTGCTGTCGGTGTACCTGCTCTTCGCCGGGCACAACCAACCCGGCGGCGGCTTCGTCGGTGGTCTCGTCCTGGGTGCGGCGATCGGCCTGCGCTACGTCGCCGGTGGCCTGGACGAGGTCCGTGCCCTGGCCCGGGTGAGGCCGGCGTCCCTCCTGTCCTTCGGCTTGGGCCTGATCTGCGCGTCGGCGCTCGGGCCGCTGCTGGGGGGGAGCGACCCGCTCGACCACCGCTCTTTCGAGTGGGACCCGGTCGTACTCGGCCATGTGAAGGTCACGACGGCGACGATCTTCGACGCGGGCGTGTACCTCGTGGTCGTCGGGCTCGTCCTCATGGTCTTCGAGGGGCTCGGCGAGACGGCGCAGGACGGCGCGACCCCACGGGAAGGCCCGTCAGCGTGACGGTGCTGCTGGCTCTCACCGCTGGCGTGCTCTGCGCGTGCGGAACCTACCTCCTGCTCGGCCGGCAGCTGACCCGGATCGTGATCGGCATAGGTCTGTTCGGGCACGGGGTCAACATCGTGCTGGTGCTCTCGGGCGGCGACGGCGGCGACCCCGCGTTCGCCGGGGGGGATGCCGGGGACTTCGCCGACCCCCTGCCGCAGGCGCTCGTGCTGACCGCGATCGTGATCACCTTCGGCGTCATCGCCTTCCTGCTCGCCCTCGCTCTTCGCAGTTGGCGGATGACCGACGACGACGAGGTCGAAGACGACCTGGAGGATCGGCGCATCGCCCGGCAGTCGGCCCACCCCGTCGACGAGGGGGCCGAGTCGTGAGGGCTCTGCTCTCGATCCCGATCCTGCTCCCGCTGTTGGGGGCGGCCCTGTCGGTCGGATTCGCGGCGTCCCGGAACGTTCAGCGGGTCATCGGCGTGGCCACCCTGGCCGCAGTCGCCGCCTGCAGCATCGTGCTCCTCGTGCGGGTCGACACCGACGGTGTGGGCTCCGTCCAGGCCGGCGGCTGGCCGGTGCCGGTCGGGATCACCCTCGCGGCCGACCGGTTGGCGGCGATCATGCTGCTGGTCGCGGTGATCATGCTGCTGGTCGTGCTCGTCTACGCGATCGGCCAACCGGGGGCCGAGGATCACTACGGCGGGTTCCATCCCGTCTACCTCATCCTCACGGCGGGCGTCGCGTACGCCTTCCTCACCGGCGATCTGTTCAACCTGTTCGTCGGCTTCGAGGTGATGTTGATGGCCAGCTACGTGCTGATCACCCTCGGCGGTGGGGCCGAGCAGGTGCGCAGCGCGATGACCTACGTGGTCATCAGCCTCGTTGCCTCGACGTTGTTCCTGATGGCTCTGGCGTTCGTCTATGCCAGCACCGGCACGGTGAACCTTGCCGACCTCACGAGCAAGATCGCCGAGCTGCCCGGGGGGCTCCGCAGCGCGCTCGCAGTGCTCCTGATCGTCGTCTTCGGGATCAAGTCGGCCATCTTCCCGCTGTTCTTCTGGTTGCCCGACAGCTACCCGACGGCTCCGACGCCGGTCACAGCGGTGTTCGCCGGCCTGCTCACCAAGGTCGGTGTGTACGCCCTCATCCGCACCGAGACGCTGCTGTTCCCGGCCGACTCGCGGCCCGGGACCCTCCTGCTCGTGGCGGCCGGCTGCACGATGGTCGTCGGCGTCTTCGGTGCGATCATCCAGAACGACGTCAAGCGGATCCTGTCGTTCCACATCGTGAGCCAGGTCGGCTACATGGTCATGGGCCTGGGGCTGTTCAGCCTCGCCGGCCTCGCCGGCGCCGTGCTGTACCTGGTCCACCACATCGTGGTGAAGACGACCCTGTTCCTCGTCGCGGGGCTGATCGAGCACCGGCGAGGGACCGGCCACCTCGATGAGCTGAGCGGCCTGAGCCGCATGGAGCCGGTGCTCTCGGTGCTGTTCCTCCTGAGCGCGCTCAGCCTCGCCGGGGTCCCGCCCCTCTCGGGCTTCGTCGCCAAGCTGGCCCTCGTGGAGGCCGGCCTCGACGCCGGGCAGTACAGCCTCGTCGCCGTCAGCCTCGCCGTGAGCCTGCTGACCCTGTTCTCGATGACAAAGATCTGGGCGAACGCGTTCTGGGGACCTGGCACAGACATCGTCCCCGCGCCCGGGCCGGATGTGTCCCGTGGGCGCGAGGCGCTGATGGTCGGGTCGACCGCGACCCTGGTGGTCATGAGCCTGACGATCGCCGTGCTCGCGGGGCCGCTGTTCGATCTGTCCGAGCGCGCCGCGGTGGATCTCCTCGACACCAGCACCTACGTCGGGGCGGTGCTGGGGCGGTGACCCGGGTGGTTCGCGGCGCCGTCCTGGTCTCCATCTGGCTGGCCCTGTGGTCCGATGTCACCGTCGCGAACGTCCTCAGCGGCGCAGTCGTCGCCACCGTGGTGGTGGCTGCGTTCGGGGGTTCCCCGAGGGGCACAGCGGTCGTGCGCCCGGTGCGCCTGGCGCGCTTCGCGGGCTTCTTCCTGGTCAAGCTGGTGCAGTCCAGCGCCACGGTGGCCCGCACCGTGGTCCGACCAGCTGGGCGAGTGGACTCGGGCATCATCGCCGTTCCGCTCACAGGGTGCTCCGAGGTTGTGGCCACGGTGATCGCCGATGCCATCTCGCTCACGCCGGGGACGCTCACGCTCGAGGTGAGCACAGAGCCGTTGGCTCTGTTCGTGCACACCCTGGACGTGCGCCGGATCGAACAGGTCCGGGCAGACGTGGCCAGGCTGGAGGTCCTCGCCGTTCGGGCCTTCGGCGACGCGGATGCCCTCGCCGGGCTCGCTGAGCGCGCTGAGCGCCCTGTCACTGGGAGCGGGTCGTGATCACGCTCGCCACGGTCCTGCTCGTGGTCGCGGCGGCGGCTTTCGTCGTGCGGGTGCTGCTTGGGCCCTCGCTCGCCGACCGGGTCGTCGCCCTGGACGGACTGGTCGTCACGCTGACCGCGACGATCCTGGTGCACTCCGTCCGCCTCGAGGACGACTCGTTCGTCGACGTCGCCGTCGTGGTCGCGTTCGTCGGCTTCCTCGGCGCGGTCGCCGGCGCGAGGTTCATCGAGCGGCGGGGAGGCTGAGGTGAGCGACGCCATCTTCGGGGCGGTCATGGTCGTCGGCGCGGCGCTGGTCCTGCTGGCTGGGGTCGGCGTCGTGCGCCTACCGGACGTCTACGCGCGCATGCACGCAGCCACCAAGGCGAGCACGCTGGGCATCGGCCTGATCGGTCTCGGGGGCGCGATCCTGCTGCCCGAGGGTCGCTCCAAGATGCTCCTGGCGATCGCGCTGATCTTCGTCACCGCACCCAGCGCCGCCCACCTCATCGGGCGGGTCGCGTACCGCGCGGAGGGAGTCGAGATCGACGTCACCTCCCGCGATGAGCTCGCCGCCATGCTCGACGACGAGGGGAGCGACCCGGGGGACTGACCTCGTCGCCGAGCAGCCCCGCCTCCTTCACCGTGGGTTCGCTTGCGGTCCTCATGCTGATCAGCAAACATCCATGTAGATGAGCATTGATGTAGATCGTGAAGACGATCGCGAAGACGATCGCGAAGAGGTCGGGCTGCTCAAGGTCCTGGCCGAGCCGCTGCGTTGGCGCATCGTGAAGCTGCTCGCCCGGGAGGAGCTGTGCGTCTGCCACCTCGTCGAGGAGCTCGCGGTCAACCAGCCCCTCGTCTCGCACCACCTGCGGATCCTGCGCGACGCCGGTGTCGTGGAGTCCTCCAAGTTCCGGTACTGGACCTACTACAGGCTCTGCCCGGCCGCTCTCGCGCCTGCTGCCGCCGCCCTCGGGGAGCTGACCGGACACGTTCCCGACCGCGGCGAGCGGCGACGACCCTGCTGTTGATGGACGCCCTCCTGGCCCGCAAGGTCACCGCCGAGGCAGTTGGCACGGCCCTACTGGTCTGCGTCGTGGTCGGCTCGGGGATCTTCGCCGAACGTCTCTCCCCCGGCGACACGGGCCTGCAGCTGCTCGAGAGCGCCGTCGCCACCGCCGGCGGCCTCGTCGCGCTGATCCTCGCCTTCGGCTCGGTGTCGGGCGCCCACTTCAACCCCGTCGTCACCGTCGCCGACAGGCTCCTCGGCGGCATGGGCACCCGCGAGCTCTTGGCCTACGTCCCCGCCCAGATCGCCGGTGGCTGCCTCGGCGCGGTCATCGCCAACCTCATGTTCGATCTCGACCCGGTCACCTTTTCCACCCACACCCGCTCGAGCAGCGGTCTGTGGCTGGGCGAGCTCGTGGCCACCTTCGGTCTCGTCGTGGTGATCCTCGGTGTGGTCCGCTCGGGCAGGTCGTCGACGGCCCCCTTCGCCGTGGCGGGCTACATCGCTTCTGCCTACTGGTTCACCTCCTCCACCAGCTTCGCCAACCCGGCTGTCACGATCGGGCGGACCCTCAGCGACACCTTCGCCGGGATCGACCCGGCCTCGGTCCCGGCGTTCGTCGCCGCCCAGCTCGGCGGCGGTGCCCTCGCCGTCGCGCTGGCGCGCTACCTGTACCCGAACCTGCCCGCCCTCGACGTGCTCGTCCCCCACGACGACGACGCCCATGCCTCCTGAGGAGACCCCGACGCCCGACCTCGACGACCTTGCCGTCGAGCATCGCCGTGCCGCCGCAGGCGAGGGCGAGGCCACCGATGACCTCCCAGCCGTCCTGTTCCTCTGCGTCCACAATGCCGGTCGCTCCCAGATGGCGCTCGGCTGGTTCGACCACCTCTCCGGCGGGCGCGCCGTCGCCTGGTCCGGTGGCAGCGAACCGGCCGCCGAGGTCAACCCCTCCGCCGTGCTCGCCATGGAGGAGGTCGGAATCGACATCACCGGCGAGTTCCCCAAGCCCTGGACCGACGAGATCGTCCGAGCCGCCGACGTCGTGGTCACCATGGGATGCGGGGACACCTGCCCGTACTTCCCGGGGAAGCGGTACGAGGACTGGCAGCTCGAGGATCCCGCCGGCCAGGCCCTCGAAGCAGTCCGCGCCATTCGCGACGAGATCAGGACCCGCGTGAGCGCGCTGCTCGAGTCCCTCGGTATCACGCCGGCATAGGAGCAGCTCCTCAGCAGCAGCGGGGCTCGGCCGTGGGCACCGATGCGCAGCAGGGCGAGCCGCCGGCGTGGTCGTCGCCGTGGACCGGGCTCTGCCCGAAGGAAGCGCTGTCCTCGAGGACGGCGTAGATCTCCCAAGCGCCGTCGGGTCCGTCGACCCAGATCTTGTCCTGCTCGGCGAAGCAGCAGGTGCCCGACTCCTCGAGCGGCTCGAGGCCGTGCTCGGTGAGCCGGCCTCGATGAGCCGAGACGGCATCGCTGTCGTCGACCTCGACGCCGAGGTGGTTGAGCCGGGCCTCGGCGTCCGGCCTCTCGAACAGCACGAGCTTGAGAGGTGGGTCGGCGATCGCGAAGTTGGCGTAGCCCGGCTCGCGCTTGTGCGGCTCTGTGGCGAAGAGCCTGCTGTAGAACGCGACGGCCAGGTCGAGGTCGACGACGTTGAGAGCGAGCTGGACACGGGACACGGCGGCGGCTCCGATGCAGTAATGTATGGACAACAGTCAATGTATCGACAAATGTCGATTGATGCCAGAGGTCGCCGTGAAGAGGGTCACCACCACCCGAGCCTGCTGCACCTCCCTGCTGGCAGCCCCCCTGGACGAGGATGACGCCGGCGAGCTGGCGACGGCCTTCAAGGTGCTCGCCGACCCCGTTCGGCTCCGGCTCCTGTCGCTCATCGCTGCGGCCCCCGACGGCACCGCGTGTTCTTGCGACCTCGAGGAACCGGTCGGCAAGAGCCAACCGACGGTGTCTCACCACCTGTCGCTGCTCGCCGACGCCGGCCTCATCACCAAGGAGAAGATCGGTCGCTGGGTGAACTGCGCCGTCGTGCCGGAGAGGCTTGCGGCGTTGCGGGACGTGTTGGGCCCATGAGCATCGCCCCGCCCCACCCTGGGCGGAGCTGCTCTTGGGGTCACGACGCTGGTAGGTCGTCCCAGAGCGAATCGAACCTCGAGCGAAGTCGTGACAGCTCCTCGAGGTGGGCCTCTGCGAGTGCCTCGATCCGTCGCGTGCCGCTCTGTGTGAGCCGCAGGCGGACGATCCGATGGTCGGTCCCGTCGTCGACCCGCTCCACGAGGCCGGCGTGGACCGCCCGATCGACGAGCTCCACGGTGCTGTGATGGCGGAGCAGCAGGTGGTCTGCGACATCACCGATCGAAGGTGGCGGACCGTGACCCTTGATGGCCAGGAGCAGCTGGTGCTGCGCAGCGGTCAGGCCGACGGCCTTGGCTTGGTCCTCGCTCCACCGCTGGAACCGGCGCAGGCCGTCGCGAAAGGCCAGCAGCCTGGCGAAGTCGGCCTCCCGAAGAGCCCGGGTTCGTGGCGTCATATCGTGACACGATACTCTGTGCTCAATGGTCGATCGAACGCCGAGCCGTCGACTCTGCTTGCTGGCGGCGCTCGGGGCGGTGCTGGGGTTCGCTGGTGGCGGCGCGGCGTGGGTCCTGATCCACCTGATCGAGCTGCTGACCAACGTTGCGCTGTTCCACGAGCTGACCACCGGCTCCCGCTCCCTCGACACCCTCGATCCGGGTTGGCCTCTCTTCGCGGTGGCCATCGCAGGGGCGATCGTCATCAGCTGCCTTGCGAAGTGGGCACCTGTGATCCGTGGGCACGGGATCCCCGAAGCCATGGAGGCGGTCCTCACCAAGCAGAGTCGCATCGCCCCGCGGACCGCGATCGCCAAGCCGATCTCGGCGGCCATCGCCATCGGTACAGGCGCGCCGTTCGGTGCCGAGGGCCCGATCATCGTGACCGGTGGCTCGATCGGCTCCCTGCTGGGTCAGGTTCTCCGGGTGACGCCGTCGGAGCGCAAGATCCTCCTGGCCGCGGGCGCAGCGGCGGGCATGTCTGCGACCTTCGGCGCTCCGCTCGCAGCGGTGGTCCTCGCGATCGAGCTGCTGCTGTTCGAGTTCTCCGTTCGTGCTTTCGTGCCGATCGTGGTCGCGACGTCGATCGCTGGAGGGATGCACTCGGCGCTGTTCGGGCGCGGCCCGTTGTTCACGGTCCCCCGCCACGACTTCGCTGGTCTCGATGTTCTCCCCGCGTTCGTGCTGCTCGGCCTCGCCTGCGGCGCGCTCGCCATAGTTGTCACCCGCGGCCTCTTCCTCGTCGAGGATCTGTACCGCCGCCTGCCCGTCGGCGAGTTCTGGCATCCGGCCATCGGGGCCGTCGGATTCGCCACCGTCGGGCTGTTCGTGCCCCGCGCGCTCGGGGTGGGCTACGACGCCATCGGGGACGTCCTCGACGCCCGTCTCGCCGTCGGGACGGTTGCGGCGCTGGCGATCGCCAAGCTGATCGCCTGGTGGCTCGCGCTGGGATCGGGCACCTCCGGGGGCACGCTCGCACCGGTCCTGCTGATCAGCGCGTCGTTCGGGACCGTCATCGGCGACGGTCTCAACCATGTGCTCCCCGGCCCGGACGTACCCGTCGGGGCGTTCGCCGTCGTGGCGATGGCCGCCACCTTCGGCGCTGCAGCCCAGGCCCCTTTCACCGCCATCGTGTTCGTGTTCGAGCTGACGCGGGACTACGACGTGATCCTGCCGCTCATGCTCGCCACCGTCCTCGCCGACCTCGCGTACTCGGCGGTCAACCGGGACAGCATCATGACCGAGAAGCTGCGTCGCCGCGGGCTCAACATCGGTCGCCACTATGGCGTCGACCCCTTCACGACCATGTGCGTCGGCGAGATCATGTCCACCGAGGTAGGCACGCTGAACCACACGTCCACCGTCGGCGAAGCACGCAGCCGATTCGCTGCCGGAGGGCACGGCGCCTACCCCATCGTCGACGGCGAACGAGTGGTCGGCATCGTCTCCCGCCGCGATCTGTTGGGCGACGACTGCGGGGACACCGAGCCGTTGCTCGAGCATGCCGCCCGCCAGGTGCTCACGGTCGGGCCGACCGAGGCGGCCCAGATCGCCCTTCGCGTCATGGTCGACGAGGGCGTCGAACACGTTCCCGTCGTCGACGAGGAGCAGTACCTCGTCGGCATCTGCACCCGCACCGACCTCCTGAAGGTCCGACGGGGCCAGCTCGATCTGGAGCGAGCTCAGCCCGGCGCCGCGTCCCGGATCACGACCCACGGCCGGCGACGTCGACCCCGCTCACCGAGGGAGCCCTCGGCCTGAACGAGAGAGGGGCTCGTGCCGCGCGACGGACTGCGTGGCCGGGCAGCCCGGCGGGGCAGGGCGGGCGGCGTTCGTCATGGCATGGTGTGGCGCAAGACGTGGG
>CAVPEW010000067.1:0-16217 GCA_963703565.1 uncultured Microthrixaceae bacterium | reverse complement strand
TCGGGCGGGCGGACAAGGTCGACCGTGAAGCGTTGACCCGGCTGGTGCGGTCGATCTCGCGGGTGCTCGAGGTGAGCATCGACGAGGCACCGGTCGCGGGTGATGTGGAGATCGTCGACTCGCGACGTCTCGGCGGCACGTTCGTGCTCGATCGGATGTGGGAACGTCTCGGGATCGGCCAGGCGATCCGGTCGGCGGCGACGGGCCGACGCATCGACGCGGATGTGGTCGAGCGGATCGTGTTCGCGTTGGTCGCGCAACGCTGTCTGGAGCCGGCGTCGAAGTTGGCGGCAGTGCGTTGGGTGAGAGAACGGGTCGCGATCGACGGCTGCCCCGTGTTCGATGATGATGCCGCCTACGCGGCGATGGACTTCTTGGCCGGCGCGTTGGGTGAGATCGCCGAGACGATCTTCGCGTCGACCGCGAACCTGTTGAACTTGTCGTGCGACATCATCTTCGTCGACACGACCTCGACCTACTTCGAGCGTGACGTCGCCGACGGCGAAGCCGACCTGGACCTGGCCGAGACTGCGACCGAGGAGAGATCCGACGGTGACGCCGGTCCGCCCGAGGGAGCAGCGCGCCGGTTCAACAAGCACTCCAAGGACCATCGCCCTGATCTGCCCCAGGTCGTGATCGGCATGGCCGTCACTGCGGAGGGGGTGCCGGTGCGGTGTTGGACGTTCCCGGGCAACACGTCGGATCAGGTGATCATCCGCACGATCAAAGATGACCTGGCCGGCTGGATGCTGAACCGGGTGGTGTGGGTCGCCGACCGGGGGTTCAACTCGGTCGCCAACCGCGCCTATCTCCAGCGCGGTGGCGGCCACTACATCGTCGCGGAGAAGCTCCGCAACGCCAGCAACGAGGCCCGCGACGCGCTCGCGCGTCCCGGCCGCTACCACGTCGCCGCCGGCAACTTGAAGGTGAAAGAGGTCTACGTCGGTGACGGTGAACGTCGGCAACGCTTCGTGGTCTGCCACAACCCCGACACCGCCGAACGCGACCGTAAGGTTCGTGCCAACCTCATCACCTACGTCGAGTCCCAGATCGACGGATCCGACGGTTGGACCAAGTCCCGCCGCGATGAGCTCGCCGGCAAGCTGCGCACCACCCCGGCGTTGTGGCGTCTCGTGCGCCGCCTCGCCGATGGCAGGTTCCGGATCAACCACACAGCGATCCACCGAGAAGCCAAGCTCGACGGCAAGTGGCTGCTGCGCACCAGCGACGACACCCTCACCCCAACCGATCTCGCCGTTGCCTACAAGCAGTTGCTCGAGGTCGAACGCGGTTGGCGGGACATGAAGGGCTCGCTCGGGCTGCGACCCGTGTTCCACCACCGCGAGGACCGGATCCGCAGCCACGTCCAGCTCTGCTGGCTTGCGCTGCTGCTCATCCGCGTTGTCGAGAACGGCACCGGCGACACCTGGCGCAACATCCGCCACGAACTCGACCGCATGCACCTCGTCACCCTCGCCACCGCCGAGGGCCGCGTCGCGCAACGATCCGCGACCACCCCAGGCCAAGCCACGATCCTCGCATCGCTCGACCTCGCCGAGCCCGGCCGCTACCTCGACTTCCAACTACCCACACCCTCCGCGTAACCCCAGGTCACAGCGTCGCGTAGTAACACGACCCCACAACCCCCACGCGCCCAAACCCCCAGCTCAACCACCACTTCTGGAGCATCCGTGTGCCCACCATCTCCGGAAGTCCGGGCAGTGGTTCACACATGTTCGTCTTCTCGTCGCACACCTGACCCGCTCACGGCGAGCCTTTTTCCGCAGTCGCTTCCCACCCCGGCTCTTTACCGACATGACACTGCGGCGGTTTGGGTCCTCCGCCTGCACGGCGAACCCGGAGGGCCTACCTCCATCACTGGCACAGCACGGTCGCTCCAACGTCCATCTACATCGTTGGCACTTCCTTTCAGGACACACGAAGAGCCGCACCCCAAACAGATCCTCACCCTGCTCGAGGTGCCTCACAGCATCCTGCGGGACCGCTCGATGATCGCACACGGAGAAGTGCCGGTGGACTTGTGGCGGGTAGTCCAGCTTGCCCTTGCTCGACCAGCGCGTCGAGCCCATGCCCGCCCGGGCGCTTCGCGCGTCTGGCGAGTTCCCGTGCGATCTCCTCGACGAGCAGTGCCGCGGCGGACTGGGCGAGCAGCACGCGAGCCTGCCGCGCCAGTGGTACGAGTGCTGGCAATTCTCGCTCGTTCCACAGTTCACCGACGAACATGTCGGCCACCGCCGCCGCCTGCGTCGCCGCGCCAGCGTGGAGCCCGCGGACGAACTCGATGGCTGCCTCGAACGAGGCCCCAGCAGCGACGGCGGACACGCCGAAGGACAGCAACGATGGCGAATGCACACAGCACGAATCGCCCGCTCGCTCGATCAGGCCGGCTCGCTCAGCCAGAAGCGAGGGGATGGCGACCCTGCGAGCCCCGTCGCTCGATCGTCGAGTAGGTCAGGCCGTGCCGCGATCGCCAGATGAGAGTGCGAGTGTTGGTGACACTCCGCAACGTCGCTGTTGCCGACATGCACGTGATCGTGGTGACCGTCGTCGTGGCGGTGTTCGTGGTCGTGGTCGACCGGCTGGTGGCGATGCTGATGCTCATGGTTGCTGCGCAACACGAAGCTCACTCCGACGGCGGCGATCAGCAAGGAGACGACTTCGCGGGCGGCGACGCCATCGGAGAACACCGTCCAGGCGACGATCGCTCCGACGAACGGTGCGGTCGCGAGCACAAGCTGACCTCGTGCTGCGCCGAGATCACAAGCGCCGGCTACCCAAAACGTGATCGACACTCCGTACCCGAACGCGCCGACGACGAGTGCTGCCAGCAACGGCCAGCCTGTCGGCGCGCGGGCCAGGGGGAGGCCGATCGCGAGGTTCGCTCCGCCGGCGACGACGCCCTTCACCAACGTGATGTGCGCCGGGGCGAGAGCATCGAGCTCCGGCGGTGACGCAGTTGTCCATCCCCCAGCAGAGGCCGGCGCCGGCGATCAGCAACGCACCCCATCGACGATCGGTGCTGCCCGACCAGCCGAGCACCAGCCCGGCGACCACGACCAGCAGCGTCCCGGTAGCGACTCGGCGCCCGACGTGCTCACGGAACACCACGGCAGCGATCGCTCGAAGACAGCGACTTCGTCGCGCTCTTCGGGCGCGGAGACCGAACTGACCGCGACGCTGGCGTTCGGGTCGCCACGCCGGTTTCTGGAGTGCCGACGGCTGCTCGCCGAAGGTTCGACGTGGACGGCTGCTCTCGACGCACTTGCTTCCGGCGACGCTGCTCGCCGAGGGTTCGACGTGGACGGCTGCTCTCGACGCACTTGCTTCCGGCGACGGTGAGGGCTGACGGCACGCGACGCCTCGGTGACCTCCACATTACGCACGCTCGAATTGCCGCCATCGCGGAGGTCGCAGCCGTTGGATGCCCTGACGGCCGCGACCCGGACACATCCGGCGACGTGGATCGATACATCGCTGCGGAGGCTGCGGCGATCCGTGGCACCGACGCCCTTCGTGCTCGGTCAGCGGCCGTGACCCCCACGCATCCGCGCTGGTCGTAACGACCGAAGTAACGCCTCCCGCGTGCGATGAGTGCTTCCTCCGGAAGGTTCGTGCGCCGAGTCGCCGGGCCCGATCGGTGCTCAACGCTGGAAAAGGGGACCATGAACGAGATCGGGCACGCGGTACGGCGCGAACGGGACGCGACCCGTGGGTGGGTGCCCATGCTGCTGGCGGCGGTCCTCGTCGCCGGTGGATGCGGGGACGACTCCGACGAGGGCTCCGCGACGACACAGGGCTCCGAGACGACGAGTGCAGGTGCGACGACCGACGGGTCGACGACGAGCGGCGAGAAGATCGTCGTGGGAGCGACGCCGATCATCAACGCCGTGCCGCTCTACCTCGGCATCGAGAAGGGCTTCTTCGACGAGGCGGGACTGGATGTGGAGGCGAGCCTGATCCAGGCGGCGGCGACCGCCATCCCCCAACTGTTGAACGGCGAGCTGCAGTATGCGCTGGTGTCCACGGTGCCGACCATCACCGCTCGTTCGCAAGGGCTCGGGGTCCAGATCGCGCTCGCCAACGACGAGTACCCGCGCACCGCAGAAGAGGACATCACCGGGATCGTGGTGGCGCCCGACAGCGGGATCGCCGACCTGGCCGACCTCGACGGCAAGACGATGGCCATCGCCGCGCTGAAGTCGATCGTCGAACTCGCTCCCCGCATGCTCCTCGCACAGGCCGGCCTCGACCCCGACTCCGTCCGGTTCGTCGAGTTGCCCTACCCGGACATGATCGCGGCGGTGAACGCGGGCACGGTCGACGCCGCCCTGCTCGGTGAGCCGTTCCTCTCCTCGGCCGTCGAAGAGGGCCTCTCGGTCATCGCCTGGCCCTTCTCGGCGGTCCTCGCCGGCATCTCGGGGCTGACGTGGATCGCCAGCGAGGAGTACCTGACCGGCAACGCCGACGCGGCCCAGCGCTTCAAGGAGGCGATGACCCGCGCCATCGAGTACGCCGCCGGGCACCCCGATGAGGTCCGCGCCGTCGCCAAGACGTTCATGACGACGCCTCCCGCGGCCATCGACAAGCTGAAGCTGCCGAACTTCTCGGCGGACATCACCGAGCAGGACATCGAGACAGTGGCGACGGCGATGCTCGAGCACGGCTTCGTCGAGGCGGAACCCGACACGTCGTCGCTCGTCCACGGAATGCCGCTCCCTTGATCGGGGTCGGGCCCCGCAAGGGCCCGCACCCGTCCCGGGGTATGGATCCACAGTGGACGATGCGCGGCCTGCAACTCGCCTTCCTGGCCGCGGTGTCCGCTGCCTGGCAGCTGCTGTCGCGAGACGGGCGGCTCGGCGGCGTCTCCCCGCCGAGCGAGGTCGTGTCGAGCCTGTTCGAGATCGTCGGCCGCGGCGAGGTGTGGGATCCCCTTCTCGACACGTTGTCGGCATGGCTGATCGGGCTCGGCCTCGCGGTGCTGATCGCGGTTCCGATCGGCTTCGTCCTCGGGCGCAGCTGGCTGCTGTACCGCATGAGTCGCCTCGTCATCGACTTCTGCCGCACCATCCCGTCGCTCGCCCTGCTGCCGCTCGCGCTTCTGCTCTACGGGACCGGTGTCCGCAGCAAGGTGCTGCTGATCGTGTTCGCCTGCGTGTGGCCGCTGCTCCTGCAGACGATCTACGGAGTCCGTGACATCGATACCGTCGCGCACGACACGTTTCGCTCCTACCGCATCCGGCGCCGTGACGTCGTGACTCGGCTCGTGCTCCCCACGTCCTGGCCGTACCTCGCGACAGGGCTGCGGCTGGCCGCCACGGTCAGCCTGCTCCTCGCCCTTCAGCGCGGAGATCGTCGCGCCGGCGCCTGGCCTCGGCGAGCGGATCGCAGTTGCCCAGGTCGGCGGTGCGATCTCGGAGATGTACGCCTACATCTTCATCGCCGGGCTGGTGGGGGTCGCGATCAACCTGCTGTTCACGAACGTCGAGCGACTGACCCTGCGCTGGCACCCGTCACAACGCGCGAAGGTGACGTCGTGATCCGCCGATTGACCGCGCTCGCCGTCGAACTCGCCGTCCCCGTGGCGATCGTCGCCGCCTGGTGGGTGCTCTCCGACTCGAGCACCTCGCCGTACTTCCCGCCCCTGTCGCGGATCGTCGAGCGGTTCCGCGAGCTGTGGCTGTTCGAACTCGTCGGCGAGCACGTCGTGCCGAGCCTGATCAACGTCCTCGCCGGGACGGCTCTGGCATACGTGATCGGTGTCGCCGGAGGTGTCGCGCTCGGCCTGCTGCCACGCGCCGCGCCACCGTCGACCCGGTGCTGCAGTTCCTCAGAGGCCTCCCGAAGGTCGCGCTACTCCCTGCGGCGATCGGGCTCATGGGCATCGGCTGGCAGATGCGGGTGAGCATCATCTTCCTCGGCGCCGTCTGGCCCGTGCTGCTCAACACCATCGACGGGGTGCGCTCGCTCGACCCCGTTGTTCGTGACATGGCCCGCTCCTACGCGATTGGGCCGCGCGACCGGATCCTGAGGGTCGTTCTGCCCGCCGCCAGCCCGCAGATCGCGGCCGGGATGCGGGCGAGCCTCTCCATCGGGGTGGTGCTGATGGTGGCGAGCGAGCTACTCGGCTCCTCGGAGGGGATCGGCTACTTCCTGCTGCAGGCCCAACGCCAGTTCCGGATGGCCGACATGTGGGCGACCATGGTGCTGCTCGGCATCGTAGGCTACGCGTTGAACGTCGCCTTCCAGTACGTAGAACACCACGTCCTGGCCTGGCACCGGCTGTCCCGGCAGAGATCGTGAAGCGCATGAAGGAGAGGCGATGAGCACGGACGATGTGCTGGTGGTCGTCGGCCTCGGCAAGACCTACGGCGCGCCGAAGGAGCACGTCGTCCTCCGCGACGTCAGCTTCACCGCCGGCAAAGGCGAGCTCGTGTGCGTCGTCGGCCCGTCCGGCGTGGGCAAGACGACGCTCCTGCGCTGCATCGGCGGCCTGCTCCCGCCAACCACGGGGGAGGTCCGACTGTTCGGCAAGACGATCAGCGGACCGCCCGAGGGCATGGCGCTGGTCTTCCAGGACTACAGCCGCTCGCTTCTTCCCTGGATGAGGGTGGGGGCCAACGTGGAGCTGCCCCTCCGCCCGCGATCGGTTCCTCCGAGCGGGCCGCGAGGGCGCAGTCGGCCCTCGAAGCGGTCGGGCTCGCAGGGGCGGGCCGGCTCTACCCGTGGCAGATGTCGGGCGGCATGCAGCAACACGCCGCGATCGCCACACGCGTTGGCCTACGAGCCGTCGGTGCTGATCATGGACGAGCCGTTCGGTTCCGTCGACGCGCAGACGAAGGCCGATACTCGAGGATCTGACCCTCACGGTGCGGCGACGGTTCGGGGTGACGTTCGTCCTCGTGACCCACGACATCGACGAAGCGGTCTACCTGGCCGACAAGGTGGTCGTCCTGTCGGGGTCGCCGGCCTCGGTGGCAGAGGCCGGATCGCGGTGGACCTCGGACCGAAAGCGCGATCAGATCACGACCAGAGAGCGGCCCGACTACCTCCGCTTGCGCCACCCATGTCTACCGATTGCCGCAGCCGGATGGGGACGAGCGCGGCGACCGCCGCGGTCGAGCGGGCGGAAGCCTGAGGACATCGCGCTCCGTTCGCCGCAGTGGCGCCGGCGACGATCCGCCGCGTCCGCTGCCTCGAGAGCTCGGCTACGGCATCGTCGGGACGACCGTGACGTCGATCGGCTTCACGTCCGTCTCCAGCGCGGCGACGTCGAAGGCCTTCTGGATGTCGGTGAGCGCGTAGGTGTGCGTCGAGAGCTGCGCGAAGGCGTGGCCGGTCGACGGTATCAGCTCGAGCGCCCGCGCGATCGAGACGCCGTAGCGACCCCTGATCCCGACGATCGTCAGCTCCTTCATCCAGATGGTGTCCGGCTCGACGGCGTGCCAGCCCGTGCACGGAGCCGAACTTGACGATCGTACCGCCGGGCGCGGCGAACTCGAGCGCGCCTGTTCGAAGGCGCGTGCGGAATGGTCGGCGGCGTGCACGACGACCTCGGCGAGTTCGCCACCGGTGATCTCGCGCACCCGTTGCAGCGGATCACCTTCCTCGACGTCGATCGCGTGGTCGGCACCCAGCGCGCGCCAGCTGTAGGCGCTCTGCGCCGGCGGCGTCCCGGTGACGATCACACACCCGGCACCGGCGTCCTTGGCGGCGAACACCACGTATTTCCGGCACGGCGTGTCGAAGGCAACCTTTTGCTATCTGGCCGACTACACGTGGCATCGGGTACGCAACTGGCTTCGCCGAAAGCATCGCCGAACCACTTGGAGATTCCTGCGACGCCGCTACTCGCCAAACGGGTCGTGGACTGAGCAGGGCGCTCAG
This sequence comes from uncultured Microthrixaceae bacterium, assembly GCA_963703565.1. GTDB lineage: Bacteria > Actinomycetota > Acidimicrobiia > Acidimicrobiales > VFJN01 > CAVPEW01. Next base: position 8,312 of record CAVPEW010000067.1, on the reverse strand, counting down.
GCACTGTTCGATTGCTCAGCAGTGCCGGTGAGCCGATACCGCTACCGCGGGACGGTGATCCCGACACCGTGGGACGAGTGGATGACGGCCAAGGCCGGGTAGCGCGTTTGGCTCGGGGAGAGCCGGATGCGGTGGAAGTCGCACGTCCGGTTCGGGGAGCGGGCCGGAGAAACCCGGGCTTACGCAGTTGGTGTGGTTGCCTAGGTGTCGTTTCTGAGGGTTGACCTGGGGAAATGGTGTGTTGGGGCGCGTTGGGGTGTGTATCTATGCCGGGGTGGTGGGATGGGCCTGTGTGGGTTCAGGCCGGGTGTGGGGTGAGTTCGCTGAACTGGGGTGGTTCGGGGAGTTGGAGGGCGCGCAGGATGGCTGCTTGTTCGGGCAGGGTGGCGGTGCGGCGGCGGATGGTGCCGGCTGGGCCGGTGAAGGTGCCTTGGTGGATGCGGTCGAGTTGGTGGCGGAGGTTGCGCCAGGTGTCGCCGGTGGCGGTTTCGGCGACGCGGGTGAGGAGCAGGGCGAGCCAGCAGAGTAGGACGTGGGCGCGGATGCGGTGTTCGAGGTGGTGGTAGACGGGGCGCAGGTCGAGTGTGGATTTCATGTCGCGCCAGCCGCGTTCGACTTCGAGGAGTTGCTTGTAGCCGAGCGCGACGTCTTCGGCTGACAGGCTCGGGTCGGAGGTGCGGAGCAGGAACTTGCCGTCGAGGCGGGCTTCGGCGGTGATCGCGGTGTGGTCGACGCGGAGCAGCCCGGCGGGGGTGGTGCGCAGGAACCGTTTCAACCCGGGGTAGCCGCGTAGCTCACCGGCCAGTTCGGCTCGGGCGGTGTTGGTCAGGTGGTCGCTGCCGGCGATCGCGTCGGCGAGCTGGGCGACGAGCTGGTCGCGGACGAACCGGTCACGTTCGGCTTGTTCGGGGTTGTGGCAGACGACGAACCGGTCGCGCATGGTGGCGTCGTCGATGACGACTTCTTTGACCCGCAGGTTCCCGGCCACGCTGCGGTAGCGGCCCTGGCGTGACAGCGCGGCTTGGGCCTCTTTGTTGTCGCCGCGGAGTTTCTCGCCGATGATGTAGTGCCCGCCGGCGCGTTGCAGGTAGCGGCGGTTCTCCGCCGAGGAGAACCCGCGGTCAGCGACCCACACCACGCGGGCCAGCTTCCAGGCCTTGAGGTCGTCTTTGACTTGGCGGATCAGAGCCTGGTCGCCGGTGTTGCCGGGCCAGCACCACACCCGGATCGGGATCCCGGTGCGGGTCACCGCCATGCCGATCACGACCTGGGGCAGATCTGGGCGGTGGTCCTTGGAATGCCCGAAGGCCCGGAACCCGACGGTCTCGCCCGCGGCGGGGGTGTCGGGTGTGTCGATCTCGAAATAGGTGGACGTCGTGTCGAAGAACAACAGATCAACCTCGAGGTTCAACAGGTCCGCCACCGACCAGTAGACGGCCTCGGCCAGCTCGTCCTCGATCTCCAACAGCCAGTCCATCGACCGGTAGCACGAGTCGACATCGACCGTGTCGAGGCCCGGGACCGCGACCCGCTCCGCGACCCAGGTGGTGGCGGCCAGCTTCGACAGCGGCTCCAACGCCCGGTTGGCGACCAACCCGAACAGCACCCGCTCCGCCCCAGGATCGAGACGGCGGCCCGCCAACAACTTGGTCATCGTCTGATCGATCCCCAACCGTCGCCACAACTGGTCCAGCACCCAGGCGCCGCCCATCGGCCGCGAGTCCACGAACGTGAGCTCGTCGGTCCCGGTCGCCGACAACGCTTCGCCCGGTTCCAACAGCCGCGACAGGGAACGCACCAGACGGGCGATCCCGTCACGATCAACCCGGTCCGCCCGCCCGAAGTTGTGGATCACCCGCACCACCGAATGACCGGCCGCCGAGTCCCACTCGTTGTGGGCCAACTGCAGGTAGCTGACCTCACTGCCATCCTTGTTCCGACGCGTGGTCGTCCGCACATACATGCACCTAGACGATACACACCCAACCCAACCACAGATGCGATACCAGCCGAAGGCGTGTACCTATGCCAGAACGACCAAACCAGACATCAACAACCCTCTGACCTGCACCTTCACCACCCCGCCAACCTAGAAACACGAATCAACTGCGTAAGTCCGGGCAGGTGTTCGCATTGAAAGGCGACGACGGCATCGCCCTGCTCGACCACTGGCTGAAGTGGGCGCGGCGATGTCGCATCCCGTCGTTCGTGAAACTCGCAAAGGCGATCACCAAGCACCGCACCGGGATCGAAGCCGCGCTCACCCACGGCCTGTCGAATGCTCGCGTGGAGAGCGTCAACACCAAGCTGCGACTGCTCACTCGCATCGCGTTCGGGTTCCGCTCACCCGACGCCCTCATCGCCCTCGCCATGCTCGACCTCGGCGGGCTCTGTCCACCCCTTCCCGGCCGCGCCACCCCATGAAGTCACCCACGGATGCAGCACAAGAGCCCCTTTTGGTGGCGGCCGACGAGACGGTCACCGTCGCGATCGACGACACGCTGTTTCACCGCCGCGGGCCCAAGGTGTATGCGGCGTCGTGGTTCCACGACGGCTCCGCGATCGGCAAAACCAAGGTCGGCTATGGGAACAACTGGGTCATCTTGGCGATCGTGGTGCGCTTGGGGTTCCTCGACCGGCCCGTCGCGCTGCCGGTCGGCTTCGCGCTCGTCCGCAAGAACAGTGACGACTCATCCCGGCTCGCGCTGGCCCGTCGGCTCACCGAAGCACTGGCCGCGGCCCTATCCGACCGGAGAATCCACGTGGTCGCCGACTCCGCCTATGCGGGCAAGGCGCTGCGCGGTTTGCCCGCGTCGGTGACCTGGACCACCCGGCTGCGCTCCAACGCCTCGCTCTACGAGCTCGCGCCCCCACGCACCGGCAAACCCGGCCGGCCCCGTTTGAAGGGGAACAAGCTCGCATCGCTGGCCACCCTCGCCACCAGCATCCCCTTCGCTGCGACCACAGTCACCCGCTACGGCACGACCACGACCGTCTCAACCGCAGTGCTGCGCTGCCTTTGGTATGGCGTGTTCGGCCCACAACAGGTGCAGGTCATCTTCGTCCGTGACCGCTCGAAGAACGGATACGACGTCACGCTCGTCACCACTGACCTCGACGCCACCGCGGCACAGGTCATCGAACGCTACGCGGCGCGCTGGTCGATCGAGGTCGCGATCGAAGACGCCAAGCAGCTCGGCGGCGTCGGCCAAGCCCGCAACCGGGTCGACCAAGCAGTGAGGCGCACAGTCCCCTTCGGGCTCGTCGTGAACACGCTCACGATCTGCTGGTACGCAACAGCAGGCCACCACCCCGACGACGTAGAAGCGGCCCGCGCCCTCGCCCCCTGGTACCGGCAAAAGGCCCAGCCCTCGGTCCTCGACATGTTCGCCAAGCTCCGACGCGTCATCATCGCCACGCAATTTCGGCGGGCAGACCCAGGACCGGTCACGCCACAAGAAATCTGCGCCATCCGCCTGGCCTGGCAGGACATCGCGGCGTAGGTGAGAAAGTCGAGGGGTACGAAGAAACCCAGCAATCACACGACACTTCCGGAGGTCTGAGCACGGGTGATCGTGGGCTGCGCTGCCGGCGTCGCGGGGCGCCAGATCGCCGTGTCGGTCGGCATGGACCAGCACATGGTCAGCCAGTGGCGTCGACGGTTGGCAGGATCCTCGGGTCGATGCACCTGGACGTGACCCGAGTGCGGGGCTGGTTGAACCGCCGCAACGACCTCGACTTCTGGAACCGGGTCCATGACGTGTGCGGCGTCTACTTGAACTGCCCCGACAACGCGATCGTGCTCTCCGTCGATGAGAAGACCTCGGTGCAGGCCAAGCAACGCAAGCACAAGGACCAGCCGCCGGCACCGAACCGCAGGATCCGCCGGGAGTGGGAGTACATCCGCCACGGCACCGCGTCGCTCTTCGCCGCGTTGGACGTCCACCCCGGCGAGGTGCTCGCCGAGCCGATCCCCGGCAAGAACGACTCGGTCAACATCTGCTGCTTCCTCGACCAACTCGACACTGGCCGACCCCCGGCTGGAGGTTCATGTCGTGCTCGACAACGGCTCGAGCCACAACTCCAAGTACACCAGGGCCTGGTTCGCTGCCCATCCGCGATGGGTCACGCACTTCACGCCGCCCCACGCGAGCTGGGTCAACCAGGTCGAGATGTTCTTCTCGATCCTGCAACGCAAGGTCATCACCAACGGCAACTTCACCAGCCGCGACGACCTCATCACCAAGATGCTCACCTTCATCGCCGACTACGACCACAAGGCCAAACCCTTCAAATGGACCTACGCCGCCGACCCCCTCGCCGCATGAACCACACGCGACCTACTTCCGGCGGCAGGACTAGATGATCGCCGCCGAACGCCGCTACATCGCCGCAGCATCGGTCGCCGACCTCACCGACACCGCGACCGAACTAGCCTTGCCAGTCGCACCCCAAACCTGACCAACAGCAACCGGGGAACGCACGTGGTCGCCTACACCACGAGACGGGACGCAATCTCGCGATCAGCCCTCAACCCGCGATGTTCCGCATCCTGTTAGACGAGATTCCGAATCAGTGAAGGAGCAAGCGTGAAGGATCCACAGACCTTGGGAGCCTCATCAGGAGCCGAGCGGCGACGACGAGCTCAAGGGCGCGTGCTGACGCATTGCAGGCCGAGCTCGCCGAAGGTCGATCCTGGTCTGGCGAGCTTCGCGGACGGGTTCATCTTCGGCGACGTCTGGGGACGACCGGGGCTCACCTTCGAAGAGCGGATGATGGTCGCGATCACGGCGCTCGCTGCGACCGGTCATCCGACGCAGCTCAAGAACTACCTGCACGGCGCGTTGCAGGACGGGGACGCCCGCGTCGAAGATCCATGAGATCTTCGTCATGCTCACCGTGTACTGCGGCTTTCCGACCGCCCTCGACGGGATGATCTGTGGCAGCAGGTGCTCGAATCGGCACGTCGTCAGGGGATCAACATCGACCTCGACGAGCGAGCGGCCGGGTGAGCGAAGGCGAGCGGGAACGGTGTTCGGCGTTGGTCGACGAGGTTCGCCGGTTCGTCGCCGACCACCCCCACCAACGACATGCCCGAGCCGCTCGATGAGCGCTTCTGGTGGCTCGTCGCCTACCAGCGCGAGCTCCACGCAGCCGGCCTGGCTGTGCCGAGCTGGCCCACCGAGTTCGGTGGACGTCACATGCCGGTCGACGACGCGATCGTGGTGCTCGAAGAACTCGGACGCTCCCGATCACCCGAGCTGATCAACTTCGGGCTTCGGGCTCTTGTGACTGATCCGTGGGTGGCCCTGTAGCCCTATCCGCGGGTGCACCCCGTTCTCTGTCTACGTTTCCGGGCTTCTGAAGGTCTCGGAACGCAGGGAGGAGAACGGGGTGCATTCGACAACGTTATGGGCACGGCTGCTGGGGTTGGTGAAAGCTGTCGTCGAGGACGTGTGTTTCGACGAGGACGACGAGTGCATCGTGGTGTCGGTGCGGCCTCGTAAGGCAACCAAACGGCGCTGCGGTCGGTGCGGGAAACGCTGTGCGGGCTATGACCAAGGCGATGGGCGTCGACGGTGGCGGGCCCTGGATCTGGGAACGATCCGGGCGTTCCTGGAGGCGGACTCGCCGCGGGTGTCCTGCCCCGAGCACGGCGTGGTCGCTGCCCAGGTGCCGTGGGCCCGTCACGGTGCCGGTCACACCTACGCGTTCGATGACACCGCCGCGTGGTTGGTGACGCACTGCTCGAAGTCCGCGGTGCGTGACCTGTTGCGGGTGGCGTGGCGCACGGTCGGGGCGATCGTGACCCGGGTCGTCGCCGACGCCGAGAGCGAGCACCGACCGGTTCGCCAACCTGCGCCGGATCGGTATCGACGAGATCAGCTACAAGCGCGGCCACCGCTACCTGACCGTCGTGGTCGACCACGACAGCGGTGTGCTGCTGTGGGCTCACGACGGCCGGAACCAAAAGACCCTCGAGAAGTTCTTCGACCGTCTCGGCGAAGACCGCTGCGCCAAGATCACCCTGGTCAGCGCCGACGCGGCCGAGTGGATCAGCAACGTCGTGCACGCCCGCTGCCCCAACGCCGAACTGTGCATGGACCCGTTCCACACCGTGGCGTGGGCCACCAAAGCACTCGATGAGGTCCGCCGCGAGGTGTGGAACGCCGCCCGCAAGAACGGCCACAAGACGGTGGCGAGAGACCTGAAGAACGCCCGCTACGCGTTGTGGAAGAACCCCGAGGACCTCACCGCCCGGCAGGGAGCGAAGCTCGCGCTGATCGCCAAGACGAACCAGCGGCTCTACCGCGCCTACCTGTTGAAAGAACAGCTTCGGCAGGCCTGACTTCCGCGAGTTGTAGGCAGTTTTGGGGGTCTGCGGGGATGAATGTGCTGGTCAGGGGGTTGGGAGGGGTTCCGGACTCCGAATAGTGTAGACACACGAATGTGGTTGTGATGCTCGATTTCGGGTGGCTGGTGTCGTAGGGTTGTAGACATGTACGTGAGGGAGACGCGGCGGCGGAACAAGGACGGGTCCGAGGTGGCGTACTTGGCGTTGGCGCACAACGAGCGGGACCCCGACACGGGGATGCCCAAGGCGCGGATCATCCACAACTTCGGTCGGGCTGATCTGGTGGATCGTGACGCGCTGGCCCGGCTGGTGAAGAGCGTGTCACGGTTCTTGGACCCCGCCGACGCTGTCGCCGCGACGGTGTCGGGTGAGGTGAGCGTGGTCGACGCCCGGCCGATGGGCACCGCGTGGGTCGCGGACCGGTTGTGGGAACGGTTGGGGATCGTCCAAGCACGATCATCGATGTCGTCGAGGCGCCGACGGCACCGGGCACCAAGCCCGACCGGTGGTGCGTGGAGCGGGTGATCTTCGCGATGGTCGCGAACCGTCTGTCCGCGACGCCGTTGTCGAAGCTCGCCGGTTGCGGGTGGGTCGCGAACCGGGTGTACATCGCCGGGCTGGCGGAGGTGTCCGACGACGCCTGCTACCGGGCGATGGACGTGTTCCTCGACACGCTCGACGTGTTGCAAGAAGCGGTGTTCTTCTCGGTCGCGAACCTGTTGAACCTCGAGGTCGACATCTTGTTCTTCGACACGTCCTCGACGTACTGGGAGACCGACCGCGTCGACGACGCACGACGATGATGATGCGGGTCGGGCGGTGGAGGGGGCGTGGCGCCGCCATGGCCGTTCGAAGGATCATCGCCCCGACCTGCCGCAGATCGTGATCGGGATGGCCGTCACCCGCGACGGGATCCCGGTGCGGGTGTGGACGTTCCCCGGCAACGAGTCCGATCAGGTCCTGATCCGCACCGTCCGCGACGACTTGGCGTCCTGGCAGCTCAACCGGGTGATCTGGGCGCTCGACCGAGGGTTCACCTCCGCGGAGAACCGCCGCTACCTGCAGCGCGGCGGCGGGCACTACATCATCGGTGAGAAACTGCGCGGCGACTCGAAGGAAGCCGCCATCGTGCTGTCGCGTCAGGGCCGCTACCACAGCGTCGACGCGAACCTGCGCGTCAAGGAAGTCCGCGTCGATGACGGCACCGCCCGGGACCGGTTCGTGATCTGCCACAACCCCGACACCGCGACCCGCGACGCCGCAGTGCGCGACGAGATCGTCGCCCGGCTCGAAGACCGCATCGCCGGCAGCGACAAGCTGACGGCGCGCGAACGGGCCGAACTCGCCGGCGCGCTGCGCACCAAGCCGGCGTTCGCACGGTTCCTGCGGGTCACCCCCGGCGGGCTGCTCCGCGTCGACCGGACCAAGGTGCGCGCCGACGCGAACTTCGACGGCAAGTTCCTGCTGCGCACCTCCGACGAATCCCTCACCGCCACCGACATCGCCCTCGCCTACAAGGGCCTCTACGAAGCCGAACGCGGCTGGCGGGACCTCAAGTCCACGCTCGACCTGCGACCCGTCTACCACCACCGCGAGGACCGCATCCGCGCCCACGTGCAACTCCAATGGCTGGCCCTGCTGCTCCTACGCGTCGCAGAAACCACCACCGGCGACACCTGGCGGAACCTGCGCGACGAACTCGACCGCATACACCTCGTCACCCTCACCACCACCGACGGTCAAATCGCGCAACGCTCCGAACTCACCCCACGCCAACGCGGCATCCTCACCGCGCTCGATCTGCCCGAACCACCCCGGTTCCACGACTTCACCCCCAACGCGTAACCGCAGGTCACAGCCTCGCGTAGTAACACGACCCCTCGACCCACCCGCGCCCAAAACCCCATGTCACAGCCCAATTCCAGCCGTCCGCATGCCTACAACTTGCGGAAGTCAG
>CAVPEW010000066.1:0-46771 GCA_963703565.1 uncultured Microthrixaceae bacterium | reverse complement strand
CCTGGGCGATGACGTAGCGGTCCTCGTCGTCGGCGGTGAGGTAGTGCACCTCGTCGGTGACCAATCCCCGGTCCACCCGGCGGTACGGGGTCTCGATGAACCCGAACGGGTTGATCCGCCCGTACGTCGCCAGCGAGCCGATCAGGCCGATGTTCGGACCCTCGGGGGTCTCGATGGGGCACATCCGTCCGTAGTGCGAGGGGTGGACGTCCCGGACCTCCATGCCGGCACGGTCCCGGGACAGACCGCCCGGGCCCAGCGCGGACAGCCGCCGCTTGTGCGTCAGGCCGGCCAGCGGGTTGTTCTGGTCCATGAACTGGCTGAGCTGGGAGGTGCCGAAGAACTCCTTGATGCTCGCCACCACCGGGCGGATGTTGATCAGGGTCTGCGGCGTGATCGCCTCGACGTCCTGGGTCGTCATCCGCTCGCGGACCACCCGCTCCATCCGGGACAGCCCGGTGCGCACCTGGTTCTCGATGAGCTCGCCGACCGCACGGATGCGGCGGTTGCCGAAGTGGTCGATGTCGTCCGTCTCGACGCGGACCTGGATCGTCTCGCCGGCCCGGGTGCCGGGCAGCTGCTCCACCCCGGCGTGCAGCGCCGCGAGGTAGCGGATCGTCGCGACGATGTCCTCCACGGAGAGCACCGACGCGCTCAACGGCGCGTCCAGGCCGAGCTTCTTGTCCAGCTTGTACCGGCCGACCTTGGCCAGGTCGTACCGCTTCGGGTTGAAGTAGAAGTTCTCCAGCAGCGAGCGCCCGGCCTCGACCGTCGGCGGCTCGCCCGGGCGGATCTTCCGGTAGATGTCCAGCAGCGCCTCGTCCTGGGTCTGCACGTGGTCCTTGTCCAGGGTGTCCAGCACGGCCGGGAAGTCCGCAAACGTCTCGCGGATCTCCGCGTCCGACATCCCCAGGGCCTTGAGCAGCACCGTGGCGTTCTGCTTGCGCTTGCGGTCGATGCGGACCCCGACGTTGTCACGCTTGTCGATCTCGAACTCCAGCCAGGCCCCCCGGCTGGGGATCATCTTCGTCGTGAAGATGTCCTTGTCGCTGGTCTTGTCCGCGGTGCGCTCGAAGTACACCCCCGGGGAACGGACGAGCTGGGACACCACGACCCGCTCGGTGCCGTTGATGATGAAGGTGCCGCGGTCCGTCATGAGCGGGAAGTCACCCATGAAGACGGTCTGGCTCTTGATCTCACCGGTGGTGTAGTTGACGAACTCGGCGGTGACGAACAGCGGGGCGGCGAAGGTGAAGTCCTTCTCCTTGCACTCGTCGGCGGTGTACTTCGCCGGCTCGAAGCGGTGCTCGCGGAACGACAGCGACATCTGCCCGGCGAAGTCCTCGATCGGGGAGATCTCGTCGAAGATCTCCTCCAGCCCGGACACCTCGGGGATGTCGTGCCGATCCTCGGCCCGCGCCGCCTCGACCCGAGCCTGCCAGCGCCCGTTGCCGAGCAACCAGTCGAAGCTCTCCGTCTGCAGCGCGAGCAGGTCAGGCACGCCGAGCGGCTCGTGGATCGTGGCGAAGGAGATGCGGGGGGATGCGGTGCGGTTCGCCACGGCGCCGGCGGAGAGTGCAGAAGGGGTGCGCGAAGCAGCCAAGAGGGGTCCTTCCCTGCGGATCGGGTGCACGCTGCGCAGGGCCCGGCGAGTGCGGCCCCCCGGCCGCGCAGCCCCCGCCGGACCGCATGGGGCGGCGTCGAGGAACTGGGGTTATACGGGGTCGCGGACACAGGCCAGCGCAAAGCGCGAGCCTAGTCCATCCACGGCAGGTAGTCCAGCCCGGCGTCGAGGTGCATGCCGGGCGGACCGGCCGAGCCTGCCACACCCGATCCGGATGACAGGTCGGTACGACGACCGCCGGTGCGCTGCGCTGCGCCGTCTGGTTGTGCGACCGGTTGTGCGACCGGGTTGTGCAAGCCGATCCCTCAGCGCCGCCCATGGTGGCACACGACCACGGCCGGACACCAGCACGGCACGGCACGGCTGTGCGTGGACGCACCGAGGCCCGCACCCCTGCGCAGGGCACGGGCCTCGGCCCGCCGGCGGCCCCTCGACGGGACCGGACGGCCTGGGGTCCCTCGCGGGGACCCTCGGCTCACTTCAGGGTGACGGTGGCTCCGGCGCCCTCGAGGGTGGCCTTGGCCTTCTCGGCCGCCTCCTTCGTGATCTTCTCCAGAACCGGCTGGGGGGCGCCGTCCACGAGGTCCTTGGCCTCCTTCAGGCCGAGGCTGGTGAGCGCGCGCACCTCCTTGATGACCTGGATCTTCTTGTCGCCGATGGTCTCGAGGATGACGTCGAACTCGTCCTGCTCCTCCTCCTCGGCCCCCTCGCCGGCGCCGCCGGCCGGGGCGACCGCGGCCACCGCGACCGGGGCCGCGGCGGTGACGTCGAAGGTCTCCTCGAAGGCCTTCACGAAGTCGGAGAGCTCGACGAGCGTGAGGTTCTTGAACGCGTCGATGAGCTCGTCGGTGCTGAGCTTCGCCATGGTGGCGTGTCCTTCCGTGGGGTGCCCGCCGACCGCTGTGGCCGACGCGAGCTGGGGGTCGATGGCTTGGGGTGGTGCGGGGTGAGCAGCGGCTCGAGCGGGTGGCTCAGGCTGCGGTGGCGACGCTCTCCTCGCGCTTGGCCCGCAGCGCGTCAGCGGCCCGTGCCGCCTTCGCCAGCGGTGCCGCGAACAGGTACGCCGCCTGGTACAACGCCGCGGTGAGAACGCCGGCCGCCTGGGCCAGCAGCACCTCGCGCGACTGGAGGTCAGCGAGCCTGGTGATCTGCGCAGCGGTCACGGGACGTCCGTCGAGGACGCCCCCCTTGATGACCAGCGCGGGGTACGCCTGGGTGGTGGTGCGCAAGATCAACCCCATCTGCGCCCTGCAGGCGGCCATGGAGGGCTTCGAGGTGACGACGATCGAGGCGGTGCTCGAGCGCGCCGACCTCTTCGTGACCGCCACGGGCAACAAGGGGATCATCACCGCCGAGCACATGGCCCGGATGAAGCACAACGCGGTGGTCGGCAACATCGGGCACTTCGACAACGAGATCGACATGGCCGGCCTGTCCCGCCTCAGCGACGTGCGCAAGGTCGAGGTGAAGCCCCAGGTGCACGAGTTCGCGTTCCCCGACGGCCACTCGGTGATCGTGCTGAGCGAGGGGCGGTTGTTGAACCTGGGCAACGCCACGGGCCACCCGAGCTTCGTGATGTCGATGAGCTTCACCAACCAGGTCCTCGCCCAGCTCGAGCTGTTCACCCGGCGCGAGGAGTATCCCCTCGGCGTCCATGTGCTCTCCAAGCTCCTCGACGAGCGTGTCGCCCGGCTGCACCTCGATGCGTTGGGCGTCCGGCTGACCGCTCTGACCGCCGAGCAGGCCGACTACCTGGGTCTCGACCCGTCCGGCCCCTTCAAGCACGAGGCCTACCGCTACTGAGGCCCGCAGGCCCTGGTCGGCTCGTGTGTCGCAGCCCCCGCTTACGGTGGCGGCCGTGCCGACCACGTCATGGTCCGGGCCGCCAGTGGCGGCGCTGCTCGAGTACTCGCCCCCGGCTCGGGAGGTCGTGCTGGGCCTCAAGCGCAACGACCGGCGCTCGATCGGCTGGGTCGCCGACGGGCTGTCCACGCTGATCGACCCGGAACCGTCGGCGGTGGTCACCTGGGCCCCCACCGCCGCGTCCCGCCGGCGGGCTCGCGGCTATGACCAGGCGGAGCTGCTCGCCCGGGCCGTGGCCAGGCGCTGGAAGCGTCCGGCCCGGGCGCTGTTGCGTCGGCGGCCGGGGCCGCCCCAGGCCGGTCGGGGAGCGTTGGCGCGCGCGGCGCACCCCGGCTTCGACGCCACCGGCGCCGTCCCGTTGCGCGTGGTGGTGGTCGACGACGTCGTGACCACGGGTGCGACCCTGGCCGCTGCCGCGGAGGCCCTCCACCGGGCCGGCGCGCTCGAGGTGCGCGCCGTGGTGTTGGCCCGCACCGGGGCGCAGGCCGGGCATAGGATCGCTCCACCGAGCCCCTCGACACGGGAGGTCGTCTGATGGAGATCACCGTCAGCGCCCGCAACGTCGGCGTCTCACCAGCGCTGCGGCGTGCGGCCGAGGAGAAGTTCGCTCGATTGCGTCGCCTGTCCGGGGAGCTCGAACGGGTCAAGGTCCACTTCTGGACCGAGTCGAACGGTCGCAGCGACCAGCGCCTCTGGTGCGAGGTGATCGTCGTCGGCCGAGGTCAGGTCGTGCAGGCCAAGGTCGCGTCGGCCGACCCCTTCGGGGCCGTCGACGCCGCGCTCGACAAGCTCGATCGCCAACTGCAGCGGGCCAAGGCGGTTCGCCTGGCACGGGGCGGCGCCCGTCGACCCTCCGGGCGGGCCATCTCCGCCTGACCCGCTCGGGCCAGCCGAAGGGTTCGTGCGGGCCAGTGGCGACTAGGATGTTCGGGCCACCCGCTCGGCCGCGGGTGCCCGGAGGCGAGGCGCATGCCCGAAGCGAGCGGCGAGTCCACCCGAGTCGGGTCGGACCCGATCAGGATCCTCATCTGCGACGACCACGCCCTGTTCCGGCGCGGGCTGGCCATGGTTCTCGAGGTCGAGGACGGCCTGCAGGTGGTCGGTGAGGCCGAGGACGGGTCCGAGGCCGTGCGCCTGGCCGAGGAGCTCGCGCCAGACGTGGTGCTCATGGACGTGCGGATGCCCCGTTTGTCCGGCATCGAGGCCACTGCGGCGATCGCCAGCGCATGCCCCGCGACCAAGATCATCATGCTGACCGTCAGCGACGAGGAGGACGACCTCTACGAGGCGATCAAGGCGGGTGCCGCGGGCTACCTGCTCAAGGAGATCTCGATCGAGGAGGTCGCGTCGGCCGTCTCTTCGGTCATGGCCGGCCAGAGCCTCATCTCACCGTCGATGGCCTCGAAGTTGCTCACTGAGTTCTCGACGCTCGCACGCCGCGCCGACGACCGGCAGGCGGTGGCCTCGCCGCGTCTGACCGATCGCGAGGTGGAGGTCCTGCGCCACGTCGCCAAGGGCATGAGCAACCGCGAGATAGCCTCCGAGCTGTACATCTCGGAGAACACGGTCAAGAACCACGTCCGCAACATCCTCGAGAAGCTGCACCTGCACTCGCGCGTCGAAGCGGTGATGTACGCCGTGCGTGAGCGCATCCTCGACACCTGAGCCCGGCGGCGGCGCAGCTTCGAGGAATACGCCGGCCCGATGGTTAGTTCAGCTAAGTGATGGTCTCGCCCCCCTCGCAGGTCCCCGTGGACCATGCGGCCGATGTCGATCCCGAGCTGGTTGGCGCGCTGCGTCTCGCCGTGGGGCGCCTGGCGCGCCGCATGCGCCGCGAGTCCTCCTCGGGCCGGGCGCTCACCCAGCTGGGCGTGCTCGACACCCTCGAGCGGCTGGGTCCCCGAACGCTGGGCGAGCTGGCATCCCTGGAGCGAGTGGCACCGCCCACCATCACCCGTGCCGTCGGCGCTCTCGAGGCGGAGGGGCTCGTCGACAAGCACCTCGACGACACCGACCGACGCGTCCAGTGGGCCCGCCTCACCGCCGCCGGCCGGCGCGAGGTTCACGAGGTCCGTTCGAAGCGCGAGGCCTGGCTGCTCGAGCGGCTCGGCTCGGTTCCAGCCGCCGACCGGGATCGCCTCGGCGAGACGATCCGCTTGTTGGAGGCCGTCGCGGGCGAGGAGCCCTCTGCCCCCGAACCGCCGAGGTCACGCTGAGCGCTCTTCCGGCCCCCTACCCCGTCGCGTCGACCGGGGGCACCTTCCGGTCACTGCGCGTGCGCAACTTCCGCCTGTTCTTCACGGGCCAGCTCGTATCGCAGACCGGCACCTGGCTCACCACCGTCGCCCAGACGCTGCTGGTGCTCGACCTGACCGACTCGGGAGTCGCCATCGGGCTGCTCACCGCCTGCCAGTTCGGCCCCCTGCTGGCTCTGGGGGCGTGGGCTGGGGCGGTCGCCGACCGGCTCGACAAGCGCCGGATGCTGCTGGTCACCCAGGCAGGGGCCATGCTCCAGTCGCTCACGCTTGGGTTCGTGGTGCTCGCGGGCGCCCACACGCTGGGCTTGATCTACGCCCTGGCCGTGGTGCAGGGGATCCTCACCGCCTTCGACAACCCGGTCCGGCGGTCGCTGGTGGTCGAGATGGTCGACGGCCCCGACGTGGCCAACGCCGTGAGCCTCAACAGCGCAGTGATGACCGGCTCTCGCATCGTGGGCCCGGCCGTGGCGGGCGGGCTCATCGTCGCCTTCGGGTTCGCGTGGTGCTTCCTCATCGACGGGATCAGCTACATCGCCGTGCTGGTAGGTCTGTGGCGGATCCGCACCGAGGAGATCCACAGCGTGGTGCCCGAGCCGCGAACGAGAGGGCAGGTCCGGGAGGGCATGGCGTACATCTGGGGAGAACGACGCCTCCGGGTGCCGATGGTGATGTTGGCGCTGATCGGGACGGTGGCGTTCAACTTCCAGGTGACCCTGCCGTTGCTGGTGTCGCGCTCGCTGGGCGGCGACGAGAGCACCTTCAGCCTGTTGTTCTCGGCGCTCAGCGTGGGGTCGCTGGTCGGTGCGCTGGCCACGGCGCGGCGTACGGAGGTCACCCGCGCTCAGCTCGTCACCGCGTCGGTGGCGTTCGGCGTGGCGATGCTCGCGCTGGCCGCGTCTCCCAACCTGGCCACCGCCTTCTTCGTGGCCCCGCTGCTGGGCGCCAGCTCGATCGCACTGATGACCTCGGTGACGGCCAGCGTGCAGGTGCTGGCGGAGCCGCGCTACCGCGGCCGGGTCAGTGCCATCCAAGCCATGGTGTTCCTGGGTTCGACCCCTATCGGCGGTCCGCTCGTGGGTGCATTGTCCCAGGGCCTCGGCGCCCGGGCGGGCGTCACCGCGGGTGGGGTCGCCTGCCTGGTGGCTGCCGCCTATGGGGCCCGCGCTCTCGCCGGACCTCAGGCACCCGGCTCGGACGGGACGGGTGCCGACCCCGCCATGGTCGAATCCGAGGCCATCACCCTCGCCGACTAGGGCTACCCCGGGCGCAGCGACGTCGGTGGGCGCCGGCCGGGGGCACAGCGGTGGCCACTAGCCTCCATGGCCGCATGGGAATCTTCGACAGGATCCTGCGGTCCGGCGAGGGCCGCAAGCTGAAGGCGCTCGAAGCGCTGGTCCCCGACATCGCCGCGTACGAGCCCGAGCTGGAGGCGTCGAGCGACGATGCCCTGCGGGCCCGAACCGGCGATTTCCGCCAACGGCTCGACAACGGCGCCGATCTCGACGACGTGCTCATCGAGGCGTTCGCCGTGGTCCGCGAGGCAGGGAAGCGGGTGCTCGGCCAGCGCCACTACGACGTGCAGATGGTGGGAGGTGCCGCGCTGCACTTCGGGTCGGTGGCAGAGATGAAGACTGGCGAGGGCAAGACTCTCGTGTCGACCCTGCCGGCCTACCTCAACGGCCTCGGCGGCGGAGGCGTGCACCTCGTCACGGTCAACGACTACCTGGCCCGGCGTGACGCCGAGTGGATGGGCCGCCTTCACCGGTGGCTCGGCCTGTCGGTGGGTCTGGTGATCCCTCAGGACGGCGACGCCGGCTACAAGCGGACCCAGTACGCCTGTGACATCACCTACGGCACCAACAACGAGTTCGGTTTCGACTACCTGCGCGACAACATGGCCATGAGTCGGGCCACCCAGGTCCAGCGCGGCCACGTGTACTGCATCGTCGACGAGGTGGACTCGATCCTGATCGACGAGGCCCGCACGCCCCTGATCATCTCGGGTCGCGTCGCGGACGCCGCCCAGCTGTACTACAAGTTCGCCTCGATCGTTCGCACGCTGCGGCGCGACGACGACTACGAGGTCGACGAGGTCAAGCGGGTCGTGTCGCCCACCGAGGCCGGCATCGAGAAGGTCGAGTCCGCCCTGGGCGTGGAGAACCTCTACGACGCCGTGTCGCAGAACCTCGTCCACCAGCTCCAGGCCGCGCTGCGCGCCAAGGAGCTGTTCCGGCGCGACAAGGACTACATCGTCCAGAACGGCGAGGTGAAGATCGTCGACGAGTTCACCGGGCGGATCCTGGAGGGCCGCCGCTGGTCCGAGGGCCTCCACCAGGCAGTCGAGGCCAAGGAAGCGGTGAAGATCAAAGAGGAGAACCAGACCCTCGCCACCATCACCCTGCAGAACTACTTCCGGCTCTACGACAAGCTCGCCGGCATGACCGGCACCGCCCAGACCGAGGCGGCCGAGCTGGCCAACACCTACGGGTTGCACGTCGTGCCGGTGCCCACCCACCGCCCGCTGGCGCGCACGGACCAGCCCGACCTGATCTACAAGACCGAGGACGCCAAGTTCCACGCCGTGGTCGATGACATCGCCGATCGCAGCGCGGCCGGCCAGCCGGTGCTCGTCGGCACGATCTCGGTCGGCAAGTCCGAGAAGCTGTCCACGGCCCTGACGCGCCGTGGGGTCCCCCACGAGGTCCTAAACGCAAAGCAGCACGCTCGGGAGGCCGACATCGTGGCCCAGGCCGGCCGGCTGGGCTCGGTGACCGTGGCGACCAACATGGCCGGGCGAGGTGTCGACATCCTCCTGGGCGGCAGCCCGGAGGGGCGCGCCCGTCGTGACCTGCTGGCGGAGGGCACCGATCCGGACGATCCCGGGAACAGCGCTGCGCTCGAGGCCCGGGTCGAGCGCTACCGGGCCGACTGTCGCGCCGAGGGCGACAAGGTGCGGGAGCTGGGCGGGCTGTACGTGCTGGGCACCGAGCGCCACGACTCGCGCCGGATCGACAACCAGCTCCGGGGCCGCTCGGGCCGCCAGGGC
Source organism: uncultured Microthrixaceae bacterium (assembly GCA_963703565.1). Taxonomy (GTDB): domain Bacteria; phylum Actinomycetota; class Acidimicrobiia; order Acidimicrobiales; family VFJN01; genus CAVPEW01. The sequence continues at coordinate 37,980 of CAVPEW010000066.1, read as the reverse complement.
GATCCAGGCGAGAGCCGCTTCTACATCTCGCTCGAGGACGAGCTGATGCGCCTGTTCGCCACTGGTGCCATCAACTGGGTGATGGGCCGCACGATGCCCGACGACGTGCCCCTCGAGGCGCGCATGGTCACAAAGGCGATCGAGCGAGCGCAGACCACCGTCGAGCAGAAGAACGCCGAGATCCGCAAGAACGTCCTCAAGTACGACGAGGTCATGAACGAGCAGCGCAAGGTGGTGTACGCCCTGCGCGACCAGGTCCTGGACCAGCGGGATCTGCGTTCCAAGCTGGTCGACGAGTACCTGCCCGAGACCGTGGAGGCGCTCGTGCAGGCGCACTGCGTGTCCGACGTGACCGAGGAGTGGAACCTCGAGGGCCTCGTGACCGAGGCCTCCACCTACTGGCCGATGGGCCTGGGCGTCGATCGGCTCGAGGGCGTCGACTCGACCGACACCGTCTACGAGTTGCTCGTGGACGACGCACTGAGCGCCTTCGAGCGCCGGGAGGCCGAGCTCGGACCCGACATCATGCGCCAGGTCGAGCGCCAGGTGATGCTTCGCATCCTCGACAGCCATTGGCGCGAGCACCTCTACGAGATGGACTACCTGCAGGAGGGCATCAACCTGCGGGCGATGGGCCAGCGCGATCCGCTGACCGAGTGGCAGACCGAAGGCTTCTCGATGTTCGGCCAGATGATGGAGGCCGTGGCGCGCGATCTGGTCCGCTACGTGATGCACGTGCAGGTCACCGTCGAACCGGTCGAGGCACCGGCCGGGGCCGGGCAAGCGGGCGCGCCGGCGGCGGCGCCGGCACCTGCGAACGGGGGAGCGGTCCCCTCGCCGGTTCGCTCGGGTGCTGCGGCTCTGGGGGGCGACGCCGAGCCCGCCGTCAGCGGCGTGTCGTACAGCTCGCCCGCCGAGCCGGGCACGGGCCCGGCGCTCGCCACCCTGGCCGATCCTGCCGAGGGGCCTGAGGCGGAGCCAGCGGGTGGGGCGCCGGCGGCCCAGCCGCTCGTGCGCTCCGACTGGGACAAGACGCCACGGAACGCTCCCTGCCCGTGCGGGTCGGGCAAGAAGTTCAAGCTCTGCCACGGAAGGTCCTGAGGGGGGTGCGAGACCTCACCGAGGAGCTGGCCCGGACCCGCAAGCGCCTCGCCGATGCCGAGGGGTACCTGAGGATCGACGCGCTCCGTACCCGGCGCCCCCAGCTCGAGGCGGAGGCTTCGAGGCCCGATCTGTGGGACGACGCCGATCGCGCCCGTTCGGTCACCGCCGAGCTGGCCGGCGTCGTCGACGACCTCGATGCCTTCGAACGGCTCACGGCCGAGCTCGACGACGCCGAGGTCCTGCACGACCTGGCCCGTGAGGAGGCCGACGAGTCCCAGGTTCCCGAGATCGAGGCTTCGCTGTCCTCGTTGGACCGGGCCCTGCGCGACCTGGAGATGCGCTCGATGTTCTCGGGCGAGCACGACGAGCGCGATGCGCTGTGCTCGATCCAGGCCGGCGAGGGTGGTGCCGATGCCCAGGACTGGGCAGAGATGCTCTACCGCATGTACGCCCGCTGGGCGCAGGGCCGTGGCCTCGGCGTCGAGGAGCTCGACGCCACGCCCGGTTCGGAAGCAGGTCTGTCCTCGGTGGAGTTCGTAGTGGCCGGCCGCTACGCCTACGGGCTGCTCCAGGCCGAGCGGGGCGTGCACCGGCTGGTGCGCATGAGCCCGTTCAACGCGCAGGGCAAGCGCCAGACAGCGTTCGCCGCGCTCGGCGTGGTGCCCATGCTCGACGACGATGTCGCCGTCGACATCCCCGACGACGACATCGAGATGCAGGTCTTCCGGTCCTCGGGAGCGGGCGGCCAGCACGTGAACAAGACGTCCTCAGCGGTGCGGCTGATCCACAAGCCCACGGGCACCGTCGTGTCGTGCCAGATCGAGCGCAGCCAACTGCAGAACCGGGCCCGGGCCATGACGATGCTGCGGGCCAAGCTCGCCGACCTGCGTGAGCAGGAGCGCCTTGCCGAGCTCGACTCGATCCGCGGCGAGCAGCAGCGGGTCGGGTTCGGCAGCCAGATCCGCTCCTACGTGCTGCAGCCCTACCAGATGGTCAAGGATCTGCGGACCGAGCACGAGACCGGCAACGTCGCGGCCGTGCTCGACGGGGACCTCGACGACTTCATCGAGAGCTACCTGCGGTGGCGCCGGGGGATAGTGGGCTAGAGCGGTGCCGCGGGGGTCGCGCCGAGCACTGGTACCGTCGTCGGGCCCATGATCACGCTCGAACACGTGACCAAGTCGTACAAGAACGACGTCGTCGCGCTGCGCGACGCCAACGTCGACATCCGCAAGGGGGAGTTCGTCTTCCTCGTCGGCGCCTCGGGGTCGGGCAAGTCGACCTTCCTGCGCCGACGAGGAAGACGATTGCCCTTGCGGATGTCGACGTTGGCGTCGCGCGACGACGTCGTTCTTGTACGACTTGGTCACGTGTTCGAGCGTGATCATGGGCCCAACAACGGTGCCGGTGCTCCGCGACCCCCACGGCACCGCTCTCACCCACTATCCCCCGGCGCCACCGCAGGTAGCTCTCGATGAAGTCGTCGAGGTCCCGTCGAGCACCGCCAGCGACGTTGCCGGTCTGCTGCTCGGTCCGCAGATCCTTGACCATCTGGTAGGGCTGCAGCACGTAGGAGCGGATCTGGCTGCCGAACCCGACCCGCTGCTGCTCGCCGCGGATGCGAATCGAGGTTCGGCAAGGCGCTCCTGTCACGCAGGTCGGCGAGCTTGGCCCGCAGCATCGTCATGGCCCGGGCCCGGTTCTGCAGTTGGCTGCGCTCGATCTGGCACGACACGACGGTGCCCGTGGGCTTGTGGATCAGCCGCACCGCTGAGGACGTCTTGTTCACGTGCTGGCCGCCCGCTCCGAAGGAGCCGGAAGACCTGCATCTCGATGTCGTCGTCGGGGATGTCGACGGCGACGTCGTCGAGCATGGGCGCCGCGCCGACCGCGGCGACCGCTGTCTGGCGCTTGCCCTCCGCGCATTTCGACGGGCTCATGCGCACCAGCCGGTGCACGCCCCGCTCAGGAGCAGCCCGTAGGCGTAGCGGCCGGCCACTACGAACTCCACCGAGGACAGACCTGCTTCCGAACCGGGCGTGGCGTCGAGCTGGTCGACGCGAGGGCCACGGCCCTGCGCCAGCGGCATCCGGTCGAGCATCTCCGTGCTGGGCATCGGCGCCACCCTCGCCGGCCTGGATCGAGCGCGGCGTACGCATCGCGCTCGTCGTGCTCGCCCGAGAACATCGAGCGCATCTCCAGGTTGGCGCAGGGCCCGGTCCAACGAGGACAGCGAAGCCTCGATCTCGGGAACCTGGGACTCGTCGGCCTCACGGCCAGGTCGTGCAGCCTCGGCGTCAAGGCCTCGGCCGTGAGCCGTTCGAAGGCATCGAGGTCGTCAACCGACGCCGGCCAGAGCTCGGCGGTGACTGAACGGGCCGCGATGGGCGTCATTGCCGCGGGATCGGGCCTCGAAGCCTCCGCCCTCGAGCTGGGGGCGCCGGGTACGGAGCACGTGGCAACCCTCAGGTACCCCTCGGCATGCGCAATTGCGGGTCCGGGCCAGCTCCTCGGTGAGGTCTCGCACCCCCCTCCAGGACCTTCCGTGGCAGAGCTTGAACTTCTTGCCCGACCCCGCACGGCAGGGAGAAGTAGCAGTCTTGTCCAGTCGGAGCGCACGAGCGGCTGGGCCGCCCGGCGCCCCGCTGGCTCCGCCTCAGGCCCCTCGGCAGGATCGGCCAGGGTGGCGAGCGCGGCCCGTGCCCGGCTCGGCGGGCGAGCTGTACGACACGCCGCTGACGGCGGGCTGCCAACCCGAGCGAACCGCGACAGCTCCCCGTTCCCGCAGGTGCCGGCGCCGCCGCCCCCGGCGCGCCGCTTGCCCGGCCCCGGCCAGTGCGACATGCATCGCGTAGCGACCCATCACAGCGCCACGGCCTCCATCGTGGCCGACGTCGAGGCCGCTCGGTCTGCCACTCGGTCAGCGGATCACGCTGGCCCATGGCCGATGCCCTCCTGCGGGTGAGTTGGTACCCCGAGTGCTCGCGCCAATGGCTGTCGAGGATGCGAAGCATCACCTGGCGCTCGACCTGGCGCATGATGTCGGGTCCAGCTCGGCCTCCCGGCGCTCGAAGGCGCTCAGTGCGTCGTCCACGAGCAACTCGTAGACGGTGTCGGTCGAGTCGACGCCCTCGAGCCGATCGACGCCCAGGCCCATCGGCCAGTAGGTGGAGGCCTCGGTCACGAGGCCCTCGAGGTTCCACTCCTCGGTCACGTCGAGGACACGCAGTGCGCCTGCACGAGCGCCTCCACGGTCTCGGGCAGGTACTCGTCGACCACTTGGAAGCGCCATCCCGCTGGTCCGACCTGGTCGCGCAGGGCGTACACCACCTTGCGCTGCTCGTTCATGACCTCGTCGTACTTGAGGACGTTCTTGCGGATCTGGCGCTCTTCTGCTCGACGGTGGTCTGCGCTCGCTCGATCGCCTTTGTGACCATCCGCGCCTGAGGGGCACGTCGTCGGGCATGGTGCGGCCCATGGCCCAGTTGGATGTCGCGCGTGGCGAACGGCGCATGGCTCAAGCGAGATGTAGAAGCGGCTCTCGCCTGGATCGCCCTGGCGGCCCGAGCGGCCCCAGGAGCTGGTTGTCGATCCGGCGCCGAGTCGTGGCGCTCGGTGCCCAGCACGTACAGCCCGCCCAGCTCCCGCACCTTGTCGCCCTCGACCACGAGGACGGTCGGCCGGTAGCGCTCGACCCAGCGAGCGCGGCGCTGTTGTCGGTGCCCTCCGCCAGCAGGTCACGACGGGCGCGCCCCTCCGGGCTGCCGGCCCAGGAGGATGTCGACACCTCGCCCGGCCGTGTTGGTCGCCACGGTCACCGAGCCCAGCCGGCCAGGGCCACGATGTCGGCCTCCCGAGCGTGCTGCTTGCGTTAGGACCTCGTGGGGGACCCCACCCGCACGTCGGCCGTGGACAGCTTCTCGGACTTGCCGACGAGATCGTGCCGACGAGCACAGACGCTGGAATCGGCAATGTCATCGACCACGGCATGAACTTGGCGCTCCTCGGTCTTGTAGATGCAGGGTGGCTGGTCCACTAGCACCACGGCAGTGGTGGGCACCGGCACGACGTGCAACCCGTAGGTGTTGGCGAGCTCGGCCGCCTCGGTCTGGGCGGTGCCGGTCATGCCGGCGAGCTTCTCGTAGAGCCGGAAGTAGTTCTGCAGGGTGATGGTGGCGAGGGTCTGGTTCTCCTTCTTGATCTTCACCGCTTCCTTGGCCTCGACTGCCTGGTGGAGGCCCTCGGACCAGCGGCGGCCCTCCAGGATCCGCCCGGTGAACTCGTCGACGATCTTCACCTCGCCGTTCTGGACGATGTAGTCCTTGTCGCGCCGGAACAGCTCCTTGGCACGCAGCACGGCCTGGAGCTGGTGGACGAGGTTCTGCGACACGGCGTCGTAGAGGTTCTCCACGCCCAGGGCGGACTCGACCTTCTCGATGCCGGCCTCGGTGGGCGACACGACCCGCTTGACCTCGTCGACCTCGTAGTCGTCGTCGCGCCGCAGCGTGCGAACGATCGAGGCGAACTTGTAGTACAGCTGGGCGGCGTCCGCGACGCGACCCGAGATGATCAGGGGCGTGCGGGCCTCGTCGATCAGGATCGAGTCCACCTCGTCGACGATGCAGTACACGTGGCCGCGCTGGACCTGGGTGGCCCGACTCATGGCCATGTTGTCGCGCAGGTAGTCGAAACCGAACTCGTTGTTGGTGCCGTAGGTGATGTCACAGGCGTACTGGGTCCGCTTGTAGCCGGCGTCGCCGTCCTGAGGGATCACCAGACCCACCGACAGGCCGAGCCACCGGTGAAGGCGGCCCATCCACTCGGCGTCACGCCGGGCCAGGTAGTCGTTGACCGTGACGAGGTGCACGCCTCCGCCGCCGAGGCCGTTGAGGTAGGCCGGCAGGGTCGACACGAGAGTCTTGCCCTCGCCAGTCTTCATCTCTGCCACCGACCCGAAGTGCAGCGCGGCACCTCCCACCATCTGCACGTCGTAGTGGCGCTGGCCGAGCACCCGCTTCCCTGCCTCGCGGACCACGGCGAACGCCTCGATGAGCACGTCGTCGAGATCGGCGCCGTTGTCGAGCCGTTGGCGGAAATCGCCGGTTCGGGCCCGCAGGGCATCGTCGCTCGACGCCTCCAGCTCGGGCTCGTACACGGCGATGTCGGGGACCAGCGCTTCGAGCGCCTTCAGCTTGCGGCCCTCGCCGGACCGCAGGATCCTGTCGAAGATTCCCATGCGGCCATGGAGGCTAGTGGCCACCGCTGTGCCCCCGGCCAGCACCACCGACGTCGCCGGGGTAGCCCTAGTCGGCGAGGGTGATGGCCTCGGATTCGACCATGGCGGGGTCGGCACCCGTCCCGTCCGAGCCGGGTGCCTGAGGTCCGGCGAGAGCCAGGGCCCCATAGGCGGCAGCCACCAGGCAGGCGACCCCACGGTGACGCCCGCCCCGGCACCGAGGCCCTGAGGACAATGCACCACGACGGACCGCCGATAGGGGTCGAACCCAGGAACACCATGGCTTGGATGGCACTGACCGGCCGCATCGTCGCGGCTCCGCCAGCACCTGCACGCTGGCCGTCACCAAGGTCATCAGTGCGATCGAGCTGGCGCCCAGCAGCGGGGCCACGAAGGCGGTGGCCAGGTTGGGGAGGACCTAGGCCAGCGCGAGCATCGCCACGCCGAACGCCACCAACACGGTGACGAGCTGAGCAGGGGTGACCTCCGTACGCCGCGCCGTGGCCAGCGCACCGACCAGCGACCCCACGCTGAGCGCCGAGAACAACAGGCTGAAGGTGCTCTGCGTCGCCGCCGCGCGCGACACCAGCAACGGCAGGGTCACCTGGAAGTTGAACGCCACCGTCCCGATCAGCGCCAACATCACCATCGGCACCCGGAGGCGTCGTTCTCTCCAGATGTACGCCATGCCCTCCCCGGACCTGCCCTCTCGTTCAGGCTCGGCACCAGCGCTGTGGATCTCCTCGGTGCGGATCCGCCACAGACCTACCAGCACGGCGATGTAGCTGATCCCGTCGATGAGGAAGCACCACCGCGAACCCGAAGGCGACGATGAGCCCGCCCCGCCACGGCCGGGCCCACGATGCGAGAGCCGGTCATCACTGCGCTGTTGAGGCTCACGGCGTTGCGCCACGTCGGGGCCGTCGACCATCTCGACCACCAGCGACCGCCGGACCGGGTTGTCGAAGGCGGTGAGGATCCCCTGCACCACGGCCAGGGCGTAGATCAAGCCCAGCGTGTCGGCGCCCGCGAGCACCACGAACCCAAGCGTGAGCGACTGGACGTGGCCCCTGCCTGGGTGACCAGCAGCATCCGGCGCTTGTCGAGCCGGTCGGCGACCGCCCCAGCCCACGCCCCCAGAGCCAGCAGGGGGCCGAACTGGCAGGCGGTGAGCAGCCCGATGGCGACTCCCGAGTCGGTCAGGTCGAGCACCAGAGCGTCTGGGCGACGGTGGTGAGCCAGGTGCCGGTCTGCGATACGAGCTGGCCCGTGAAGAACAGGCGGAAATCTACGCACGCGCAGTGACCGGAAGGTGCCCGCGGAACGACGAGACGGGGTAGGGGGCCGGAAGACGCGCTCGGCGTGACCTCGGCGGTTCGGGGGCAGAGGGCTCCCGCCCGCGACGGCCTCCAACAAGCGGATCGTCTCGCCGAGGCGATCCCGGTCGGCGGCTGGAACCGAGCCGAGCCGCTCGAGCAGCCAGGCCTCGCGCTTCGAACGGACCTCGTGAACCTCGCGCCGGCCGGCGGCGGTGAGGCGGGCCCACTGGACGCGTCGGTCGGTGTCGTCGAGGTGCTTGTCGACGAGCCCCTCCGCCTCGAGAGCGCCGACGGCACGGGTGATGGTGGGCGGTGCCACTCGCTCCAGGGATGCCAGCTCGCCCAGCGTTCGGGGACCCAGCCGCTCGAGGGTGTCGAGCACGCCCAGCTGGGTGAGCGCCCGGCCCGAGGAGGACTCGCGGCGCATGCGGCGCGCCAGGCGCCCCACGGCGAGACGCAGCGCGCCAACCAGCTCGGGATCGACATCGGCCGCATGGTCCACGGGGACCTGCGAGGGGGGCGAGACCATCACTTAGCTGAACTAACCATCGGGCCGGCGTATTCCTCGAAGCTGCGCCGCCGCCGGGCTCAGGTGTCGAGGATGCGCTCACGCACGGCGTACATCACCGCTTCGACGCGCGAGTGCAGGTGCAGCTTCTCGAGGATGTTGCGGACGTGGTTCTTGACCGTGTTCTCCGGATGTACAGCTCGGAGGCTATCTCGCGGTTGCTCATGCCCTTGGCGACGTGGCGCAGGACCTCCACCTCGCGATCGGTCAGACGCGGCGAGGCCACCGCCTGCCGGTCGTCGGCGCGGCGTGCGAGCGTCGAGAACTCAGTGAGCAACTTCGAGGCCATCGACGGTGAGATGAGGCTCTGGCCGGCCATGACCGAAGAGACGGCCGACGCGACCTCCTCGATCGAGATCTCCTTGAGCAGGTCGCCCGCGGCACCCGCCTTGATCGCCTCGTAGAGGTCGTCCTCCTCGTCGCTGACGGTCAGCATGATGATCTTGGTCGCGGGGCATGCGCTGGCGATCGCCGCAGTGGCCTCGATGCCGGACAAACGGGGCATCCGCACGTCCATGAGCACCACGTCTGGCAGCGAGCTCCTCGGCCAGGCGCACGGCCTCGGACCCGTCCTCGGCCTCACCGACCACCTGCAGGCCGTCCTCGACCTCGAGAACCATGGCCAGCCCACGCCGGAACAGGGCGTGGTCGTCGCAGATGAGGATCCTGATCGGGTCCGACCCGACTCGGGTGGACTCGCCGCTCGCTTCGGGCATGCGCCTCGCCTCCGGGCACCCCGGCCGAGCGGGTGGCCCGAACATCCTAGTCGCCACTGGCCCGCACGAACCCTTCGGCTGGCCCGAGCGGGTCAGGCGGAGATGGCCCGCCCGGAGGGTCGACGGGCGCCGCCCCGTGCCAGGCGAACCGCCTTGGCCCGCTGCAGTTGGCGATCGAGCTTGTCGACCGCGGCGTCGACGGCCCCGAAGGGGTCGGCCGACACGACCTTGGCCTGCACGACCTGACCTCGGCCGACGACGATCACCTCGCACCAGAGGCGCTGGTCGCTGCGACCGTTCGACTCGGTCCAGAAGTGGACCTTGACCCGTTCGAAGCTTCCCGGACAGGCGACGCAATCGAGCGAACTTCTCCTCGGCCGCACGCCGCAGCGCTGGTGAGACGCCGACGTTGCGGGCGCTGACGGTGATCTCCATCAGACGACCTCCCGTGTCGAGGGGCTCGGTGGAGCGATCCTATGCCCGGCCTGCGCCCCGGTGCGGGCCGACGCCACGGCGCGCACCTCGGACCGCGCCGGCCCGGTGGAGGGCCTCCGCGGCAGCGGCCAGGGTCGCACCCGTGGTCACGACGTCGTCGACCACCACCACGCGCAACGGGACGGCGCCGGTGGCGTCGAAGCCGGGGTGCGCCACGCGCGCCAACGCTCCCCGACCGGCCTGGGGCGGCCCCGGCCGCCGACGCAACAGCGCCCGGGCCGGACGCTTCCAGCGCCTGGCCACGGCCCGGGCGAGCAGCTCCGCCTGGTCATAGCCGCGAGCCCGCCGGCGGGACGCGGCGGTGGGGGCCCAGGTGACCACCGCCGACGGTTCCGGGTCGATCAGCGTGGACAGCCCGTCGGCGACCCAGCCGATCGAGCGCCGGTCGTTGCGCTTGAGGCCCAGCACGACCTCCCGAGCCGGGGGCGAGTACTCGAGCAGCGCCGCCACTGGCGGCCCGGACCATGACGTGGTCGGCACGGCCGCCACCGTAAGCGGGGGCTGCGACACACGAGCCGACCAGGGCCTGCGGGCCTCAGTAGCGGTAGGCCTCGTGCTTGAAGGGGCCGGACGGGTCGAGACCCAGGTAGTCGGCCTGCTCGGCGGTCAGAGCGGTCAGCCGGACGCCCAACGCATCGAGGTGCAGCCGGGCGACACGCTCGTCGAGGAGCTTGGAGAGCACATGGACGCCGAGGGGATACTCCTCGCGCCGGGTGAACAGCTCGAGCTGGGCGAGGACCTGGTTGGTGAAGCTCATCGACATCACGAAGCTCGGGTGGCCCGTGGCGTTGCCCAGGTTCAACAACCGCCCCTCGCTCAGCACGATCACCGAGTGGCCGTCGGGGAACGCGAACTCGTGCACCTGGGGCTTCACCTCGACCTTGCGCACGTCGCTGAGGCGGGACAGGCCGGCCATGTCGATCTCGTTGTCGAAGTGCCCGATGTTGCCGACCACCGCGTTGTGCTTCATCCGGGCCATGTGCTCGGCGGTGATGATCCCCTTGTTGCCCGTGGCGGTCACGAAGAGGTCGGCGCGCTCGAGCACCGCCTCGATCGTCGTCACCTCGAAGCCCTCCATGGCCGCCTGCAGGGCGCAGATGGGGTCGACCTCGGTGACGACCACCCGGCAGCCCTGACCCCGCAACGACTGGGCGCAGCCCTTGCCCACCTCGCCGTAGCCACAGACCACCGCCACCTTGCCGCCCAGCATGATGTCGGTGCCGCGGTTGATCCCGTCGATGAGGCTGTGGCGACACCCGTAGAGGTTGTCGAACTTGGACTTGGTCACCGAGTCGTTCACGTTGATGGCCGGGAAGGCGAGCTCGCCGGCAGCGTGCATCTGGTACAGGCGGTGAACTCCGGTGGTGGTCTCCTCGGTGACGCCGATGATCCCGGCGACCAGCGCGGAGAAGCGGCCCGGCGCGTCGGCCAACGAGCGCCGGAGCAGGTCGCACACGACCCCCCACTCCTCGGAGTCGCCCTCGCCCGGTGCGGGAACGGAGCCGGCGGCTTCGAACTCGGCGCCCTTGTGCACCAGGAGGGTCGCGTCGCCGCCGTCGTCGAGGATGAGGTCGGGTCCGCCGCTGGGGAACTGGAACAGGCGATCGGTGCAGCGCCAGTACTCCTCGAGGGTCTCGCCCTTCCAGGCGAACACGGGCACGCCCTTGGGCGCGGCCGGCGTGCCCTGGCGGCCCACGACCACCGCGGCTGCCGCGTGGTCCTGGGTCGAGAAGATGTTGCAGCTGGCCCAGCGCACGTCGGCGCCAAGAGCGGTGAGGGTCTCGATGAGGACGGCGGTCTGCACGGTCATGTGCAGCGAACCCGCGATCCGCGCGCCGCGCAGGGGCTGGGCGTCGGACAGCTCGGCGCGAAGGGCCATCAGGCCGGGCATCTCGTGCTCGGCCAGCTCGATCTCCTTGCGGCCCCAGGGGGCGAGGGTGAGGTCGGCGACCTCGTACTGGTCGGGGGCAAGGGTCATGGGTCCTCCCATGGTCGGGGCGCGCCACTCGGGCGCCGATGCGGTCGATGGGAGGGCTGGGCGCAGCCGGCGCCACCCAGATCAGCCCGGCCGGAGAGGGTACCGGCTCGCCAGGCGGCGACGCGACGGCGAACCGGCTGGATCGGGCGCCTGTCGCTCAGCCCCGCGCGAGCGCCAGCTTGAGGTCCTCGAGAACGGGGATCGGGCCGGGGTCCACGCCCAGCTCCGCGGCGAGGTGCAGCGAGGTGAGGTCTCCGACCAGGAACAGGTCGAAGAGCTGGGCCAGAGCGCCCTCGCCTTCGGCGACCACGTCGTGCACGCCTGCCACGACCTCGTCGAGCAGGTCGTGGACCAGATCGAAGCGGCGCATCACCTGCGGGTGCTCGAAGTCGTGGCGGAAGTTGACCACGGTCATCGCCTGGCGGGTCAGGTCGCCGTGCACTCCCCAACCGCAGATCTCGTTGTGGTCGAAGCTCGGGGTGGGTGTTGGTGAACGCCGGTGCCTTGGCGTTCTCGTTGACCTGGTTCTTGAAGCGCCGGGCCGCGACCGCTCCCAGGTCACCCCCGCCGTAGGCGATCGGGATGGTCCGGCCGATCCGTCGCGCCAGGATGGCGGCCATCCCGCCGTCGGCGAGATGGTCGCGTCGGCGGCGCAGCTGCGCTACGGCCTCGGCCACGTAGGACCCCGCCCCGCGGAACAGACCGATGCGCTCGAGCACCAGCAGCGGGGGCACCGCCAGAGCCCCCAGGCCCGCTCGCGGCATCGGCACCGGGGGGAGCGAGATGTGGGCGCAGCCCCAGTCGGCGGCCATCCGGGCGAGCTCGCCGCCGTCTGACAGGCACACCATGCGAGCTCCCGCCTCGGCTGCTCCGATCGCCGCCTCGACGGTCTCCTCGGTGCCGCCCGAGTACGACACGGCGAAGCACAGCGTCGTGTCGCCGGTGAACGAGGGGGCCTCGTAGCCCTTCACCACGGTGACCGGCACGGCCATGAACGGCGCCGCGACCGCAGCCAGCACGTCGCCCGCCATGCCGCTGCCGCCCATGCCCACCACGACCACGTTCTCCACGTCGTCGTGGTCGGGCAGCGGTCCCACCGGACCCAGGCGGCCCGCTTCGGCAACCTGCTCGGGAAGCGACAGGGCCAGGTCGAACATGCCGACGGTGTCGACCGCACCGCCGGGAAGCAACCGCGTCACGGTGCCTCGAAGGTGAACGCGACACCCGTGGCCGACGCCTTGGCCAGCAGCCGCTCGTGCTCTTCGCCGTCGACCTCGGTGGCCTCGTCGACGAGCATGATCGGGATGTCGTCGCGCACCGCGTACCGGAGGTGCAGGCGAGGGTTGTAGAGGCAGTCCTCGTCGGCGAAGTAGAGAAGCGGGCCCTTGTCCTTCGGGCAGGCGAGGATCTCTAGCAGGCGGGGATCGAGCGCCACGGTCATGCTCCCTTGTCGATCACGTCACGGACCTGGGCGACGCGCCCCGCGCAGGCGGCGGCGTCGGCGGCTTCCAGATTGAGGCGCAACAGGGGCTCGGTGTTCGACGCCCGCAGGTTGAACCACCAGTCACCCGCGTCGACGGTCAGCCCGTCGAGGCGATCCTGGGCATACTCGCCGTAGGCCACGGCGACCGCCTCGATCACCGCGGCAGGGTCCGCCACCCGGAAGTTGATCTCCCCCGAAGCCGCGTAGCGCTCGAAGGGGCGCCTCAGCTCCGAGAGCGCCTGCCCGCTGATACCCATCTGCTCGAGGACGACCAGAGCGGCGATCGAGCCCGAGTCGGCCCGGAAGTTGTCCCGGAAGTAGTAGTGAGCGGAGTGCTCGCCGCCGAAGGCGGCCCCCGTGGTGGCCATCACCGCCTTGATGAAGCTGTGCCCGACACGGGTGCGTACCGGATGCCCGCCCCTCTCGGTCACGACCTCGGGCACCGCCTTGGAGCAGATGCAGTTGTGCAGGATGGTGGCACCGGGCTCGCGGGCGAGCACTCCCGCGGCCACGATGGAAGTGGTGGTCGAACCCGACAGGGGCGAACCTGTCTCATCGACGAGGAACACGCGGTCCGCGTCTCCGTCGAAGGCCAGCCCGACGTCGGCGCCGGTGGCCCGAACCCGGGCCTGCAGGTCCCGCAGGTTGGCAGGGTCGATGGGGTCGGCCGGATGGTTGGGGAAGGTCCCGTCGAGATCGCCGTAGAGGATCTCCACGTCGAACCCGAGCCCGGCGAACACCGCGGGCACCACCAGACCGCCCATGCCGTTGGCGGTGTCGGCGACCACGCGCAGCGGGCGCAGCGCGGCGAGGTCGACGAAGGAGCGAACATGCTGGGCGAACGCTTGCAGCAGATCCTGATGGGTGCGACCGCCCATGGCCGTGTTGGCGGCCGGGACCCCCTCGGCGATGGCGGCCTTGAGCTCCAGCAGCCCGGACTCCTCGCCCACCGGACGAGCCCCGGAACGGCACAACTTGATCCCGTTGTAGCCAGCGGGGTTGTGCGAAGCGGTGAACATCGCCGCCGGTGCGTCGAGCGCGCCTGCCGCGAAGTACACCAGGTCGGTCGAGGCCAGGCCGAGGTCGACCACGTCGAGGCCCTGGGACTGCACGCCCCGGGCGAAGGCCTCGGCGAGCTCGACCCCCGAGGGCCGCATGTCGCGCCCGACCAGCACGCGGGTCGCCCCGTCACGTGCGGCCACGAAGCGCGCGAACGCGCCACCGGCGGCCCCGGCCACCACGGCGTCGAGCTGGTCGGGGGTGGTGCCGCGGATGTCGTAGGCCTTGAAGATCGCGTCGAGGTCGGCCATGGCGGCCGCGACCCTAGTTGCCGCCGCCCGAGCCTCCCCGAAGCGCTCGGGCCGGCGCTCGTGGCTCGTAGGCGCCCGTCGCCCCTAGGCGCCGGATGCGGATCAGGTCGACCAGCAGGCGAGCGGTGTCGGGCACGACGCGCACGGAGCTGCGCCCGTCGTGGACCACCTCCACGGCCATCTCCCCCACCGACAGGCCGTGGCGTTCGGCCAGGTGCAGCAGCTCGATGTCGAAGGCGAACCCGTCGATCTGCGCCAGCGCGAACACCGTCGCGGCGGCGTCGGCCCGGAACCCCTTGAGCCCGCACTGGGTGTCGCACGGGCGCGACAGCAGCACCATCGCCGCGGCCAGGTTCACCGCCCGACTGCCCCAGCCGCGGACCCGCGACCCCCGAGTCCGCGCTGTCGACCCGCCACGCCGACCGATGACCATGTCCCAGCCAGACTCGACCGTGTCGATGATCGACCCCACCTGGCTCACCCCGTAGGCGAGGTCGGCGTCGGTGAACACCACGGTACGGCCGCGTGCGGCGAGCACCCCGGTGCGCACGGCCGCGCCCTTGCCACGGTTGGCGGGCAGGACCACGACCTGGTCTGCCCCTGAGGCCAGCGCCACCCCGGCTGTGTCGTCCCGCGAGCCGTCGTCGACCACGAGGATCTCGATGCCCCCCCGGTCGGGCGGCGCCGCGCCCCATGGCGCCAGGCCAGCACGCAGGGACGCCACCGTCGAGCCGATGCGGCCCGCCTCGTCGTAGGCGGGGATGACGATGCTCGCCCTGATCGCTCCCGGAGCCGGCGGGCGAGCAGGGCCCCGTTCCCGACCGGCGCGCACCACAGTGAGCAGCACCGCCCGGTAGGCGAAGCCGCGCACCACCGCGGCGGCCACCAGCGCGCCTGCCTTGGCCGCCACCAGAGCCGCGGTTCCGCCGCCGCCCAACCCGGCGTCGAGCGCCGACAGCACGACGAGGTCCACCGCCCCGGCGGCGAGGGCCACCGCTACGAAGGCCAGCGGCATGCGGACCCAGCGCACGTAGGGATCGCTGCGCAGCGAGATCTGCGAGTGCGCCAGGTACGAAACGCCCGATGCGAGCGCGACGGCGGCCGCATCGGCCGGCACCAGCGCCACCGACGCTGCCTGGCGGAGCGCTACGAGCAACCCGACGTCGACCGCCGTGGGAAGCGCCGCGACCGCGGCGAAGACCAGGCCGGGGCGCGCCGGGAACCGTCTCACCGCCGGGACGGGTCGGGCGGGGGGGCGGGCACCGGCACCGGCGGTCGCCGGGCCAGGACCACCATGCCTAGAACCCCCAGAAGCGTCAGCAGGTACGACACCCACTCGATCGGCTCGCGGCCGTAGCGGAGCCTCGACGTGGGTGGAGGTCGGCACCACCACCATCAGGTTGGGAGCCACGCGGTACGGGCCCTCGGCACCTTCGACACGCCAGTTGGGGAACCACGAAGCCTTCACCAGCACGGGCCGGCCCACGTCGGACACGTCGAACGACATGCGGTCGTCACCGGCTCGGATCCGCGACACGGCCACGGGCTCGACCGGGCGGCCCCCCGCCGCGGCCGCCCCGGCGACCGTCGAGCGCGGCCAGGAGCCTCCGGGGTCGCCGTCCGAAGGACCGTCGGCGGCCACGAGGGTGCCGCGTCGCGAGGCGTCGCCGAACCAGGTGACCCCGGGGCCCCGACAGGGTCGATCACTGGGGTCGCCGATCCACCCGTGGTGGTCGTCGTGCAGGTCCTCGAGCACGACCGGGGTACGGGCCAGGGGCGCCACCAGTTCGCTGTCGAGCACCTCGTAGACCGTCCAGGGCCCCGAGCGCGCCACCTCCCGCAGGTCGTCACGGCCCGTGGCCGCCGTGGTGGCCTGGGTCGACGATGCGAGGTAGTAGCGCACGCCGAGCAGCCGGAGGTGGGCGATGCCGGCATCGAGATCGAAGCCCGTGTAGGGCAGGCAGCGCTGCGCGCTGCTCGGGGCGGCCGACACCTCGGCCTGTACCAGGAAGTGGTACGGCGTGGTCTCCGAGGACTCGAAGTAGAGGCCCTCCATCGAAGCGATGCAGCCGTCGGTCCAGTGGGGCAGCAACATGAGCGCCATCGGGGTGCCGTAGCGGTTGAGGTCGCTGTCGTACTCCCACATGGCCCGCCCGCATCCCTCCCGGCGTCCCACGTCGCCCATCGTGGTGATGAGGTCGCGGTACTCCCCGTAAGCGGGCTTGGCCTCGTAGCCGGAGTAGTTCCACGACGCCCACGACCGCACGAAGCTCGTCTGGCGGGCCTCTAGGCCAAGCCACGAGTACGACCCGTCGAGGTGGCGCTCGCCCAGCGGCAGGTATCCGAGCCCGAGCCCCACCAGGGCGAGCACCACCGCTGCCGTCAGTGCCGGCGCGCCGATGCCCACGGCGAGCCCGGCCACGCTCCGGCGCCGTGCGACGCCGACCGAGACCAACCGGATCACCTCGGCGACGCCCACGGCAGCGAGCAGGTACAGACCGAGGTAGTAGAACGGCAGCACCCGGGCGTTCCAGAGGCGCCCCTGCGGCAGCGCCACGAACGCCACGGCGGTGGCGACGGTGACCACGGCCACCCAGCGGGCGAAGCCCAAACGGCGGACCACGGCCACGGCCGCGCCCAGGACCGCCAACGCGACGATCCAGGTCATGTCGTCGGCGAAGGGACCGATGGGCACACCGGCCGGGACAGCCCCACCGCGGGGGACCAGATAGCGCCAGAAGGTCTCGCCGTCGAACGAGAACAGGGTGCGGGCAAGCGCCCCGCCATCGTTGCCGGCGACGCGGTACGGGATCTTCTCCCATCCCATGTCGTTCACGTAGGCGCGCTGGCCCACGAACGGCAGCAGCCACCACGCCGCCAGGAGGCCCCCGGTCGGAACCACGCCTGCCAACCACACCAACGTGGCCCGGCGACGGTGGAAGGCCACCGCCACGGCGGTGGCGCCGAGCACCCAGATCGCCGGGATGACGTGGCACAACCCGGTCATCGCCAGCAGGAGCGCAGCCCACGCCCTGTGCCGCCCCGTGCGCAGCCCCGCCGACAGCACGCCCAGGTACAAGACGGCGAACGACAGGCTGATCGAGAACGAGAACTCCCCGGCCAGGGTCGAAGCGGCGTTGCCACCGTAGATCGTGAAGTCCCGGTTGAACACGAACGCGACCGCTGCCACCGCGCCCAGCATCGGGACGGGGAACGCCAGCCCCCCGAGACGCATCGCCAGGTAGGTGCAGGCCGGCAGGCTGATCAGCCCGGCCACGCTGACCAGCTTGAACGCGGTCCCGTAGGGAAGGTCGACACCCATGGCAAGAACGGCAACGGCCGCAGCGAACAAGCCCCACCGGCGCAAGCCGCGCGGGGTCCGCCAGGCCGCGGCGGCAATCGCCACAGCCGCCGCGAGCATCCCCAGGGCAGCCCACCCGGCGGCGAGGCCCACGTCGAGGGCGACCACCGCCAACGCCGGCACCACCATGTAGAAGTGGTACGCGGGGAATCCGGCGTACCAGTCAGGGCTCCAGCCCGACACCCGCAGCTCGGGTAGCAGGTGGTCGCGCAGGTAGGCCGGGCCCCAGACGTGGGCCCCCATGTCACCCCCGGCTGGAACCGCCGCCGACACCAGGTGACCGGGATGGAGCTGGACGAAGACGAAGGCGCAGCAGGCCACCACCACCGCGGCATCGAGCCACCGCCGCGCCCCCGCCGAGGCGAGCGGGTCACCCGAGGCGGCGGCGGGTGGGCCCTCGTCGCGAAGAGGCTCGGCGCCGGGTCGGTCGCCGCTCCCGGTATCCCCGAGAGGGGCGCCCTCGGCAGGAGGATCGACGGTGAGGGTCACGGGGGCGTCATGGTGCCACCGCCGCGCGACCGCCAGGGTTCATGACGAGCCCGCGCCGGATCGGGTCGAGGGTCAGGACACCAACAGGGCGGTGACCGTCACGAGGTTGAACGCGACGTGCGCGGCCACGGCCGGCCCGAGGCTGGCGCTGCGGTGGCGCAGATGAGCTGCCGCCGCGCCGAAGCACACCAGGGCGGGCAGCTCCACGAGCGAGAGGTGGGCGACGCCGAAGCACAGCGCGGATAGCCACACCGACGTCATCGCCGACAGGCCGCGCTTGTCCAGCGCGCCCAGGAGGAGGCCGCGCCAGAAGATCTCCTCCACGACGGGCGCGACCAGGCCCACCAGCAGGATCAGCAGGACCGCTCCGATCAACCCACTGGCGTTGTCGGCCAGGTCGTCGGCGCGCTCGCGGACGTCGTCGATGTCGCGGCCGATCAGGGTCACCCACACGGCCGAGACCACCGGCACCATCACCAGCTGCAGAACGGCGCCCGACACGGCCCCCGACACGGCGTCGCGCAACGTCAGCGTCAGGCGGAAGTCGCTCTCGGGACCTCGCCCCTTGGTCGTGGACGCCCACCAGGCGACGCCGAGCATGCCCGCCCACAGCCCGGTCTGGGCCAACGCGAACCAGGCCATCGACAAGTCGACGAGCTCGTCGGCACCGCTGCTGGCCAACGCCAGACCGGCCGTGACCGTGGCGGCGAGCTGGGCCAACAGGAACCCCAGGACCACGTCGCCCAGGCCCCAGCGCTGGACGGGCTCGGTCGGAGCCGGCCCGGACGGGGTGGCCGGTTCGTGCACCGAGCCACGGTACCGGCACCGCCGGGTCGCGGTTGGTCAGCTGGCCAGCCTGTGCGGGAACCGCCGACGACGGTCCTCGAGGGTCCAGCCCACCGGTACGGCCAGGCGCTCCGCATGGCGCTCGCACTGGTCGTAGTGCATCGGGTGCGACTCGGGATCCAGCGACTCGAGCCAGACCCGGCGGGAGTCGTAGTCGTAGCTGAGCGTCGCTGCGGCCGGCTCGGCACAGCCCGGGCGGGCGCAAGAGCGAACCATCACCAGCGGGACCGTAGCTTCGGCACCCGCCGATGCGGGGGATCACAGCTTCGGCACCCGCCGATGCGGGGGATCACAGCTTCGGCACCCGCCGATGCGGGGGATCACAGCTTCGGCACCCGCCGATGCGGGGGATCACAGCTTCGGCACCCGCCGATGAGCGGTGACGGCTGCTGCCCGGCCGCCGACCACGTGCCGCGCCGGTACGACCCGTATCCTGTGCGCCATGAGCCCGCAGGGTCCTCCGCCCCCGCCGCCGCCCCCGCGCCCGCAGGGACCCGGCAACCTGGGCCGCGGCCTACGAGACGGCCAGCGGTTCCCGCGCTGGGGGATCTGGGTCCTGGTCGGGTTGATCGCCGCCACGTTCCTGCTCCCGCTGATCTTCGACGGTTCGAGCCGCGAGAAGATCGCCTACTCGCAGTTCATGACCCAGGTGCGCGACGGCAAGGTCGACTCGGTCAAGGTCGACAACACCGACGGCTCGATCTCGGGAGAGACCACCGGGGGGTCGGAGTTCTCCACGACCGGCCCGCTCGACGGCGGCCTGCCGGAATCCGACCTGGCCGTGCTGCGAGACAGGGGCGTGGAGGTGCAGTACTCGACCCCCACCCCGAGCCTGATCGAGTCGCTGCTGCCGTTCCTGATCCCGGTGGTGCTCATTATCGGGTTCTTCGTGTTCATGCAACGCCGGGCGCAGAACCAGATGGGCGGCGTGATGTCGATAGGGCGCTCGAGGGCCAAGACCTACAGCACCGAGCGTCCCGGCACGACCTTCAGCGACGTCGCCGGCTACAACGGCGTGAAGCAGGAGATCCGCGAGGTCGTGGACTTCCTCAAGGCCCCCGAGCGGTTCCGCGAGATCGGCGCCCGGATCCCCAAGGGCGTCCTGCTGGTAGGGCCACCGGGCACGGGCAAGACCCTCATCGCCCGAGCCGTGGCCGGCGAGGCGGGCGTGCCGTTCCTGTCGGTGACAGGTTCGGACTTCATGGAGATGTTCGTCGGCGTCGGTGCGAGCCGGGTCCGTGACCTGTTCCAGTCGGCCCGCAAGATGGGCAAGGCGATCATCTTCATCGACGAGATCGACTCCATCGGGCGCAAGCGGGGTGCTGGCCTCGGAGGCGGGCACGACGAGCGCGAGCAGACCCTCAACCAGATGCTGTCGGAGATGGACGGCTTCGAGGCGACCGAGGGCATCGTGATGCTCGCCGCTACCAACCGCCCCGACATCCTCGACCCCGCCCTGTTGCGCCCCGGCCGCTTCGACCGCCAGGTGGTGGTGCCCCTGCCCGAGCTCGAGGAGCGCCGGGCCATCCTCGACGTGCACGCCCGCGGCAAGCGCATGGCGGGCGACGTGGACCTCGACCTCGTCGCCCGGGGCACACCGGGCATGTCCGGCGCCGACCTCGCCAACCTGGTCAACGAGGCTGCCTTGTTCGCGGTGCGCGAGGGCGCCGACCAGATCCACCAGAACCACTTCGAGATGGCCCGCGACCGGGTCATCATGGGCACTCGTCGCGAATCCATGGCCCTCTCCGACTCCGAGAAGGAGGTGATCGCCTACCACGAGGGCGGCCACGCCGTGTGCGCGGCGGTGCTCGAGCACGCCGACCCCCTGCACAAGGTGTCGATCATCCCCGCCGGCATGGCACTGGGCGTCACGATGCAGCTCCCGGTCGAGGACCAGCACATCCACCGCCAGGACTACATCGAGGACATGCTGGTGGTGCGCATGGGTGGCCGGGTCGCCGAGAGCCTCGTGTTCGGAAAGATCTCCACGGGGGCCAACGACGACCTGGTCCGGAACACCGAGCTGGCCCGCAAGATGGTTCGCGAGTGGGGCATGAGCGACCGGGTCGGTCCCATGGCGTGGGGGGCGCAGGGAGCGGTGTTCCTGGGCGACGACCTCATGCACTCGCGCGACTACTCCGACGAGACCGCCCGGGTGATCGACGAGGAGGTCGAGCGAATCCTGCGCCAGCAGGAGCAGCGCTGCGTGTCCACGCTCACAGAGCACCGCAAAGCCCTCGACCTGGTCGCGCGCAGCCTGCTCGAGCACGAGTCGGTCGATGCCGCAGAGGTGTACCGCCTCGTCGAACTGGGCCGCAGCGGCCGCACGGTCGACGACGAGTTCGGCGGCAGCTGGCCGCTTCGGCCCGGCGAGGAGCCCGACGGCGTCAGCGTCGACCCAAGCGTCGGAGCGGACCCGGACGTGTCCGCTCGGCGCTGATGCGCCAGCCGGGCCGACGGGGGGCGTGCCCTCACCCGGGCGGGGGCGCGAGGTCGCGGAGCTCGGCCACCGTCGCCCACAGCTCGGCAGCGGTCATCGGCCCGAGGAAGTGGGCCCGCACAGCGCCGCGGGCATCGGCGATCACGGTCGTCGGCACGCCGTCGATCCCGTAGCGCCTGTGCAGGTCGGCCCTCAGACCGACCTCCACCTCCTGGAACGCCACCTCGGCGCTGTCCAGCGGGCGGGCCCGCTCGATCACCCCGGCGCAGGCATCGCAGGTGGCCGAGGAGAACACCGCCACGAGCCAGGGCGCCCCGGGGCGCACGAAGTCGGCCCGATCCAACTGGTCCGGCACGACGAAGCCGGTGCGCACCGGCTCCTGGCGCCGCCGATCGCGGCGAGCGGCGACCAACGCCACCACCGCAGCCAGCGCGCCGAGCACGAGGGCGAGAACCAGACGCTCCACACCCCCAGCCTGCCCGACGAGGCGTCACACGTTGCGCCGGTACCTCCCGCCGACGGCGAAGAGGGTCTCGGTGATCTCGCCGAGCGTCGCGACGCGGACCGCGTCGATCAGCACCTCGAACACGTTGCCTCCGTCGAGCGCAACACGGGCTAGGCGGTCGAGAATCGCCGGACGCTCGGCGTCGTGCGCTGCACGAAAGCGCGCCAGACGGTCGAGCTGGTCGCGCTTTTCGGCGTCGGTCGAACGGGCCAGCTCCAGAGGGGTCGGCTCCTGGGCCGCTGTGGGGGGACCCACGAAGGTGTTGACCCCCACGATCGGCAGCGACCCGTCGTGCTTGGCCTGTTCGTACCGCATCGACTCGTCCTGGATCCGTCCACGCTGGTACCCGGTCTCCATGGCGCCCAGGACGCCGCCGCGCTCGGAGAGGCGGTCGAGCTCGTCCAGCACCGCCTGCTCGACGAGGTCGGTCAGCGCACCGAGCGCGAAGCTCCCCTGGTTGGGGTTCTCGTTGCGGGACCGCCCCCACTCCTGGCCGATGATGAGCTGGATGGCCAGGGCCCGGCGGACGGACGCCTCGCTCGGGGTCGTCACAGCCTCGTCGTAGGCGTTGGTGTGCAGGCTGTTGCAGGCGTCGTCTAGAGCACCGAGGGCCTGCAGCGTGGTGCGGATGTCGTTGAAGGCCATCTCCTGGGCGTGCAGCGAGCGACCCGAGGTCTGGATGTGGTACTTGAGGCGCTGGCTGCGCTCGTCGGCGCCGTACACATCGCGCAGAGCGATCGCCCACACTCGCCGCGCGACGCGACCCAGCACCGAGTACTCCGGGTCCATGCCCGCCGAGAAGAAGAACGACAGGCCCGGCGCGAAGTCGTCGACCTCGAGGCCTCGGGCCAGGTACGCCTCGACGTAGGTGAACGCGTTCGCCAGCGTGAAGGCCAGCTGGGTGATCGGGTTCGCGCCCGCCTCGGCGATGTGGTAGCCGCTCACCGAGGCGGAGTAGAAGCGGCGCACGTCGTTGGCCACGAACCACTCGACCACGTCGGCCATCATCCGCAAGGCGAACTCGGTGGAGAAGATGCAGGTGTTCTGGCCCTGGTCCTCCTTGAGGATGTCGGCCTGGACCGTGCCCCGCAGGGTGGCGCGGACCTCGCCAGCGCATGCCTCGGCCTCGTCGGGCGTCGCCGGGCGGCCGTGCTCGGCGGCGAAGCGGTCCAGTCGCTGGTCGTAGGCGGTGGCCATGAACATCGCCAGGATCGTCGGTGCGGGGCCGTTGATGGTCATCGACACCGAGGTCGAGGGATCGCACAGGTCGAAGCCCTCGAAGAGGAGCTTCATGTCGTCGAGGGTCGCCACCGATACCCCGGCGTTGCCGATCTTGCCGTAGACGTCGGGTCGCACGGCAGGGTCGCGCCCGTAGAGGGTGACCGAGTCGAAGGCCACCGACAGGCGCGTCGCGCTCTGTCCCTTCGCGAGCAGATGGAGCCGCCGGTTGGTTCGCGCCGGACCACCCTCCCCTGCGAACATCCGCGCCGGGGCCTCACCAACGGCCCGGCGCGCGAAGGTCCCGGCGGTGAACGGGAACGAGCCCGGCAGGTTCTCCTCGCGCAGCCAGCGGAGCAGGTCGCCGTCGTCGTGCAGCTCGGGCAGGGCCAGCACCGGGACCGGCGTACCCGATGGGCTCACCCACGGCTCGATCGCCCGGGCCCGCTCGGCGCGCTCGGGCCACGCCTCGAGCAGGGCGACGCTCTCGGGGTCGACCCGCTCGGCCGCTGCCCCCGCCGCGGCCGACAGGGCAGGCTCGAGTGCTTCGCCGCTTCGGGCCCCATCGGAGACGACGGCCGCGTCGGCCAAGATGGCGGCCGCGTCGCGCAGACGCTGCACGTCGCGTACCGCGGCGGCCTGCTCGGCGGTTCGCGCCCGGTAGGCGCGCACCGCGCGTGCCACCTCCGCCAGGTAGCCGCTGCGGGCGGCGCTGACGACCGGCGCGCGCTCGGGCGACGACCGCTGGTACGGGAGCGCTTCGCGGGGGACCGGACCGGGCGCACGGTCGAGCCCGAGCAGTCTCCGCAGGTGGGCGTGCAGCGCGATGGTGCCCTCGTCGGCGAAGCGCGAGGCCACCGTTGCGAACACCTCGACCGGTGACCCGTCGGGACAGCTGCGCCCGCTGCGTGCCAGCTGCCGGCCGACGGCTCGGACCGCGTCGGGACCGCCGTGGCGGTCGACCTTGTTGACCACCACCACGTGGGCCGCGTCGAGCATCTCGATCTTCTCGAGCTGGGTGGCCGCGCCGAACTCGGGGGTCATCACGTAGCAGGCGACGTCCACGTGGTCGACGATCGCGGCGTCTCCCTGGCCCATCCCGGGTGTCTCGACCACCACCAGCTCGGCTCCCCAGGTCACGGCGGCCGCGACGAGGTCGTCGAGATGGGCGGGCAGCCCGCCGGGGCCGGAACGGCTGGCGAGGGAGCGCAAGAAGATCCGGTCGCCGTCCAGCGAACCCATCCGGATGCGGTCGCCCAGCAGCGCACCGCCGCCACGGCGCCTGGACGGATCGACCGCCAGCACGACGACCCGAGGCGGATCGGGCTGACGTGCGAAGCAGCCGAGCAGCTCGTCGGTGAGAGAGGACTTGCCGGCACCGCCGGTTCCCGTGATGCCCAGCACGGGCACCTCGGTTGCAGCCCGGCGCTCCCGCAGGGCCTCTGCCAGGCCTGCCGGGCCCCGGCCCAGCTCGAGCGCGGTCAACGTCCGAGCCAGGGCGCGACGATCCCCGCCGCGCAGCGCGTCGGGGTCCAGCACCGGCCCGGGCGCCCCGAGCGGATCGCGATCGGCCGCCGCCACGATCGTGTTGACCATGCGGGCCAAACCGAGTCGGGCGCCGTCGAGGGGGGTGAAGATGCGGGTCACCCCCGCGGCGTGCAGAGCGGCGACGTCGTCGTCGACGATGACGCCTCCGCCCCCGCCGAAGACGTCCACGTGGCCGGCGCCGACCTCGCGCAGCCGATCCAGGAGGTAGCCGAAGAACTCCAGGTGGCCGCCCTGATAGGAGGACACCGCCACCGCCTGCACATCCTCTTCGACCGCGGCGGCCACGATGTCGTCGACCGAGCGGTCGTGGCCGAGGTGGATCACCTCGCAACCCTGGGCCTGAAGGAGCCGCCGCATCACGTTGATGGCGGCGTCGTGGCCGTCGAACAAGCTGGTGGCGGTCACGACACGCACAGGGTGCAACGGCACGTGCAGCGCGGGTTCGGCTGTGTGGTCGACAGGCTCTCGCAGGGCCATGCCACCACAATAGTTGAACATCCAACGTTGGACGTCCAAACGAATGCTCAGGCGGGCGCGTCGCCCGGTCAATCCTCGATGCGGTCCCCGCACGACGCCCGGACACGCCCGAGGAGGCGCCGCAGGTTCCGGGCCTGGCCCGTGCCCAGGCCGAGGTCGCAGAACACCTCGTTGAGAGCCGGAGTGGCCTCGCCCACCACACGTCTCCCCGCGGATGTGACCCGCGCCAGCACGCTCCGGCGGTCGCCAGGGTGCGGCACGCGCACCAGCAGGCCCTGGTTCTCGAGACGGGCCGCGGCGTTGGTCACGCTGGCCGGGTGCACCTGCAGCCTCGCGCCCGCCTTGCCCAGCGGCAGCTCCCCGTGGCGGGTGAACGAGACCAGTGCCAACAGCTCGTAGCGGGCGAAGGTCAACTCCCACGGAGCGAGCACGGCCTCGCAGCGCGCCAGCAGGAGCTGCTGCACGCGCATGACCGATGTGACCACCACCATCCCGTCGGCTGCCTCGCCCCAGCCGTGGGCCACCCACTGGCGATGGGCCTCTGGCAGGGGGTCCTCGGGGACCGAGTCGGCCGGCACCAGTCGCACCGTAGCGGCGCGCGGGGGACACGGCCCTCAGGCTCCCTGCGCCGCCCTCTGCCCCTCCCGTGGCTCGGGCCCGTCGACGGCCCCGGCGAGCAGGACGATCGCCGCCGAGACCCCCGGCAGCGCGACCGCTCTACCCACGAGGCGTCCCCCCGGCCGCGAGCACGCCGCGATCGCTGCTGACGGTTGCCCACCGGGCCAGGCGACGCGGGCGGCAGCAGGTCCCAGGTTGGCGGCAACCACCACACCGGGGCGCTGCACGGCCAACGTGCGGGCCTCCTCGTCGACCATCGTGGACAGCGACGCCCGGTCGCCGTCGACCAGGCCCGGCAACCGTCGACGCAACGCGAGCAAGGTCCGGTACCACTCGAGGGCCCGGGCGTGGTCGGGCATCGAGCGCTCCTCGCGGCGCAGCACAGCGCCCGCCGCGGTCGACACGGCCAGCGGGTCGGGCACGTCCCCGGCCACCCAGCCGAAGGCGGCGAACTCCCGCCGGCGACCCTGGCGGATGGCCTCGGCCAGAGCGGGGTCGGAGGGCACGTCGCAGAAGTACGGCCAGGGGGTCGAGGCCGCCCACTCCTCGCCCTGGAACAGCAACGGGGTGCCCGGGGACGTCAGCACCAAGGTGGCGGCCACCAGCGCCGCATCGACACCCACGAGGTGCGCCAACCGCTCCCCCGATGCCCGGTTGCCGACCTGGTCGTGGTTCTGGGAGCAGACCACGAACCGATGGCCCGGGATCTCGTCGGGCACGGCGCGCCCGTGGACGCGGCGTCTCATCGGCGATCGCTCCCCGCCATGGAGGTGGACCTTGCGCAGGACCCGGGCGACGTCTCCGAGGCGCCCGAAGTCGGCGTAGTAGCCGTCACGCTCCCCGGTGAGCGTGGCGTGCAGGGCGTGGTGCAGGTCGTCGGCCCACTGGGCGGCCAGCCCCCAGCCGTTGGCCTCGCGGGCCACCACAGCCCGCACGTCCGCGCGGTCGGTCTCGGCCACCAACCACAACGGGCGGCCCAGCCGGGCGCCGGCCACGTCAACGGCCGCGGCCAGCTGCTCGCACAGGTGCAGAGCGGAGTCGTCGCGCAAGGCGTGCACGGCGTCCAGGCGCAGGCCGTCGAGGTGGTACCGCTCGAGCCAGTGCAGCGCGTTGGCGACCACCTCGGCGCGAACCACGTCGGCGTCGGGTCCGTCGAGGTTGAGCGCCGCCCCCCAAGGGGTGTGGTGCGCGTCGTGGAACCAGGGACCGAAGCGGTCGAGGTGGTTCCCGACCGGACCGAGGTGGTTGTAGACGACGTCCAGCAGCACGCCCAGCCCGCGGGCGTGGGCCGCGTCGACGAAGCGCTTGAACCCGTCGGGCCCGCCGTAGCAGTGATGCGGAGCCCACCAGGCCACTCCGTCGTAGCCCCATCCACGGGAGCCGACGAACTCGGCGACTGGCATGACCTCGACTGCGTCCACGCCCAGATCGACCAGTTCCTCGAGGTGCTCGGCGGCAGCGTCGAAGGTGCCCTCGACCGTGAAGGTCCCCACGTGCAGCTCGTAGAGGACCGAGCCGGGGAACCAGAAGCCATGCCAGGCCTGGTCGGTCCACGCGAAGCGCGTGTGGTCGACCACCTCGGACGGGCCGTCGATCCCTTCGGGCAGGAAATGGGACCTTGGATCGAACACGAGGTCCTCGCTGCCGTCGAGGCGCAGGCGGTAGCGGCTCCCGGGCGCCAGGTCCGGTCCGTCGACGTGCCAGCCGGACCCGAGCCGGGCCAGGGGGTGCACAGACGGGCTGGGTTGCGGGGACTCGACGACCACCTCCAGCCGCTCGACCCGCGGGCCCCACACGCGGGGCCTCACCGGCCCGGCCCTCCCGAGCGTTCGAGCAGCGCCACCGGGACCGGCAGCGAGGCCAGCTCGAAGCGACCTGCGCGGCCGCGTCCGCCCCCCGCCACCACGGCGCCCACCCACAGGACCTCACGCCACGACCCGGGCGGGAGCTCGACGCTGGCATCGGCGGGCACCCGCAGGTGCGGGCCCGGGCGGGCGACCACGGCGACCAGCTCCTCGGGATCCCCACGGGCGAAGGCCAGTACCCGAACCGCGTCCGCACCCTCGACGACGAGGGGCCGATAGGCGCCGGCGGGACCGGGCCCCACCGCGGCCGCGTGCTCTCGCCGGGCGCCCAGCACCCGTGCCAGCACGACCGCCCTGGCCACCCCGTCGGCACGCGCTGCGGGGTCGCGCCAGACCTCGTCCAGCCCGAGCCGGCCCGCGGCCGACACGAGGGCGGAACGGCGAGCGGCATCCACGGGACGGCGGTTGTCGGGGTCCACGAGGGAGAGGTCCCAGCCCTCCGCCCCCTGGTAGAGGTCCGGCACGCCCGGTGCCATCGCGGCCAGCACCACCGACGCCAACGACAGGGCGCGGCCCGGGTCGGTCACCGCTGCCACCAGAGCATCGAGGCTCGCGGCGACTGCCGGATCGCCCCGCGGCCCGCTGGCGACGAGGATCCGTTCCACGGCCTGCTCGAACTCCTCGTCGGGATCGGTCCAGCTGGTGCGCAGATTGGCCTCGCGAAGCGACTTGCGGACCGCGGCAACGACTCGACCGGCGCTCGCCGGCGCCGCGCCCACCAGGGCGTGGAAGGCCAGCCACGCCGAGCCAGCGTCCACGAGACCGGCGGCGGCGGGGCCCATGGCGCCAGCCCACGCCTCGCACCACGCATCGAAGGCCTCGACGACCGCGCCGGGGTGGGTGGTGAGTGCGGCGAGCCTCGCCCGCACGTCGCTCGAGCGCTTGGTGTCGTGGGTCCCCAGCGTGCACAGACGCTCGGGCCAGTTCAGCTGGGCGACCTCGGCAGCGGCGTGCCACCCGGCGGCGTCGAGCGTCGGACGCCCGGGGTCGGCACCCACCTCGCAGCGATGCGGCAGGGGTAGGTACCGGTACAGAGCGGTGTCCTCCTCGCCCTTGGCCGCGACGGGTCCGGTGAGCTGCTGGAAGCGGGCCACGAGCTCGGCCTCGTCGGGACCGCGCAGGCGCCCCACGAGCACGTCGGCGAGCAGGTCGACCAGCTCGGGATCCACGTCCGGCGCCGAGCACAGGCCGGCCACCGCAGCAGCCACGAAGCCACGATCCGCGTCGCTGACCACCGGGACCTCGGCGTCCTCGCCTAGGAAGCGCACATAGCTGCGGTAGCCCGGGGCGTGCGCCGCGAGCTCGACCAACGCGGCGCGCAGCGCGGCCCGGGGGTGGTCGCGGTGCCGACGCCTCGCCTCGCAGACCCGCACGGCCACCTCGGTCAGGCGCTCCACGTCGGCGGCGAGCGACGATCCCAGCACCGCCCGCCGGCACTCGAGCGAGACGGCGGCGAAGTCTCGGTCCTCGCCGGTGCGGGCCCGCCACGCCGCTTCGAGCTGACGGGCCCCATCGGGGTCCGTCGACCAGGCTCCGATCAGGTCGGCCACCTCGTAGCCCGTGGTTCCCGCGACGGGCCAGTCGGGCAGGGCTTCCTCGCGCCGCAGGATCTTCTCCACCCAGATCCGGGCGCCGGTCACCGCGCCGGCGAGGCGCTCGAGGGTCGCCGCGGGATCGCGCAGGCCGTCGACGTGGTCGACGCGCAGCCCATCGACGAGCCCGTCCCGCCACAGCCGCAGGGGCAGTGCGTGCACGGCGTCGTGGACCCACGGCCGCTCCACCCGGGTCGCCACCAGGGTGTCGATGTCGAAGAAGCGGCGGTAGTCGAGCTCGGTCGCCGCCGTGCGCCAGTACGCGAGGCGGTAGTGCTGACCGTCGAGGAGGGCATCCAGGCCGTCGGCGTCGCGGGCGAGGCGCCCGAGCTCGGCCGAGAGCGCCGCCGCTACCCGCGGCTCATCCATCCGTGCCAGCGCCAGGCGCTCGGCCACGGCCAGATCGGCGGAGGATTCGCTGGTCAGGGCCGCACCGGGCGGAGCGGTTCCGACCCGGCCGGCCAGGCGGGCCATCGCCGCGAGCACGTCGTCGCCAGCGGCCTGTGCCGCCCGACCGAGCACCACGGCGGTGGCGGCCGGCGAGAGGGGCAGCTCGTGCTCGTGGTACCGGACGACGAGCAACCGCCCGGGCGCCCCGCCCTCACCGACGGTGAGCTCGCCGGCCTCGAGCGCCCGGCCGTAGTGGTCTGCCAGGATCGGCAGCAGGACACGCTCCGCGAGCTCCCGCTTGGGCGGGTCCCAGTCGATGTCGAACGCCGGAGCCCAGGCGCTGGACCGCCCGAGGCGCAGCACGTCCCACCACCACGGGTTCGCCGGGTGGGCCGCGAGGTGGTTCGGCACCACGTCGACCACCAGGCCGAGGCCCGCCTCGTGGGCGGCGGCGGCCAGCTCGGCCAGGGCCTGCTCGCCCCCCAGCTCGGCGCGGACCCGGGTCGGGTCGGTCACGTCGTAGCCGTGCTTGCTGCCCGGTACCGCCTCGGCGATCGGCGACAGGTACAGGTGCGACACGCCGAGGCGGGCGAGATCGCCCACCGCGGCGGCCGCGGCAGCCAGATCGTCCTCGACGGTGAGCTGCCAACGGTAGGTGGCGACGAGAGGGACAGACGAGGTCCCCGCCACCCCCTCAGCCACCGAACGAGCGACCGTCGCGCAGCAGCACGACGCTGCGACCGTCGAGGGTCAGCGAGGACGACGGGGCTAGGGGCAAAGCGGTCGCGTCAGGCTCCTCGTCGCGCACGGTGCCGGTCGCCGTGTCGAGGACCAGGTTCCACCGCGACCCGAAGCGCGCAGGGGGCAACCGGAGCTCGTGGGGCTCGGCATGGCCGTTGAGCACGAGCAGGAAGCGGTCGTCCTCGATCGGCACGCCGCGGCTGTCGATGCCCATGCCCACGTCGTTGATGAACACCTGAAGGGACCGCTCGCCGGGAACCTGCCACTGCTCGTCTGTCATCTCCTTGCCGCCGGCGTCGAACCAGGCGATGTCGGGCAGCGCCGCCCCGGTCCCATGGGTGCGGATGGGACGACCCTGGAAGAACCGCCGGCGCCGGAACGTCGGATGGGAGCGACGCAACGCCACGAGCGCGGCGGTGAAGGCCAGGAGCTCCTCGTCGAGATGGGCCCAGTCGATCCAGGACAGCTCGTCGTCGTGGCAGTAGGCGTTGTTGTTGCCGTGCTGGGTGCGGCCCAGCTCGTCGCCGTGCAGGAGCATCGGTACGCCCTGGGAGAGCATCAGGGTGGTCAGCAGGTTGCGCCGCTGCCGGGCCCGCAGGGTCAGGATCGCCTGGTCGTCGGTGGGCCCTTCGACGCCGCAGTTCCACGAGCGGTTGTGGGACTCGCCGTCGCGGCCGTCCTCCCCGTTGGCCTCGTTGTGCTTCGTGTCGTAGCTGACCAGGTCGGTCAGGGTGAACCCGTCGTGCGCTGTGACGAAGTTCACCGACGCGTGCGGGCGGCGGGCGTCCGCCTCGTAGAGGTCGGACGATCCGGTCAGCCGTGATGCCAGCTCGCCCACGCCGACGTCGGCGCCGCGCCAGAAGTCACGCACCGAGTCGCGGAAGCGGCCGTTCCACTCGGCCCACAGGGGAGGGAAGTTGCCGACCTGGTAGCCGCCCTCCCCCACGTCCCAGGGCTCGGCGATCAGCTTCACCTGGCTGATCACGGGGTCCTGCTGGACCAGGTCGAAGAAGGCGGAGAGGCGATCCACCTCGTGCAGGCTCCGAGCCAGCGTGGAGGCGAGGTCGAAGCGGAACCCGTCGACGTGCATGTCCGTCACCCACCAGCGCAGGCTGTCCATCACGAGCTGCAACGTGTGGGGGTCACGCATGTTGAGCGTGTTGCCGGTGCCCGTGTAGTCGACGTAGTAGCGGCGGTCCTCGGCGAGGCGGTAGTAGGCGGGATTGTCGAAGCCCTTGAACGACAGCGTGGGGCCGAGGTGGTTGCCCTCGGCCGAGTGGTTGTAGACGACGTCGAGGATCACCTCCACCCCTTCCTGGTGCAGCTCGCGAACCATCTGGCGGAACTCGCCGACCTGCTCGCCACCGGCGCCACGGGCCGAGTAACCCCCGTGGGGGGCCAGGTAGCCGATCGAGTTGTAGCCCCAGTAGTTGCGCAGGCCGCGCTCGACGAGGTGGGCGTCGTGCACGAAGTGGTGCACCGGCAGCAGCTCCACGGCGGTAACACCCAACCGCTGCAGGTGCTCCACGAACGCCGGGTGCGAAAGGCCCAGGTACGTTCCGCGCAGCCCCTCGGGGATGTCGGGATGGCGAGCCGTGGCGCCCTTGACGTGGACCTCGTAGATCACCGTGTCGGCCCACGAGGTCCGGGGCGGTCGATCGTTGGCCCAGTCGAAGAACGGGTTCACGACCACGCTGCGGGGCACGAACGGGGCGGAGTCGTCGTCGTTTCGGGCATCGGGATCGTCGAAGCGGTGACCGAACACAGCAGGGTCCCAGCGCACCGTCCCGTCGACCGCCTTCGCGTACGGATCCAGCAGGAGCTTGGCCGCGTTGCAGCGCAACCCTCGAGCCGGCTCCCAGGGCCCGTGGACCCGGTACCCGTAGCGCTGGCCCGGCTGCACATCGGGAAGGTCACCGTGCCACACGTCGCCCGAGCGCTCCGGCAACTCCACGCGGCTCTCGCTCCCGTCGCCGCCGAACAGGCACAGCTCCACCGACTCGGCGACCGAGGACACCACGGAGAACCGCGTGCCGACGCCGTCGAAGGTGGCGCCCAACGGATAGGGCTCTCCGGGCCACACTCGCGTCACGTGCTCACGTCCTCCTCATGGGATCGACCATCGTCGCACGCCCGGAGCGTCGCCCGATCGGGGCCCCCGCCGAGCCGGTCAGCGCAACACGCCCAACGCCTCGAGCGTGCCGTCGTCGACCGGGACCCCGAGCGTGACGATGATGCCGACGCCCTCGTCCCGGTACAGGCCTCGGGCGACCACGACGGCACGGTCCGAGGCGACGGTCAGGGGAAGGGCGGATCGCTGCACCCATTCGCCCAGGCGAACCGTCACACGACCCTGGGCAGGCACCACCAGCTCCGACAGGTCGCCCAGGCCGATCTGTTGCCCGCCGCCGTAACCGACGATGCGCACCTTGGCCGGGGACTCGCCCGGGTTGACCACGGTGACCAACTCGTCACGGCCGGCTCCGGTCGAACCGGCGGCCATCAGCCACCGGCGCCCGGCCAACGGCGAGCCGGCGGTCACCCCGACCCCGCGGCGCGCCGAGGGGTCCACCGCCCACACGACCTGCTCGGCCACCACCCCCACCCCGTTGAGGGACCGCACCACCACGGAGTGGCGGGAGTCACGTGGCACCCGATCCTCGTCGTGCAGCGAGACCGTGACGCTGCGTCCCGGCGGGATGCTCAGCTCGAACGGCTCTGGCAGTCCCGACTCGGAGACGTCCTGGGGTCGCACCTCGACCTCGGCCTCGGCGACGCGACCGCCTGGGTTGAAGACCGCTATCTGGGCGAAGTCGCCCTCGGCGACGACCCCGTCGGGAAAGCTCCACACCTGGGCCCGGCGCGGCACGCCGGGCGATACGACCAACCCCTTGCGCCCGTCCGTCCCGTCGAAGCTCAGGATCCTGTCGACCACGAGGCGGCCACTGCGCAGGCGCACCAGCGCCGACACGGAGTCCTTGCGGGCGACGTCCTCGTCGACGTAGGCCGCCACCACGCTTCGCGCCGGCACCGGAAACCCCTCGAACCGCCTCGTGGATCGCACGCCCTCGTCGGTGGCGAAGTCGATGTCGAGGGTGGCGGGCTCGGGGTAGGGGTTCATGAACACCAGCAACTCGCGGTTCCCCCGCGCCGTGGACCCCACCGCGAACGACCACTCCGTGGCGGCCTGGTTGAGGCATGGCGCGCTCGACACCCCGAGCTTGCCGACCACCGTGTGCTCCACGACGACCCCACCGCCGGGCACCTCGACCACCGCGCTGACGATCGGCGCGGCCAGCACGTCACCCAGGCGCAGGTCGACGCGAGCCCGAGCGGGGACCGTCACGCTGCGCGACACGGGCGCCGGGGCCTCGGGGACCGGTGCCGTCGTGGTGGAGGTGGCGGCCGGCCTCGAAGTGGCCGGCGTCGAAGTGGTCGACCCGGGCGCGCCCGGCTCGGGAGCACTGGGCAGGGGCGGCGCCACCTCGCCGCCGAGCACGGTCACGGTGACCGGGCGGTCGCGCTCGGTCGGGTTGGCCAGCACGATGCGGTGATCGGCGGGCCCGTCGGGAGTGCCGGTACCGCCGGCGCAGAACCAGGTCGCAGACAGCTCCGAGGCCGGGCCGGCCACGGGCATGCGGGACCGGAACCCGTCGGCCCCGCCACCGGAACGACGCGGAGCGGGGTCGAGGACCAGCACAGCCACCAGGGCGCCGGCGACCACCACGAGCGCCGCGAGCCGGGTCGATCTCACGGTGCCCGCCTCCCGGCCCGCCGACGGGGGCCGGACACCACCGCGAGCGTGACCACCACCATCCACAGAGCCGCCTGGCCGGCGGAGGCCAGCCAGCGCAGCGGTGGCGTGCGGTACGACAGCGTCGCCGACCCGGGCTCGGCCACCTCGAACGCGTTGGCCCACCCGAAGGACCGGCTGCGCGGCGCCGAACGACCCTCGACCTCGAGCTGCCAGCGCGACGAGGCGCCCTCGGAGAAGGCCACGCGGCCCGCCGGCAGCTCGCCGGACCAGCTCGTGGGCCCGTCCTCGGCGGGCAAGACGGGCGTCGCGCCGGCCAGGTCTAGGCCGAGCACCTCCTCGGGCGTGCCCCGCCCGGCCCCCACCGAGTCGCCGACCAGCGCCCGGGCCGGCAGGGCGGCCTGGTTCTCGTAGACGAGCAGGCCGGCGGGCACGTCGAGGCGGCGCAGGTCGAGCTGGCCTCCCAACGCGTCGGTGACCTCGGCCGCCACACCCCGGCCGCCGTCGGCCCAGGGAGCGGGGGCGAGGCGCTGCACGACCACGACGTAACGCACTGCCATGGGAGCCAGGACGCGCCCCAGACGTGCAGTCTGGCCGTCGAGGGCCAGCCCGAGCGCCGATGCGACCCGGACCGTGGCATCGTCGTCGGGTCCCGCCCAACGTTGCACGGTGCCCGGCGTGCCCCGCGTCGAGAGCCCGTAGACCAGACCTGGTCGTAGGGACCAGCCCGCGACCGGTGTCTCGCCCGGATCGCCCAGCCACAGGACCCGGCCCGGCGACTCGACCAGATCGGCGTCGACGGCTCGCAGGACGCGGGTGGCGTCGCCGCGCGGCGTCGACCACGATCCGTCGACCGACCCCGCGGCGATCGGTACCAGGGCCAGCACTGCGGCCAACCCGGTCACCGCCGAGACGAGCTGGGACCAGCCGAAGCGGTAGCCGGGCAAGTCGACCTCGAAGACCGCCACACCGAGGCCGACGGCGAGGGCCATGCCCAGCGCGGCCGGAGCGACCAGCGCGGCCACGTCGGGACTGCCCACCGACATCCAGCCCTGGTCCGCGCTCCAAGCGAGGCCCCAGCCCACCAAGGCCACGGACCAGGCACGGACCGCCCAGCGGTGACGCCACGACCGACCGACCAGCAACGCCAAGCTGGCCGCCGCGACGGGCGCGTAGCCCAAGACACCGGCACCCCACGGCCCGACCTCGAAGCGCAGCAGCGCTCCAGGGCCCAGGCCGGTGGCACCCCGAGGCGGACCGAGCAGCGCCTCGATCGACCCGGCGCGCACCATGTCGACGGCGGTCGGCAGGTGGAGCACAGCCGCCACCGCGCTCGCCCCCAGAGCCGCGGCCAGCACCCGCCCGCTCCCTCGCACCGACCCCGTCAGCACCGAGCCCAGGGCCAGCGCGACGCCGAGCACGACGGGCAGCGCCACGAGCGCGGGCGAGATCGCCGCCCCCAGAGCCGTGATCACACCGGCCACCAGGACGCAACGAACCGGCTCGGATCGCCACGCCCTGCCCGAGCCGCTGTCGGGCGAGCTGGGGCCGGTGTCCGAGCCAGGGTCCACGAACGGTGCCAGCGATGCGGCCCTGGCCAGCCGCGCCACCAGGGCGGGGGCCGCGGCGTAGACCGCCAGCGCCGACCACGAACCGGTGGCCAGAGCGTTGTAGGGCAACGGGTTGGTGACGTAGACGGCCACGGTGGCCAGCTGGGCCCAACGGGAACGGAACGGCGCCGCGAGGCGGTAGGCGCCCCAGGCTCCCAGCGGCACGAGCCCGACGGTGAGCACCAGCCGCAGCAACCCGACCTGGCCGAAGGTGACCAGGCCTCCCACGCCCAGCAGCGCCAGCCCGGCGGGCGCGGGCGCAGAAGAGCCCAGCCCTGCGGGGTTCCACCCACCGGACCAGGTGCGCAACAGCCGGGCAGGGCCCTCGACGGGCACCATCTCACCGATCACCGGGACGCCCTGGGTCAACATGTGCCGACTGCCCAGGAGCACCACCGCCGCCACCGCCACCGCGGTCACGACCGTGGCGGTCGCCTCCCGACCCGCCGCGCGCCGGCGCCCCGCAGGGTCGGGCCCGGGTTCCCCAGCCCCGAAGCGGCCCACGGGGCGCGCGGGGGCGCCGCCGCGCAGGGCATCGCGGACCCAGGCCGTGCCGGTGACCTGGCGGGCGCGCACGCTGCGGTCGGGTACGTGGCGGAACGCCGACACCTGACGGCGGGCGGCGCGGAGCTGGCGCCAGGCGCGCAGGTTCCACCAGGCGCCGGCCACCATCGCCCGCGCATGGCCGGCGCGACCCGTCGCGAGCGACGCGACGAGCTCCACGAGCTCGACCACGGCGGCGCGGGGCGCTCCGACGACCATCGACCACCCCCTCTGGCACGTCCAGGCCGTGCGCAGGCGGTGACGGACGAGGCGACGGTCTCGCTCGGCGCCCTCCAGGCGCGAGCTGAGCGCCTCCTTGTGGCGGACCTCGGCGAAGGGCGCGACCGCGACCCGGGCGCCGGCGAGATGTGCCCGCCAGCACAGGCTCACGTCGTCGCCGAGCAGGTCGATCGCCTCGTCGAACCCGCCGATCTCGGCGAACAGGTCGGCACGCACCAGGGTGCACCCACCGGTCACCACGAAGACATCACCGGCCTCGTCGTGCTGGCCCTGGTCGAGCTTCTCCCGCTCGACCAGGTCGACGGTGCGCCCTGTGCGGTCCATGGCCTGCCCCAGCTGCAGGATGCGCCGGGTGTCGTCCCAGGCCGTCAGCTTGGGGCCCAACACCGAGGCGTTGGCCCGGAACGCCTCGGTGACCAGCGTCCGCACGACATCGGGGGCCAGAGCCACGTCGTCATGGCACAGCAGGTAGAAGGCGGCTCCCTCGACCACCTCGAGGACCTCGTTGGCGGCGGCGCCGAACCCAGGGTTCTCCTCGATCCGGCGCACGAACGCGCTCGGCGCGCACCAAAGACATCGAGCGGGTGTAAGTCAAATGGCAACCCCTTCCCTGATTCCGGCCGGCGACTTCCGCACCTCCTATGCGGCCGACACCACGATCTTCCCGACCACCACCAGCCGCAACATGGCCATTGTGGGGATCGTGCTGATCTGCTTCGCGCCGGTGGTTTTCACCGAATACTGGCTTTCCATCCTGATCCAGATCGGCATTTTCGCCATCGCGGCCCTTGGCCTGAACATTCTGGTCGGCTTTACCGGGCAGATCTCGATCGGCCACGCCGCGTTCTTCTTGTTCGGCGCGTTCACCTCGGCCTACATTTCGAACAACTTGCCGATCCCGGTGTTCTTCGCTATTCCGCTGGCCGGCGTGGTGACGGCGCTGGTCGGTTTGATCTTCGGCGTGCCGGCCGCGCGGTTGAAGGGACTCTATCTCGTCATTGCAACGCTGGCCGCGCAGTACATCCTGATCGACTTCTTCTCGCGCGCCGACTGGTTTTCCGGCGGCTCGGTGCCGGCCAGCGCCAATCCGTTCTCGATCTTCGGCTACACCTTCCGCGGCGATAAGCAATATTTCTACGTGGTGCTGGCCTATCTCGTGGTCAGCTACCTCCTCGTCACCAACCTGATGCGCACGCGCGACGGCCGCGCGCTGGTCGCGATCCGCGACCATTATCTCTCCGCGGAGATCATGGGCATCAATCTCACCAAATACCGCACGCTGTCGTTCGGGCTCGCCGCCTTCTTCGCCGGCATCGCCGGCGCGCTCTACGCGCATTACCAGCTCGTCGTCTCCAACGAAGGCTTCGGCATCGAGCGCTCGATCATTTTCCTGGCGATGGTGATCATCGGCGGCACCGGTTCGATCATGGGCACGCTGATGGGCACCGCCTTCGTGGTGCTGCTGCCGGAATCGATGGAATGGATCAGCGCCAGCCTGAAGGGCTCGGCCATCGACAAGGCGCTGTCGCTC
>CAVPEW010000065.1:0-23773 GCA_963703565.1 uncultured Microthrixaceae bacterium | reverse complement strand
ACTGCCTGACGCGGATGCTGCAGGCCGCCAACAGCCGGCCCCGCTCGGGCCTGGTCTCGGCGGACTTCGGCGACGGCGCCACGCCGGTGGTGCACCCCTTCCTCGGCGGGATCCTCGAACCGGCCAGGGTCAGCGAGGGCTGGGAGCCCGCCGGGCACCCTCACGGGACCTTGATGCTGGCCCGGCGCGCCCTGCTCGAGCAGGTCGGCCTGTTCGACGAGCGGTACTTCGCGTACTGCGAGGAGGCCGACCTGGCGCTGCGCGCCGCCCGGTTCGGGTGGGAGACCGGCCTGGTGCGGGGCGCGATCGTGGTCAACCCCGACCTGGGCACCAAGGTCGCCGCGATCGACTACCTCCAGCTGCGCAACACGCTGCTGCTCCTCGACGACCACTGGGGCCCGGTGCAGGTCTGGTTCCGCATAGCGGTGGCGCTGGTGCAGCTCGGCGTGGGCCTGGCGATGCCGTCACGGCGGGGTCCGTACTGGGTGGCCTCGGCGCGGGTGCGGGCGTTGGCCGACCACCTGCGCGGCCGGTACGGCCCGCCTCCGGCTGCCTACCTGGTCCACTGAACGGGCCTGGTGCGCTTGGCCGCAGCGGTGGGGCCCGCCGGGGTGCAGTGCTGCTGTGCAGTGGTGCAGTGCAGTCCGCGTCAGCGGCCGTGGGTGGACAGGAACGACCAGACGGCCACCGAGGCGTCGAGGCCGGCGTACGAGGTGACCCCGGTGAGCTGAGCGGCGCGCGACGGGGCGCCCATCCATCCGTGGGCGGCGCCCGGCACGGTCGCGAAGGCCACCGTGGTGCCGTCCCGGCATCCGCTCCAGACCCGCACGACCACCGCGGCGGAACCGCCGGCGACCGTGTCGGTCGGCTCGGGGAGGCACCCGTCGGCCGCGGCGAGCGCACGCATCCCTGCCAGCGCCGGCGGGAAGTCGACACCGGCGACCGACCGGGGCCCGCGGCCCCCCTCGAGGGGGACGTTGGGATCGGCGTCGCCGTGGATGGCCAGGACCGACACCGGCCGCGCCGGCTCGCAGCGGTCGACGAACAGCGGGCCGGACTGCACCGCCACGGCTGCTATCCGCTCGCCCAGCTCGCAGGCCAGCCGTAGCGCCATCATCGCCCCGTTGGAGTGGCCCGTGGCCAGGATCCGGTCGGGGTCGACGCGCTGGCGGGCCCCCACGTCGTCGAGCACGGCTGCCAGGAAGTGCACGTCGCGCTCGTCGCCGGTGTCGGCGGGGCCACAGCACCCCCCGGCGTTCCACACCGCGCCCGGGCCGGGCAGGGCCACGTCCTCGCCGTCGGGGTAGGCGACGAGGAAGCCGTTGGACTCCGCGAGGTCGTCGAGGCGGCTCTGGCGCTCGAACTGGGCGCCCCACCCGGTTCCCCCGTGCAGGGCGAGGACGAGGGGGACGGCCTCGCCGTCGGCAGGCAGCGAGGTGGGGACGTAGAGGCGGTAGTGGCGCTGCTGACCGTCGGGGCCGCGCACGGTGTGCTCGGTGCTGTGCCCGACGGCGGCCGAGGCGGGCGCGACGGGTCCACCCCCGGCGGGGGCGGTGACGGCCAGGGCGACCTCGGAAGCGCTGGCGGGGCCCTCGGGCGCCGCTGTGGTGTCCAGGGCCGGCCCGGCTCCGTCGTCGCTGCACCCGGCCAGGACCGCGGCCAACAGCACGAGGGCGAGGGCCGCCGCGGCGGCGGGCGCCGCTGCGAAGCGCGGCCGGGTCACGGGGGCGGGTAGCGAGGGCCCGCGACGGCTCGGCATCGGCCGCACGGTAGGCGTCGACCGTGAGCGAACGGTGCACCCCCGATGAGGGTCCGGCCAGGGCTGGGCGAGCGCGGTGGGCTCGGGCTCAGCGTCGGTCGAGGCGGCCCTGCTCCGCGGCCGCGATCTCCGGGCGCACCCGCACCAGGTACCAGACGCTCAGAGCGAGACCGCCGACCACGGTGAAGGTGGCGAACAGCAGCCCGGCCAGCCACACGACCTGGCGCCTGCCCGCCAGCGCCCAGGCCCACTGTGGTCGCCGGGCGACGTCGAGCAGGGCCAGCACGCTCACCGCCAGGGGCAAGGTGACCAGGATCGTCAAGGCCACGGCTCCGGCGAGGGTTCCGGGTCCTGGCACCGCTCCAGTGTGGCGGCGCCCGCAGCGTGGCGCTCCCGGCGGCCCCGGCGCCGGTCTGCTAGCGAGCCGGGCGAACCCGGTGGGCGAGGCGGCCGCTGCCCGGGTCGAGGCCGGGCAGCGGAGCCTGCAGGGGCAGCCCCGACGCCGCGACCGCGTCCGCGACGAGGCGCTCGACCTCGTCCCAGTCACGGGCGCGCGGCCCGGCCACCTCACGGTTGTACGGGGCGTCGAACACGATGACGTGGTTGCCAGCGGCGCGCAGCGCCTCGACGTTGTGGGCGGCGTCGTCGACGTAGCAGTCGGCCTCGACCTCGGGCTTGGCGCCCAGGAAGCAAAG
The DNA here is from genome assembly GCA_963703565.1 of uncultured Microthrixaceae bacterium. Lineage (GTDB taxonomy): Bacteria > Actinomycetota > Acidimicrobiia > Acidimicrobiales > VFJN01 > CAVPEW01. Next base: position 21,319 of record CAVPEW010000065.1, on the reverse strand, counting down.
GTCGCGGTAGGGGATGGAGGCGTCGTCGAGCCAGGCGACGGTGTCGGCCACCGCGACCGCGTGGCCCCAGTTCACGCACAGACGATGGGTGATGATGCGGATCCACACGCCGCTGTCGGACAGTCGCCACAGGGCGTCGGCCACGCCTGCCATGACCGGCATCGACCGGAACATGCGGTGCTCGAGCACGGCGGCGCGATGCAGCCGGTCGAAGTCGTCGGGGCCGATCCCCCACTCGGCGAACGACCACGACCTGGCATCGCCCAGTGCTTCGGGCTCGACGCCGGTCTCGGCGGCCACGACTTCGCGGAAGGCGCTGGTGTAGTCGCCGCAGACGCCGTCGAGGTCCACCCCGAGGATGAACCCGTCCCGGCCCACGTCAGCCCTCGAGTCCCAGCACAGGGTCGTACAGGTGGTGGGTGTCGTTGAGGGTGAGCACCACTGCGCGCCCGTCGGCGCGGTAGCGCAAGACGGTGATGCTGGTGTTCTCGATGACGGTGAACGTGGAGCGGGCGAGCCCGAGCAGGTCCGCCAGCACCGCGTTGATGACCCCGCCGTGGCAGACCACCGCCACGCTGCCCCCCGCGTGGGTCGCGGCGATCTCGTTCACGGCGCCCGTCACCCTCGCCCGCAGGTCGACGTCGCGCTCGGCGCCGGGTATCAGCTCCCAGCGTCCGGCGTCGGCGAAGGCCAGCCACTCGGGATCCGCTGCTGCCGAGCGCCGGCGGAACTCGCCGCCCTCCCAGTCGCCCAGGTCGACCTCGCGCAGGTCGCCGCGCTCGCGGCGGGGCAGGTCGCGACCCTCGTGCAGTGCCTCGGCGGTCTGGACGGCCCGGCGCAGGTGCGAGGAGTAGATGGCGTCGAGCGGCTTGAGAGCCAGGCGCCGGGCCAGCGCGCCGGCCTGGAGCACCCCGATGTCGTGAAGGGGCGGGTCGACGCTCTCGGGGGAGCCGGGCACCACGTCGGCCGAGCGGCCGTGGCGCACCAGCAGCACCTCGGTCGGGAACGCCTCGGCGGCGAACAGCCCCGGCTGGGGTACGGGTTCGCCGCTCACGGGTCGCCGCCGAGGAAGTCGAGCACGGCGTCGATGGCACCGAAGTCCTTCGGGGTCGCGAAGTGGTCGACTCCGCGCAGAACGACCAGCCGGGCGTCGGGCAGCGCGTCCACGAGGGGTTCGGGCGGCCAGGTGAAGTCGCGGTCACCGAGCACCACCAGCACCGGCAGGGTGGCCCCGGCGAGCACGTCGGGGGTCAGGTCCGGTCGGGGGGCCCGGATGAAGGCCGAGAGCGCCTGCGGGTCCGAGCCGGGGTGGGCCGCGAGGCCGGCGAAGTACTGGGCCATGGGGTCGGCGGGGTCGGCGCGTCCCTCGACGGCGTCGGCGATCACGCCGGCGTCCCGATGCTCGAGCACGCCGGCGCCGATGCCCAGCAGGGCCAGACGGCCGAAGCGCTCCGGGGTCCGGCACGCGATCGTCAGCAGAACCCGGGCGCCCATCGAGAACCCGACGGCGTCGACGGGCCCGTCCGGCAGGCGAGCCGCCGTCCAGTCCTCCAGGTCTGCGTAGGCGGCGGGGTCGTGGGGCCGTTCGGCGGTGCCGTGGCCCAGCAGGTCGATGGGCACCGTGGAGCGACCGGAGTCGGCGAGAAGGTCGAGCCAGCCGTTGTCGCCCCAGGTGCGGGCGCAGTCGGTGGCGAAGCCGTGGACCAACACGACGGGAGCGGGCACGGCCCGGGACCCTATAGCGCCGCGTGCAACGGGCGGGGGCCGAGGTCGCCGTCGTCGCTGTCGCCGTTGTGGTCGTCCCCGCCGCCGCCGTGGCGCGGTCGGCCGCGGGCGCGGCCGGCGAGAGCGACCACGCCGATGGCGACGAGCACCAACATCGCCGGTTCGCCGGGAGCGCGGTAGCGGGCGAGCCCGCTCAGCGCTGCGGCCACCGCGGTCGTCGCGGCCAGCGGGACCAGCAGGGGCCAGCGCCGGACGCGCAGGCGACCCGCCAGCACCACGCCGTAGGCGGCAACGGGCAGGGCCAGCCAGGTCCACACCGTGCCCAGCCAGCTCGCCCACTCGGGCCGCCCCTCTCTTTTGGTCAGGGCGTTGGTCTGGCCGGGTCGGTACAGCCCCCACGTGCGCCCCACCCGGGCGGCCACCACCGCCGGCAGCTGGCCCGGGTGGTCGCCGATGTAGGCCAGCGCGTCGTCGCGCAGGTCGGCGTCCCACTGGGAGGGATCCCTCGGGCCTCGGGCCTCGGTGCAGGGTGGGAACACGTCCGCCCAGCCGATCAGCTCGCCTGAGAAGGTGCTGGGGCAGTTGCCCGCGCGCAGGGCGAGCCCGAGGGTCGTCGACACGGTGGTGGGCCGCTCGAATCGGGCGGTGTTGAACGCCACCCAGGGGGCGAGCACCGCCACGCACGCGGTGCCCGCCAGCACGAGCCTGCGCCAGCGCGACGCCCCGTGGCCGGCGAGCACGGCAGGAGCGACCAGCAGCGGGCCGAGCAGCGCCAGCTCCGCACGTGTCAGCGCGCACAGGCCCACCGTCACCCCGAGGGCGACGGCGACGCGCGGCCGGTGGTCGCCGCCTGCCGCCCGGTAGGCACCGGCCACCGCGACCAGGGTCAGCAGGGTCGCGAGCGACTCCGACATGATCAGGCCGTCGTTCATCCACAGGTTGGGGTCCACGGCCGCCAGCCCCGCTGCCAGCAGCCCCGCGGCGGGCCCGGCCAGGCGCCGGGCGAGCAGGCCCGCGCCGGCCACGGTGCCCGACCCGATGAGGACCATGGTCAGCCTCATTCCCATCTCGGCCCAGTCGTGCGGGCCGAGCAGGGCCGCCGGAGCGAGGACCACGACCGTGAGCGGGGGGTGGTCCGCGTTCGGCTCCACGACCGGGGGTTCCTCGAAGAGCAGGTACGGGTCGTCGAAGAAGTGGCCGTCCACGACAGCGCGAGCCTGCAGCTCGTACCACAGGGCGTCGTACACGCGGTCGTCGTGGCGCGTGACCCCCACGACGAACGCGAGCCGCAGGGCCGCGCCGGCGAGCACCACGAGCGCCAGGCGGCCCGGCCAACTCCGTGGGAGGCGCACGGCGCGACCCTAACGAGGCCTTGCGCTAGGCCCCGGGACGGCCCGGTCGCGGCTGGTAGCGTGGCCGCCCGTGCCAGGCATCGGCGTGGTGGTCGTCGCCTACAACGCGGCATCCACGTTGGCCAGGGTGCTCGATCGGGTGCCCGCCGCGTTCCGCGCCCGGATCGACGGCGTCTTCATCGGCGACAACCACAGCGAGGACTCCACCTACCTGGTGGGCATCGGCTACCAGCACGCGGTGGGGGACCTCCCGCTCACGGTGGTGCGCCACGAGCGCAACCTGGGCTACGGAGGCAACCAACAGGCCGGCTACCGATGGGCCATCGAGCGCGGCTTCGACATCGTCGTGCTCCTGCACGCCGACGGCCAGTACGCACCCGAGCTGCTGCCGCAGATGGTGGCGCCGCTCGAGCGCGGAGAGGCCGACGCCGTGTTCGGCTCGCGGATGATGTCGGCGCAGAGGCGCGGCGGGGCGGGATGCCCCTGTACAAGGTCGTGGGCAACACGATCCTGACCAGGGCCCAGAACCTGGTGGTCGGCGAGCACCTCTCGGAGTGGCACTCGGGCTACCGGGCCTACAGCGTGGCGACCCTGGCGGAGCTTCCCTTCGAGCGCCTGAGCCCCGACTACAACTTCGACACCCAGATCATCCTGGCACTGCACGAGGCCCGCAAGCGCATCGTCGAGCTGCCCATCCCCACCTTCTACGGCGACGAGATCAGCTACGTGAACGGTCTGCGCTACGCCCGGCAGTGCGCCGTGGACGTCGTGCGCTACCGACTCGAGAAGATGGGGCTGGGCCGAGGCGAGCTCGCCTTCAACTCGCCTCTCGACGAGCCCGGATCGAGCTCTGCGGGGACCGAGCTGGAGGGAGTCGCTGCTCGCGTCGTGGACTGGTTCGCCCGGCGACCGCCCCAGCGCGTGCTCGACCTGGGTTGCGGCGACGGGGAGCTGGCCGCCCGGTTGCGGGCCCAGGGCCACGCTGTCACCGGCGTCGACGCCGTCAAGCGCGACGGCGTCGCAGCCAGGGTGACCGACTTCGTGGAGGCCGACCTCGACGAGGGCCTGCCCGCCGAGGTAGGCGAGGCGTTCGACGTGGTGCTGGCCGCCGACCTGGTGGGCTTCCTCCGCCGCCCCGAGCGCGTCCTGGTCGACGCCGCCCGGCGCCTCCGCCCAGGCGGTCGCCTGCTCGTCAGCACCCCCAACTTCGCCAACTGGTACCCACGGGCCCGTGTGGCGGCCGGGCGGTTCGACTACGACCGCCGGGGCATCCTGGACCGGGGCCATCTCCGTTTCTTCACGCGGCACAGCGCCCTGGCCACCTTCGACGAGGCGGGCCTGGTGGTCACACGCAGCGAGCCGGTGGGCCTGCCCGTCCAGGTCCTCTCGCAGCGCTCCAGCGGCGCGCCCCGGCCGTCGCGGATGGCCACGGCGCTCGCCGCCATGGACCGGGTGGGCGTACGCGCCCGCCCGGACCTGTTCGCCTTCCAGTTCCTCTTCGAGCTGGAGCCCTCACCGCGCGGTTGAACCGTCTCGGGTGAGGCGCCGGCAGATCGACATGTCGGCGGGGCGCTCGCTCCAGCGAGCCGCCGGAGCGACGGCGCCCTCGGCGGCAGCGGGCCGGCCCAGGGTGGGTACGGCGGAGACGGCGTAGACGCCGGTCACCATCACCGCACCGTCGAGGCGCACCTCGGCGACGCCGGTTCCGGGGTCCGCCTCCACCTCGAGGTGGTAGCGCTTGCCGGGGACGAGATCCACCTCGCGCCCGTGCACGTCCAGGCCAGAGCCGATCACCGCGAAGCGGGCGCGGCCGCCGGCCAGGCGCTCGACCACCACGTCTTGGGCGCGCCCAGCCGCCCGGGCGCCCAGCAACGCCTCGACGGTTCCGGGCTCCGCAGGGTCGAAGCTCACGTCCAGGTCGTGGACGCCCACGGCGGGGGAGCGCTCGACCGGCTTCCAGTTCGACAGCACGAGCTCGTCGAGGCCGGCGCCGTCGGACACGTAGAGCCCGGCGCAGTCGCCCGCCACGAACACGTCACCGGCGTGGCCCCGCGGGGGCGGCCGGTCGCCGCGCCGGAGGCGGTCGCCACCGCCGAAGGGCAGCTCGGGCGAGTGGGAGCGGGTCTCGAAGAACGCGGCCGCGCCGGTCTCGTCACCCGGCGAGGCGTACACCCGCTGGTACCACAGGGTCTGGCCGAACGAGGTCCACGCGCCCAGCACGGCCAAGACCCCCAACACGGTCAGCGCCGCCCGGCGCGGACGCCGTCGGGCGCGCCCGGTCCAGCCCGCCAGGGTCGCCATCCCGGCCGCACCGGCCACGACCACCACCGGCACGACGTCGACCAGGTAGCGCTGGGCGACGAAGCCGAACACGAAGATCGTCGCCGCCCCCACCAGGGCCCCGGCGAGCGGTATGGCCACACTGCCCGCCGAGGATCCCCGCCGCGCGCCGAGCCACGCCACCCACGCGCCGACCAGGGCCACGAGACCCACGGCATGGAAGGTGACCGGGACGCTCGCGGTGGCGTCGACCTTGTCGAGCAGCACGTCGCCCACGCCGTCGCGCTCACCGATGCCCTCGGTGCGGAAGCCAACCCAGGGGAACCGCTCCTGGAGCGACACGGCGTCGGGGCGCAGGTATGCCAGCGCGGTGGTGGGCACGAAGCGCAACCCGAAGAACGTGCCGTCGTTGGCGTCGAGGAACTCCCGGCGCGCCGAGCTCACCCGGCTCAGGTCCTGGGCGTTCCAGGGCACCGACACCGGGCTGTCGAACTTGACCTGGTTGAGAGAGGCGTACGCCACAAGCGGCAGGGCGGCAGCGGCGAGCGCCGCCAGGGCCCGGCGCCGGGCGCTTCGCCCTGGCCTCCGGCGCGCGCGGGCTGCCTGCACCAGGTCGCGCAGGCCCAGCAGGCCCAGCGCGGCGACAGCGCCCAACGCCACCGACGCCCGCGACCACAGCGCGGCGGTGCTCAGCGCCGACGCGGCCGCTAGCGCCGCCGGGGAGGGCGAGCGCAGGTGGCGCGTCAGCACCGCCAGAGCGGCCAGCGTCAGCGCCGCACCCCACAGGGCGGACTCGTGGTACACCGAGAGCTGGCTGGCCAGGAACAGCGGCGCCGAGCCCGCGGTGCACGCCGCCACGAACGCGCCAGCTGCCGCCGCCTCGCCGCGCGAGACCGCGACGCCGGGTCGCAGCAGTCCGCGCACCTGCCAGGACAGGGCCGAGACGGACACGATCGTCACGGCGAACGCCAGGACCATCGACGCTCCGGTGAGGCGTCCGTCGAAGCGGTCGGTGACAACGGCGACCGGCAGGCGCACCAGGGCAGGGAACGGACCCTGGTACATGTAGGAGCGGCCCCCGACCGTGAACGCCTCGATGCCCAGCGCAGCCCGGGGCACGTCGAGGTGCCCGTCGGCCAGGGCGTGGGCCTGGGCGTCGTAGAACCCTCCCAGTGCCCGCCGCCCGAACAGCCCCCCGGTGGCCGAACCGGCCAGCCAGGTGAACGCCGCCAGCGCCGGGAGGCCCCCGGTCAGACATCCCAGCGCGAACCGCCTGCGGTCCCGGGGGGACGCCGATCCGGTAGCCGCCGTCGAGCGGCGTGCGCTCTGCCGGCTCCGGCGGGCGCGCGCCCACCAGCGGCCCAGGCTCGTCACCGGGTCGGCCCCGACGGCGCCGAGCGCGTCGCGCTCGGTCGCGAGGGCGCCGACGCCGAGGAGCACCAGGCCGAGCAGGGCCAGCCGGTGCGGACCCTCCAGGGAGGTGAAGAACGCGTAGGCCTGTTCGTCGCGCTCGACGGCGCGGGCCACCAGGACCCAGCCCAACGCCGCCACGACCAGGCCCGAGCCGGCCGCTGCCAGCGCCAGCCGGGCCCGGCTCGTGGCCGCCGCGACCGCTGCCGCCACCGCTGCGGCCAGCCCCCACCAGGGACCGACGACCAGCCCCGCCACGACGGCGGACAGCGCCGCCGCCCCCACGGCGACGCGCCCGCTGACCCCGGCCGTCGAGCTGGTCCGCGCCGGGCCGCCGCTCGCCGGTCCGAGCCCCAGGGCGGGCTCGGGCGCGACCGCCGCGGGGACCCAACGCCGGCCGCGGGCCACGGCTGCTGCACACGCGACCAGGCCGGCGAAGGCCAGCCACAGCGAGGCGGTCACCGCCCGCTGCGGTCCCCAGTCGAAGTCGAGGCCGGTACCTGCCGCGGCGTCGACGGTCACGCCGTTCGCGTAGCCGTTGACCAGCACCGGTCGGCCCAGCCGTCCCTCGCCACGGATGGACGGGTCCCAGCCGTCGTTGCGGCTCTGGCCCAGCACCACCCACGAGGCACCGCCAAGGCGCGACGTGGTCTGCACCGAGGTGCGCGAGCTCGACGCCGGCAGAGCCTGCGCGCCGGTGGTCGCCGGCACCGGTCGCCCGTCGGGCCCCGAGAGCGCGGCCCGCCCCCCCGGGGACGACGACAGCACGACCTGATCGAGGTCGGCTCCGCCGCGGGCGGTGCGCACCAGGTGGGTGCCGGGCCCGAGGCGCAGTGGCCCGCACTCGGTCACGTCGAAGCCGCCGGCCGTGCTGGGACGCAGCGAGACCGGGACCGCCACGCCGTCGACGCCGAGCAGGTCCGAGCGGCAGGCCGGGCCGGGATCGGGCCCGCTGGCCCGCCCGGTCAGGGTGAAGGTCCGCCCGGTCGGCAGCTCGAAGCGGCGCACGAGGGTGGGCTCCTCCTCGAACCGACCGGGGTCGGAAGGGTCGCCGCGGCGGCGGGACAGGACCACCGACAGGGGCTGGTCCAGCGACGCCTCCCCCAAGCCGCGCACCAGCGCCACGGGGAGCCTCACGATCTCGTCGGTGATCACGGGGTTCCCGCCCGCGTCGCGCAGCCCCAGCTCGGCGACGCCGACCGGAGCGGGGTCGGCACCGGGGGGAGTGGACGTGGGGCCCAGCTCCACCTGCACCCGCTGGAGCCGGCGCTCGCCGAAGCGCACGACCTGTCCGTCGCCCACCGTCGCCGAGTCGTCGAGTCGGACCGTCACCGTCTCGGAGTCGTCGAGTCGCAGCCGGACCGAGCTCAGCCTGGACGGACCATCGGTGACCCGCAGCGTCAGGCGATCTGCGCGCAGCGGCTCGTCGAGCCTGACGTCGAGGCGGTCCCCGGTCCCGCCCACGAAGGGTCCCACCTGCCAGGCCGTGGCCGGATCGCCGTCGAGCGCGGCCGCGGGTCGCACGGCCCCCTCGAAGACCAGTGGGTGGCCGTAGCGGGTGGCGGAGACCGCTGCACCCGCCGGCTCGGCGACGCTCTGCCAGTCGGCGCGGGCCTCGAGCACGCCCAGCGGGGCCTCGCCCCCGGCCCGGCCGGACTCGTCGAGGGGATCCTGGTCGGCGCGCAGGGTCACGCCACGGCTGTCGCGCACCGACCGCCAGCGCTCCACGGCTCGCCGGTTCGAGTCGGTGAGCACGATCGGCACCCGCCGGGCCACGAGCTCGTCGAGCAGGCCGGGCGTGTCGGCGGCGCTCTGCGCGTAGACGACGGGCGCGGTGCCGTCGAGGACTCCCGCCGCGGCCGCGTCGACGATGCCCTCCCCGGCGCCGTCGACCAGCACGGTCGACGCCAGCGGGGCCTGGAACACCATCCCGGGGGCGTCGTCCACCGGGACCACCTCGACCGCGGGCAGCTCGACGACGGTGCCGGCAACCCGGCCGAAGCCGCGTGGCTCGCCGAGCCCGTCGGCGCGCCCGACCACCGCGCGCACGGTCTCGGGGGCCACGGTGCCGTAGCGGCCCACGTCCAGGTCGTTGCGCACCACCAGGACCGATGCGCCCATCAGGCGGGCCAGGGGTGCCAGGGCCCGGGGGTCCAGCAGGCCCTCCTGGAGGCGGTTGTCGAGCGACACGAGCAGGTCGGCAGAGCCCGGCCCGCCGTAGGGGATCTGCTCGCGCCACGCCGTGGGGGTGCCGGCCCGCCCGGCGGTGATCGGCTCGTAGGTGTTGCCCCAGCGGTAGGCGGCATAGCGGGTGCCGGGGATCTCCAGCAGGCGGCCGCCGTGCGCCATCGCGTCGGCGGCGTCGATCGCCTCGTCCCAGTAGCGGGGGAGCTGCTCGGGCCGAGAGTACAGGGGGTCGACGAGGTCGCCGCCGGTGCCGAGCGAGGGCGCCAGCACCACCACGACGGCCGCCAGCGCGCCGGCGCCCACCAGGCCCACCCGCGGCGCCCTGCGCACCACGGCGTCGACGAGCGCGCCCGCCAGCACCGCGATCCCGAGCAGGGCCAGCGGTGCCGCCCGCGTGGTCGAGCGCAGGACCAGGCCGACCCCGCCCGAGCGGGCCATGTCGTGGAACACCGACCCCAGGGGCCCGGGATCCGCGGGGGGGTACGCCCCCACGCCGATCAGCACGCCCACCACCACGAGGAAGGCGAAGTACGGCACGTGGCGCCAGCGGGCGGTCACCGGTGCCAGCAGGGCGACGGCCACCACGGCGGACCCCGCGGCGAGCACCGGCCAGTGCTCGAGGTAGAAGGTGGCTCCTGTGACCTCGGGAAACCCGCCCTCGCGCAGGTAGGGCACCCAGTAGCCCAGCCCCCGCAGGACCTCGGTGGCAGCCGAGGTCGACGCGACCTGGTCGATGGTCTCGGTGTAGTCGAGCAGGGGCATCCCATAGCGGCCCTCGACGAGCAGGGCCACCAGCCACCAGGCCGATGTCGGGATCCCCAGGGCGAGGACCCTCCCCGCGGCGCTCACGGCGGCGCGCCCGGGAACCTCCCTGGTGCCCCAGACCACCCAGGCGGTCCAGCACAGCGGCCCCAGCAGGGCCAGCGCGAGGGCGGTGGCGTTGACCGCCATCGATGCCACCACGAGCGCGATCAGTGCCGGGTGGCGCCATCCCCGGGTGGTCAGTGCCCGATGCGTGAGCCCGATCAGCCACGGCAGGGCAGCCCAGGGCAACAGCAGCACCGAGGTCCTGGTCCCGTACTGCACCACGTAGGGCGACAGGGCGTAGGCCAGCGCCGCCACCGCGGGGCCGGGCGCCACCCTGGTGCGGCCCGGCACGGTCCCCCAACCCAGCGTGCGGGCCAGGAACAGCACCCCCGCGCCGGCCACGAACAGGATCGAGCCCAGCCAGAGGCGCTGTGCCAGCCAGAGCGGTGAGCCGAGCCGCTCGGCCGCCCAGAACCAGACGCCCATCGGCCACACCAGCACGATGTTCTGGTGGGTGACGGTCCCCAGGTCCCGCGACGGGTCCCACATCGACAGGGCGTCGGCCAGGAAGCGCCCCGGGTCCAGGTAGATGGCCTGGCGGGTGTCGGAGGCCACGCGGCCACGCCCTGTTGCCAGCAGGGGGAGGTAGCTGACCGCTGCGAGCGCGGCGTGGACGGCGACACCAGTCGCCCGGGTTCGTCGTGCTCCCGTCGCCATGGCGGAGCGATCCTGGCACAGCGCGCCGCCCGGCCCGGGCCCCGGTGCGCCGGCCCGGTCACCGGGGCGGGCGACCGCCCGGCAGTACGATCCGGGCCCGATGAAGGCAGTGATCCTCGCCGGTGGTCTCGGCACCCGGCTGCGCGAGCAGACCGAGTTCCGACCCAAGCCCATGGTGGAGGTGGGCGGCAAGCCCATCCTGTGGCACCTGATGAAGCTGTTCGCCCACCACGGCATCACCGACTTCGTGGTGCCCATCGGCTATCGGGGCGAGGTGATCCGCGACTACTTCCTCAACTACGAGGGCCGCACCAACGACTTCACCGTGCGCCTGGGGCACGCCCACGCCGTGCAGTACCACAACGAGCACCTCGAGACCGGCTGGCAGGTGACGGTGGTCGACACCGGCGCCGAGACGCCCACCGGGGGGCGGGTGCACCGGGTGCGCCCCCACGTCGACGGTGAGCGCTTCGTGACCACCTACGGCGACGGGCTGGCCGACGTCGACCTGGGCAAGCTGCTCGCCTACCACGAGGACCACGGTCGGCTGGCCACCATGACCGTGGTGAGGCCGTCGTCGCGCTTCGGGGTGGTCGAGGTCGACCACGACGGTTCGGTGCGCTCGTTTCGTGAGAAGCCCCAGAGCGACGACTTCGTCAACGCCGGCTTCTTCGTGTTCGAGCCGGCGGTGTTCGAGTACCTGAGCGACGACGTCGCCCTGGAGCTCGAGCCCCTGGAGCGCCTGGCCGCCGACGGGCAGCTGGCCGCGTTCGCCCACGACGGCTACTTCCAGCCCATGGACACCTACCGCGAGTACCTGGCCCTCAACGCCGAGTGGGAGGCGGGCACGGCGCCTTGGAAGGTGTGGTCCCTGTGAGCTGGGCCGGCCGCAGCGTGCTTGTCACCGGCGCCACCGGGCTGGTCGGCTCGGCGTTGTGCCGTCGGCTGCTCGACCGCGACGCTCGGGTGGTTGCCCTGCTCGCCGACGTCGATCCCCGCAGCGCCCTGGTCCGCTCGGGCGACATCGGGCGCGTCGTGCAGGTCACCGGCGTGCTGCAGGACCCCGACGTGGTGCGCCGCACGCTGGCCGCGCACCACGTCGACACGGTGTTCCATCTGGGTGCCCAGACGCTGGTCGGTCCGGCGCGGCTCGACCCCGTGGAGACCTTCGAGGCCAACATCCGTGGCACCTACCTGCTCCTCGACGCCTGCCGGCGGGCCGAGGGGGCCGTGGCGAGGGTGGTGGTCGCCTCCAGCGACAAGGCCTACGGCACCAGCGAGTCGCTGCCGTACCGGGAGTCGACCCCACTGCGCGGTGTGCAGCCCTACGAGGTGTCCAAGTCCTGCACCGACCTGCTGGCCCAGTCCTACGCCGGCACCTACGGGCTGCCGGTGGCGGTGGCGCGCTGCGGCAACGTGTACGGCGGAGGCGATCTCAACTGGAGCCGCATCGTGCCCGGCACGTTGCGCAGCCTGCTGGCCGGCGAGACGCCGGTGATCCGCAGCGACGGCACCCTGGTGCGCGACTACCTGCACGTGTCCGACGTCGTGGAGGGCTACCTGGCGCTGGCACGCTGGCTCGACGAGGACCCTCGGGTGGTCCCCGACGAGCGGGCGGTGAACTTCTCAGACGAGTCGCCGCTGAGCGTGCTCGCGCTCTACGACGCCATCTGCGCGGTCTGGGGCGAGCGCGTCGAGCCCGACGTGCGCGCCCTGGCCGCCGACGAGATCCCCGCCCAGCACCTCGACGCCACCCGGGCCCGGACCCGGCTGGGCTGGAAGGCCACCACCGGTCTCGCCGACGGGCTGGCCGAGGCCCTCGCCTGGTACCGAGACCTGCTGGTCGGTCGGTGACGAACCGCGTGGACGAGCTGCGCGACCGCATGGTCGCCCTGGCCGCCGAGCACCACGCGCTGACCCATCCGGTGGTGGAGTTCGTGCCGGGCGAGACGGTCGTGCCGGCGTCGGGCAAGGTCGTGGGGGTTCCCGAGCTGACCAACCTGGTCGACGCCGCCCTCGAGCTGTGGCTGACCGAGGGCCACTTCGCCGACGAGCTCGAGGCCGGCCTGGTCGAACGGGTGGGGGTGCGCCACGCCTACCTGTGCAACTCGGGCTCGTCGGCCAACCTGCTGGCCGTGGCCGCGTTGTGCTCGCCGCGCCTGGGCGAGCGACGCCTGCGACCCGGCGACGAGGTCGTCACCGTCGCTGCCGGCTTCCCCACCACGGTGAACCCGCTGCTGCTGCAGGGCCTGGTACCGGTCTTCGTCGACGTGGAGCTGGGAACCTACGACGCCCGCCCGGAGCTTCTCGCCGAGGCGATCGGACCCCGGACGCGGGCGATCGTGATGGCCCACACCCTGGGCAACCCTTTCGACCTCGGCGTGGTCGGCGCGCTGGCCGCCGAGCACGACCTGTTCGTGGTCGAGGACTCCTGCGACGCCCTGGGGGCTCGGTACCGGGGCCGCCAGGTGGGCACCTTCGGCGATCTGGCGACGCTGAGCTTCTACCCGGCCCACCAGATGACCACGGGCGAGGGTGGCTGCGTGCTGACCCGCAGCGGCGCGCTCGGCAAGCTCGTCGAGTCGCTGCGCGACTGGGGCCGCGACTGCTGGTGCGCCCCGGGCATGGAGGACACCTGCGGGCGGCGCTTCGGCTGGCAGCTCGGGGACATGCCCGCCGGCTACGACCACAAGTACATCTACTCCCAGATCGGCTACAACCTGAAGCTCACAGATCTGCAGGCGGCGGTGGGTCTCGCCCAGCTGGCGCGCATCGACGGGTTCGTCGCCGACAGGGCCCGCAACTGGGCTCGCCTGGCCGAGGGCCTCGCGGCGCTGGGCGAGCACCTGGTGCTGCCCACCGCGACACCGCACAGCGAACCGAGCTGGTTCGGCTTCGCCATCACGGTGCGCCCCGAAGCTCCCTTCACCCGAGCCGAGCTGGTCGCGCACCTCGATCGACGCCGGATCGGGACCAGGTTGCTCTTCGGAGGCAACCTGACCCGCCAACCGGCCTATGCCGGGGCGACCTACCGGGTGGCGGGGGAGCTCACCACGACCGACGTGGTCGCCGAGGGCACCTTCTGGGTGGGGGTCTTCCCGGGCCTGCGCGACGAGATGCTCGACTTCGTGGTGGAGTCGATCACCGAGTTCGTCGAGGGCGCGGTCCGCCGGTGACGGGCATCGAGGCGCAACCGACAGCCGTCGAGGGCTGCGTGGAGCTGAGGGCACCGGTGTCGCAGGACCGTAGAGGCAGCTTCGTCAAGATCCTGCACCGGCCCACCTTCGACGCGCTCGGCCTGGACCTCGACGTCGCCGAGATCTTCGTGAGCACCTCGTCCACGGGCGTGGTGCGCGGCCTGCACTTCCAGCGGCCCCCGGCCGAGGTGGCGAAGCTCGTGTGCTGCCTGGCCGGCACGGTGGTGGACGCGGTGGTGGACCTGCGCGAGGGATCCCCCACCCGTCACCGGCACGCCACCGTGGTGCTCTCGGCGCCCCGGGCCAACGCTGTGTTCGTGCCCCGCGGATGCGCCCACGGGTTCCTGGTGACCGAAGGGCCCGCGATCGTGGCCTACGCCCAGTCCGGGGTCTTCGACGCGGCGGCCGACGCGGGGGTGCTGTGGTCCTCGGCCGGCGTCGACTGGGGGGTTCCCGATGACCTGCTCGCCACGGCGCTCGTGTCCGAGCGCGATGGCGCGCTGCCCACCCTCGATCGGCTGGGCCCCGTGTTCGGCGGGCCGTGACGTGCGAGCGCTGCTGACCGGGGTCACGGGCTTCGTGGGCTCCCATCTGGCCAGGACCCTGCTCGCCGACGGCGCCGAGGTCCACGCCGTGGTCCGTCCCGGCGCCCACCTCGAGCGCATCGCCGAGCCTCTCCTCGGCGCTCGAGCTGCACGTCGACGACCGCGCGGGGGCGCTGGGGGCCGCGGTCGCCGCAGCCCGCCCCGACGCCGTGTTCCACCTCGCCACGCGCTTCGTCACCCGCCACGAGCCCGGCGAGGTGGCGGACCTCGTCACCGACAACGTCGGCTTCGGCACGCGGGTGGCCGAGGCGCTCGTCGGGTCGGGGGCGGTCCTGGTCAACGCCGGAACGGCGTGGCAGCACGTCGGCGGCGCCGCCTACGCCCCCAAGAACCTCTACGCCGCCACCAAGCAGGCCTTCGAGGACGTGCTGGCCCACTATCGCCGCAACGCGGAGATGCGCGTCGTGACGGTGAACCTGTTCGACACCTACGGCCCGGCCGACCACCGGCCCAAGCTGGTCGCGGCGCTCCTGGGTGCGCTGCGTTCGGGCGAGGCGCTGCCGATGACGAGCGGCGATCAGCTGATCGACCTCGTGCACGTCGATGACGTCGTCGCGGCGCTGCGCTCGGCTGCCTCGGTCGGATCCGGCGGTCCGTGGAGCGCCGGATCCGGCTCGCCCCGGACCATCCGCGACGTCGTCGAGGTGCTGGGCCGAGTGGCCGGCCGTCCGGTGCCTGTGCGCTGGGGCGAGCGACCCGACGGCGTCGACGACATGCGCGTCCCGTGGAACGCGGGGCCCGCGGTGCCGGGGTGGGCGCCGGTGGTCTCCCTCGAGGAGGGCCTGGCCGCCCTCGAGGCGAGCCCGCCCTAGGGCCGGGCCAGAGCCGCCAGGCGCGGATACAGCCAGGCGCGCACGAGCTGGCCCCCGGATGCCGAGAAGTGGGCGCCGTCCTCGGCCCGGAGCGACACCCCGTCGATCGATGCACGGAACCGACCGCCGGGGCAGGCGAAGGCGGCCAGATCCACCACGTGCACCTTGTCGGGCCGGCGGCGCGCCGCCGCCCGGTACAGCTCGTTGAGGTGCTCGACGCGGTCGGCGTCGTTCTCGGGGGGCTCGGTGCCGTCGAGGGTCTCGGCCCGGCGGTTGCACGGAGCGGTCAGCAAGGCGACCGGCGTGTCGGGCTGCCCCAGGCGGGTGACGAGCGAGTCGAGGCGGGAGGAGAACCACCGGTCGAACTCGGGCGACCCGAAGGCGAGCCGGCGGCCGTCGACCACCCGGTCGTACACCTCCCAGACGCCGGCGAGCAGCGCCACCACCTCGGCGTCGTATGCGTCGCGCCAGCGGTCCACGTCGGCGCGCCAGGCGGCGCACTGGGGGCCGCCGTCGGTGCGCACCCCTGTCGCGACGCGCTCACCCTCGAACAGGGTGCAGCCGAGCACGCTGGTGTCCCACAGCAGCACCGGTGGGTCGCCACCTCGCTGGTCGAAGCCCAGAGAGGTGGTCAGCGCCACGCTGTCGCCCGTGACCTGGACGCGCACGGCCGGATCGTCGACCAGGGTCGTCGGCGGCGGGTTGGCTGCCGGGTCGTAGCGGAACATGTCGCCGCGCCCGGTGGCCAGCCCTGCTCCCAGTGCCGGGGCACCGGCGTCGGGTGCGCGCACTGCGACCGCCCCGGCCACCGCTGCCACCACCACCACCGAAGCGGTGACCGTGGTGAGCAGGACCTTGGGCAGGGGCCAGCTGCCCCGCCGCACGGGTCGCTCGATCCACGCCTCGCAGCCCAGCGCCAGGGCCCCTGTCGCCGCCAGGCGCAGGGCCAGCAGGGCCGTCCCGGACAGGCCGGTGCGTGACGCGCTGAGCACCACGTACGCCGGCACGTGCCACAGGTACAGGCCGTAGGACAGCTCACCGACTCGTCGCAGCGGGCCGGCGGCGAGCGCGGAGCCCAGGGCGCTGCGGGGCTGGAGCACGGCGAACAGCACAGCCACGACCGCTGCGGCGAGCAGCGCGGAGCCTCCCTCGTAGAGCCAGCTCGTGGTGTCGTCGACCGTCAGCGCCATCCCGACCACGGCGGCGAGGCCTGCGACTCCGCCCAGCTCGGTGAGGCCCCGCCAGCGCGGCGCCGCCTCGAAGCGCCCCCGCCTGGCCAGCACCATGGCCAGCAGCGAACCCACCAGCAGGAGGTGGGCTCTGGTGTCGGTGCCGTAGTACACCCGCGACGGGTCGGCGCCGGGCCGCGCCAGGTGCGCCGCCCACACCAGGGAGGCCACGGCTGCCGCGGCGGCGAACCCGACGACGACGGCGTCGGGCCGAGAGGCGGCCACCACCGGAGCGCCCGATGCGCCGCCCGGGGCCGGCGGGTGGGTCGGTCGCAGTCCGATGGCACGGCGCCGGCTGCCGCCGCGCCGCCGCCGCAACAGGGCACCGAGCAGCAGCGGCCAGACGAGGTACCACTGCTCCTCGACGGCGAGCGACCAGGTGTGCTGCAGCGGTGAGGGCACGGCGAAGTCCGCGAAGTAGCCACGGTCGGCCGCCACGAGCCGCCAGTTCGTCACGTAGCCGGCGGTCGCCACGACGTCTCCGCGCAGCTCGCGCAGCGAGCTTCCCGGGGGCCAGGGTCCAGGCGTAGAGCCCGACGGCGGCCAGCACCGCGGCGAGTGCAGGCAGGAGGCGCCTGGCCCGCCGGGCGTAGAACCCGGCGATCGACACGGTCGAGGTGCGCCGGTGCTCGTCGAGCAGCAGGAACGTGATCAGGAAGCCCGACAGGACGAAGAAGACGTCCACGCCGAGGTAGCCGCCGGGCGCCCATCCGACGCCGCCGTGGTACGCCAGCACGAGCCCGACCGCCAACCCCCGCAGACCGTCGAGCGCGGGCCGGTAGCCGAGCCGGGGCGGTCCGGCCATCGCTGCCCGGGGCCTCGGGGCGATGTGCGTCGCCACTGCGCAGGCCCGGACCGCGCTCAGCTCAGGGCCGGCGCCGCTGGCCGGCCAGCAGCTCGAGCAGACCCTGGGCCGTCGCGTCCCATGTGAGCGGGGTGGCGCGCTCGACGGCTCCGGCAGAGAGGCGGGCGCGGAGTCGGTCGTCGCCGAGCACCTCTACGAGCGCCTCCGCGAGGCCGTCGGTGCTGCACAACAGGCCGCTGGCCCCGTGGAGCACCGCGTCGCGATGCCCGACGATGTCGGTCACCACGGCGGGGGTGCCGCAGGCGCCTGCCTCGGTGATGCTCATGCCCCATCCCTCGTGGCTCGAGGCGCTGGCCAGCACCCACGCCTCCCGGTAGGCGCGGCGCAGCTCGTGGTCGTCCACCCACCCCGCGAGCTCGATCCAGTCCTCCGCGCCGAGCTCGGCGACGAGGCGCTCGAGGTGCTCACGCTCGTACCCCTCGCCAAGGATCCGCAGCCGTAGCCCCGGGACCCGGCGCCGGGCCCTGGCGGCGGCGCGGATCAACAGGGCATGGCGCTTGGCGGGCACGAGCCGGCCGACCGCGACCACCAGGGGGTCGCGGCTGCGGGCGACGGATGCGTCGACATGAAACGAGTCGTCGATGCCGGGAGGCACGACCGCGACCAGCTCGGGTCGCATCCGCAGGTTCTGCACGATCTCGCGTCGGGATGACTCCGACAAGGTGGCCACCGTGGTCCGCCGGTACAGCGGCGGCGCCAGCCGGCGTTCGACGAGCTCGCCCAGCCGGGCCGGTCCCGGCGGCATCACCATCTGGAACATCGAACCGTGCACGTGGTGCAAGATGACCAGGCGGGGGCCCGGGTACCAGAGGGGGGAGAGGAACGGGACGCCGTTCCACACCTCCACGAGCGCGTCGGTCGGTCCGTGGCGCCCGGTGCGCTCGCTGAGCGCGGCCCTGGGGAACACCAGGTAGCGCCCCGCTCGGCGGATCACCCGGTAGCCGTCCCGCACGATCTCCGGGGCGCGGCCCGCCGCGTGAGAGGTGCGCAGCGTGACGTGCAGGCCCGCGGCCGCCCATCGCCGTGCGACCTCGTGCAGGTGCCGTTCGGAGCCGCCCGCCTCGGGGTCCTCGAGGTCGCGCCACGCCAGCACGTGGATGCGTCGGATCCCCGCCGCGGCTGCGATGTCACCCAGCTTGGCGGGGCCCGGCGTCCCCCTGGGGGCGGTCAACGGTAGGAGCTCGGAAGGCGGGGCATGCGGGCCCGGAGATGCTAGAACCACCCGACCGGCTCGGCGTGCATCCGTCCGCCACCGCCCCTCCGGACCGTCGACGACTGGATCGCATGGGATGCCCGACGACTTCGAGCGCGCGCTAGCGGCCACCAGTGACGTCGAGGGCTGGATCAGCGACGACCAGGCCCGCAGGTTGTGGGAGTCGGCCCGGGCCGTGCCGCCGCGTGGGCGGATCGTCGAGATCGGCAGCTTCCGGGGACGGTCCACGATCCTGCTCGCCACCGCCGCCCTGCCGGGCGTGGAGGTCGTGGCCATCGACCCCCACGCGGGCAACGATCGCGGCCCTCAGGAGATCCACGGCTTCGAGGAGGAGGCGTCGGAGGACTTCGAGGTGTTCCACCGCAACCTGGTGGTCGCGGGTGTGGCCGACCGGGTCCGTCACATCCGTCGCTTCTCCGCCGACGCCCTGGGCGAGGTGGACGGGGCGATAGACGTGCTCTTCATAGACGGAGCCCACCGCTTCGGCCCGGCCCGGGCCGACGTGGTGGACTGGGGAGCCCGGGTCCGAATCGGCGGGACCCTGCTGGTGCACGACAGCTTCAGCTCGGTCGGCGTGACCCTCGCCCTGCTGTCGACCCTGGCGATCGGTGGCGAGTTCGAGTACCTGGGCCGCGACGGCAGCCTGGCCCGCTACCGCCGTCGCCGCCTGACGGGGGGTGCCCGGTTGACGAGTGGGCTGCGTCAGGTCCGCGAGCTGGGCTGGTTCGCGCGCAACCTGGCCGTCAAGGTGGCGATCGTGACCAAGCGCGAGGGGTGGGCCCGCCGCCTCGGCCACGACGGCCGGACCTGGCCGTACTGAGGTGCAGGTCCTCGTCGTGGTGCCGACGTACCAGGAGGTCGGCAACGTCGAGCGGATCCTGCGTCGCATTCACGCGGCGCTGCCCGACGCGCACGAGCTGGTGGTGGACGACGGCAGCCCCGACGGCACCGCGGATCTGGCCGAGACCGTGGGTCGGGAGCTGGGGACGGTCCACGTGCTGCGCCGGACCCGCAAGGCGGGCCTCGGCGATGCCTACCGGGCGGGCTTCGCCTGGGGCCTCGAGCGGGATGCCGCCGTGTTGGTGGAGATAGACGCCGACCTCCAGCACGACCCCGCCGACCTGCCGGACCTGGTCGGTCCCGCCCTCGCCGGCGAGGCCGACCTGGTGATCGGCTCGCGCTACGTACCGGGAGGCTCGATCCCGGACTGGGGCCTACGGCGCCGGCTGCTGTCGCTTTGGGGGAACCGCTACGCCTCCTGGATGCTCGGGTTGGGGGTGCGGGACTCCACGGCGGGGTTCCGGGCCTACCGCGGCGACCTGCTGCGCCGCCTCGACCTGCACGAGGTCCGCGCCGACGGGTACGGCTTCCAGATCGAGATGACCCACCGGGCGCGCCGCGCCGGGGCAAGGATCCTGGAGGTGCCGATCCGCTTCGGCGAGCGCGACGCTGGCGACTCCAAGATGTCCACCGCCATCGTCGCCGAGGCGATGCGGATGGTCACCTGGTGGGGCGTCCGGTCCCGCTTCGGTCGCCGCTGAGCAGGGGACCGGGCCGTCGCGGCTGGCAGACTCACCCCAGGTCGTCGGGTGCCGGTCGGACCACCGTGCCCGGCGGGGCGGCGAGGGCGTCGACCACGGCGTCGCCCAGCCATTCGCGAGACACGACCTCGATGGCTCGGTCGCTGAAGTGGACCCCGTCGGGCCTGCGGTCCCGGTCCTTGGCCGGCGGCCAGGAGGCGACCAGCGCGTGCAGGTCGAGCACGACCGAGTTCGAGCCCTCGGCGGCGACCTGCTCGACGAGCGTGTTGAACCACGCCACCGCCTCGGCGCTGCGCCCGGCCAGAGGCGGGGTGGTCACCCAGATCACCCGGACGCCCTTCTGTTCGACTAGCGCCGCGGCGGCCCGCATCTCGGCATGCAGGTAGCGACGGTACGCGGCGTCGGGAGGGCGGACTGCGCCGTGGATCCCCGGAAGGTCCCGCCGGGGCTGCAGGTCCCAGGCTCCGAAGAACAGCAGAGCCCCGTCGGTGCCGTCCCGTAGGTGGTCCGGCCAGGCACGGTCCCATCGGCAGACGTCGCGCAAAGGGGTCCACACCGAGCGCTCGTCGAGCAGCTCGCCGTCGCGCCCGATCGTGCAGCCGAGCTCGACCGAGGCGTCCGTCACCGCCAGGCGCCGTGAGTCCTGGCCCCAGGCACCGAGGCCGAACATGTCGACCAGCCCGGTCGAATCGCCCAGCACCGTCACCGACGGCGCCCCGCCTGCCTGGATCTCGGCCAGGACCTGCGGTGCGTCCCGCAGCGCAGCGTCGAAGTCGGTCGGGGGTTCGGGCCCCCTGGCGCGAGCCACGAAGGCCCCTGCCACGACCAGCGCGCCGATCAGCGGCGCGGCGACCAGGCCCGCACGGCCCGCCAGCGGGGACCGCTGCATGCGGATGGGCGTCTCGACCAGGTGCATCGACACGACGGCCGCCACCAACGTGACCGACACCCGCAGGCCGAACAGGGGCCAGGTGGACCAGTGGACCCGCCCGGCGTTGAGCAGCAGGAATATCGGCCAGTGGTAGAGGTAGAGGCCGTAGGAGTGCCGGCCCAGCCAGCGCAGCGGTGCCGCCGATAGAAGGGCGCGGACGGGTCCGGGCACCGTGCAGGCGGCCACCACGGCGGCCGAGAGGGCCGCGTGCAGCGCGAAGCCACCCTCGTAGAGCCAGTCGTCGGCCAGCTCCGCCGTGTGCCAGATGCCTGCCAGTGCCGCCAGCGCTACCGCGCCGGCGGCGGCCAGGATCACCTCGACAGGCCCGACGCGCCGCCCGACACGCGGCGGATCCCGGCGTAGGGCGCGGCGACGGCTTCCCGAGCGGGCGTACGCGGCGGCCGGCGCGGCGCCCGGCCCGTTGCCGGGCACGGCGGCCGGCGCGCCC
>CAVPEW010000064.1:0-115191 GCA_963703565.1 uncultured Microthrixaceae bacterium | reverse complement strand
CTTTATATTGCTCGGGGAGAAGTCGCCGACGAGCGCTGTGTCGTCGCCGATCTCCTCGGACAACGCGACGCGCTGACCCCAGACCAGTTGGCGGGCGGTGTCGAGCGGCAGGGTCCGGCCTCCGGAGGCGCCGGAGCCTGGATCGCCGAGCACGTAGTGACGGTCGTCGGTGAGGAGCTCGAGGTTCTGCCAGGTGGTCGCGCTCATGATGTACACGAATGGCCCGGTCAGCTTCCCGACCTGAAGCAGGGTGAGCGCCTTCCGGAGGGTCGTGAGGACGTCCGTGTCGAACGGTTGGACCTGCAAGCCCGTGGTCTCGAGGATCCCGTCGAAGTCGTCTCGCCCTCCCGCGATCGACGAGTCGCCGGTGAGGACCATCGCCTCGAGGGCCTGAAGCACGCCGAGACCGAGGACGTCCTCGAGGAAGAGCTCGACCTCGGCCGAATCGGCGAGCGTGGCCCTGTCGATTCCTCCCGTGAGGTGGGCGACCGTTCTCGCGTGGTCCGTGATCGGCTCGAGCTCGATCTCGCTGGTCGGCTTGACGGTCCCCCGGGCGACCGAACGGGCGTTGAGCTCCCGCCGCGTCTCGCGGGTGTACTGGAACGAGTCGGTGGCGTCGAGCCCGACGAACTGGATCGCGCTGAGGAAGCTCATCGGGCGGTCCTCGAGGGCGCGATCCCGGTGGAGATCGAGGGCGCGGTGATCGTCCCGGAGACCGTGATCGCGTCCTTGTAGCCGCTCGAGCGGTACGCCTTCGCCCATCCGAAGTTGTGCGAGGCGCGGCCGGAACCTCCGGCGCGGTGGATCCCGTTGAGCTCGTCGCGTAGCACCTGGTCGCCGTCCAGCGTCTTCGCGGCGAGGTCGGCGTCCTTGGCTTCCTCGATGAGCTCGGTGACCCGGGCGCGCTCGCCGTGGGTCATCTTCCGGCCCTCGGCCTCGGCAGCGGTCGCGATGGACCGTCCCGACGCGAGCGCCTTCGCCTTGGCCGCGCGGGCCTCGGCTGCGGACTTGAACTTCATGGGGCCTCCTTGGCCTCGAGCGCGGCCCCGGACGGGCGCGCGCTGGGTTCGTGGAGGTCGCTCCTCGCCTTCCGGGCCGGGGCTATGTGGCCGCTTGAGTCGAGCTCGTCACGGCGCCCCGGTGGTCAGGCTTGAGTCGTCCCAGCGGGCCGGGGGGCGCTTGAGGCGATGCTCCTCACGCTCCGGCGGGCCGGGGACCTACGAGGGAACCTACCGGGCGGCTCGGCGGCTCTCGCGGATCTTCTCGCCGAGCTCCCACGCCGCGGCGAACTTCGCGTCCGCGGCCTCGTGGTCCTCGCGGAGCCCGGACGCCTTCGCGATCGTCTCGAGCTCCTTGGCGCGCTCGATCGCCCGGACGACCGGGCGACACGACTTCCCGCAGTAGCGGAGGTCGCGCCGATCCTCGGCGAGGGGCTCGTGACACCCGAGGCATCGGCCGTCGAGGGGATGGGCGGTGGTGGTCATTCGTCTGTCTCCTTCTGGTGGTCTTGGATGGTGCCCTCGAGGACCCGGCCGTCGCCGAGCTCGAGGAAGATGGGCGACGGGATCCCCATCGCCTCGTCGAGGGCGCGGCCGATCGTCGCTGCCTCGCCGTCGAGCTCGACCGAGATGGCCCACTCGACGGCGCGGCGGATCTCGTCCTCGAGCTCGGCGACGGCGCGGAGCCAGTCGCCCGGGTCGTTGCTGTCGGGAAGCTGGCTCATCGGTGCCGCCATAGGCGGTCGTCCCAGTGCTCCGCCGCGATCGGATCCGCGACCTCGACGACCTCGGTCGGGCGGCCGAGCTCGTCACGTTCCCGCGGCACGGTGATGGTGGGCGGGCCGACGTCGGCCTCGTCGGGAGCCGCGCCGTCGTCGATCCCGTCAGCGGCTTCGATCACGTCGGTCAGAGGTCGGCGGCGCCGGCTCGTCGGCTCGGTCACGACCTCTGCTCCGTCGATCTCACAAGTTGCTCGGAGCCTCCGCTGGTCAGCGCGTGCCTACCCGGACGGTCTTCGCCGCTGGGATCGCCGAGGCGTTGACGCCCTATCCCCCCGGTGTCGCGTGGTCGGCCGCGCTCGGGCTCGAGGAGGGCGCTCACGGCTCGTCGTCGTCGTCGGTGACGAGCAGGACGGTGGCGTCGGTCCCCCGGCGGAGGAGCTCGACGAGCTCGAGGGCTCGACCTCGTGTGGGGGTGGTGACGATGGCGGCGCGGGGTGCTGCGATGGCGGGGCAACAGTCGTCGTGGGCGATGGTGAGGTGGCCGGGCCGGGTCTGTTCGAGGTCGGGGTTGCAGGTGCATCCGGCGTGTTCGAGTGCGACGCGGAGTTGGGTGGTGGTGGGTCGTTGGTCGGTCATGGGGTCCTCTCCTCTTGCTGAGGGGTGGGGTGGTGAGGGGTGGTGGACGGGTGGTGCTCTTGATCGGTCTGCGCGCCCGTCTCGCTCCGGACCTGCGCGTCGCCCCCCCGTCTTTCAGACGGGGGGGTGGACTCGCGCAGGTGCCGGAGACGGTTGGTCGGGACCTGCGCGGGACCTGCGCGTGCTCAGGTCCGCGCAGGTGGTGAGGATCTGCGTTCCCGCAGGTCAGAGGGCATATCGACCTGCGCGGAGCGTTCTCGGCTCGGGAGGGTGCTCCGCGCAGGTCTGTGACCTGCGCGCGGGACCTGCGCGGCGTGGATGGCTCGCGCAGGTCGTTCGCGCAGGTCACTGGGGGTCCTCGAGGGACTGTTGACGTGGCGGCAGGGCGTAGACGTAGTTGTCGCCACGGCCGGGCGAGGCGACGATCTGGCCTCGGCTCTTGAGCTCCTCGACGACGACGGGGAAGAGCTTGTCGCTGAACCTGAAGCGCTTCCCATCGTCGTCCTCGGCGCGCATCTTGTTCTTGATCTGGCTCCTCGAGAGCGGCCGTTTGGAGCCGTCGAGGACCTTCAGTATCCGGGCGGCGATCTCGTCGGCCTGCTGGTCCTCGCGGTGGGCCTCGAGGCTGGCCTTCTGCTCGGGTGTGAGCGGATCAGGCGTCGGGAGTGGCCTCTCGATCGTGACGGTGATCCGGCGGCCTCCGAGATGTGGCACGAACCGGATCGAGGCGACGTCCTGGCCTTGGGAGTAGTCGAGTCCGCCGGGTCGGTCCTTCTCGTTCCGGAGGGTCATGCGGCCCTCGGTGTGCTGGCTGAAGCCGGTGCTCCGGATGCTGAGGGCTGCGCCGTTGACGGCGCCGAGCTTCGCGCCGGAGCCTCGGGCCCATCGGCCCCGGTCGTCCTTGGACTTCACGACGTGGTCGAGGAGCACGACGGCGGCCCCGTTGTCGGCGATGGGGCGGGCGAGCTCGTTGAGCCATGCGAGGTACTCCTCGGAGCGGTCCTCGCTGTACCCACAGGCGTTGAGTGCCTCGGCGACGCTGTCCATGATGACGAGGTCGGCTTTGAGCGCGGCGGCGGCGGCGACGAGCTCGCGGTTCAGGGTCCCGCGTTCGGTGGGCCGGAGGTGCTTGAACCGGTGGTTCCGGAGCGGGCCCATTGGCGCTCCGAGCGAGCGAAGTCTCGAGACGGCCGACCGGGCGAGGTCCTCCCAGTCGAGGTACAGGACGGTCCCGCCCATCGAGAGCACCTCGAGCGCGGCGAGGAGCGCGATCCAAGTCTTCCCGGTGCTCGGCTCGGCCTGCAGCGTGTTCATCTTCCCGGCGTAGAGGAGCCCGGCCCCGTCGGCCCGGGTGAGGATGCCCGGTCGTTCGGGCTCGAGGTCGTCGCCGTCGAGCAGCGCGCCGACGTCGGCGAACGGGAGGTGTGCGAGCGGGTCCGAGCTTCTCACCTCGTGGTGGATGGTCTCGAGGCGCTTGCGCGCCCATTCGAGGACCTCGAGGGGGTCGCGGTGGCTGGCGAGCTCGGCGGTCTCGCCAGCGTGCTCGATCAGGCGGCGCAGGGTGGCGTGATCGTGGACGATGCTGGCGTAGCGGGCAGCGGCGGTCGTCGAGGGGGTCGAGGCCAGGAGTGTCGCAAGGGTGGCGGGCCCACCGACCTGTTCGAGCAGCCCGGTCCGGGCGAGCTCGTCGGCGACGGTGACGGCGTCGGCCGGCCATCCCTCGGCATGAGCCCGGGTGAGGACGTGCGCGATGTGGCGGTAAGCGGGCCGGTAAAAGTCCCCCGGGGTCGTCTGCGTCGCCAGGATCTCCAGCGCCGTGGGGGCGAGCATGGCGGCGCCGAGGAGGCTCGCTTCAGCGTCGAGGTTGTGCGGCGGAACCCGGTCCACCGGGTCAGGCGACGTCGGCGGGGCAGGTGCCGGTTCGGGTGCGGAGCCAGTCGTCGACGTCGGCGGGCCGGTAGCGGACGTGCCGACCGATCCGCGCGTAGGCGGGCCCGATCCCTCTCACGCGCCAGTCGGCGAGGGTCTTCACGGGCACGCTGATGAGCTCGCCGAGTTCCTCGGTGGTGAGGAGCTTTTCCATTCCGGGTCTCCATTCGGGTCGGGCATGGTTGTGCGCGACCAGGACTACACGGCTGTCATTCGGAAGTCAACATGGTCGCGCGGAGCCTTGTGCAACTCGGGGGCGTCCGGTACGGTTCGGTCGTCGAGGAGGTCGAGCTCCTCGCAGGACCCGGAACGGAAGCGAGCCGATGAGGACGAAGCGAAGCGAGCCGGGAGGAGCCCATGACCTCGGGCACGGCCTCTCGGTGATGTGGTGGAAGCGGGTGCGGATCGACGACCCGGACCTCGAGGGGATCGTCGAGCTCGAGCTGAGGGATGACGGGGACCGGCTTGTCGTGTCGAAGCTCACGGCCGAGGGGCGGCCCGGGGGCCCTCCGGTGTCGGCGGATCTCCTGCGGGCGATCCCGCTCGCTCGGATGGCCCCGGAGGCGATCGAGGGATCGCTCGGCGGCCTGGTCAAGGTCCGGTCGACCGGCCGGAAGGGCTCGAGGATCACGCCGGGGAACCTCGATGCTCTGCCGATGCTCGAGCGGGTGGCGGTGATCTACCGGGCGGCGCTGTTCCTGGGTCAGCCTCCGACGACGATGGTCGCCGAGACGCTCGACGTGACCCGGGACGCTGCGGCGAAGCGCGTGCAGGCGGCGAGGTCGGCCGGGCTCCTCGAGCCGACGAGCAAGGGCAAGAAGGGGGCCTGACGATGGCGAGACCAGTGATGCGAAACGACGAGTGGGTGGGGATGTTGATCGAACCTGAAGACCGGGCGCCGTACCTGGTGCCTGCGGTCGTGATCGACGACGCCAGCGGCGCCGTGCTGTTGGGTCTCGAGGTACTCGAGGCGGTGGTCCTGAGCGGCACGGCGATCGAACACCCGATCATCCGAACGTCGGACCCCGGCTACGTGGCCGAGCTCGAGCAGTTCTTGGCTGGCGTCAAGACCACGCTCAATGTCGACGGGTTGATCCTCTGATGGCGAGCATCCAGAAGCGAGACAACGGGAAGTGGCGGGCCCGCTACCGAGACCCGGCGGGGAAGGAGCGGGCTCGGCACTTCGATCGCAAGATCGATGCGGAGCGGTGGCTCCTCGAGGTGGAGTCGTCGAAGATGCGCGGCGAGTGGATCGACCCGGCCTCGAGGAAGGTCACGGTCGGCGAGCTCGGCGAGCAACTCATCGCCACGAAGGCGGACCCCACCACGAAGGCGTGGAACCTGACCATGTTCCGCCACGTCGAGGAGCGGTGGAAGCACGTCCCGGTGCCCTCCGTCGACCACCTCGGCGTGCAGGTGTGGGTTCAGGACCTCGAGACGGGCGGGCTCGGGCCGGACTCGGTCAGGGGCGCCTACCGGGTCCTTCACGAGACCATCTCGCTCGCCCTCCGGGCCCGGATCATCTCGCACGATCCATGCCTCGGGGTGAGGCTCCCCAAGGTCAATCGGCGGGAGATGCTCTTCCTCGATGCGAGCCAAGTCGCCGAGCTCGCCGAGGAGCTCGAGCGGACCTGGCCGGGCCGAGGGTGGGGGGTCCTCGTCCGCTTCGCCGCGTACTCCGGGTGCCGGGCCGGGGAGATCGGCGCGCTCAAGGTGAAGCACCTCGACCTACTCCGGCATCGGGCGAACATCGCCGAGGCGCGCAAGCGGTACGGGACGGACGGCACGACCAAGACGGGGCGCTCGAGGTGGGTCGACCTCCCGCGCCAACTCTGCGAGGAGCTCGCCGCGCACCTCGCGACCCGGGACCACTCCCCCGACGCTCGGGTCTGGACGGGCGACCGGGGCGGCCCGCTCGATCATCGGTGGTTCTACCGGCAGCGGTTCTCCCCGGTCGTCGAGGACCTGACCGAGCGCGGGCGGCTCCCCGTCTCGACGCGGGTACTCCCGAGCGGCGAGGTCGAGACCTACACGCTCCGGTTCCATGACCTCCGCCACTCCTGCGTGGCGCTCCTCATCGGCCAGGGCGCGCAGCAGTACGAGGTCATGGAGCACCTCGGGCACACGAAGATCAGCACCACGATCGACACCTACGGGCACCTCTTCCCGCGGGTGCGCGATCGGATCAGGGAGGCGCTCGAGCGGACGTGGGACGAGGTCGAGCTCGAGGGCCTCCGGGCCTCGTCCTGATCCTGGCGCGGACTGAGCGCGGACTGAGCGCGGAAGAGGCGGCTTCCGCTCCTGCGAAAACCGCCTCTGACCAGGGCTTACGGGGTGGGCCGTAAGGGATTCGAACCCCTGACCCCTTGCGCGTCATGCAAGTGCTCTAACCAACTGAGCTAACGGCCCCGGGCTGCGAAACCTAGCAGAGCGCCCGAGCCGCCCAACCCCCGCTGTTGCGGGTGCGGATAGGTGTAAAACTCGCGCCATGCGCTCGGAGCGGGTCAGCCGCAGCGGCCGGTTCGCGAACCTCGTGGCGCGGCGCGCCCCGAAGCTGTTGGCACGCTCGAGCCGGTGGCAGGCCAGGCTCTACCGACGCCTGGGCGACCACCCGCTCACCCGGATGATGGGCAAGCCCACCTTCATGCTGACCGTCGCGGGCCGTCTCTCGGGCGAGCCCAGGACGGTCATGCTGATGCTCGTCGAGCGTGGCGAGGATCTGCTGGTGTGCGGGTCCTTCGGTGGCCGGCCCGTCGCTCCGGACTGGTGGCGCAACCTGACCGCCGCCGGGGGTGGTACGGCCACCGTGCGGGGGCGCAGCTACGAGGTCACCGCCCGGGTGGTGACCGACTCGGTCGAGCGAGCCGCCTGCTGGGATCTGCTCGTTCGCGCCTATCCCGACTTCGCCGCGTACCAGGCGCTGACCGAGCGGGAGCTGCCCATCGCGGTCCTGTCCCCCACGCTGTCGGCGTCGGGCTGAGCTAGCGGTCCGACGCCGAAGGGCCTGCGGACGCCCCGGATCAGCGGTTCGCGTTGCGGCGCCGCCTGCGCCACAGCGCTGAGCCCAGCTCCCCGAGCGCCGCGCCGGCCAGCAGCGCCACGGCCAGGACCACGAAGCGGGGACCCTCGAGGTCCCAGAACAGCAGCTCCACGTTGGTGCTCTCGGTGTTCTGCGCCAGGACGACGACCGCGACGACACCCAGCACGATGACCCCCAGGTAGCGGCGCAACGTCGCGGGGCCACCGGCCCCTTCGGCGGTGGGCCGCCCAGCGTCGCCACCCGAACGGCGCCACCGACCGGTCTCACCGCGCTCGGGTCGAGATGCCATCTCGCGACACTACCGCCGCGCAGCCCCCTCTCCAGGGGTTCGAGCCGGCCCGGCCCGACCCGCACGCGAGGAAGAGCCGCCGGCTTCGCCCACCGGGGTGGACCAGGCCCGCCCATCAACCCGGGAGCCCCCCCTCGGCGCCCCCGGGTCGGGATCAGGATGCGACGGCGTCCTTGAAGGTCTTGCCGATCTTGACCTTGGGCACGCTCGCTGCCGGGATCTGGATCTCGGCCCCGGTCGCGGGGTTGCGGCCGGTGCGAGCGGCCCGCTCCGCGCGCTCGAAGGTGAGGAAGCCGGGCAAGGTGACCTTGTCCCCTGCCGCCACCGCCTCGGTGACCACCGTCTCGACGGCGGACAGGACCGCCTGGACCGTGGACTGGGGAGCGGCGCTGCGTTCGGCTACAGCG
This sequence comes from uncultured Microthrixaceae bacterium, assembly GCA_963703565.1. Classification (GTDB taxonomy): domain Bacteria; phylum Actinomycetota; class Acidimicrobiia; order Acidimicrobiales; family VFJN01; genus CAVPEW01. The sequence goes on along the minus strand of CAVPEW010000064.1, from coordinate 107,170 downwards.
CTGACCAGCTCTGCTTTGTTCATGACAACTCCCGGGTCGGGGCAAAGGGCGTCGGTCACCGTACCGGCACCGCTCACCGCGACGGTGGACCCCGGGCTCGGGTCAACCCACGACGAGGCGGGCGGTGGCGAAGATGCCGACCGCCACGACCGCCAGGCGCAACGCGCCGGCAGGCAGGCGACGGCCGACCCGAGCCCCCAGCTGGCCGCCCACGACCGAACCCAGGGCCAGGAGTCCGGCCGGCGCCCACGCCACGTCCGCGGCGACCACGAACACGACCGCCGCCGTGGCGTTGACCAGCCCTGCGAGCACGTTCTTGAGCGCGTTCGAGCGGTGCAGGTCGTCGGGCACGAACACCGCCAGGGTGGCCAACAGGATCACGCCCTGGGCCGCACCGAAGTAGCCGCCGTAGACGCCGGCACCGAACACCACCACCATCGGGGAGCGGCCCACGTCGGAAGCGTCGGGCGCACGTCGGGCCGCCACCCACGCCGACAGGCGAGGCTGGGCGAGCATCAGCCCACAGGCCCCGAGCACCAGCACCGGCACCACCGCGTCGAACACCCCTGCCGGCAACGCCAGCAACAACACGGCGCCGGTCAGCCCCCCGGCGAGCGAACAAGATCCGAGGGTGAGCGCGCGGCGTCTCTGGCCTGCCAGCTCACGCCGATAGCCGATCGCCCCGCTCACCGAGCCCGGCACGAGGCCGATGTTGTTGGAGACGTTGGCGACCACGGAGGGGTAGCCAAAGGCCAGCAGCGTCGGGAACGTGATCAGCGAACCCGAGCCGACCACCGTGTTCACCGTGCCCGCGCCGAGACCGGCCAGAGCGATGGCCGCGGTCTCGAAGGGGGACAACGACACGGACGCGGCCGCCCGGCGAGTCACGGGGGCAGCGGCCCCCGCGACCCACCGCGATGGATCAGGCCGCGGCCTTCTCCAGGATGTGCACGCCGCAGGCCTGCCCGAGGCCGATGACGTGGGCCAAGCCGACCTTGGCGTCGGCGATCTGGCGGTCGCCCGCCTCACCGCGCAGGTGGTGGCAGACCTCCCAGATGTTGGCGATCCCGGTCGCCGCGATCGGATGGCCCTTGGACTCCAGACCCCCCGACACGTTCACCGGCGTGGAACCGTCACGCCATGTGGCGCCGGACTCGAAGAAGGGCACAGCCTCGCCCTGGCCGCACAGCATCAGGTTGTCGTAGTGCACCAGCTCGGCTGTGGCGAAGCAGTCGTGCAACTCCACCAGGTCGAGGTCCGACGGGCTCACGCCGGCCTGGTCGTAGGCCTGCTCGGCCGCCTTTCGGGTCAAGGTGTTGACGTTGGGCAGGACCTGGCAGGCCTCCTCGTAGGGGTCGGTGGTGAGCACCGACGCCGAGATCTTCACCGCCCGGCGGCGCTGGTCGGGATCGAGGGTCTTGAGGCGGGCACCCGACACCACCACCGCCGCAGCCGCGCCGTCGCAGTTCGCCGAGCACATGGGCCGGGTGTTCGGGTAGGCGATCATGACGTCGCCCATGATCTGCTCGAGGCTCATCTTCTTGGTGTAGGCGGCAAGCGGGTTGAGCGTGGAGTGGGCGTGGTTCTTCTCGCTGATGCGGGCGAACAGCTCGAAGCTGGTGCCGCCGTAGCGGTGCCCGTATTCCATGCCGATCTGGGCGAACACGCCGGGCATGGTCTCGGTGCCGATGCGGCCGTCGACCGGGGCGACCGCGCCGTAGCGTCCCGAGGGCGTCCAGGTGTTGTCGTCGTCCTGGCGGCTACCGCCCACCAGGAGGCCGGCGCCGGCGAGCTTCTCGACGCCGACGGCGAGGCCCATGTCGCACTCACCGGCCTTGACCGCCATTACCACGGTGCGCAGAGCGGTGGCACCAGTGGCGCAGGCGTTGGAGACGTTGTAGACGGGGATGCCGGTCTGGCCGATCTGCTTCTGGATGGCCTGGCCGATGCCCAGGCCCTGGTTCATCAGGCATCCGGCGGCCATCACCCCCATGTCGGCCATGGTGACCCCGGCATCGGCGAGAGCCGCCATGACGGCCTCGCTCGCCAGGTCGACCGTGTCGAGCTCGGGGTGCTTGCCGAACTTGGTCATGTGGATCCCGAGGATCCAGACGTCGTCAGTCGCCATGTCAGGCCTTCCCTCCCACCGGCTCGAACCCGAAGCCGATGGCTTCGGTACCGGCATCGTCGGTTCCCATCGGATAGGTCGCCAGCCGAACCTTCATCCCAAGCTCCACATGGTCGGGATCGGGCTCGACGTTGATCAGGTTCGTGCGCACGCTGGTGCCGTCGGCATCGACCACTGCGGCGACGTAGGGCACGGGGACCCCCGGAGCTGCGAAAGCGATGATCGTGAACGCCCGGACCTCCCCCTCGGTCGCCACGTCGACCCGGCGGAACTCGGTACCGAAGCAACTGGCGCACGCGTTGCGGCGGTCGAAGTAGCGCGCGCCGCAACTCGTGCACTCGTTTGCCACGAGGTGCGGCTCCCCCTCGTCGAGCACCAGGTAGTCCACCAACGGGATGCGATCGCTCATGGCCGACAACCTAGTGCCGGGCGTCACGGCGAGCCCGTCGACCGGCGAGCCCGCCTCTCGGTACCGTCGGCAGCCATGTGTCGCAACATCACGACCCTGCACGGCCTCGAGCCACCGGCCGCGCGCGACGAGGTCGGCGCGACCGCCCGCCAGTACATCCGCAAGGTCAGCGGCATCACCCGGCCCTCGGCAGCCGACGAAACCGCTTTCGAGGCCGCCGTCGCGGCCGTCGCGGGTGCCACAGCAGAGCTCCTCGATTCGCTGAGGCCACGGCGCCGGCCACCCTCCACGCTCCCGCCGCTGCGCCGCCCCGAGGTTCGGGCACGGCTCGGGCTCGGCTCCGACTAGCGCGGCGGGTCAGGGCGCCCCGGCGAGTGCGTGGAGCAGGTCGCGCTGGGCTCCCGCCTCCGGGCCCGCCAACGGGCGCGCCCGGGCCACCTGCTCCAGCGCAGATCCGAGCGCGAGGCCCTGGGCCATGAGCACGGCCACGGCGAGGGTCCCCGATCGACCGAACCCGGCGCCGCAGTGGACCAGCAGGTGCTCACCGGCGGCCAGCCGTTCGCCGAGCTCACCGACCAGCTCGACGGCCTCGTCGCGGCGGGGCGCGCACAGATCCGGGATGGGCCGCCACAGGGCCCGGCGCGGCTCGTGGGCCGCGAGCCAGCGCAAGTAGAGCGGGTAGCGATCGATGAGCTCGTCCGCCTCGTTGAGGCAGACGATGACGCTGGCCCCGGCCCGCTGGAGCGCCGCCTCGGGATCGGGTCCGACCACGTGCTTGCCGCAGAGCGACAGACGACCCGGCCCGGCGGGCAGGGGGACCTCGTCGATGCCGCCGTCACGCTGTCGCTCGGGTGGCCACACCCGCCCGACGCTACCTCCGAGCCGGCCGTGAGCCGATGAGACAGGCTCGGCGCTGCGTCTCTGGCGCGACTACGGTATCCGGGTCGGCCTGCGGGTCGGCGCCGGATCCAGGGGGACCGGCAACAGGCTTGCAGCAGGAGGGGGGGTGCCAGCCCATGGCCACACCGGCCGCCGGTGATCCGACCGCCGAGGCGCTAGTGCTGCGCCACGACGACGCCGGCGTGACGACGCTCACGCTGAACCGCCCCGCCAAGCTCAACGCGCTCGTGCCGAGCTCCTTCGTGGCCCTTCGCGCCCACCTCGATGCCATCGCCGCGGACGACACGGTGCGCTGCGTGGTGCTGAGCGGGGCAGGACGCTCGTTCTGCGCCGGGCACGACCTCGAGGCCATCGCCTCGGGCGAACGGGCCCCGACCCCGAACTTCGAGCCCGAGACCGTCGACGCGCTCGACACCCTGCCCCAGCCCACCATCGCCCGGCTGCACGGCCACTGCTTCACCGGTGGCCTCGAACTGGCCCTGGCGTGCGACCTGCTGATCGCCGCCGAGTCCTGCCGGCTCGGCGACACCCACGGCCAGTGGGGCCTGGTCCCCGTGTGGGGGATGTCGGTCCGCCTGCCCGAGCGCGTGGGCCGATCGACTGCCAAGGAGCTGATGTTCACCAGTCGGCGCATCGACGGGATGACCGCAGCGCGGATCCGCCTGGTCGACCGCACCGTGCCCGACGCCGAACTCGACGCAACCGTCGAGGCCCTCGCACGTGAGGTCGCGGCCAACTCCCCCGGCACCAACCGCATAGTCAAGAAGCTCCTCGCCGCTGGAACCGACATGGGCCGCAGCGAGGCGCTGGCCTTCGAGCGCCGCCTGCCCTTCGGCATGCCCGACGACCTATCCGAGCGAATGGCGGCCCGCTGAGGCGGGGCCGCGCCGAAGACCAACACCACTCAATCCCAAGTCGAGGCACCACGATGGATCAAGGTTCCAATGGCCACACCGAGCGCCCCGCGCATGACACCGGGCTCGACCACGAGGTGGTGGTCGTGGGCGCCGGGTTCGCCGGCCTCTACCAGCTGCACCACCTGCGAGACGATCTGGGTCTCGACGTCGTGCTGCTCGAGGCCGGCACGAGCCTGGGGGGGATCTGGCACTGGAACTGCTATCCGGGAGCACGGGTCGACTCGCACGTGCCGGTCTACGAGTACTCGGACGAAGCGATCTGGCGCGACTGGTACTGGGAGGAGCGCTTCCCGGATCACCGGGCGCTGAGGCGGTACTTCGCTCACGTGGACGAGGTCTGGGACCTCAGCCGCGACATCCGTTTCTCCACCCGCGTCGAGGGCGCCACCTGGGACGAGGACGGCAGAGCCTGGCAGGTGCGCACCTCTGCCGGCGACACGCTGCGCACGCGCTACCTGGTGCTGTGCACCGGCTTTGCCGCCAAGGCCTACATCCCCGACTTCCCCGGCCTCGAGGACTTCGCGGGCGAGTGGCACCACACCGCCCACTGGCCCCAAGAAGGCGTCGAGCTCACCGGCAAGCGCGTGGGGGTCATCGGCACCGGCGCCAGCGGAGTCCAGGTCACGCAGGAGGCGGCCAAGGTCGCGGCGGAGCTCACGGTGTTCCAGCGAACGCCGATCCTGGCGCTCGCCATGCAGCAACGTCGCCTGACCCGAGCAGATCAGGACGAGGCGAAGGCCCGCTACCCGGAGATCTTCCGGCTCCGGGCTGCGTCCAACAGCGGCTTCGACTACCCCGAGTCCACCACCAGCGCGCTGGCCGTGACCGACGAGGAGCGCGACGCCACCTTCGAGCGCCTGTGGCAGGCCGGGGGGTTCAGCTTCTGGGCCGGGGGCTACAACGACCTGCTCATAGACGAGAAGGCCAATCGCAAGGCCTACGACTTCTGGCGCTCGAAGGTGCACGCGCGGGTCCACGACCCGGCCCTCGCCGAGGAGCTCGCCCCCGCGGAGCCGCCCCACCCCTTCGGCGTCAAGCGGCCCTCGCTCGAACAGGACTACTACGACGTGTTCAACCAGGACAACGTGCACCTGGTGAACGTGCGCAAGAACCCCATCGAGCGGATCACCGAGCGCGGGGTGGTCACCACTGCCGGCGAGGTCGAGCTCGACGTGCTCGTACTCGCCACCGGCTTCGATGCCGTGACCGGCGGCTTGACCAGCATCGACATCCGGGGCACCACAGGCGAGTCCCTGGCAGAGCATTGGGCCCAGGGCGCCCGCACCCACCTGGGGGTGGCGAGCGCGGGCTTCCCCAACTTGTTCTTCCTCTACGGCCCCCAGAGCCCGTCGGGGTTCTGCAACGGCCCCACCTGCGCCGAGGAGCAGGGCGACTGGGTGGTGGAGCTCATCGCGGAACTGCGCCGGAAGGGCGTCACCCGCATCGAGGCGACCACCGAAGCCGAACAGGCCTGGCGGGACATGGTGCAGGCGATCGCCTCCATGACCCTGTTCCCCCGTGCGGACTCCTGGTACATGGGGGCGAACATCCCGGGCAAGCCCCGCGAGATGCTCAACTGGCCCGGCGGCCTCCAGCTCTACCTCAGCTCCTGTCGCAGCTCCGCAGCGGAGGGCTACAGCGGGTTCGTGCTGAGCGAGCCGGTCCCCCACGCCGCCTGAGGGGCGCTACCTCAGCGAGCGGCGTTCTTGACGAACGCCTCGACGCCGGGCGATCCGGCCTGCAGCGGGAGGCCCGAGTACCAGCCGCCCCGAACGTGGCGGCGACGGGAGTGGTCGTCGGTGGCTCGCGCCGCGCTGTGCCACAGGTACGCGTCGTGGACCAACAGGTCGCCGCGGTCGCAGTACAGCGCCGCCTCACCGGGCACCTTGTCGAAACCCAGCGGCATCGGTAGCGGCGGCGGCTCCGACCCGTGACCGGCCGCCGGCGCGGACCCTGCAGGCAGCAGCGAGCCGTTGACATTGACGAACGGGGCCGGGGTCGACCACCGGTGGCTGCCCGGCACGACCCGCAGGAAGCCGTTGGCGGGGCTCGTGTCGTCGAGGTGCAACGTGAACGCCACCGACGGCCAGATGTCGAGGTGCGGCCCGCTCTGCCAGTCGCTGTGCCAACCGATCCGGGTGTAGCTCGACTCCCGCCCCGGGCGCGCGTCCTGGTACACGACGCCGAAGCGCTCCGACTCGAGCAGCCAGGCGGTCGGACCGAGGTACCGACCCACCAGGGCCACCAGCGTCGGGTGACGGGCCACTGCGGTCGCTTGCGGGACCACCTCGGTGAGATGGGTGACGTAGTTGGCGAAGCGCGCCGCGTGGGCGCCGTCGGAGTCGTCGACCAGGGTGGTGGTGCCGAAGCGCTCACCGAGCTCACCGCGCACCAGGCGATGCTGGGCGAGCTCGCAGGCAGCCTCCACCCGGGCCAGCTCGTCGTCATCGAACAGCCCCGGCAGCACCGCGTACCCCCGGTCGGTCAGCTCGGCCAGCGCCACGTCGACGATGCCCTCCGCCGCGATCACGCGCCCGCCTGCGTGCTCGGCGGCATCCAAGTCGTAGCCACCCGAGGATCTCACCGGCGGCTCGTGTCCACGGTGTTGCCCCGGCGTGAACACGAACGGTCCCAGCACGCATGGCTCATGTCGCGGCCAGGTAGTTGTAGACGGTGAAGCGGCTGACGCCCAGGGCGTCGGCCACGTCCTCGACTGCCCTACGGAGCGTGAAGGCGCCGAGGTCGTCGAGGCGGCGCACCACCTGCTGCTTGGCCTCCCGGTCGAGCTCGCACAGCGGCATGCCGTGCTGGCGCGCGAGGCTCTCGAGCAGCCGAGCCAACGCCCCGTGCAGCCCCGGCAGGCGAAAGCCGCCCACTAGGGCACCGTCGACCACCACCGGCACGTCGCCCTCCACCACGTCTCCGGGCGCGAGCAGCTCGGCGCCCAGCTCGTCGGCGAGCGGCGCCAACGCGCTCATCAGCGGATGCACGCTCACGCGGCGAGCGGCGCCCGCGCCAGGTAGCGGCCCGAGCCGGGCTCACCCACGAACACGCCGTCCCGGGCCAGGACCCGACCCCGGCCAAGGACCAGGCTGGGCCATCCCGAAGCGGTCCTGCCCTCGTACGGCGACACGTCGGTCCGCATGTGCAGCGCCGCTGCGTCGAGCGACTGGCTTCGGCGGGGATCCCACACCACCAGGTCGGCGTCAGAGCCGACGCGCAGGGAGCCCTTTTCCGGCCACAGGCCAAAGGTACGTGCCGGTGACTCGCTGCACAGCCGTACCCAGTCGCCGAGCGTGATCCGCCCGGCCCGCACCCCTTCGTACACCAGGGCCAATCGGGTCTCGATCCCGGGTAGACCACCAGGGATCTCGGTGAAGTCCTCCCACCCCTCCTCCCGACCCACCGTGCCGCGGTGGCGATCCCGGGAGGTGAAGGGGCAGTGGTCGGTGGCCACGGTGTGGATCCAGCCAGAAGCCAGGCCGTGCCAGAGCTCTTCGCCGTGCCATGGATCGCGCAGCGGCGGGGTGCACACGAACTGCTCGCCGTCGTCGCCCTCGAGGCGACCGCTGTCGAGGTGCAGGTACTGCGGGCACGTCTCGGCGAGCAGCGCGATCCCGCGGTCCTGGGCCTCGCGCAGCACTGCGAGGGCGGGCGCCGACGACAGGTGCACGACGTAGGCGCGCGAACCGGTCAGCTCCACCAGCGTCGCCAGGCGCTGCACGGCCTCGGCCTCGAGCAGCGCCGGCCGGGTCCGAGCGTGCTCGACGACCCCCTTGCGTCCCTCCGCGAGGGCCTGGCGGCGCAAGGCCTCTATCGCTCCTCCGTTCTCGGCGTGGACGGTGACGAGCCCACCGTGGCGCCCCGCAGCCCGCAGCACGTCGACGATCACGCCGTCGTCGACCATGAGGGTGTCGGGGTAGGCCATGTAGAGCTTGAACGATGTGACCCCACGCTCGACGCAGTCGGCCACGACGCCTTCGGGGACGGCCTGGGGGAAGGTGAGGTGGAAGCCGTAGTCAACCGCCGAGGGCTCTGCCCGCCGCCGCCAGTCGGCCAGAACCGCGAGTGGATCCTGGCCCCGTCGGGGGGTCACGTACTCGAGCACGGTGGTCGTTCCGCCGACGGCCGCCGCGGCGGTGCCCGTGGCGAAGTCGTCCGAGGCGTGCACGGCGCCGAGACAGAGGTGCAGGTGGGTGTGGGCATCGACCCCGCCCGGCACCACCAGGCAGTCCTCGGCCTGCTCCACGGCCTCGCCGGGCAGCGGAACCAGGCCGGGCCCGATGGCGGCGACCCGACCGTCGGGGCCGATGCGCACCTCCGCGAGACGATCACCGTCCACGTCGACCACCCGCCCGCCGCGGATCAGCACGGCGCTACCCTCACGCCGATGCGCCTCGCGGTCGAGTTCACGATCGAGCCGTTCGTGGAGGGCGGACCCGGCCCCCACGTGGCCGCCGGGATCGACTCGGTGCGCCGGGAGGGCCTGGAGGTGGCGGTGGGACCCTTCGGCACGTCGGCCACCGGCGATGCCGACGACGTCCTCGCCGCGGTGGGCGACCTGTGCAGGAGCGCGACCCAGGCCGGCGCACAGCGCATCTCGCTGCAGCTCAGCGTGATCGAGGAATAGGACCGCGGGGCGATCGCCCCGTTGTACACGCTGTCGCTGCGGCTTCGGAGCCCAGCGGGCAGAACGTGTTTCGCCACCGTGAACGTCGTGCGGCGAGTCGTCGCCTGACGTTGACGCTTTGTTGAAACCCCACCACCATCGGCCCATGACAGTGGTCGTCCCCGCCACCGTGCACGACGCGTGCGCGGAGCTGGCCGACCGCCCGGGCGCGACGATCCTCGCAGGCGGGACCGACCTCATGGTCGGCGTCAACGCCGGGCGCACCCGACCGGGCGACGTGGTCGCCATAGGCCGCATCGGCGAGCTGCGGTCGTGGCGGCAGGTCGGCGACGAGGTCGAGCTGGGCGCGTGCGTCACGTGGACCACCTGCGCGTCGAGCGCTCTGGCCGCGCTCTTGCCGGCGCTGGCACAGGCGGCGCGCTCGATCGGCTCGCCCCAGATCCGCAACGCGGGCACCGTCGGGGGGAACCTGGCCACCGCCTCCCCCGCCGGGGACGGTCTCGTGGCACTGTGCGCGCTCGGTGCCACCGTGTGCCTGCACAGCGCCGCCGGGGCGCGCGAGGTTGGCGTCGACGAGTTCGTGACCGGGCCGCGCAGCACGGTGCAGCGCCCCGACGAGCTGCATAGCGTCGGTCAGGGTCCCCGTCGGAAGCGGTCCGCAGGAGTTCCTCAAGATCGGCACCCGCAACGCCATGGTGATAGCGGTGGCCAGCGTCGCCCTGGTGGTCGAGCCCGATCGGGTCCGCCTGGCGATGGGATCGGTGGGGCCCGGGCCCGTCCGGGCCCGCGACGCCGAGCGCTTCGCCGAGCAGCTCGCACCGGCGATCCCGGCGCCGGGGCGAGCTCGCCGGGAGGCCGCTACCCGCTTCGGGGAGCTGGCGGCGGCGGCGGCGGCGCCCATCGACGACCACCGCGGTAGCGCGGCATACCGCTCGCACGCCGTTGCCGTCCTGGCCAGGCGGGCCCTCGAGCGTGCCTGGGCGGCTTGAGCGATGGGGTATTCGCTGCACGTCGACGGCACCGAGCACCGCGTCGAGGACTCCTGGACGGGCGAGAGCCTGCTGTTCGTGCTGCGCGAGCGCCTCGGCCTGCCCGGCGCGAAGCCCGCCTGCGAGCAGGGCGAGTGCGGGTCGTGCTCGGTGCTGCTCGACGGAGTGCTGGTCTGCGCCTGCCTCGTGCTCGCGGCCGCCGTGGGCGATGCCGAGGTGAGCACGATCGAGGCAGTCGCCGACGGGACCGGCGACACCGAATCGCCGGGCGCCGACGGCGGGCTCAGCGACGTGCAGCAGGCCTTCGTCGCCGCCGGGGCGGTGCAGTGCGGGTTCTGCACACCGGGCCTCGTGATGGCCGTGCACGACCTGCTCGAACGGCACCCCGACGCCGACGAGCTGACCATCCGGGAGCAGCTGGCCGGCAACCTGTGCCGCTGCACCGGTTACGGCCGGATCCTCGAAGCGGTGCGCTCAGCTGCCCAGGTGCGGACCGCGAAGGCTTCGTGACCACCGTCGAGCCGGCCGCCCTCGGCACCACCGTGCCGGCAGACCCGGCCGGGCCCGGGATCGGGACCGGGGCGCGGCGCCCCGATGCCGCCGCCAAGGTGAGCGGCCGCTTCGCCTTCGCGGCCGACCGCCACGCCGAGGCGATGCTGTGGGGGGCGACGCTGCGCTCGACGCACCCGCACGCGCGGATCCGCTCGATCGACACGACCCCCGCCCTGGCGATGCCGGGGGTGATGGCGGTGCTGACCGCTGCCGACGTCCCCGGAAGACGCACCTACGGGCTCGAGGTCGCCGATCAGCCCGTGTTCGCGTGGGACGTCGTGCGCCACACGGGTGAGGCCATCGCTGCGGTCGCGGCGGTGCACCCGGACCTCGCCCGGCGGGCCGCCGACGCGATCGTGGTCGACTACGAGCCGCTCCCGGCCGTGACCGACCCCCTGGCGGCGAGGGACCGCTCCGCTCCCCTACATCCCGACGGCAACGTGTTCCGTCACCTCGTGATCCGCCACGGCGACACCGCGACGGTCGCCGAGCGACCCGGCGACGCGGTGGTGGAAGGGACCTACGAAGTCGCCATGCAGGACCAGGCCCCCCTCGCCACCGAGGCCGGCCTGGCCTGGCCGACCCCCGAGGGCGGGGTGGTGGTCGAGGTGGCGACGCAGTGGCTCCACGTCGACCGCGACCAGGTGGCCGCCTCGCTGGGTCTGGCTCCCGAGCTGGTGGAGGTCCGCCTCGGCGGCGTCGGAGGGGCGTTCGGAGCCCGAGAGGATCTCAGCCTGCAGGTGCACCTGTGCCTGCTGGCACAGCGCACGGGCCGACCGGTCAAGATGATCTACAGCCGCGAGGAGTCCTTCCACGGCCACGTGCACCGCCATCCGGCCCGCATGTGGTGTCGGCATCGAGCCCGCCGCGACGGGACCCTCGTCGCCGTGGAGTGCCGGCTGGTCCTCGACGGCGGGGCCTACTGCTCGTCGTCTCCCGCGGTGCTAGGCAACGCCGCCTGCTTCGCCGCCGGGCCGTACCGCGTGCCCAACGCCCTCGTCGAGGGTTGGGCGGTGCGCACGCACAACCCGCCCTGCGGGGCCATGCGCGGCTTCGGCGCCGTACAGGTGTGCTTCGCGCACGAGGCCCAGATGGACCGCCTGGCCCAGGAGCTGGGAATGGACCCGGTGGCCCTCAGGCTGGCCAACGCTCTCGAACCGGGCGACCGCTTGATCACCGGCCAGCGCATCCAAGGCGCGGCCCCGGTCGCCGAGCTCATCAGGGCGTGCGCGGCCGCTCCTCCGCCCGCTCCTGTCACCGACGCCCTGGGTCTGCCCGGAGGCCCGGGCCGCACCACGACCCCGGCCGAGGTGGGCCGAGGGACGGCTCTCGCGGTGGGGTTCAAGAACATCATGTTCTCCGAGGGTTTCGACGACCCAGCCAGCGCGCTCGTCGAGCTCGACGGTTCCGTCGCAACGGTCACCAGCGCGTGCGCCGAGGTCGGCCAGGGCTTCGTCACCCTCGTCGGCCAGATCGTGCGGGAGGTGCTCGGACAGGACACCGAGGTGGTGCTGGCACCGGTCTCCACGGCGACGGTGACCTCCGCGGGTTCGACCTCTGCCAGCCGGCAGAGCTGGATGTCGGGAGGCGCGGTGGCTTCCGCCGCCCGGCAGGTGGCGGCGGAGCGCGACGCCCACCCGGACCGCGGTCGCTGGTCGGCTTCGGTGGTGCACCGCCACGCCCCCACGAGCCCCCTCGATGCCGACGGCCAGGGCACCCCCCACGTCACGTTCACCTTCGCCTGCCACCGCGCCACCGTCGACGTGGACCTCGAGCTCGGCCTGGTCCGCCTCGTCGACCTGGTCACCGCCCAGGAGGTAGGGCGCATCCTCAACCCGGTCCAGCTCCTCGGCCAGCTCGAGGGCGGAGCGGCCCAGGGGGTGGGGCTGGCACTGATGGAGGAGATCGTGGTGTCCGACGGGCGCATCCGGAACCCGTCGTTCACCGACTACCTGATCCCCACCGCCCTGGACCTGCCAGACCTGCGGGTCGCAGCCCTGATCGAGGAGCCCGAGGATCACCTGGGCGCGCCTTTCGGCGCCAAGGGCGTCGGGGAGGCGCCGACGATCTCGTCGGGGGCTGCGGTCGCCGGTGCCGTTCGTGCCGCGACCGGCCTGGTCCTCCCGCGCGTGCCGATCCGACCCGCCGACATCGCCTTGGCACCGACGGTCCCGCCCTCGGCGCCGCCGGACGCCGCGACGAGGCTGCAGCCGACGGGCCCGCGCGAGTGAGCCGGCACGGGGAGTTGCGGGTGGACGGGGCGAGACTGCAGCGCCGGATCGAGGAGCTGGGCGGCATCGGCGACACAGGCGACGGCGGGGTGTGCCGCCTCGCCCTCACCGACGCCGACCGCGACGGTCGCGACCTGGTCGTCACCTGGATGCAGGAGCTGGGCCTGCGCGTCGAGGTCGACGTCGTGGGAAACGTCACCGGCACCTGGCCCACCGATTCGGACGAACCGCCGGTCATGACCGGGTCGCACCTCGATACGGTGCGCACCGGTGGTCGCTACGACGGCAACCTCGGGGTGCTCGCCGGGCTCGAGTGCCTCGAGACCCTCATCACCGCAGGGGTCCGTCCAGCACGACCGCTCGCCGTGGGGGTCTTCACCGGCGAGGAAGGCGCTCGCTTCGCCCCCGACATGCTCGGCAGCCTGGTCTTCGTCGGCGGCCTCGCCGTCGAGGAGGCCCTCGAGATCACGGACCGTGACGGGACGACGGTGGGCGCGGAGCTGGGCCGCATCGGCTACGCCGGCCCCCTGCCGTGCCCGCGACCCGCCCCGCACGCGTTCGTGGAGCTGCACATCGAACAGGGCCCGGTGCTCGAGTCCACTGGCGCCACGATCGGCGCGGTCACCGCTGTGCAGGGCATCTCCTGGCACGAGCTGCACCGTCGTCGGCCAGGCCAACCACGCCGGCACCACGCCCATGGGCAGCCGGCGCGACGCCGCCGTCGCGGCAGCCCGCATAGCACTGGCCGTGCGCCAACTGGCGACCTCTCCGGGAGGACCCGCGGTGGGCACCGTTGGCCGGCTCGATCTCGATCCCGACCTGGTCAACGTCGTGGCCCGCTCGGCCGTTCTCACCGTTGACCTGCGCGACCCGCACGACGCGGTCCTGGCCAGCGCCGACAAGACCCTCGCCGACACTGCCCACGGGCTGGCCGAGTCGGAGGGTTGCACCCTCACGAACCGGCGCCTGGCCCGCTTCGATCCGGTGGCGTTCGACGCGGACGTGGTGGACCTGGTGGCGGAGGTCGGCGAAGCCCACGGCCACCGGGTGCTGCGGCTCGCCTCCGGTGCCGGCCACGACGCCCAGATGCTGGCCCGCGTCTGCCCCACCGCGATGATCTTCGTGCCCAGCGTGGATGGCGTGAGCCACAACCCCGCCGAGCACACCCGACCCGAGGACCTCGAGGCGGGGGCCAACGTGCTGCTCGAGGTGCTGTGCCGATTGGCGGCGGCATGACCCGCGACGTGGTGGTGGCCGCCGCCCAGGTCGGCCCCGTCGAGCGGGGCACTCCCCGGGCGGAGGTGCTCGACCGCTTGATCGCCCTGCTCGAAGCGGGAGCGGCGCGCGGCGCGGACCTGGTCGTGTTCCCCGAGCTGGCCCTGACCCCCTTCTTCCCGCGCTGGTTCGTCGAGGGCGACGAGCTCGAGGCGTTCTTCGACGACGACGTGCCCGGGCCCAGCACTGCGGCGCTGTTCGCGCGGGCCGTCGAGCTGGGAGTGGGGGTGGCGCTCGGCTACGCCGAACGCCACGGCACCCACCACCACAACTCCGCCGTGCTCGTGGAGCGCGACGGCACCGTCGCCGACCGCTTCCGCAAGGTCCACGTGCCCGGCCACGACGAGCACGAGCCGTGGCGGCCCTTCCAGCACCTCGAGCGGCGCTACTTCGAGCCGGGCGACGGGTTCCACACCGTGCGGGCCTTCGGTGGCGTCGTGGGCATGGCCATCTGCAACGACCGGCGGTGGCCCGAGACGTACCGCGTGCTGGCGCTCGCGGGCGCCGAGCTGGTGCTGATCGGCTACAACACGCCGCTTCACTACGCGCCCGACCCGGGCCAGGACCGCCTGGCGGGGTTCCACAACAACTTGGTGATGGCCGCGGGCGCCTACCAGAACAGCTGTTGGGTGGTGGGGGTGGCCAAGTGCGGCGTCGAGGACGGGGTGCACTCGCTCGCGGAGAGCCAGGTGATCGCCCCTTCGGGCGAGGTCGTCGCCCGCGCCGTCACAGAGGGCGACGAGGTGGTGGTCGCGGTGTGCGACCTCGAGCGCTGCGCTGACTACCGCAGGACCCTGTTCGACTTCGCGCGCTACCGGCGCCCGCAGGCCTACGCCGCCATCACCGAGCCTCCGGGGGGTGCTACCACCGCCATGACCACCTTCGAGCTGAACGGGACCCCCGTCGAGGTGAGCGGGCCGCACCCGCACCTGCTCAGCGCGCTGCGCGAGGAGCTCGACGTGACCTCCCCCAAGGACGGCTGCTCGCCCTCGGGCCAGTGCGGGTGCTGCACCGTCCTGCTCGACGGCAAGCCCGTGGTGGCCTGCCAGGTCACCCTGGATCGGGCCGAGGGACGCCAGGTCCGCACCCTGGAGGGCATCGACTCCCAGCTGGCCGGGCGCATCGCCGAGTGCATGTCGGCCCACGGCGCTCTGCAGTGTGGGTTCTGCACACCGGGGATCGTGGTGCGGGTGTCGAGCCTGCTCGAGCGCGGGACCGCCGACCGGGACCGCACCGCGCGCCACCTCGGGGCGCACCTGTGCCGCTGCACCGGGTACCGCTCGATCCTCGACGCCGTCGACGACCTCGCAGCCGGGCGACCGGGACCCTGCGTCGAGCCGGGCGGGGTCGGCGCCCGTGGTCCGCGCTACCAGGGCCGGGAGCTGGCGCTGGGCACGCGAGGCTTCATCGACGACATGCGCGTGGAGGGGCTGCTGCACGCCGCGCTGGTGCTCACCGAGCACGCCCGCGCCGACGTGTTGGGCATCGACGTGGCCGCCGCGCTCGCCGCTCCGGGCGTGGTGGCGGTGCTCACCGCCGCGGATGTCCCCGGCGAGCTGCGGGTCGGGCTCATAGATCGGGACTGGCCGGTTCTCGTCCCGGTGGGAGGGCGAACCTCCTACGCCGGCGACGCGCTGGCGGTAGCGGTGGCCTCGACACGCGCCGAGGCGCGCGCCGCGGCCGCCCTGGTGAGGGTCGACTACCGGCCCCTGACCCCGGTGGTCGACCCCGCCGCGGCTCTGCTCGACCCGGACCCAGCAGTGTGGGGCACCTCGGGCAACGTGTTGTCGGTGAGTCGCTACCGGCGCGGCGCGGTGGATGCGGCCCTCGCCGCGAGCGTCCACCGGATCGAGGAGACCTTCGACACCCAGCGTGTCGAGCACGCCTTCCTCGAGCCCGAGTCGACGCTGGCGGTGCCCCTCGAGGGGGGCCGCCTCCACGTCTACTCGGGAGGCCAGGGCGTGTGGGACGACCGTGACCAGATCGCGTCGGTGCTGGGCGTGGCCCCCGATCGCGTCACCGTGGAGCTGGTCACCAACGGCGGCGCCTTCGGCGGAAAGGAGGACCTCTCCAACCAGGCCCAGACGGCGCTGGCCGCATGGCTGCTCGCCCGCCCGGTCAAGTGCACGCTGTCGCGCGAGGAGTCCCTGCGGATCCACGCTAAGCGCCACCCCATCACGATGACCTACCGCGCCGGCTGCGACGCCGATGGTCGCCTCAGCGCGCTGCACGTGCGCCTGGTCGGCGACTCGGGGGCATACGCCTCGGTCGGGGCGAAGGTGCTCGAGCGGGCAGCAGGACACGCCTCGGGCCCCTACGAGGTCCCCTCCATCGATGTCGAAGCCGTCGCCGTGCGGACCAACAACCCGGTGTGCGGGGCCTTCCGCGGCTTCGGCGCCAACCAGGTCCAGTTCGCGATGGAGGGGGTGATGGACCGCCTCGCGGCCGCGGTTGGCATCAGCGGCTGGGAGATCCGTCGCCGCAACGTGATCCGACCCGGTTCCGTCTGGGGGCCGGGCCAGATCATGGACCAGGGCTCGGCGGGCGCATCCGCCTGCCTGGAAGTGGCCAGAGCCGCCCTCGACGACCTCGCCGGGCGCGGCCTGGCCGTCGGCGTGGCGTTGGGCCTGAAGAACTCGGGCCTGGGCAACGGGGCCGTCGAGGTGGCGCGCGCCGTGGTGCGCTTCGAGTCCGACGGCACCGTGGAGGTCCGCCACTGCTGGACCGAGATGGGCCAGGGCGTACACACAGTGGCGCTGCAGGTGGCGGCCGATGAGCTCGGTGTCGACCCGTCGAGGATCCGTGTCGTGGTCGACACCAGCCGGGAGCTGGGCACCGGCCAGACCACCGGTAGCCGCGGAACGGTCATGGGGGCGGGCTCGGTGGCCGACGCCTGCAGGGTTGCGCTGGCCGACGGCTGCAAGGTGGGGATCGACTACCCGGGCGAGTACCGCGTCGACTGGACCCAGTCGATCGGCTCGGGAGCGCCGAACCCGACGGTGCACTCCACGTTCGGCTACGCGGCTCAGGTGGTGGGCGTGGACCGGGACACCGGCGCGGTCGCAGCGGTGGTCGCGGTCCACGACGTCGGGCGCGCCGTGAACCCCCTGCTGTGCGAGGGCCAGGTCGTCGGGGCGGTACACATGGGCCTGGGCTACGCGTGCAGCGAGGACTTCCCCGCCGACGAGTCGGGCTTCCCGGTCCATGACACTCTGCGCGCCCTGGGGATCCTGCGGGCCAAGGACATGCCGGAGGTATCGGTGCGCCTCCTCGAGGTGCCGGCCCCGCGCTCGCCCTACGGCATCAAGGGTGTGGGCGAGATCGGCCTCGTACCGACCGCGGGTGCGGTGGCGTCGGCGCTCCACGAGCTCGACGGCCGGTGGCGGGTGTCGCTGCCGATGCGCCCGTGACCGTCTGCGCCCACCACCACCTGTACTCCGGCCTCGCGAGGTGGCTCCCACCGCTGGACCCCCCGGCGGTGGGACTGGTCGAGATCCTCCAGCGGCGGTGGTGGCGCCTCGACGTGGCGATGTCGCTCGAGGACATCGAGTGGTCGGTGAAGCTGGCGGCGCTCGAAGCGCTCTCGGCGGGGTGCACGGCGATCATCGACCACCACGAGTCCCCACGGGCCATCGAGGGCAGCCTCGACGTGGTCGCCGCCGCCTGCGCGGCGGTGGGCGTGCGGGTGTCGTGCGCCTACGGGGTGACCGACCGCCACGGCCCGGGCGGCGCCAGGGCCGGCCTGGCGGAGAACGAGCGGTTCTTGCGAGCCGGCGGGCTGGGCATGGTCGGCATCCACGCAGCGTTCACCTGCAGCGACGCCACGCTGGAGGCGGCCGCGGCGCTGGCCGTCGAGCTCGGCGTCGGCGTGCACGTGCACGTAGCCGAGGACGCGGTCGACGCCGACGCCGTGCGCCGCCTCGCGCCGCTGGCGCGAGACGACTGGCTGCTCGTGCACGGCGTCCACCTGCCCGACGACCACGGGCTGGCCGGCACGATCGTCACGAACCCGCGCTCCAACTCGGCCAACGGGGTCGGCGACGCCCGCCCCGCCCGCTTCACCAACCGGGTCGCGCTGGGCACCGACGGCATCGACGGGGACATGACGGCCGAGGCCGCCGCCGCGGGCCCCGACGGGCAGCGGTGGCTGGAGAACAACTGGGTCCTGTTCCCCGACGCCCGCGCCGATCTGGTCGAACCCGACCGGGTCGTGGTGGCCGGCGAGGTGGTGTGGCGCGACGGAGCGCCGACGCGCGTCGACGCCGACGAGATCCGCGCCCGGGCCGCCGAGCGGGCGGCCGACTTGGTGCGGCGCTGGTGAGAGGAGCGACACGATGACCGAGCAGGTGGCGATCTACCTGCAGGACGCCCACCCCGTGCGCGACGCGATGCGCTACGCCCAGCTTGCCGAGGGGGCCGACCTCGCCGCTGTGTGGCAGGCCGAGAGCCGCCTGGTCCGAGAGGCGACCGTGCCCATGGCCGCGTTCTTGGCCACCACCGAGCGGATCAAGGTGGGGTCGGGTGTGGTCAACAACTGGACCCGCAACCCGGCGCTGCTGGCGTCGACCTTCGCCACCCTCGACGACCTCGCGCCCGGGCGGGTCGTGCTCGGGATCGGTTCGTGGTGGGATCCCCTCGCGGCGCGCGTGGGCATCGACCGTTCGCGGCCGCTGGCCGCCATGCGCGAGACGATCCAAGCGGTGCGGTCCCTTCTCGCCGACGAGCGCGTCACCTTCCACGGCGACTTCGTGCACCTCGACGGGGTCGAGCTCGACTACGTGCACCAGCCCCGCCGCCCCAAGGACGTCCCGATCTACCTGGGGGCGACGGGCATGCAGATGATGGCCCTGGGGGGCGAGATCGCCGACGGGGTGCTGCTGAACTACCTGGTCTCGCCCGACTACGACGACGCCGCCATGGCCGGCCTCGAGCGGGGCTGCGCACGGGCCGGGCGTTCGATCGACGACGTGGACCGGCCCCAGCTCGTGGTGTGCTCGATGCACGAGGACCGCTCCGTCGCTCTGGACCAGGCCAGGCTGCTGGTGACCCAGTACCTGGGCCAGCAGCCGCACCTGATGAAGGCTTCGGGAGTCGGCGGGGACCTCCTCGACGCCATCGGCAAGGTGCTCGGCTGGCCCGCCACCCACGACGAGGTGGTCGCCGCCTCGGCCCTCGTGCCCGACGAGGTGGTGCAGCTCGTCTGCGCAGCCGGCACGGCCGAGGAGTGCCGAGCCAAGGTGGCCGAGTACCTGCGTCACGGCGCCACGTGCGCGGTGCTCTACCCCCTCGGCGACGTCGAGGCCACCATCGCAGCGTTCGAGGGGTTCCGGGTGTGAGGCTGCGCGCCCTTCACAACGACCGACCCGGCCCGCTGCCGCAGTGCCCGGGCCCCTCGGGCGCGGTCGAGTTCCACCGCGGTCTGGCGGACTACGCGCCCACGCCCCTGGTGGAAGCTCCCGACCTGGCCGGCGCCGCCGGCGTCGGGCGGGTCGTGGTGAAGGACGAGTCGCTGCGGATGGGCCTTCCGGCGTTCAAGATCCTGGGCGCGTCGTGGGCCACCTACCGAGCGGTGCTGGCCCACCTTGGGCTCGCCCCGGGCACACCGCTCGCCGAGCTCGCCGGGGCCCCGATCACCTTGACCACCGCTACCGACGGCAACCATGGCCGGGCCGTCGCGGCCATGGCGCGTCGGCTCGGCCTGGGGGCGCTGGTGCTTGTGCCGCAGGGGACCGCCCAGGCTCGCATCGCCGCCATCCGCGGCGAGGGCGCGACCTGCGAGGTGGTGGCCGGCAGCTACGACGACGCCGTGGCCGAGGCAGCCGAGATCGGCTGTCGGAGATTGGACCACGTCGTGGTGAGCGACACCTCCTGGCCAGGCTACGAGGCGGTTCCGCGCTGGGTGATGGAGGGGTACGCCACGATCTACTCCGAGCTCGGCGACCTGGTGCCCGACGTGGTGGTGGTGCCTCTGGGCGTCGGTGCCCTCGGGGCGTCTGCAGCGCAGTGGTACCGCTGCGCGGGATCGCCGACCCGCCTCGTGGGCGTCGAGCCCGAAGGGGCGGATTGCGTGCTCGCCTCGGTCGCAGCGGGCCACCCGGTGGAGGTGCCCGGGCCGCACCGGTCGATCATGGCAGGCCTGAACTGCGGGCGGCCCTCGCCGGTGGCGTGGCCCTGGCTGTGGGCCGGCTTCGCCCGCTTCGTCGCCATCGACGACGACGCCGCGCGCGCCGGGATGCGTGCCCTCGCCGCGGCTGGGGTCGTGTCGGGCGAGAGCGGCGCAGCCGGCGCCGGGGCGCTCCTGGCCGCGGCGCAACTGCCCGGCGGGGCGGACGAGGTGCTCGGTGCCGGCCCCGACGCCTGCGTGCTGTTGCTGTCCACCGAGGGCGCCACCGACCCGAGCGCGTGGGAGGCCGTGGTCGGTGGCTGACCTGGTGATCCACGACGCCGAGCTGGTGGTCACCGGTGACGACGACGGGCGCGAGATCAGCGGCGGCTGGGTGGCGATCACCGCCGGGGTGGTCGAGGGGGTCGGCGGTCCGGGAACCGAACCGCCTGCCCCCCGACGGTTGAGCGCGAGCGGTTGCCTCGTCACCCCCGGGCTCGTGAACGCCCACCACCACCTGTACCAGAACCTCACCCGAGCCCACGCCGGGGCCACCTCGTCGCCCTTGTTCGGTTGGCTCGAGGCGCTCTACCCGTTGTGGGCGCGCCTGGACGAGGAGGCGGCGCACGTGTCGGCGTGGGTCGGGCTCGCCGAGCTGGCGCTGAGCGGTTGCACGACATCGACCGACCACCTTTACGTGCACCCGCGGGGTGGAGGCGACCTGCTGGGCGCCGAGGTGGCCGCGGCGCGGGACCTGGGCGTGCGGTTCCACCCCACCCGAGGGTCCATGAGCCTGAGTCGCAAGGACGGTGGGCTCCCCCCGGACTCAGTGGTCCAGGACGACGACGCCATCCTGGCGGCGTGCGAGGCGGCAGTGGCGGCCCACCACGACCCCCTGCCGGGGGCGATGGTGCGCGTGGCGCTGGCCCCCTGTTCGCCGTTCTCGGTGACCAAGCGGCTCATGGCCGACACCGCGCTTCTCGCCGAGCGCCTCGACGTACGACTGCACACGCACCTGTGCGAGGACCGCGACGAGGACGCGTTCTGCCTCGAGCGCTTCGGTCAGCGCCCGGTGGACTACTTCGAGGAAGTCGGTTGGGGAACCGACCGCGCGTGGGTGGCGCACTGCGTGCAGCCCGACCCCGACGAGATCGCCCGGCTCGGCCGGTGGGGCACCGGTGTGGCGCACTGCCCGAGCTCGAACATGATCCTCGGGGTCGGCCTGGCCCCCGTGGCCGAGCTGCTCGAAGCCGGCGTACCGGTGGGCCTGGGCTGTGACGGATCGGCGTCAGCCGACTCGGCGTCGATGTGGCTCGAGGCTCGGACCGCGATGCTCCAGGCCAAGCTGCGCCACGGCCCCGACGCGTTCGACGCGCGGGCCGCTCTGGCCCTGGCCACCCGGGGAGGTGCCCGCTGCCTGGGACGTCATGGCGAGCTCGGCGTGCTGGCCCCCGGCGCTTGCGGCGACGTGGCCGTGTTCGGGCTCGAAGGGGTCCGCTTCGCCGGAGCGGTGTCGGACCCGGTGGAGGCCTGGCTGCGCTGCGGACCCGTCTCGGCGCGGCACACGATCGTGGCCGGTGACCCGATCGTGGCAGACGGTGAGCTGGTCCACCCCGAGCTGGCCACGATGTTGACCCGCCACCGCTCCGCCGTGCGCCGCCTGGTCGAAGGCTGAGCCCGGCCGCCCTCAGGCGGCGATCCACTCCCCGGCGCGCACGCAGCCCACGGGCACGAGCCGGCGCTGAGCCGGGATGTCCTCGTAGCCGTCCGAGAGTGAGCACTCGCCCTCCTCGACGCGCAGGACCGTCACGTCGGCGACCCGGCCCGGCGCCAGCGCTCCCAGCTCATCGGAGCGCCCGACGACGCCGGCGGGATTGATGGTGGTCATGGCGATCACGTCGACGAGCGGCACGCCCAGCGCCCAGATCTTGCTCATCGTCTCGGGCAGCGACACGACGGGGTGGTCCACGTTGAACACGTTGAGGTCGGTCGAGATCGTCGTCGGGCGGTAGCCCTGGTCGAACATCACCCTGGCGGTGGCGGCGCGGAAGTCGGTGCCGGAGTGGCCGACGTCGAGCCGCACGCCCCGCTCCGCGGCATCTCGGAACTGGGGGGTGACCGTCCCGCGGGCGTCGAGCATCCCGGAGGCCCCCCGGAAGGCGTGAGTGATCACGTCGCCGGGGCGCAGGGCCTCGAGCAGGTCGAGCGTCGGGATCGTAGGCGTGTGCGGGAACCGGCCGAGGTGGACCATCACCGGACGGTCCCCGGCGGCTGCCTTGGCGCCATCGAGGAACGGGGACCGGTGCTCGTCGTCGGTGTAGCAGGCCCGGACCTTGAGGCCGACCACCACGTCGGCGTGCTCGTCGAGGGCGGCGGCGGCGGACTCCACGTCGAGGTTTCGTTCGTCGTTGGCCAGTTGCAGCTTGTGGCAGATGAAGTCCTTGGTGGCGAAGTAGATCTGGTTGGGGTCCATGAAGGCCAACACGTTGGTTCGCACCTCGGGATCGTCGATCCAGCGCCTCGCCAACCCGAAGGTGGCCACGCCCGAGGTGCCCCCGTCGATCACAGTCGTCACCCCGGTACGCACCCCGACCCGGTCGGGATGCAGGCAGAAGTCGCCCATGCCGGGATAGACGTGGGCGTGCAGGTCGATCAGACCGGGGGTCACGACGCAGCCGGTCACGTCGAGCACCTCGGGCGCCGCGCCGGGATCCGCAGCGGCTGGGGCGGAGGTGGGCGTACCGGCCGCGTCTGTGCCCACAGACTCGATGCGCCCACCGCTCACGAACACGTCGGCGGGCCCGTCGAGCCCCGACGCAGGGTCGATGACCCGTCCACCTGTCAGGATCAGTGACCTCAACATGTTGTTGAAGCTAGGAGGCTCGTGTTTCTCGGCCGTTTCGCCCGTGTCAGCACGTGAAGTCAGCTCGCCGCAGCGCACCACGCCGGCACGTGAACAGCCGGTTTCGACGCGCCGCCGGGGTGCGGCAGGGCCCTAACCTCCCGCCATGCGAGACCTGGCGCGGCTTCCCAAGGCTCACCTGCACGTCCATCTCGAGGGCGCGATGCGGCCGACCACCCTGGCCGAGATGGCCGAGCGCTACGGCGTGGAGGTTCCGCCGATCCGTGGGTTCGGTTCGTTCCCCGAGTTCTCCGGGATGTACGTGGCAGCGTGCGCGGTCCTACGCGAGGAGGCGGATCTGCGCCGAGTCGTCGACGAGGTGGTCGAGGACGCCGTTCTCGCCGGGGCCCACTGGGTCGAGCCGAGCTTCTACGCACCGCACCACCGGGCCCGCTTCGGTCGCGACGAGGACATCGTCGAGCTCGTCCTCGACGCCCTGGCCGACTCCGCCACCCGCCATGGGATCGACGCGGGCCTGATGCTGGCGGCCGACCGCACCACCGACCCCGACGAGGCGATCGAACAGGCCCGACTCGCGGCTCGGTTCACGGACCGGGGGGTTGTGGCCTTCGGTCTGGCCAACGACGAGGCGCCCTGGCCCCCGGAGCCGTTCGCGGCGGCGTTCGCCATCGCCAAGGACGCGGGCCTGTTGTCGACACCCCATGCGGGTGAGCTCGCCGGCCCGACGAGCGTGCGCGGCGCCATCGACGCTCTGGGAGCCGATCGAATCCAGCACGGCGTGCGAGCGATCGAGGACCCGGACCTGGTGGCCCGCCTCGCCGACGACGGCATCTGCTGCGACGTGTGCCCGACGTCCAACGTGCTGCTGTCGGTGATCCCGACCATCGAGGCGAGCGCTCTGGGACCCCTGCTGGATGCGGGTGTTCGCTGCAGCGTCAACGCCGACGATCCTCTGCTGTTCGGCCCGGGCCTGCTCGACGAGTACGAGCTGTGCCGCAGCCAGCTCGGATTCGACGACGCCCGCATGGCCGACATCGCGCGGCACTCGCTGGAGTGCTCGGGCGCCCCGCCCGATGTCGTCGGGGCCTCCCTGGCCGCCGTCGACGCCTGGCTGATGGGCTGAGCGACCGATCCCAGGTGCGGCCGAGCGCGTTCCCATGTCGCACCGAGCGCGCCGATACCGTGACCCGATCACTGGTACTCCCCTGCCCGCCACCGCTGAGCCCGCCTTCGCTCGGGTCACCGCCGAAGCGCTGCGCGCCGCCGGCCACCTCAAGTGGACCCTCTTCGGCCCTGGCAGGATCGGCGCGTTCGTGGCCGAGATGGACTTCGGCACGGCCCCGGAGGTCGCTGTCGCGCTGCACGACGCGGTCGAACGGGCCCAGTTCGGCTACCTCTCACCGGCCTGGGTGGAGGAACTGACCGCCGCGTGCGCCCAGTGGCAACAGCGAGCCCACGGGTGGGCGGTGGAGCCAGCCCTGGTCCGGCTGGTGCCAGATGTGCTCGCGGCGTTCGAGGTGGCCATCGCGCACTGGTCGGCACCCGCCAGCCCGGTGATCCTGCCGGTTCCGTCCTACATGCCGTTCCTGTCGATCCCGGCAACTCTGGGCCGACCGACGATCCCTGTCGATATGGTGCGCGACGGCGGCCGGTGGCGCCTCGACCTGGAGAGCCTCGACCGAGCCCTGCGCGCCGGAGGGGACCTTGTGGTGCTGTGCAACCCGCACAACCCGCTGGGCCGGGTGATGGAGCTCGACGAGCTCGTTGCGGTCAGCGAGCTCGTCGAACGCCACGGCGGGCACGTCTTCTCCGACGAGATCCACGCTCCCCTCGTGTACCGCGGCCATCGACACGTGCCCTACGCGTCGGTCTCGTCCGCCGCGGCCGCCCACAGCGTGACCGCCACCTCGGCCTCGAAGGCCTGGAACCTGCCGGGTCTCAAGTGCGCGCAGGTCATCTTGGGTGACGAGACGGCTGCCGAGCGTTGGGACGAGGCCGCCGGGTCGCTCGCCCACGGGCCCTCCACCCTCGGCGTGCTGGCTAGCACCGTGGCCTTCGATCGAGGTGGGCCCTGGTTGGGCGAGGTGATGGGGTACCTCGACGCCAACCGGGCTCGCCTGGGCGACCTGCTGGCGGAGGCGATGCCCGATGTGGCGTACGACCCTCCCGAGGGGACCTACCTGGCGTGGCTGGACTGCCGCCGGCTCGGGCTCGGGGCACCCCCAGGGGCGTTCTTCGCCGAGCACGCCGCTGTCGACCTCGTGGAGGGGACCCGCTGCGGTGAGGTCGGGGCGGGGTACGTCCGCCTCAACTTCGCGACCAGCGCGGGCCTGATCGACGAGATGGTCGAGCGCATGGCATCAGCGGTGAGAGACCACCGGTAGCGGCCCTACCCCCGGAACGTGCCCGCGATCTGCGCCGGGCGCCCAAAAGGGGACACCGTGCGCGCGAGCCACGGAAGGGACCAAGGTCCCTGGCGTCGTGCTCTTCCGGCGCGGACACTCGCCACGTGGACGCGACCGACCTAGGCCACCGATCCGAGGTCGACAGCCTGACCTCCCGGCTGGACGCCGTGGCCGACGACCTCAGGGACATGTGGTCCGCGGCCGTCACCGAGCGAGAGTTCGACGAGGTGACCCGCCTGGTCGAGGCCAGCCACGCCGTGCACCGCGCCGTCGTCGCGCTCCGAGCAGATCACCTGATCGCCACCGGGCCCCAGGGCGATCAGGAACCAGGGCAGCGCTGATGGGCAACCGCAGCCGGTACGTCGCGGCCGCCGCGGCCCTGGGCGCTGGCAGCGCGATCGCTGCCCGGCGGCGCGCTCGTCTACGCCTGGCCGCGAGGGGCATACACGATGCGATCCTCCCGGGCGGCACCGACGAGCTGCTGGCAGATCCGCCGGGACCTTCTGGCGACGTGGCGCACGCTCCTGGCCACAGTCACCTTGCCCCGCCCCAGGCGACGCGGCGCCCGACGCGTCGGGCGCGCAGTCGACCCTGGACCAAGCGCGGCCACGGGATGACCCACCCCTACTCGGGCAACTGATCTCCGAGACCACCGGGCGCTGCGCTCGCTGGGGAGCTCGGCTGGCAGGGACTGCCGGTCAGTGGCTGTCGACGCCGTTGCAGGTGACCACGGCCTGACGCTGTTGCACCTCGAAGTCGGCCAGGTCGCCGAGGTCACCAACCCCGAGTCGATCACCCCCGGCAGCGCCCCGATTCGCCAACTCGCCAGCCAATGGGACGGCCCCACCACGTCGTAGGCACCGGTGTGGACGAACACGTGACGGATCGACCCGTTCGGATACGGACCGCCCGGGTCGCTGAAGGTCCCCTAGAGGCGGCGACCGGAATCGAACCGGTGTACAGGGCTTTGCAGGCCCTTGCCTAAGCCACTCGGCCACGCCGCCAGGCCATGCGAGCCTAGTTGCTCACCGCGGTGCCCCAGTCGTGTCGCGCCTCGGTAGCGTTCGCCGGCACGGCCCCAGTCCCTCACGATCCACCCTCGGGCCGGCCCTCGCCGCCGAAGCTGCCCGACCGTCCCCCGCTGCGCTGGCCGACGCCGGCGGTGGTCGTCGACGAGCCGCCCCGCCGGTCGCCGACCACGTGGACCGCTTGGCAGGTGGCGCTCGTGGCGATGTGCACTCTGCTGGTGGGAGCGGCGCTGGGAGTGTTGCTCTTCGAGCCTCACCGACGAGGACACGACCTCGCCCGACACCGAGAAGCTCCGCTGCGGTGGAGTCCCCGGGGCCGTTCTCGCCGTCGACTACGCCAGGACCAGGCTCTCGGTCGGTCGATGCCCCCGCGCCGTTGGGCAGCTCGGCCCGGCTGGGGGACTGGATCGTGGCCGGCTGGCGCGTCGCACCCGACGGCAACGCCGCCATGGCCGCGTTCGACCCCGCCAACCCCCAGCCACGCCCCGGGGCGCGCTTCGTGGTCGCCGAGACCGAGCTCGTCTACGCGGGAGAGGGCACTGGCGATCCCAGCACCATCAAGCTCTACGCCACCGACGTCCGCGGCCAGGCCTGGCTGGAGGGCTGCGGGCGGGTGCCGACGCCACTGCGGCGACCGGTGGCGCTCGGCAACGGTGAGGCGGTCTCGGGACAGGTCTGCTTCGAGGTGCCAGACGGGCGCGTCGCCGGGCTCGAGCTGGTCTTGGAGGTGGTCCTGGGACAGCCCGTGCACTTCGCGCTGGACTGACCCAGGCCAGAGCCGGGCCACGTCGTCCGTCCCCGGCGGGAGACGGCTCGGTGGGTGCGAGCGAGGGTCAACCGCCCTATCGTGATCCTGCGGGCACCGAGGGGGAGGTTTCGGTGGTCCGCACCGTGTGTGCTCGTGGACCCCTGGGACGACGGAGGCTCCGGCTGGCGTCGCTGATGGTCGGGCTCGGCGCGCTCGTGCTGCCCGCTTGCGGTGACGACGGGCCATCAGGCGCACCCGAGCTCACCTGGTACTACAACCCCGACAACGGCGCCGCCGACGCGGTGGCCGTCCAGTGCACCCGATCAGCGGGTGGCCGTTACCGCATCGAAACCGCCGCGCTGCCCCGCGACGCGACTGGCCAGCGAGAGCAGCTGGTGCGCCGCCTAGCAGCGGAGGACTCGTCGATCGACCTGATGAGCCTCGACGTCGTGTTCGTACCGGAGTTCGCCAACGCCGGCTTCCTTCGCCCTTTCAGCACCGCCGAGGCCCGCGAGCTGCACGGAGGGGATCCTGGACGGTCCCGTCGAGTCCGCCACCTTCGACGACCGCCTCTACGCCGCCCCCTTCCACGCCAACGCCCAGCTGCTCTGGTACCGCAAGTCGGTCGCCCGCGACGCCGGGCTGGACCCTTCCACCCGCCCGGTCACCTGGAACGAGGTCATCGACGCGGCCCGGGCCACCGACACCACCGTGGCGGTGCAGGGCAGCCGCTACGAGGGCTACATGGTGCTGGTCAACGCGCTGGTGGAGTCGGCCGGAGGTCACGTGATCGAGGACCCCGAGACGGGTCGCGACGTGCGCATCGGCCTGACGTCGCGGGCCGGTCACGAGGCGGCGACCGTGCTGTCTCGGCTGGCTCGCGTCGCTCCCGCCGATGTCGACACCGCCACCGAGGAGGAGGCGCGCAACGCCCTGCTCGCCGGCAACGGAGGCTTCGGCGTCAACTGGCCCTACCTCTACGGTGCCTCCGCCGACTCCGACGCCTTCGACGACCTGGGTTGGGCCCGCTACCCCCGCGTCGATGCCGGGCGTGCGAGCGCTCCACCGCTGGGTGGCATTCACATCGGGGTCGGCTCGTTCGGTGACCACCAGGACCTCGCCGTGGACGCCGCGCGGTGCATCACCTCGGTCGCCGGACAGACGACCTACATGCTGCGCTCCGGCAACCCTGCTGCCGCCGCCGCGGTCTACGACAACCCCGAGGTCCGCGAGCAGTTCCCGATGGCGGACCTCATCCGGCAGTCCATCGACGAGGCCGGGCCCCGCCCCGCCTCACCGTTCTACAACGACGTGAGCGCAGCGGTCGTGGACGTGTTCCATCCACTGCGATCGGTGGACCCCCACCGCACTCCCTCCGACGCTGCTCATCGGGTCGACGCCGTGCTGCACGACGAGGAGCTGCTGTGACCGCGGTGACGGCCGCGCCCGCGGGATCGTCCGCGGCGCCGCGGCGACGCTCGAGCGAGCGGACCCGTTCCGAGGAGCGCCTCGGTTGGTACCTGGTCGCGCCGGCGGTGGTCGTGATGCTCGCGGTGACCGCATATCCGCTCGGGCGGGCCGTGTACCTGTCGCTGTTCCGCTACACGATCACGGACCCGTCGGGTCGAGAGTTCATCGGCCTGGACAACTACGGCGTGATCCTGAGCGACTCCCTGTGGTGGCGTGACGTGGTCACGACGGTGGGCATCACGGTGTTCACCGTGGTCGTGGAGCTGGTGGTCGGCCTCGCCTTCGCGATGGTCATGCACCGGATCGTGTTCGGGCGGCGCATCGTGCGCACAGCCGTGCTGATCCCCTACGGGATCATCACGGTGGTTGCCGCCTTCGCGTGGCGCTACGCCTTCGCTCTCGACTCCGGCTTCGTCAACTCACTGTTCGGCCTCGATGACAAGGCCTGGTTCTCCGAGCGGCTCTCGGCGCTGTTCGTGATCTGCCTGTCGGAGATCTGGAAGACGACCCCTTTCATGTCGCTGCTGCTGCTGGCAGGTCTGGCCCAGGTGCCCGAGGATCTGCAGGAGGCGGCCAAGGTCGACGGTGCCAGCCCGTGGCAGCGGCTGTGGCGGGTGACGCTGCCCAACATGAAGACGGCCATCATGGTCGCCGTCTTGTTCCGGACGCTGGACGCCTACCGGATCTTCGACTCGATCTTCGTGATGACCAACGGCTCCGCCGACACCGAGAGCGTCTCGTTCCTGGCCTACCGCCAGATCATCAACCGCACGGCCATCGGGTTGGGATCGGCAGTGTCGGTGCTGCTGTTCCTCACCGTCGCCGGCATAGCCGCGCTCTTCGTCAAGGGGTTCCGCACCGATCTATCCCAGGTCAGGGGCGACCGGTGAACCGATCCTGGGCCTCGCGGGCACGCTGGGCCATCGGCGGTGCGGCGATCCTCGTCTACACGCTGGCGCCGGTCGCCTGGATCGTGTCGCTGTCGTTCAAGCAGGACTATGCCGACCAGCAGTTCTGGCCCCGCGCGTGGACGCTCGAGCACTACCGGACCGTGTTCGACACCGATCTGTTCACCAGCGCGCTGCGCAACTCGATCGGCGTGTCGGTGATCTCCACGGTGATCTCGGTGACCCTGGCCACGTTGGCTGCCTACGCCGTCGCCAGGCTCGAGTTCCGCGGCAAGAAGGCGGTCCTCTCCACGGCGTTGGGCATCGCGATGTTCCCCACCGTCGCCCTGGTCGGGCCGCTGTTCGACATGTGGCGCAGCCTGGGTCTCTACGACACGTGGATGGGGCTGATCATCCCCTACCTGTCCTTCACGCTGCCGTTGTCGATCTGGACGCTCTCGGCGTTCTTCCGGGAGATCCCATGGGAGATGGAGCAGGCCGCCCAGGTCGACGGAGCGACGCCCTGGCAGGCGTTTCGCAAGGTGATCGTCCCGCTGGCAGCGCCGGGAGTGTTCACCGCGGCCATCCTCACGTTCTTCTTCGCCTGGAACGACTTCGTGTTCGGGATCAGCCTCACGGCCACCGATCGCGCCCGGCCCGTGCCCGCGGCGTTGGCGTTCTTCACCGGCGAATCGTTCTTCCAGCAGCCGACGTCGGCCATCGCCGCCGCTTCGGTGGTGGTGACCATCCCGGTCGTCGTGCTCGTACTGGTCTTCCAGCGCAGGATCGTGTCCGGGCTCACGTCCGGCGCGGTGAAGGGGTGATCCAAGGTGGCTGACATCACGCTGCGCAACGTGGTCAAGCGCTACGGCGACGGGTTCCCCGCCGTCAACGACGTGAGCCTCGACATCGCCGACGGCGAGTTCGTCATCCTCGTCGGCCCCTCGGGCTGCGGGAAGTCCACGCTGCTGCGGATGATCGTGGGCCTCGAGGACGTGACCGCCGGCGAGGTGCTCATCGGCGGCACCGTCGTCAACGACAAGGCTCCCCGCGAACGCAACCTGGCCATGGTCTTCCAGAACTACGCGCTCTACCCGCACCTGACCGTGTTCGAGAACATGGCCTTCCCGCTGCGCCTGGCCAAGGTCGCAGACGACGAGGTGCGTCGCCGCGTCGGGGAGGCGGCGACCATGCTCGACCTGACCGAGCACCTCGACCGCAAGCCGTCGAACCTGTCGGGCGGGCAGCGCCAGCGGGTGGCGATGGGTCGGGCCCTCGTGCGCAAGGCGGACGCCTTCCTCTTCGACGAGCCGCTGTCGAACCTCGACGCCAAGCTGCGCGGTCAGATGCGCACCGAGATCTCCCGCCTGCAGCGATCGCTGGGCATCACCACCGTCTACGTGACACACGATCAGGTGGAGGCGATGACCTTGGGAGACCGGGTCGTGGTGCTGCGCAAGGGCGTACTGCAGCAGGTCGATTCGCCGCGGGATCTCTACGAGCACCCCGCCAACCTGTTCGTGGCCGGGTTCATCGGCTCCCCGCCGATGAACCTGATCGGCGGGGAGGTCCGCGACGGGAAGCTCTCGTTGCCCTTCGTCGAGCTCGACCTGCCGGACGAGGTCGCCGCGGCGACCGCCGGCCGGGACCTGGTGGTGGCGGGCTTGCGCCCCGACGACTTCGTCACCGCCGACAGCGCAGGTGCTGCTGGCTCCGGTGACTCAGGTGGTGCGGCCACGCCGCTGGTGAGCTTCGAGGCCGAGGTCGACGTGGTCGAGTGGCTGGGCCACGAGCAGTACGCCTACGTGCCCTACGAAGCTCCCTCGGAGGTGACTCGGCACCTCCTCGAGCTCGCCGCCGAGCTCGAGGCCGAGCAGATGCGCACCCAGCTCGTGGTCTCGCTCGACCCCGCCAGCCGGCTGCGCCGTGGAGAGACGACCCGGTTCGCGTTCGATCCCACCCGGCTGCACCTGTTCGATCCGGCCACCGGTGAAAACCTCACCTGGCCCATGTCGCTCGCCTCCGAGAGCACCGTGCCCGCCTGAGCGCCACGCCGCGTCGCGCACCCACCGCGTCCGAGCCGGCGTGCAGGCCGCTCAGCAGGCGTCCGCCACCAGCGCCGGTACGCGCGCCACGTCTCGGCGCATCTGGGCGATCAGCTCCTCCACCCCCTCGAATCGCTCCTGACCTCGTACCCAGGCGTCGAAGCTCACCTCGGGCTCGTCGCCGTACAGGTCCCCGTCGAAGTCGACCAGGTGGGCTTCCACCAGGCGCAGCCCGCTCTCGTCGTAGAAGGTCGGGCGACGCCCCACCGAGATGGCGGCCACGTGCTCGGTACCCGAAGAGGAGCGGTACCGGCCGGCGTAGACACCGTCGAGCGGGAGCGCCACCTGGGCGTCGACCGCCACGTTGGCAGTGGGGAACCCGAGCTCACGGCCCCTGCGGTCCCCCCCCTCGACCAGGCCCCCCAAAGCGTAGGAACGACCGAGGCTGCTCCGAGCCGCGCCCACGTCACCCGCTACCAGAGCGGCGTGCACCCGCGCCGAACGGACAGGCAGGCCATCGAAGTCGACCACGGGGTCCACGGGGTGTACTCGATAGCCGGGGCCCAGCGCAGGCGAGCCGCGCCCGGCCACCACCGCGGCCGGCTCGAGGGAGCGGGAGCGAGCCTCCACCTCGCCTGGATCGGCGACGAGCAGGAGGTGATCCACCCCGCGCTCGGCGATCGCCGCCTCGCGCACCCTGGCACCACCCAGCTCCGGGGGTCCGGGGCGGCGGGGGGCCACCACGACGGCCGACGCGCCGAGGTCACGACCGAGTGAGACGAGCGCGTCCAGCACCGCCACGTGGCCACGGTGAACACCGTCGAAGGTGCCGAACGCCACCACCACCGGATCGTCGGGAACCCACGGCGGCCCCACGCCGGCCCGCTCCGGCGACCCCCCGACAGACCCGTCGATGTGGAGCTCCACGGGGGCGAGGGTACCGGTCACCCAAGCCGCGCTCGGGGCGCTCCCCGGTTGTCCGCACCGGGACGAAGGGGACCAACGGCGCTAGCTTGCCGGGACCATCCGCCGCGAGGAGAGGTCCCATGATCAGGCTGAGCGTGCTCTACCCGACCACCGAAGGCGCGACCTTCGATCACGACTACTACCAGAACAAGCATGTGCCTCTGGCCTGCAAGACCTGGGGCCTGTCCGGCGCCCAGATCGACAAGGGGATCGACGGCCCCTACGTGGCAGCGGTCCACTTCACCTTCGACTCGCTCGAGGCCATGGGTGCGGCGATGGGTTCGGCCGACACCGGCACCGTGCTCGCCGACGTGGCGAACTACACCACGATCACCCCGGTGATGCAGACCAGCGAGATCGTCGGCTGAGTCGGGCGGGGGCCGGTGATGCCGGCCCCCGCCGAAACCCTCCGGGCCACGACCCCCAGCGGCTCTAGCGTCGCTCGGGTGGACACACCCGACCGAGTGGCGCCGGACCGCCCCGCCGGGGATCGCGACGTGTACACCCACGGGCACCACGAGTCGGTGCTGACCAGCCATCGATGGCGCACCGCGCGCAACTCCGCCGCCTACCTGCTCGGCGAGCTGCGCGCCGGGCAGCGCCTGCTCGACGTGGGCTGCGGACCGGGCACCATCACCGCCGATCTGGCCCGAGCCGTCGCCCCGGGGCCAGTGGTCGGGGTCGACACCTCCGCCGAGGTCGTGGCCGCAGCCCGGGCGGCGCACGCAGGCGCCGACCCTCCTTGCGAGGTGAGCTTCGAGGTGGGCGACGCCTACCGGTTGGGCTTTCGCGACGGCGCGTTCGACGTGGCCCACGCCCACCAGGTGCTCCAACACCTGCGCGACCCGGTTGCGGCGCTGCGTGAGATTCGCAGGATCCTGGCGCCCGACGGGCTCCTCGCCGTCAGGGACAGCGACTACGGCGCTTTCGCCTGGTGGCCGGCCGTCCCGGCGCTGGATCGCTGGATGGCCCTCTACCACGAGGTCACCGCCGCCAACGGCGCCGAGGCGGACGCCGGCAGGCGCCTCACGGCGTGGGTCCGCTCCGCCGGCTTCGCGGATCTGCGAGTCGCCAGTTCCACCTGGACCTTCGCCGACGCCGAGGATCGTGCCTGGTGGGGTGGCTCCTGGGCGCAGCGATGCCAGGAATCGGCCTTCGCCCACCAGGCGCTCTCCTACGGGCTGAGCGACCCCGAGGAGCTGGCGAGGCTGGCAAGGGCCTGGCGAGCGTGGTCGGCAGAGCCCGACGGTGTGTTCGTGGTCGTCCACGTCGAGGTGCTCGCCCGCCCCGACGGGGAGGCTCAGCGGGCGGGGTAGGTCCGCAGCTCGACGCGATTGCCGTCGGGGTCCCGCAGGTAGAGCCCACGGCCGACGCCGCGGGCCCCGAAGAGGTCGGCCGGCCCCATGTCGACCTCGAAGCGCCCGGATCGTGCGAGCTCGTCGATGTCCACCCCACCGACGACGAGGGCGAGGTGATCGACGTTGGTGCCGGCACGTTCGCCTCGGGTCACGTCCACCACGAAGTTCGCAGACACCCGCAGCGACACGAAGGGCACCTCGCCGCGACGCCACTGCTCGAGCCGCTCGGGGACCAGGCCCAGCGCGTCGCGGTACCAGCCCACGAGGCGCTCGGGGTCGGGCGACACGAACACGACGTGGTCGGCTCCTATGAGATCCACCGGCCGAGCCTACGGATACGCCAGATCGTGCGCTCGGGTCCCCGAGTGCTCGAGGTGTTCGGCCGCGAGGTCAGCGGCAGTCGACGCCGGTGCAGGTGACCACGGCCTGACGCTGCTGCACTTCGAAGTCGGTCAACGTCGCCGAGGTCACCAACCCCGAATCGATCACCCCAGACACCGCACCGATCCGCCATCTCGCCACCCAACGCAACGACACCACCACGTCATAGGCACCAGCATCGACGAACACATGACGGATCGACCCATCCGGATACGGGCCACCCGGATCGCGGAAGCGCCCACTGGACCCATCACCCCAGTCGACCGCGACCACCGCCGACGCCGACACCTCGATAGGGCCCAGCGGCGTGGACTCGACATAGCGGTGCTCGACCGGCGCGCCCACCTCTAAGAACGCCTCGAGCCCCGCCAGCATCCACCCAGGTTCGATCCGAGGAACCGGCACCGGCAACGGCACCCGCCGCACCACCTCGTCGGCCAGCACCGCCGGCGACAACCCCGCTACCGCAGCATCGCAGAACTCGTAGGAACGCAGGTAGATCGCCACCAGACGCTGCTGCTCCAACCGATCCACCTCCAAAGGCACCCGTCCGATGTCACGCACCGCCGACGCAATGCACACCCCTCCGGGCCGGGTTCTCAGGACGTGGACAGGCAGCAGGTGTGCCGGGTCGACGACGTTCGCCACAGGTCGCCCAGGAGCCGCCGAGCCATTCGCCGGCTCTGCCTCTACGACGCAGCGAACCTCCCCCGTCAGTCCCGCCGAAGCTCGGACACAGGCGTCGTCGACGCTCACCACGGCTGGCGCAACACCTGCAGTAGCGCTAGCCACCGCCAGGGCTGCTTCGATCAGACGCATGTCGCGACGTTTCGGTTGTGGTTTCGGGCCTCCAAGAGCTCCGTGCGATGGACTCGCCAGCCGGTGCGGTTCGACGCTTCTTCACGATGAAGATCAATCCGAAGGTTCCGCTCTGTTACCGCACCGTCGATGACAGCGCTGTAGTCGAGGGTGCTCGATACGATCAGGCATCCGGGCGTGTGAGCCACGACGTCGGCAGCGACTACGCGCACATCACCGGGCGTGCTCACAGACGGGCTGGGCGACCCGACGATCTCCGACAGTCCGTTCACTAGGAAGGCGACTTCGGAATCGACGTAGACGCTCTGCAGGAGTTGTAGGGCTCGCTGGGTGACCTCGCCCCGGCTCACCGCCTCGCGGAAGGCGTCGCCTTGGATCCTGTACAGCTCGGTCAGTACCCGGCGCACGTATGTCTCGTCGATGTGGGCAGGGACCGCGAACGGATCAGCCGGCTCGGCCGTCGTCGACGTGTGGTCCGATGCCACGCTCGAGGGCACCGCAACAGCGTCATCGGATGATTCGTCGCTGCACGCCACCAAAGCGACCGCGATCACGCCCGCCGCTGCCGCCAGCCCCCAGCTACTACCCGAGCGCACCGGGCGACCGTAGCGGTTCGAGAAGAACAGTCACAAGAGCCCCCTTCGAGCACTTTCGTACCCATTCGACGGCCCCACGCCGTTCGCTCTCGGTCCACGGTGCATCTGGGCCCCAGCTGTAGCGTTCGATCCTCGACAGATCCTTACCACCATCGAAGGAGACGACATGCGCATCACCCGCAAACCCACTGCTCGGCGCGTCGCGCTGGGGATCACCGGTGCCGGAGGCCTGCTGGCCCTGGGAGCAACGGTCGCCGTGGCCGCCACCTCGTTCAGCGACGTGCCCCCGGGTTCGACCCACGAGAACGGCATCAACTACGTCGCCGGTGCCGGCATCACCCAGGGCTGCACACCAACGACCTACTGCCCCTCGGCACCTGTCCGGCGCGACCAGATGGCCACCTTCTTCTACCGGGCGTCTGGCAACGATCCCGCCACGGCCCCCACCGTGAACGTGGACAAGGTCGACGGCCGAGACGCCAGCAGCCTCCTCGCGGCGGCGGTCCACGTGACGCGCGACGGGTCGGATGCACCGGTGGTGCAGCGATTCGTCAACAACGTCAACGGTACTGCTCCCAGCATCACCACCGACGAGCCCGGCCTCTACGACATCAACATGGGCTTCTTGGTCAGTTCGCGGTTCCCCCAGTGCTCGGTCGACACGAACTTCGCCGACACCCGCGACGCGTCGTGCACTGTGAACACCCGGATCGGCAACACCGTTCGCGTGCGGATCCACGACGCCAGCGTCGGTGGCGGCGCAGCCGCGGAGTTCTGGGTGACGGTCTCGGGCTGAGCTCACCGGCGCCGAAAGGCGCAGCTGCCCTCTCACCCGATTCGCTCGGCGCCCCCGGGGTGCGCCCGAGGGCGGCCCCCTGCCCGGGGGCCCGTCGAACCAGCGCAGGGTCGGCCATGGCCGGGCCGACCCTGCACCTCGGGGGAGTCGACGACGGGATTCGAACCCGCCAGCCTCACCCTGGCGAGGCCGTGGGGATGGTACGGCCGGTCCCATCGCGCGGCCTCGTGGATCTGGAGCACGACCCCCGCATCAACCGGGCGCACGCCACCAGGGGCAAGGCGCGGACGGTCCGACGCCCCGAGCGAAACCCAACGTCGAGAGGATCACCCCCCCTATCGTTGACACCCGGCTCGCCGAGGGGGACGCGACCGTGAGCGAGCTGGCCGAGCCGTTCGCCATGACGCTCCCAGCGATCTCCAAGCACATCGAGGTCCTCGAACGTGCCGGCCTCCTCATCCGAGGAAGACACGCGCAGCATCGACCGTGCGCCCTCGCGCCCGACCGGCTGCAGGAGGTGTTGAGCTGGGCCGAGCAGTACCGGCTGGGAGGCGCTTCGACCGCATGGCCGACCACCTCGCCGACCTCCGCGACCGAACGGACGCCGAGCGATGACCAACCACGAGGTGACCGCCGAGCGCCGCCTCGACGCACCCATCGAGGACGTCTGGGCGATGTGGACCGATCCCGAGCACTTCCCCGGCGCCACCGGCTGGTCCATGGCCTCCGACAAGCTCGACGCCCACCTCTCCGCGCGCTACCCGGAGCTGGCCGCCGAGCTGTCAGGGGCACTGCATTGATGCGGCTCGACCAGCGCCGCGAACCGAGAGGAGTTCGCAGATGCCCGATCGCGAATCGGTGCCTTGGTGGGCAAGGCATCGCAGAGAGCGGACGACGGGATTCGAACCCGCGACCCTCACCTTGGCAAGGTGATGCTCTACCAACTGAGCCACGTCCGCGTGGGTCGCCGAACCTACCTCCGCAAGGCGAGGCGCACCAGTGCGCAACGGCGGGCTCAGAAGCCGACCGCGCTGCGCAAGCGCCGCGCGAGCTCGACCGCCAGCGGCCGGTCGACTATCCGATCGATGGTCTCCGTCACGTCACGGTCGGTGACCACCAAGGCGGCCACTCGATCGTCCTGCCAACCCTGCACCACCATCGAAGCCCGCAACGGCATCGATCTGACCACAGGCTCCAGGGGCTCGTCGTTGACCAGCAGGACCCGCCGGTCGGTCAGCAGCGCCACCCCGTCCCTGCCTCGCAGGCGACCCTGCACCGCCACCACGACCCGCTCGTCGACCCCCAGCACGGCGGCGGCGACGGTGGCGGCCACGGTGGCGCTGCGCTGGGCGCGCCCGCTCAGACGCCCGATCGCCG
The DNA here is from genome assembly GCA_963703565.1 of uncultured Microthrixaceae bacterium. Classification (GTDB taxonomy): domain Bacteria; phylum Actinomycetota; class Acidimicrobiia; order Acidimicrobiales; family VFJN01; genus CAVPEW01. The sequence goes on along the minus strand of CAVPEW010000064.1, from coordinate 69,297 downwards.
CCCGTAGGCCGAACACGTCGACCGCGACTGTCGGCCCGCCGGCCGGCGGGGGCAACGACGCTCCGGGGGCCGCGGTGGGGGGACCCGGCCACACCGGCGCCGGGGCATGCCAAGCCCCGACGTCGCCAACGGCGCCTGCGTGCCCCCCGCCCCATTGCCCGGACCCGGACGGAGCGGCGGGCCACGGCCGATCAGTCACCTGGGCCCCGACGGCCCCAGCGGCTCCCGGCGGCGGAGGAGGCGGTGGAGGCGACGTCGGAGGGGGCGGAGGGGGAGGGGGCGGAGCGAGCAGGGTCGGGCGAGGCGTTGGTGGCTCGGGACCACGGGGCGACACCGCGGGGGGGTCGGGCGGATCGGGCACCGGCGGGGGCTCCGGAGGCGGGACAGGAGGGGCTGGCACAGGCGCCACGCCGGCATCGTGGCGGTCGGCCCGATCATCGGGGTGCCGGTCCGTGGGTTCCATCGAAGACATCAGCGACCTCCTTCGCTCGACTCGTACCCCGAAACGCCGTCGCGCGCATCGAGGGCCAGTCGCACCAGCTCAGCGCCGGACGCCGACATGGGAACCTCAGCCACGAGGGTGAGCCCTTGGGCAGACATCTTCGCCGCGGTGCGCGCCACAACCCGCACGATGCCTTCGACGCCGAGACTGGCCGCCGTATCGTCGAGTTGGGCCTCCAGGAACACCAGGCAGCGGGCGTCCTCGTTGGCCTGTACGGCCGGATCGTCTCGGCGGCCCTCCTTGCGCACGATCGTTCGAACCCGGCTGACGGCGCCAGGTGGGTACCCCGACGCCTGCAGGATCCTGCCCACCTCCTCGGCGTGGTGAGCGGCGGCGGCGCGGCGCCAGCGCAGGTAGCCGGCGCGCCCGGGTGGGAACGCCTCACGAGGACGCTCCCAACGTCGCAGGTGCGACGCCAGCGCAGCCAAGCGCTCGAGCTCATCGGCCTGTGGCCGCAGGCGCTTCACCCACCCGAGCACCATCCGGCCGTGGAGCAGCTCCAGCGGGCCGGTCTCGCCCCGGAGGGTGACGGTACGGGGGTCAGCCGCGTTGGCGGCCTCGATCGCCGCGGCCGCCGTCGCCTCGCGCCCCGCGACAGCCTGCGGAGGCGGCGACACGACGTCAGCTCGACTTCGGTCGCAGGTCCACGCGAAGCACCAGGACACCGTCGTCGAGTGTCGCCTCGGCGTCCCCGATGATGGCGAAGTCCTGGAAATCGGTCTGCGCCTGGGCGATGAAGCGGCTCCGCTCCTCTCCCGCCACCGGCGGCAGCGGCCGGCGGCGCACGGCGACCGCCCGCTCGCGGAACCGAGCCAGCATCGCCTCCACGTCGAGGCCACCATCCATGCTCCGACCCTATCGGCCGCGCCGGCGGGGCTCAGACCCCTCCGGGCGTGTGGCCACCCAGTACCTCCAGGTCAGCAGGCCGACCAGCAACGCCACCACCAGCAGCCCGATGATCACCACGATCACGAGGCTCTCGTCACTGAGACCGTCGTCGCCGCCGTCCCGAGCAGCCGTGGTGGTCGTCGTCGACTCGGCTCCGCTGGTTCCGTCACCAGGCACCAACAGGCCGCTGGTCGGCGGCTGGGAAGGCTGTGACGTCGCTGGCTCCTGGGCGCTTGCCGCTTCGGCCTGCATCCTCGCTCCCGCGCTGGAGGCCAGCGCGGGCACCAGGGCCAACGACAGCACGAGCACGCGCACCGCACGCAACGAAGGGCGCCCCCGTGCTCTCACCGCGACGACCGGGCCGGGCCGCGCAGGGCAGGGTGGGGGGAGTCTGGAACGAGCAATCGGAACCTCGCTACCGGGGGCCCCGAACCCTAGTTCGGCTCGCCACAGCGCCAGCCCCGCACGGATCCGCCACAACTGACAGCATCGGGTCGTGCCACTGCGCGTGGAGATGGCCGAAGGGGTCCACCTGCTAACCTGGGACCGACCCGAGGTGCGCAACGCCCTCGACGCGACCCTGTGGGACCTGACACGCGACGCCCTGCGGTCCGCCAACGCCGACCCCACCGCCGGGGCGATCGTGCTCACCGGCGCCGGTGGCAGCTTCAGCGCCGGGGCGGACCTCGCCGACATGGCCGAGCCCCACGCCATCGAGGGCGACCCCGAGGACCACGGCTACCAGGGGGTCATGCGAGCCCTCGAGGACCTCGAGGTCCCTCTCCTCGCGGCGGTGGACGGGCCCGCGGTCGGAGTCGGCATGACCCTGCTGGGCCATTGCGACCTCGTGTGGTGCAGCCCACGGGCACGCTTCCGGGCGCCGTTCGTGCCCCTCGGCATCACCCTCGAAGCTGGCAGCAGTGTCCTGCTCCCGGCGCGGATGGGAGCCCAGGTCGCCGCCTTGCACCTGCTCACCGGTGACTGGCTCGACGCCCAGGGAGCGGCCGCCTGCGGGCTGGTGCTCGAGGTGCTGCCACAGGACCGCCTGGTCGACGAGGTCCTCGCCGTGGCCCGCCGACTCGCCGCGCTGCCCAAGCCGGCGCTACGAGCCACTCGGCGCCTCCTCGCCCAGGGCCGCTCAGCGACCGCGCTCGAGGCCAGGCGCCGCGAGGACGCCGCTTTCGCTGCGCTGGTCGGCACCCCGGAGAACCTGGCGGCGATCGCCGCCTTCAGAGGGCGCTGAGCCCCTCACGCACCCAGCCGGTCGAGAGAGGAGACGGCGTCGGCGACCAGGTCATCGGGATGCTCGAGCCCGACCGAGATGCGCACCATCGAGCCCGACAGGCCCAGCTCGGCCTGCTCCTGGGGGGTGAGGCGCCCGGCGATCGTCGAGGGGTGGGTCACGATCGTCTCGGGGCCACCCAGGGACAGGGCTATTCGCGCCAGGCGCAGCCCGTCGATGAACGCGATGGCCTCCTGGTCCCCGCCGTCTACCTCGACCGTCAGCAACGTTCCGCCGGACCGCATCTGGCGGTCGGCCACCGCCCGCTGGGGGTGCGAGTCCAGGCCCGGGTAGCGCACCGCCCGAACGCGGGGGTGGGCGCTGAGCGCTTCGGCCAGCACCGCCGCGGTCGCCGAAGCCCTCTCCACGCGAGGGAACAGGGTGCGAATGCCCCGCAGGGCGTTGGCCGCGTCGTAGGGGGAGGCCTGGGCGCCGGCGACACCGTGCCACGCCCAGATCGGTTCGATGAGCTCGCGGGCTCCGGCGACGACGCCCACGAGCGCGTCGTTGTGGCCGGCAAGGCCCTTGGTGGCGGCGTGCACGACCAGGTCCACGCCGTGGTCGAGGGGACGCTGCAGGGCCGGGGTGGCGAAGGTGGAGTCGACCACGGTGATCGGGCCGGACAGCCCACCGACCACGTCGAGGTCGACGAGGTCCAGGCGCGGGTTGGCGGGCGTCTCCACGAACACCATCTGGGTGCGTCCCGGGCGTACCGCCGCCCGCAACTCGTCGCTGTCGGTGGCGTCGACGAAGCTCACCTCGATCCCCAGGCGGGGGCAGTGCATCGCGAACAGCGCCGAGGTCACCGAGAACACCTGGCGCTGCACCACGACGTGATCTCCCGCCGAGCACAGTCCCAGCACCACCCCGGCGATGGCGCCCATGCCCGACGCGAACGCCAGCGCCGCCTCCGCGCCCTCCAGCTCGGCCACAGCGTCCTCCAGGTCGGCCACGGTCGGGCTGCCGAAGCGGCTGTAGTACCGGTCCGGATGGGTCGACGCCGCCAGTCGGGCGTGCTCGGCCACCGAGGCCACCTGGTAGGTCGTCGCGGGGAACACCACCGGCGCCAACGAGTCCCCACTGGACCGGCGCCCGGAGGTCACCGCGATGGTCTCGGGGCGCAGGCGCGCCCGTGCGTCCTGCGGGTCGGCTTCACTGCTCGGCACGGGGTTCCTCCTCGTCGACCCGGTCCAGGGCGCCCTCGATCGCAGCGCCCATCTGGGCCGTCTCGATGAGGAAGGCGTCGTGACCGTGGGGGCTGTCGATCTCCACGTAGTCGGCGGACCCACCCGCGGCGACGACCGCTTCCACCAGGGCCCGGCTCTGGCGAGCGGGGTAGAGCATGTCGCTGGAGATGCCCACGGCGCGTACGTGAGCTCGCACCCTGGCCAGCGCGGCGGCGAAGCCGCCACGACCACGGCCCACGTCGTGCAGGTCCATCGCCTTGGACAACAGCAGGTAGCTGTTGGCGTCGAAGCGGCGCACGAGCTTGTCGCCGTGGTACTCCAGGTAGCGCTCCACCTCGAAGCGCTGCCACATCGTGAACCCCTCGACGGGCTCGACCACCTCCCGCCCGAAGCGGTCGGTGAACACATCGTCGCTGCGGAAGGTGATCTGGCTGACCATGCGCGCGAGCGCCAGGGACTCGTGCGGCCCGTCTCCCGGCGCCGCCTCGTAGTAGTCGCCGCCGCGCCAGCGGGGGTCCATGCGGATGATGCGACGCCCTGTCGACCACCAGCCGATCTGCTGGGCGCTGGCGGCCAGGTTCGCGGCGACGATGATCGCCGTGCCGACCCGCTCGGGCGTCATGACCGCCCACTCGAGGGCCTGCATGCCCCCCATCGACCCCCCGACCACGGCCCGCCACCTACGAACACCGAGGTGGTCGGCCAGCAGGGCCTGTGTGCGGACCATGTCGCGCACGGTGACCACCGGGAAGCGGCTCCCCCACGGGCGGCCGTCGTCGGGATGGGGGGACGCGGGGCCGATCGTGCCCTGACATCCGCCCAGCACGTTGGCGCACACGACCAGGTAGCGGTCCGTGTCGAGGGCCCGGCCCGGGCCGATCAGAGCGTCCCACCAGCCCTGGGTCGGATGGCCGGGACCGTGCGGTCCGGCGGCATGGCTGTCGCCGGTGAGGGCGTGGCACACCAGCACCGCGTTGGCAGCCGTGGCGTCGAGCGTGCCCCAGGTCTCGTAGGCGAGCTGCACGCCGCGCAGCAGACCACCGCCCTCGAGCGCGAAGGGCCGGGCGGGCAGTTCCAGGAACCGCCGGGAGCCGATCGGGTCCCCGGGCCGCCACGCGCCCGAGGCGGGCAGCTCCGACGCGTGGGCGCGCCGGGAGTGCCAGGGCGTCTCATCGCGTGGGTCGGCGCCCGCAAGGTGGGCCAAGGTCGCTCCAGGGTCGGGGGGTGGACACCCGCGCGCCGCTCCAACCGTGCGGACACTTCGTTGCCCGGCGAACCGGGCCACATCCCCGCCGAAGCGGGCTAGCACCTTGGGTGTCCATCCCAGGTTGCCGGACCCGGCTGGACCGGGCCGCTCAAGATGTGAACACCACGCTACCGAGCGCGCCCGGAGCCTCGCCATCCGGCATCGGGGGCCTGGACGTCAGAGCGGCCCCGGCCCCTGCCAGCGGTAGCCGGGAGACGCCCGGTCCACCAAGCGAGCACTCGCCGCTCCGTCGCGGCCGGCAGCGCGTGGGCCGCGGTGGCGGCACGGCCGAAGCCGTCGAGGTCGCCGGCCCGCAATGCCTCTGTCGCCTCGACCCAGCCGGCCTCGTCCACGGGGAGGGGCATCCGACCCAGCAGTGGTGCGGTGGGCCGCAGCGAGCCGGGGTGCAGACCTGTGCCGGCGGTGCGCTCGGCCAACCAGGCGACCGCCGGGGGCGCGGCCAGCGCGGCCGCCAGCTCCCAGGGTCCGGGTCCGCCCGGCGAGAGGGGCAGCACGGAGATCACCGGCGTGCAGGGCACGCAGTGGCCGGTGTCGTCGACCGCCACCTCCACGATTCGGGTCTGGGTGGCCACCATCGCCTTGGGGGCTCCGACCCTGGCCAGCAGGGCCCCCGTTCGCCCGCCCGCCGACAGTGCACCCCTGCGATCCACCACGGGGCGAACCCAGCTCTGCCGCGCGAAGCGCACCGGCCGCTCCCCCCAGTGCAACCGGCCGAGGTCGATGGCGCCGCTGGTCACCAGCGGGCCCTCATCGGCGGACCACTCACCGCCCTTCGGTGGCACATCGCCGCCGCCGAGGTCCCGCACGAACGGAGCCAGGCCGTAGTACTCGTCTCGGAAGCCCGCCACGGCCCGGGCGACCTCCGCCAGCTCGGTCGTCGAGCGCGGGCGAAAGGCAGGCACGCCCCGGGCCCGCGCCACGTGACGAGCCCAGTCCGCAGAACCGGGCCGACCCACCTCCAGCACCGGTACGCACACGTGAACCGCAGCCTCGAACAGCCGCCCCTCGGGTGCCCACAGCTCGACAACGCGGGCGCGCTCCGACAGCGCCGTGCGCACGCCCTCGGCGTCGCGGGCCGCGGCCACCGAAGCCGGCTGGACCATGGCCAGGGTCCCTCCGTCGCGCACGAGGTCGAGCGAAGCCAACATGAACAGACCCGCGGTGTCGACCAGCCCGGCGGCAGCGGACCCGAACCTGGCCCGCGCCCCCTCGGTGACCTCGGCTCGACGCAGCGTGCGGCGCGCCGTCTGAGCCTGGAACGGCGGGTTACCCACCACCACGTCGAATCCGCCCGCGGGCCAGGCGGCGTCGGGGTCTGCCCCAGCGAACAGGTCGGCCACCACGAAGTGACCCTCACCGGGTGTCACACCCCCCGACCACAGCGCCAGCGCCGCCTCGCTCACCGCGACAGCCAGGGGCTCGACGTCGGCGCCGTGGATCAGCTCCCGCGCGATCCGACCCGGATCGAGACCTTCGGCCGCGAGTCTGCTGGCCGCCGCCAGCAGCAGGCTGCCGGCCCCGCACCCCGGATCGCACACCGTGGGCGCCGCTGGACGCCGCCGGGGGGCCAGCGCCAGGGCGGCGATCCGATCCGCCAACGCCGGCGGGCTGTAGTGCGCGCCGCGCCTACGCTCCGCCGGGGTCAGCCGTCGTTCGAGCGTCGCGCCAAGAGCCCACGCCGGTTCCGCGCTCCGGCGTGGCCGCGCCCGCGTGGGGCGACCACCGGCGAGCGCCCACAGCGCCAGGGTCTCGGGCAGCTCTATTCCGGCACCGGCAGCGAGCGACTGGGCCACCCTGGCCAGATCGGCCGGCCTGCTCGCGGGGTGCACCGCCGCACCGTACCCACCGATCCCGGCAGGCCAGGGCCACGGCCGGAGCCGTGAGGGGTCAGGTTCCCGTTGCGACGGGGTCCCAGGCCACCAGGTCGGCGAGGCGGGGGTCGTTGGAGAACATCTCGGTGATCGGCACCACCAGGTCCAGGCGGCGCTGCAGCCGCTTGACCTCGAGGCTCCTGGTTCCACAGCGCCAGGGTCACCGCCAGCCCCGCCCGCCCGGCACGCGCCGTGCGGCCGGACCGGTGCAGGTAGGTCTTGTGCTCGGGGGCGGGGTCGTAGTGGATGACCACGTCGACATCGTCCACGTCCAAGCCCCGCGCAGCGACGTCGGTCGCCACCAGGACCGGCAGGGCACCGGAGCTGAACCGCGCCAACGCGCGCTCTCTCGCCTCCTGGCGCAGATCGCCGTGGATGGCCCTGGCATCGACACCGGCTTCGTTGAGGTCGCGCGTGACCCGATCCGCAGCCCGCTTCGTGTTGGTGAACACCAGCGTGCGGCTGGAACCCGAGGCGATCGCCGCCGCCACGCGGACCTTGTCCATCTCGTGCACGAGCAGGAACCGGTGGGCCATCGCCTCGACGGTGGCGCTGGTGGAGGCCACCTCGTGGAAGACGGGGTCTCGCTGGTAGCGCTGGACCAGCCCGTCGATGACCCCATCGAGGGTGGCCGAGAACAGCAGGGTCTGGTGGTCGCCATCGATGTGGCGCAGCACCCACTCGACCTGCGGCAGGAACCCCATGTCGGCCATGCGGTCGGCTTCGTCGAGCACCACCATGTCGACCTCGGCCAGCGACACGGCCCTCCGCTCGATGAGGTCGATCAGCCGCCCCGGGGTGGCGATGACGAGCTCGACGCCCGCCGCGAGCCCGTCCACCTGGCGCTTCATGTCGGCCCCGCCGTAGATGGCCTGCAGGCGCATCCCGCGGGCCTCGACGAGTGGCACCAGCACCTGGCTGACCTGCAGGGCCAGCTCACGGGTGGGCAGGAGCACCAGGGCCCGGGGGCGCCCGGGCGCGGCTCGTACGAGGCGCTCCACCACCGGCAGGCCGAAGGCGAGCGTCTTGCCCGAACCGGTCTTGGCCTTGCCGCACACGTCGCGCCCGGCCAACCCGTCCGGGATGGTGAGCCGCTGCACCGCGAAGGGCTGGAGGATGCCCTGGCTGGCCAGCACGTCGACCAGGTAAGGAGCCACCCCGAGGTCGGCGAAGGTGGTGGGGAGGGTGTCAGCTTGCTCGGCCATGCGGGATCGCAACGATCCTACCGGCTGGTAGGGCGCGACAGCCGCATCGCGCTGTGCGGTGAGCCGGTCCGCGCGGCACGGGCCGGTCCGCGCAGGGCCCGGGCCACTCAGCTCGGCAGCGCCGCCTCGATCGCTGCGATCACCGAGGGATCCTCGGGTTCCACCTGGGGACGGAACCGAACGATGCTCGACGCACCCGGGGCCACCAGGAACTTCTCGAAGTTCCAGCTCACGTCCCCGGCTTTGCCCTCGGCATCGGCCACGGCGGTGAGCTCTTCGTACAGCGGGTGACGGCCTTCGCCGTTCACCTCGATCTTCTCGGTCATCGGGAACGTCACGCCGTAGGTGGCCGAGCAGAACTCCGCGATCTCCTCGGGCGAACCGGGCTCCTGACCCATGAACTGGTTGCAGGGGATCCCCACGACGTTTAAACCCCGTGCCGCGTAGCGCTCATGGAGCTTCTCGAGGCCCTCGTACTGGGGGGTCAACCCGCACTTCGAGGCGACGTTCACGAACATCGTCGCACGATCGGCCAGGTCCGCCAGGTCGAAGCGCGAACCGTCGAGGCGGTTGATCTCGTGGTCGTAGATCGTCATGTCCGAACGCTACCGGCGGGTCCATCGGAAGCGTCCCGGAGCTGGCTACGGTCGGCATGCGTGGGGTCGGCGGGACCGGAGCTGGGCGCGGTCCTGGCCCGCTGGCCGGTGCCCCACGCAGCCGCCGCGGTCGTTCGCCGGGGCGGGCACGTCCAGCTCGTGGGTGACGCGCACCGCAGCTTCGCCCTGGCTTCGGTGACCAAGCTCCTCAGCGCCACCGCCGTGCTCGTGGCCGTGCAGGAGGGAATCGTCGACCTCGACGAGCCGATGGGGCCGCCGGGATCCACTCCCAGGCACCTGCTGTCCCACGCGTCCGGCCTCGGCCCCGATGGCCGCCAACCCTTGGCCGACCCCGGCGCGCGCCGCATCTACGCCAACGGCGGGTTCGAGCTGCTCGGCGAGGTCGTGGCCCGGCGCGCCGAGATGACCTTCGCGTCCTACCTCTACGAGGCCGTCTGCGAGCCACTGGGAATGGGTCGCACCACGCTCGTGGGCTCCCCGGCGCACGGAGCGCGCTCCGACGCGGCCGACCTCGCCCGCTTCGCCGCCGAGATGCTCGAGCCCGGCACCGTCCTCGCGCCCGACCTGCTCGACGAAGCGACACGACCAGCGTTCGCCGCTCTCGCGGGCACGCTGCCCGGCTTCGGCTGGCGCGACCCCAACCCCTGGGGCCTGGGCTTCGAGCTGCACGACGCCAAGGACCCTCACTGGATGCCGCCGACAGCGTCGCCGAGGGCGTTCGGCCACTTCGGGCGCGCCGGAACCATCGTGTGGGTCGACCCCGATGCGGGGGTGTCGCTGGTGGCGCTGACCGACCGGGACTTCGGACCCTGGGCGCAGCGGGCCTGGCCCGACCTGGGAACCCAGGTGCTCGGTGAGTGACCGTCGCGACGGGCGATCCCATCACGCGCCCCGATTGGGCTGACCGACCCATCCCCGACCACACGAGAGCCTGGGTAGGGTTCGCCGTGGATTACGTGGTGGGGGGCGACCGCAGGGTCGGGGGTGCACTGTGACCGAGCAGGCATCGGCGCTGTCGGTGGTACGTGCCCGTGCCGCCCTCCGCGAACGCGGGTCTCGACCCGACCGTCGAGCTCGTCGCGGCATCGAGCGTCACCAACGACGTCTGGCTCACGCCCACACACGTCGTGCGGGTCAACGCCAGTCGCTTCCCCCGCCTGGCCCGCGAGGCCGCCCTCAACGAACAGCTACCGGCGGAGGTGCGCCATCCCAGGGTGCTCGCCCACGGCTCGCGCCTGCACGAGGAGTGGTGCGTGTCGATGCGCTCTCCGGGCGTTCCCCTGGCGCACGCCTGGCCGGACCTAGACGCCGAGCAGCGGCGTCATGCCGTGGTCGACCTCGCCGGCATCCTGTCCTCGCTGCACGCAACCCCCGTGCCCGCCGGTCTGGCTCCCCTCGAGGGAACACCCCAGCTCGTAACGCCCGGGGCGGCCGAGCCGTTGCGCGCTCTCGGCCTGGCGATCGAACGCTGCCGCGCGCTCGAACACGTCGACCCCGGCGTGCTGCGCGACGCGTGGGACACCGCAACGGGCTGCGACACGGGGTTCGCTCGGCTGGACGCTGCCTACCTGGTGCACGGCGACGTCACCTTCGAGAACGTACTGTGGCACGACGGCGCCGTGCGTGCGCTGCTCGATCTCGAGTGGGCCCGCGGGGCCCCCGCCGACCTGGATCTCGACGTCCTGCTGCGCATGTGCGTGTTTCCCGAGCGCCACGTCGCCGCCGCCCATGCCTCTCGCACCCACGCCGAGGACTACCACGACGTGCCGGCCCAGCTGGCCAGGGCCTACCCGGTGCTGTTCTCAGGGCCACATCTCGGTGCACGCCTGCGCCTCTACGACCTCGGCTTCCTGGTGCGCTCGGTCCTGCTCAGCCCGCCGGCGAGCTCGTCACGTCACCTGGCCGACCTCCACCCCTACCGCGAGCTCCAACGCGCGCTGGCGGGGCGCGGCCACCTCGACGCCCTGACCGAGCGCGGCCTGCTCCCGATGGCATCCTGACACCCGCTCATCCACCGCTGCCCCCGTCGACCTCCCCCCGCGGCTCTGCGTCGGCCGATCCCAGCACGACCAGGATCTGCTCGCCGTAGGACTCCAAGCGGGCCGGGCCGATGCCAGGACAAGCCCGAAGCTCGGCCAGCGTCACGGGGTTGGCGGCAGCGATCCCGCCCAGCTGCGCATCGGAGCACACGACGTAGGCCGGCACCCCGTCGGCCTGCGCCCGACCTCGGCGCCAGGCCCGGAGAGCGGCGGCCCGAGCGGCCACTGCGGGGTCGTCGAGGTCGGCCTCGTGGTCGGCACGACCCCTGACGCCCCGAGCGGGACCTCCCGTCACGGCCGTGCGCTCACCGGGTCGGGTACCCGGCGCGGCTGCGGTACGCACCGGTCGCCGTGGGGTCAGCCCTGCCAGCTCGTCGAGCAGCGGCGACCGGCGGGTCTCGTCGCCCAGCACCAGCACCGAGGCGCTGCCCCGTGTGACGGCCACGTGCAGCACCCTGCGTTCGGCCTCGACGTCGTTCGCGAGGCGGTGCGGGACGATCCCGTCGGTTACCCCCACCACCGCCACGCAGGGCCACTCTCGCCCCTTGACCCGGTGGACCGTGGAAAGCGTCACTGCCGCCGCGCCGTGTTCGGACGGTAGACCCAGCGCTGCGCGCAGCCACGCCTCGAAACCCGACGGATCCGGGTGGAGTCCAGCCACCTGTCCCAGGGCCTCGAGATCGTCGAGGTGCGAGCCCGCCGATCCGCCGGTGCTGTCGAGCAGGACCATGGCCGAACCGAGCCCGACGTCGTCTCGCACCGCGGCCAGGAGACCAGCCGTGTCGGCGCCCTGGCGTGCCCGCGCTCCCAGGACGTCGATGTCGTCGGCCAGGCCATCGAGGCGGCCCGCCACCCGCTCGTCGTCGACCCGGGCCGCGGCCCGGCGAAGGTCGGTGATCGAACGGCACCGGGCCAGCCAGCGCTCGGCCCATCCCGGCAAGCCACGGCTGGGGCGTCGGTGCACCTCGACCAGGTCGGCCGGGGCGAACGCAGCGGGCGAAGCGGCGAGCCGCAGGTAGGCAAGGGCGGCCCGCACCCCGAGGCGGTTCAGGACGCCCTCGTCGAGCACGGAGCGGATGGGCACCCCGGCAGCCACGAGGGCCACGTGGGGAGCCAGGAGCATCGACTGCACCCGCGCCAGCACCGCGACCGAGCCCGGTTCCCCGGCGGCCGGGCCCCCCGGGGCCAACCACGCCTGCACCGCCTCGGTGAGCATCGTCGCCCCCGTCGGACCCGGATGCGTGCGCAACTCCAGCGCCGAGCGGTCCAGCGAGACTCCCGGGCCAGGTTCGATCCGCTTGTCGACCCGCCTGCGGTTGTGGGCGAGCAACCCGGCCGCGGCCTCGGTGACCACCGCCGGGCAGCGGTGGTTGCGCACCAGGGCATGCGACGCGGCCCCCGGGAACAACGACCCGTACTCGAGGAGGTGAGCGGGATCGGCCCCCACGTGGTCGTAGATGGTCTGGTCGTCGTCCCCGACGCCGAACACGTCATAGGCCGGTGCCGACACGAGCCTCGCCAGCAGCACGTGGGCAGGTGTGAGGTCCTGGAGCTCGTCGACGAGGAGGTGCCGGTGACGAGCCTGCTCGGACCGTCGCAGCTCACCGTCGCGCAGGAGGGCCTCTATCGCGCCGTAGACCTGCTCGTCGAAGTCGAGCGCGCCCCGTGCAGCCAGCTCGGCCCGATACGGGTCGAAGCTCGCGGCAAGCCCCGGCACGTCGCCCATCTCGTCCTCCACCACGGCCGGGTCGCGCAGGCCCAGGCGCACCAGGGAGAGCCCCTCGATGTACCGCCCGAGGGGATCGGTGTTGACGCGGCGACGCTGGCGCGGGACGAGGCGCTCGAGGATGTGACGCACGTCGCGCTCGGACAGGACCGGCGGCCGACCGCCACGGGCTCGGGCCACCAGCTCGTACCCCCAGGCGTTCAGCGTGGCCACCCGGGCGCCGAGCCCGCTGGTGCGGGCCTGGAGCTCCTCGCGGGCCTCTCGGTTGTAGGCCAACGCGAGAACCCGCTCGGGCTCGTACGCGCGGTCCACCAGCAGGTGCCGCAGACGCTCGGTGAGCACCCGCGTCTTGCCCGAACCCGCGGGCGCGACGATCCTCGCCGGGCCCGTTCGGTGAGCCACGGCCGCCAGCTGGTCTGGGGCCAGGTCCGCCACCGGGGCGCGCGGCGCGGGCTGCACGTCGAGCCGGCCGCTCTCGACGGTCTCCGCCGAGATCACCTCCGCTCCGGCAAGCGGCAGCTCGAACGGCGTCCGCGGACCGCCGTCCACCCACGCGGGGCGCCCGTCGGGCAGCACGACGTCGCCCGGGGGCTCGGCGAGCTCGGTCGCGCCGAGGCGCACGGCCTTGCGAGCCCACCACCACACCGGTTCGCCGGAGCGGGCGTCGTAGTTGTTGGCCCACACCAGGAACTGGAGCGAGTCGTGCCACACGGTGTGACCGGCACCCAACGACCACACCGGCGCGGCGTCGGTGGCCGGCGAGCGGAACGACGCCGGATCGACCTCCAGCTCGACGACGAGGGCGACGCGCCCGGCCCAGGCCGCGTGCAGGCGCCCGACCAGTCCGGCCGGCTCGCGCAGCGACGCTGCATCCACCACGACCCGCGGGGCGTCCGCCCATCGCTCGGCCACACGCCCTCCGGGACCCACGACCACGCCCCGCCCAAGGTCGACGGGGCCGGGCGAGGTCACGCTGCACGAGGATACGGAAGGCGTCCGACGACCCCTGCGCCGCTACCGTCGCCGCGGTGGCGCTCGAACCCATCGACGCGGGTGTGTGGTGCTGGCTGGGCACCCCCGCCCGGGCCGGGGTGGCGAACGCCGGGATCGTGGTCGACGCCGACGGCATCACAGTCGTCGACACCCTGATGACGCCGCGCCAGTGGGAGCCGTTCGCTGCTGCGGTCGCGGAGCTCGGCCCACCCGTGCGTCGGGTCGTGCTCACCTCCAGCTCGATCGAGCACGCGGGCGGTACCCGCGCCTTCCCGGCGGCGGCGATCTTCGCCAGTCCCCAGGCCAGCATCCACCTCGACCAGGCCGGTGACACCCGCACGTGGCGGGCCCTCTACCCCGACGAGGCCGACGGCTTCGACGAGCTCTCCACCCGGCCGGTCACCCACGTGGTCTCGCACGACGCGGCGCTGACCCCCGCGGTCACGCTGATCGCCACCGGCGGCGCGCAGGCCGAGAACGTCGTCGCCGTGGTGCCGGGCGCGTCAGTGTGCTTCGCCGGCGCCATGGCCAGCTCCGGCGTCACCCCCTGCTGCCCCCAGGGCGACCCGAAGGCGTGGGCCGACGCCCTCGACCGGCTGGCGGGGTTGGCCGCCATCGTGGTGCCCGGCCACGGGCCCCCCGGTGGCGCCGAGGAGCTCGCCGATCTCGCCGGGTACCTGCGCGCCTGCGTGCAGGCCGAAGGCGACCCCGGCGCGGTGGCTCCGGGTCCGTGGGACCGGTGGGTAGATCGCCACTTCGACGCCGTCAACGTGGAGCGCGCCGCGCTCCTCGCCGAGGGCCGCGACGAGATACCGCCGGCCATGTTGCGCCTCGCCGAAGGCCGAGGATCCCCCGGGCATCCCGGCCCCTAGCCTGGGAGCATGCACTTCGTCAGGGACGTGTTCGGCGGCTCCAAGGACCGGATGATCGATCGCGGCGCCGCCCTCCCAGGACGGCCCGACCCGATTCGGGTCGATGCCCCGCACCACGTGAACGGCCATCCCCTCTCACCGCCCTACCCGCCGGGCTCGGAGATCGCCTACTTCGGGATGGGGTGCTTCTGGGGGGCCGAGCGGCGCTTCTGGGAGGCGCCTGGCATCTTCGTCACCGCAGTCGGCTACCAGGGCGGCTACACCCCCAACCCGACCTACGAGGAGGTGTGCTCCGGACGCACCGGGCATGCCGAGGAGGTCATGGTCGTCTTCGACCCGGCCCGGGTGAGCTACGAGGCACTGCTGAGCGTGTTCTGGGAGTCCCACGACCCTACTCAGGGGATGCGCCAGGGCAACGATCGGGGCACCCAGTACCGGTCGACGATCTACACCACAACGCCCGCCCAGGCCGACGCTGCCCGGGCGAGCCGGGCCGCGTTCGGGGCCCGTCTGCACGAGGCCGGGTTCGGTGAGATCACAACCGAGATCCGCGCTGTGGAAGAGGCGGGTCCCTTCTACTTCGCCGAGGGCTACCACCAGCAGTACCTCTCCAAGAACCCGTTCGGCTACTGCGGTCTCGGCGGGACCGGCGTCAGCTGCCCGGTGGGCGCGGAGGGACTCGAACCCCCGACCCCGTCGTTGTAAGCGACGTGCTCTAGCCAGCTGAGCTACGCGCCCGGGACGCCACACGCTACCCGGCGACCCGCACCGGATTGCCCGGCCGGCCGGCAACGGCCAAGATCGCCCCGTCGTCGCGACTGCGCCAGGGGGATGCCGTGATCGGAACAGAGCGCATTGGCCACGTGCTGCTCGTGGAGCTTCAGCGTCCGCCGCACAACTTCTTCTCGCTCGAGATGCTCGACTCGCTCGCCGATGCGCTGCACGAGGCTTCGTCGGACCTCGACGTCCGCTGCGCGGTGGTGGCTTCGCAGGGCCGCTCGTTCTGCGCGGGTGCCGACTTCAGCGGGACCGACGAAGGGGCGGCGGGACTGTCGTCCACCGAGCGCCTCTACGCAGCGGCTGCAAGGCTGTGCGAGACCGACCTGCCCTGGATCGCCGCGGTGCACGGGCCCGCCATTGGCGGAGGGCTCGGCCTGGCGCTCGCCGCGAACCTGCGCGTGACCTGCCCCGAGGCTCGGTTCGCCGCGAACTTCGTCAAGTTGGGCATCCATCAGGGCTTCGGCATCTCGGTGACCCTGCCTGAGCTGGTCGGGCCGTCGAAGGCGTCGATGCTGCTGCTGACGGGTCGGAGGATCGGTGGCGAGGAGGCCACCGCCATCGGGCTGGCCGACCTCTGCGTGCCAGCGGAGGAGGTGCGGTCGGCGGCGCTCGCGCTGGCGGACGAGATCGCCACGGGGGCGCCGCTGTCGATCCGGGCCATCAACCGCACGCTGCGCGCGGGCCTGGCCGACCGCGTCCGCCAGGTGACCCGCCTCGAGGCGGGCGAGCAGGCGCGGCTGGCCCAGACCGCCGATGCCGCAGAGGGCATCACCTCGGTCAGCGAGCGGAGGCCGGGGAACTTCGTCGGGGCATGAGCGTCGCCGCAGCGGGCAGCGGGCAGCGGGCAGCGGGCTCCCAGCCCACAGGTTCAGCGAACCCGGTCGCGGGCCTGGGCCGCGAGGCTCTCGAGCAAGGTGAGCAGGACGAGCTTCACCGAGGATCGGTCGCGGGCGTCGCAGGTCACCACGGGTGTCCGGGGACGCACCCCGAGCGACTCGCGGATCTCGTCCAGAGGATGGCGCTCGGCACCGTCGAAGCAGTTGACCCCCACCACGAACGGGATCCCCTTGGCCTCGAAGTAGTCCACCGCGGGGAAGCTGTCGTCGATGCGGCGGGTGTCGACCAGCACGCAGGCGCCGAGGGCACCCTGGCACAGGTCGTCCCACATGAAGCCGAACCGGTCCTGGCCGGGTGTGCCGAACAGGTACATGATCAACGAGCCGTCGACGGTGATCCGCCCGAAGTCCATGGCCACGGTGGTGGTGGTCTTGGACGACACGTGGGTCAGGTCGTCGACCCCGGCGGAGATGGTGGTCATGGCCGCCTCGGTGCGCAGCGGCTCGATCTCGGAGATCGCCCCGACGAAGGTCGTCTTGCCCACCCCGAAGCCGCCCGCAACGACGAACTTCACCGACGTGATCCTCGCGGTCGGCGCCGATGCCTGGGGGGTCGCGGCGCCCATCAGATGGCCCGGACCCGTTCGATCATGCGACTGAGCATGTCCAGCTCGATCTCCACGGGATCGGTGTGGTGGACCTCGACGAGGCCTTCGGCGATCAGGTCACCGGCCAGGACCCGTACGACGCCCACGACCAGCCCCAGGCGCGCACCGACCTCGGCGACGGACTGGGCCGACGTGCACAGCGCGACGATCGCCGACTCCTCGGGTCCCAGCTCGCGCTCGGGGGCGACCCCGGTGGACGCGAGGACCGTCTCCACCCTCAGGTCTCGCCGCTCGCCCCTGGTGCGACCGCCCGTCATGATGAACGGACGGACCATCTCGTGGCCAGCCGTTTGCTCCTCGGGCCCGGTCACGGCACCAGCATCTCCGACTTGCAGCTCGGCCACCAGAGCCGGGCTGAGCACGCTTCCGGCCCGCTCCACGAGCAACGTGGTCTGGTAGCCGACCAGGCCGATGTCGCAGTCCTTCCGGGCCACCACCCCCAGGCAGCTTCCGTCGGAGATGGCCGACACGAACAGGAAGCCCCGGCGCATGGTGACGATGACCTGCTCGAGGCCCTCGAAGCCGAAGCAGCCAGAGGTCCCGTGACCGAGGCTGACCATGCCCGAGATGATGGCCGCGAGCTGTTCGGCCCGGGCTCGCTCGAGCACGTTGGACGCGGCCATGAGCAGCCCGTCCGAGGACACGGCGACAGCGCCCGTCACCCCGGAGGTGCCTTCCACGAAGCTGTTGAGCAGCCAGGCGAAGCCCCTGGCGTCATCGGTGATGGTCACCCTTCCTCCTCATCGAAGCTGGTCGCGTCGGCCCTTCCACGAGCGACGCCTTCGTGGTAGCTGGCAAGGAACCCGTAGACGGCGTCGGCATCGCTCGGCCCGGAGGCCTCGCCGGGGCGGGCCGGGGTTCCGTTGAGTCGCTCGTCGAGGGACCGGGTGTCGGGACGCTGCGCGCCGGGCACCCGGCGCGAGAGGCCCCCTGCCGTCCGCGGCGCCTCGGCGGCGACCGGACCCGTGGAGCCTCCGACCGGTACCGCCCCGGTGGTTGCCATCGGCGCCCCGGACTCCAACGGCTGGGGCTCCAACGGCTGGGGCTCCAACGGCTGGGCAGGCTGCGCGGCTGCGGGGACCACGTCGTCGTCGGCCTTGTCGGCTTCGTATGGCACTGCCGGCCACGCCGTGGGCACCCCGACCTGCGAGCCGATGGACTCGGCAGAGGTGCCGCCGGCCGCGTCAACGGCTCCGCCCTGCGGGACCGATCCGGCTCCGGGGTCGGCTTCGGCGAGCAGGGCCCGGGGGACGTCGACCTTGGCGGTGATCCCACCCGCCGGGCTGTCCTGCAGCTCGACGTGGACGCCGTGGCGGGCGGCCAGGTGTCCTGCCACGTAGTGGCCGAGGTACCGCGATGGCGCCACGGTGAACGATTCCGCACCGGCGAGGCGGCGGTTCGCCCGGTCGAGGTCCTCGGCTGACATCCCCAGCCCGCTGTCGGTGATCGCCAGGGTGTAGCCGCTCGCGCTCCGCCGCCCACGGACCTCGACGGGCTGCTCCGGCGGGGAGAACGACAGCGCGTTCTCGATCAGCTCGGCCAGGACGTGGGCCACGTCGGCTGCGGCCGACCCGGTGATCGACCCCGGGTCCAGGTGGCGCACCACCACCCGCTGGTAGTCCTCGACCTCGCCCAGCGCGGCGCGCACCACATCGGAGGTCCGCACGGGCACGGACCACTGCCGTGGCGGCTCGACACCGGCGAGGACCAGCAGCGACTCGGCGTTGCGGCGCATGCGAGTGGCCAGGTGGTCGAGGCGGAAGAGACCCTCGAGCGCGTCGGGCTCGACCTCGTCGCGCTCGAGCTCGGTTATGAAGTCGAGCTGGCGGTTCAGCAGGTTCTGGTTGCGCCGCCCGAGGTTGACGAACGAATCGGAGATGTTGCGCCGCAGCACCGCCTGCTCGACGGCGAGGTCGAGCGCGCTGGTCTGCACCGTGTTGAGCGCCTCGGCGACCTCGGCCACCTCGTCTCTGGTGGCCACCGCGATGGGCTCGACCGCTGGGAGCAGTACGTCCTGACCGACCGGCGTGTCGAGGATCTCCTGGACCGACGCTGGCAGGCGGACCCTGGCCATCTCGTCGGCCTGCTCTCGCAGCGAGCGCAACGGGCGGGTGATGGAGCGGGCGGCGTAGTAGGTGACCGCCGCGGCAGCCAGGACCATCGCCGCGGCGAGGCCCTGGAAGGCACGCTCGCGCCACTGGGCGTCGTCGAGGGATTGCCGCGCTTCGACGTCGAGCACCCTGGCAGCCAGGTTGGCGGCGGTGTCAGCCGCGGACCCGTCGGCGTTCGTGCTGTCGACCGCTTCCAGCATGGTCGACACCTCGGCGGGCGCCCCGGCCACGAACCGATTGGCCTGCTCCAGGAAGGCACTGCCGGCACCGGTCACGATGCTGCCCTGGCGCACCACCTCGAGCGGCCCGCTCATGTTGAGACGCATCTCGGCCTCGGCGGCCTCGCTGCGCTCGATCCAGGTCAGGACCTCGCGCTGGGCGTCGGGATCACTGGCGTTGTCGGTCACCTGGCTCAGCAGGACCCAGCGCACGATCTGCGCGGCGGCCTCGCCCTGGCGGGCCGCTGCGCCCACGAGCGAGACGCCGTTGCGCAGCGTCGCGTCGTCGAGGTTGGTCGCCAGACGCGGCGAGGTCTGCAGCAGGGGATCGATGACGTTCGTGTACCGGTCGAACACCTTCGCCGCGGTCTCGTAGGCGCTGAGGTCACGGGGACCGGAGAACGAGTCGATCTCCTCGCGGATCGCCTCCAGCTCGGGGAAGGCGCCGAGGGCAGGCCCGAAGGCCGCCCGCAACTCGACCGAGCCTCCGCGGACAGCCGCGATAAGAGCGGCGATCGCCTCGTCGGTCTCGACGCGGGCCTCGGCGAGGTCCTTGACGGGCAGGTCGACCCCCTCGTCGAGCCCGAGCAGACCGAGGCTGGCCAGGTTGCGCTCGTTCTGGAGCGTGGTGATGGCGCTGCCCGGCCCGAGCGAGGCGCGAGCCAGCTCGACCTGGGTGCGCACTGCGTCGGCGTCATCGGCGGCGCCGACCGCCTCGTAACCGGCGATGCCTACGAGACCAACCAGCGGCACTGCCAGGG
Organism: uncultured Microthrixaceae bacterium; assembly: GCA_963703565.1. GTDB lineage: Bacteria > Actinomycetota > Acidimicrobiia > Acidimicrobiales > VFJN01 > CAVPEW01. Next base: position 49,474 of record CAVPEW010000064.1, on the reverse strand, counting down.
CGGCCGCCAGCTTGGTACGGATGCGGATGGTTCTGAACACGGCAGCTCCCAGTCAGGAGTCGGTTCGGCCTGGCGAGCCGACAGGGGCGACCGTCAACGACGGCCCGTTGGTGGAGGAGGAGTACGAGGGGGTCAGCGCAGCCGTGACCGCGTCGAGGGCTACGACGGCCCCCTCGGATCCGGGCAGCCCGATCGCCCAGCCGAGCGTGCGGGGGTCTTCGGTCAGCAGCAACACGGGGCGCTCGGCGGCGGCCTGGACCACGGTCTTGGCGAGCCGGTCGTGTACCTCGTCGTCGGCATCGGCGAACGGCTCGACGAGCACGACGAGCGACCGCCCGGCCGCGGTCAGCACGTCGGCCAGGCCGGCCACCCGGTCATCGGGGTGCGGACCGGTCGCCGCGTCGGCGAGACCGGCGAGGTCGGCGTCGACATCGGCGAGGTCGGCGGCGCAACGCTCGAGGTCCGCCTCGGCGGGCGCCAGCGCAATCCCGTGCTGGTCGACCAGGGCACTCAAGGAACGGGCGAGGTCGTAGAGCTCCCCGATGGGATCCTGGCTGCCCCGGACCGTGCCGGGAGCCAGCTCGTCGGCCACCTCCCGGGCGCGGCGCGTCGCGTCCGACACGACCTTGTCGAATCCCCTCGCCAGCTCTTCGCCGACCCGACAGCGCTGCTCGGCGTCGGCCAGGCGGGCCCGTGCAGCATCTTCCGCCTCGTCCAGCGCGCGGCCGAGAGCGTCGACCTGCGCGCGCAGCTGCTCGGCGGCGGCCACTCTGTGCAGGCGCTGGGCATCCTCGCCCGAACGGGTGGCCAGCTCGCCCTCGAGCCCGCTGAGCGCACGCCGGGCCGCCGACTCGCGATCGGTCGCGTCCCGCAGGTCGGCGGCGGTCGCCGCCAACTCCGATCCGAGCTCACCCGAGCGCCGGTCGAGCTCGTCGGCGCGGTCATCGAGCCGGCCCAGTCGGGCTTCGAGCTCCCCACGGCGCCGGACCTCCAGCTCGGCCTCGGCCAGCACCCGTCGTGCCGCTGTCTCGAGACGCTCGCCCTCGGCGCGGCCCCCGGCGGCGGTCAGGGTCTCGCGGAGGCGGTCGACGACGAAGTCGTCTACCGCTCGGTGCCCGGCTAGCAGCGACCGCGCATCGTCACCGGGCTCGACACGGAGGAGCCGAGCCGCTTCGGTCACCGCAGCGTCGCGCTGGTCGAGCAGGCGGGCCACCTCGGGGGAAGGTGTCGCTGCCTCCTCGAGCGCCTCCACCCGGGCCAAGGCCTGGGCAGCCCGGTGCTGGTTGGCCAGCGACCGAGCGGCGGCGTCGGCCCGGCGACCGCCGCTGAGGACGACCTCGAGGTGCGAAGCGAACCCGAGCTCGTCGAGCAGCGCCGACTCCACCTCCTGGGCGGCGCTCAGCCGCTGGAGCGCCCCGCGCCCGCGGCCCTCCTGGGCGGCGAGCACGGCATCGTGCGCCGCTTCGATGCGAGCCCGATCCGCGGGTGAGATCCGGTCCGCGCCGTGGTCAGCCTCCCGCAACGTGGCGAGGGCGGCGTCGAGATCGGCGCGCGCTGCGGCGAGCTCGATCGGGTTGGGACCCGAGGGGATCTCGACCTGGGCGAGCTCTCCCTCGATGCGGTCCAGCAGGTCGTGGAGGTCCGCCGCTCGACCGTCGAGGTGGGCGAAGGATGCCTCGTCGTCGTACGCGGCGAGCGCGGCGGCCAGCTCCGCGAGGCGCGCGGCGTCCGGTCCGGCCCACTCGTCCCGGGAGCGTTCGAGCTCGGCGCGCTCGGTCGCGATCTCGGCCAGGGCGGAATCGATCGCGCCGCGGCGCCGCTCGAGATCGTCCATCCGGGCTCGGAGGCCGACGATCTCGGCCTGGGCTGCACCAAGAGCCGACGTCCCAGACTCCAGCTCACGACGCAGTCCGGGCTCGTCGAAGTGGGCGACGCCCAGCGCACCGAGCTGGTCGCTCGCCTGCGCCATGGCCGATCCCGCATGCTCCCGCTGGCGTGCCAAGTGATCTAGAGCCTCGCGGGCCGCGCTGCGGTCCTCCTTGGCCTTCTCGAGCTCGACCAGCGTGCCCGCGGACTCCTCGGCAAAGCGCTCCAGCCGATCGATGGCGTCGGCAGTGAATGCCACGGCCTCGTCGAGGCGTCGACCTCGTTCCAGCAAATGCTGCTGGGTCGCGCGAGCGCGCTCGTGGCGAACCTGCGCGACCCGCCGCTCGCCTTCGACCCGAGCTCTATCTCGTCGACGGTTCTCGTCGCGCCGCTCACTGTGGCGACGCACCGACTCGGCGAGGTCGTCGATCGACACGATGCGCATCGGGGTGGCCGTCAGGTCGATCGTGGTCCCGACGGCCGGAGCGCGAACCGACGCGAGCAGAGCCCGCGTCGCGTCGGCGCCGGCGCGCACCACCGACAGGTGTCGGTCCAGACCGGGCAGATCGGAAGCGATGGGCTCGTCCATGGTGATGGTCGCCCGGACGTGGCATGGAGCGCCCGCCGGGAGCGTGACCCTGTATCGACCGCTCCCGGTTCGCCCTTGAGTCGCAGGAGTCCTGAGCGCCGGCGCGGGGTCCCCGGCCGCTGACCCGGCTGCCGCTACCGTCGTCGCGCGCCCACCGAACCGGCACGGCGCGGAGGGAGCCGGGTGCCAGCTCGCCGAGACGGGATCCCCACGGAGGCCGCGCTCGACCCGGTGCAACGCTACCTGGAGGAGATCGCGGCCTGCCCGCTGCTGTCTGCCGAACAGGAGGTGGAGCTCGGCGCAGCGATCGCCGCAGGGCGGCGGGCACGAGCGGAGCTCGCCGAGGGCCGTGCGTCCCCAGCCCGGCGGCGCGACCTGGCCGCTGCGGTGTCCGCGGGCGACGCCGCCCGCCAACGGTTCATACAGTCGAACCTGCGGCTCGTGGTCTCGGTGGCCAAGCGCTACCAGGGCGGCAACCTTGCGCTGCTCGACCTCGTCCAGGAGGGGAACCTGGGCCTCATCAGGGCGGTGGAGCGCTTCGACCATCGCAAGGGGTTCAAGTTCTCGACCTACGCCACGTGGTGGATCCGTCAGGCCATTGGCAGGGCGGTCGCCGACAAGGGCCGAACCATCCGCCTACCGACCCATCTGGTCGACACGTTGGCCAGCGTGCAGCGGTCCTCGTCACAGTTGCTCAAGCAACTGGGGCGTGAGCCCACCGTGGAGGAGCTGGCCAGCGACACGGGCCTTCCCGCCGACCGGGTGCGGCGCGTCCTCGAGCTCGCACCCGACGCCGGCTCGCTGTCGGCGACGGTGGGCGACGACATCGACCTGGGAGACCTGGTGGCCGATCGCGACGCCCCGAACCCCTTCGACCTCGCAGCGGGGGCGCTCGCCCGCAAGGATCTCGCCGAGCTGCTCGGCTGTCTCGCCGACCGCGAGCGCCAAGTCGTGACGTGGCGCTTCGGTCTCGACGGGGGCACGCCGCGGACCCTCGACGAGATCGGGGGCCACTACGGGGTGAGCCGTGAGCGCGTTCGCCAGATCGAGGCCAAGGCGTTGACCAAGCTGCGCCATCCGTGCTCGGCTCGCCAGCGCCGCCTGGTGGCATCGCTGCAGGGCTGACGGCACCGGGTCAGACGTGCTCCCCGGTGCCGTCCTTCGCGCCGTACCCTGGCAGGCCCGGGACCACCGGTGCCCGCGCCGCGCGGGCCAGCGCGACCAGCGCGGCGGCCGTCTCGTGCTGCAACTCGGGCAGATTGTCGGGCGCGAACCAAGCCAGCTCCACGATCTCGGGGGAGCCGACGGCGGCGGTGTCGGGATCGACTCCCTCGCTGGGGACCGCCCGGTAGACGACGTCGACGCGCCTGGCAGTGGCGTCGACCACCACGGCGGGCTCGCCGGCGAGCACGACATCGATGCCGACCTCTTCGAGCGTCTCACGTCGAGCCGCGTCCGCCGGGACCTCCCCGCGCTTGCACAGGCCGCCGGGCGCCCCCCAGCGTTCGCGGTAGGACAGCCGCACCAGCAGCAGCCGACCGTCGGAGCGCTCGACGAAGCAGACGGCACCCACCGTGTGGCCGGGGGTGAGCCGACGCACGATCCACCGCCGTGCGAACACCGGGAGGCGGCGAAACGTGCCCAGCGCCAATCGGTGGATCCTCTCGATCACCGTGCCATCCGGTTCACCGCTGCTCCAGCTCGGCGCGGGCCGCGACCAGTTCGGCCAGCAACTCCGAGGTCCCGGCGCCCACGGGGGTCCGCCGCGCGTCGGGGTCGAGCACGTCGAGGCGCCGACCGGACGCGTCGACCACGTGGGCACCGGCCTCCGTGCAGATCAACGCCGCCCCCAGGTAGTCCCACACCCCGTGGGCGTCGCGGCTGCAGTCGACGTAACCGTCGAAGCGCCCCTGGGCGACGGCGCACAGGTCGAGGGCCACCGCTCCGTACGCGCGGAACTGGCTCCACCCGAGCGGACGGGCCGGGAAGCCCGAGAGGCCGACAAGCGCCTGGGCCGCGGCACGGCACGGGGATGGGACCAGGGCGACCCCGTCGACGGTCGCGCCCCCGCCGCGGACCGCTTGGTAGCGGGCGCCGCCGGCCTGGTCGACGACCAGCGAGGCGCGTGGCCCCTCGACGTCGACCGCGCACAGGCTGGTCGCGTACCAGGGCAACCCGCGGCCCGCGTTGGTGGACCCGTCAACGGGGTCGATGACCACCACGATCGCCGCGTCTGCACGCCGTAGGCCCGACTCCTCGGACAACACGCCCAGGCCGGCACGGTCCAACACCGCTCCCGCCGCCTCGTCGGCGACGAGGTCGCTGCGGTACTGGCCGCTGCGGCTACCGGCGAGACCCCAGTCGTCGAGGCGGTCCAGTGCCTCCCGCACCGCGGACGCGGCGTCGTGCAGCACGCCGACCAGGACGTCGTCTCGCATGGCTCGGGCAGGCTACCCGGCGGCCAGTGATGGCAGGCTGGGGTCAATGGCCGCCATCGACATCGCCGGGTTCGTCGCCGACCTCAAGGACCACGCAGTGGACCACGGGTTCCACGTGCACGACGAACGCCACTTCGTCGAGACCTACTCGCTGCGCCAGGCCTGGGAGGTGGACCTGCATCCCGAAGAGGCTTGCGGAGGCCCCCTGGACCTGCACCTGTCGCTGGAGGTGGACCCCCGCACCCTGCTGGCCTTCGAGGACCTGGTGGCGACGCTCGCCGAGGACGCGGAGCCGCCCGACGAACACCACTTCCCCATGCTGTTCACCTGGTCGATGCCCCCGCTCCCCCGGGGGCCGGACCTTCTGCTGCTGGCCACCGAGCTGGCCGGCATCGGCGGGACCGGGCTCCCGCTGGAGGTGTCGGCCATCGACTCGTATCCCTCCGCCACCGACCCCAGCGAACGCAGCCTGACCATCGTGGCGCGCGTGGAGGTATCCCTCGCGGCGGTGTTCGATGGCAAGGAGCAGCTCTGCGAGACCCTCGACCGCTGCGCCGAGGTGAGCCACCACCTGCTGGCCCATGCGCCGGCGTGGCTGGACGAGAGCTGAGATGCCAGCGCGCTGCGGGACGCTGGCGAGCTCGGTGGGCCCGGTGGGGATCGAACCCACGACCGAGGGATTATGAGTCCCCTGCTCTGACCACTGAGCTACGGGCCCGAAGCGCGCACCCTAGGTCGTGGGCGGTGGCACCCCCGGGCCCTTCCCGCCTCCGGGCCCTGGTCCCGGGAAGATCCACGGCGTCCGGGTCAGCCTCGCGGGGTCGAACCGGGCCACGAGCTCATGGGGCCAGACCTCCTCGCCGGCGTCGGCCAACCCGGCGCTGGCGGCCAGCAGGCCGACCACGCCACGCCTGCCGACGCCGGCCGCCGAGAAGCTCGGCGAGGGTGACGGCCCCGTGCCGCTTGGCCAGCCGCGCCCCGTCGGGGCCCAGCACCAGGGGCACGTGGGCCCACCGGGGGCGGTGGAATCCCAAACGGTCGGCCACGTGGGCCTGGCTCGCGGTGACCCCCAGGAGGTCGTCGGCGCGCACCACCTGGTCGATCCCGTCGTCGTGGTCGTCGACCACCACCGCCAGGTTGTAGGCGGGCACCCCGTCGTTGCGGCGCAGCACCACGTCGTCGGGAGCCCCGACCACCTCGCCGTGAAGGTCGTCGAGGAAGCGGACCGCGCCTGCGACCGAACGCAGGCGCCAGGCGGCCGGTCGGCCTCTGGCGACCAGCGCCCGCCGGCGGGCCTCTCCGAGCTTCCCGGCAGGTGCCCGGGTAGCCCGTCCCCGTACCGTGCGGTGCAGTGGCCGCCTCACGGATCTCCCGCCTGGTGCAGAAGCAGGGGTACAGCTCGCCCCGCTGGGCGAGGTCGGCGAGCACCTCGAGGTGGCGCGAGCGACGATGGGAGACCCGCGTCACCGGTCCATCCCAGTCGAGGCCAAGGGCGGCGAGGTCGGCGAGCTGGGCACGAGCCAGCTCCGGGTCGGAGCAGACCGGGTCGAGATCGTCCACCCGCACCAGGAACCGCCGGCCCGACGCCCGAGCGAACAACCAGGCCAACAGCGCCGTGCGCAAGTTGCCCAGATGCAGAGGACCGGTGGGGCTCGGAGCGAAGCGCCCCGCTCCCCCATCCGCGCCGAACCGTGGCGCGGGCGACGCCGTGGCCGGCGTCGACGCTCCGGGGGTGGGGCTCGAACCCACGACAAACGGATTAACAGTCCGTCGCTCTGCCAACTGAGCTACCCCGGAATGGGGACTCGGAGGCTAGCAGCACCGTGCTCGGCCACCCCGGGCCGCGACGGGGCCGTCAGGCTTCCTCGAGGTAGTCGCGCAGCTTCTGGCTGCGATGCGGATGGCGCAGCTTGGCCAGTGTCTTGGATTCGATCTGGCGGATCCGCTCCCGGGTGACCCCGAACGTGCGCCCGACCTCCTCGAGGGTGCGGGCCTGGCCGTCGTCGAGCCCGAAGCGCAACCTGACCACTGCCTTCTCCCGGTCGTTCAGCTCGTCGAGCGCGTCGATCACAGCAGCGTTGAGCATGCGCCGCGCCGCGGCGTCAGCGGGCGCCTCGACCCCGTGGTCCTCGATGAAGTCGGCCAGGTTGGAGTCGTCCTCCTCCCCCACCGGCGAGTCGAGCGACAGCGGGTCGAGGCTGATGCGCTGGATCTCGCGGACCCTCTCGGAGGTCAGCCCGACCCGCTCGGCGAGCTCCTCGACGGTCGGCTCACGCTCGAGCTCCTGGACCATCTGACGCTGCACCCGGTGCACCTTGTTGATCGACTCGACCATGTGCACCGGGATGCGGATCGTGCGGGCCTGGTCCGCGATGGCCCGGGTGATCGCCTGGCGGATCCACCACGTGGCATACGTCGAGAACTTGAAGCCCTTCGTGTAGTCGAACTTCTCCACGGCCCGCATCAGGCCGAGGTTGCCCTCCTGGATGAGGTCGAGCAGCTGCATCCCGCGACCCACGTACCGCTTGGCGATCGAGACGACCAGGCGCAGGTTGGCCTCGATGAGCACCTCGCGGGCGTCCTCACCTCGGCGCACGGCACGGCCGAGAGAACGCCGCTCTGCGAACCCCAGTTGGTCGCTGGTACCACTGGCTGCAAGGTCGGCCAGCCGAGTGGCCGCTGCCGTGCCCTCTTCGATCCGCCGGGCGTACTCGACCTCCTCCTCACCGGTCAGCAGCGGCACACGCCCGATCTCTTTGAGGTACATCCGCACCGGGTCCGAGGTGCCGCCCCGCTCGACGAGGGGCGCGATGCGCAGCGCGCGGCGCCCCGCGGCCGAGCGCATCGGCTTGCGTCCCTCGACGGCCTCGCCATCGAGCTGGTGGCTCTCGTCGAGCGAGGCCGCAGGCAGGATCTCGACCGTGTCGTCGAAGGCGATGCCCTCGTCGCGCAGGCGGGCGCGCACGGCCTCGATCAGCTCCGTGCTCAGATCGACGGCACGCAGCGCGTACACGACGTCGTCGACGCTGAGCCGGCCCGTGGACCGGCCCTGCGCGACGAGGCGTCGAAGGTCGACACCGCCGAGCGCGTCGGCAGGTTGCGACGACGATGTGGCCCCTTTCATGCCCCTTCCTCGCCCCGAGAACCGAGCCAGGCTACCAACTCGGCTGCGGCGGCCGTCCTGCGGTCGGGATCGTCGAGCGCGGCGAGCGTACCGGCGAGCCACTGCTGGGTCCGCAAGGAGTCGAGGTCGGCCGGGTCCGCCTGGAGGTGGCGTCGCAGCTCCTCGGACCGACGTCGCCCGGCCGCCGAGCAGAGCCGGATCACCACGTCGAAAGGGTCGCTGTCGGGCGGTTCGACGGCCAGGCGGGCCAGCAGGTCCCCCACCTCGGGATCGGCGGCCTCCACCGCCTCGGCCACGCTGGCGTGCGAGGCCAGGCAATCGAGGGCGGCCACGTTGTCTGGGTCGTCGAACATGGCTTCATGGACCCACGAGGCCATCTGGTCCCAGCCGTGCACGAGGTGGCGCAGAGCCTCGAGCTCGGGGCCGCCACGACGCGCGCCACGCGGCGCGCCACCGGCACGGGGACCGCGCTCGTGGGGCCTGGTTCCGGCCCCGACCGCGCCGGCGACGGCATGGCGCAGGCGGCTCACGTCGACGCGACAGCGGTCCGCCACCACCATCAGGTACTGGTCGCGCACCAGCTCGCCTGGGTGTTCGGCGATCACCGCCACGGCGCGCTCCGCGGTGCGGGCCCGCCCTTCAGCGGTGGAGAGGTCACCACCGGCGAGCGTCCTCTCGAGGCGGAAGGCAAGGAATGGCCGGGCAGCATCGACTGCTGCGACCAGCGCCGCCGGGTCACGGGCCCCCAGCTCGGCCGGGTCGACCCCAGCCGGCAGGTCGGCGACGGCGAACTCGAGCTCGTGCGTGCGCTCCCACTCGTAGACGCGGTCGACCGCGGCCAGCCCGGCAGCGTCGGCGTCGAACGCGAGGACGATGCGCCGCGCGTAGCGACCCAGCAGCCGGACATGGTCCTCGGTTAGCGCGGTGCCGCACGTCGCCACGGCGGCCGGCAGCCCGGCGCGGGCGAAGGCGATGACGTCGGTGTAGCCCTCGCACACAACGGCTCGATCGTCGGACACGATGCGGGCCTTTGCCCGGTCCAACCCGTACAGCAGCTGCGACTTGCGGTACAGCGGGGTCTCGGACGTGTTGACGTACTTCGCCCGTTCGGCCGAGCCGGGCAGCACCCGGCCCCCGAAGCCCACAGGGTCCCCTGCGGGATCGAAGACGGGGAAGAGGATCCGGCCCCGAAAGCGGTCGACGAGGCCGTGGCGGCCCCGCCGTGCGAGGTCGAGCGTGAGGAGGTCCTCGGGGGGGATGCGAACGCCCCGGACCAGCTCGTCCCAGCCTTCGGGTGCCCAACCGAGGCGGAAGTCGCGCACGTCGCCGGCGTCGAGCCCTCGCTCGCGCAGGTACCGGCGGGCGCCGGCCGCGTCGGGTGCGGCGCGGAGCCGCTCGTGGTACCAGTCGACCGCGATCGACATCGCCTCCACCAGCGACGTGCGCCGCCGGCGGCGCTCTGTCTGGTCGCGTTCGGTGTAGCGCAGCACCATTCCGGCGCGGGCCGCGAGGCGCTCGACGGCGGCAACGAAGTCCAGGTGCTCGATGTCTCGCACGAAGGTGATCGCGTCGCCCTTTGCCTGGCAGCCCCAGCAGTGGAACAGCCCGAGCTCCTGGTTCACGTAGAACGACGGCGTCCGCTCGGTGTGGAAGGGGCACAGGCCCGACCACTGCCGGCCGCTGCGCTTGAGCTGGGTGTACTGGCTCACCACAGCGACGAGGTCCGTGGCGCTGCGCACCGCCGCGAGGTCCTCGTCGACGATGCCCATCGCCGTGACGGTAGCGGCCACCTCCCCATCCGCCGCTGTGGGCTCGGGCGCCTGCGTGCTCCGGCAGTCCCGTAGGGTGCGGACATGGAGTTGGGCCTCGACGATGTCGCGGCGTTCTCGACCTGGATCTACCTGGTCATCGTCGGAGTTGCGGCCGGTGACGCGGTGTTGCCGATCCTTCCTGGTGAGACGGTGGTCATCCTGGCCTCCGTGCTCGCAGCTCGGGGCGACCTCAACCCCTTCGTGATCGCCGCTTGCGCCGCCATGGGCGCCGCGCTCGGCGATTCGACCTCCTATCTGATCGGCCGCACGGCTCGCCAGCGGCGCGAGCCCGACCCGGCCGGTCGCTTCGGACGGGGCATGCAGTGGGCCCGCGGCGTGCTGCGACAACGCGGCACATCCGTGCTGGTCGCTGCGAGGTTCGTGCCCGGCGGGCGCACGGCCACGACCTTCACGTCGGGCTACGTGGGAGTGCCGGTACGGGCCTTCCTCGCCGCGATATCCCTCGGCGCCGTGCTTTGGGCCATCCACGGCACCGCCATCGGCTACATAGGCGGCTCGGTGTTCAGCGACAACGTCTGGCTAGGCACCGGGCTCGGGTTGGCGCTGGGCGTGGGCGCCAGCACCTGCATAGAGCTGCTCCGGGCGCGCAGGACGCGCGCCGCGGCGGCCACACCGCCGCCTCCGCCCGCGTCGTGACCGCGATGACCGGGGCGGCGGCCGCTCAGCTCCCCTCGCCGGCCCCGTCGTCGTCGGACGCACCGGCACCGCCCGCGGTCATGCCGGCGGGGGGTGAATCGTCGGACCCTCGTCCGGCGGTCTGGCGCGCCGAGACGAGGATCGAGCCGGTCAGCACCAAGGCGATCACCCCCAGCGAGGCGAACGTCGGGATGTGGTACCAGTCCGAGATGATCATCTTCACGCCCACGAAGGCCAGGATCACTGCCAGGCCCTGCTGGAGGTACTCAAAGCGGTCCCGCAGATCGGCGAGCAGGAAGTAGAGCGAGCGCAGGCCCAGGATGGCGAATGCGTTCGAGCTGAACACGAGGAACTGCTCGCGTGACACGGCCAGGATCGCCGGTATGGAGTCGACGGCGAAGAGCACGTCACTGCTCTCGATCACGATCAGCACCGCGAACAGCGGGGTGGCCAGGCGCCGTCCGTTCTGGACCGTGAACAGCTTCTGGCCCGCGTACTCCGCCGTGGACGGAACGACCCGGCGCACCAGCCGCAGCACAGGGTTGTTCTCGGGGTGGACCTCCTCGCCACCCGAGCGCAGGAGCCGGGCTGCCGTGATCAGCAGGAACGCCCCGAACACGAACAGCATCCACTCGAAGCTCTCGAGCAGGGCGACTCCGGCGAAGATGAACACGAAGCGCAGGACGAGGGCGCCGAAGACCCCCCAGAACAGCACCCGGAACTGGAACTCGCGCGGCACTGCGAAGTAGCTCATGATGATCGACCAGACGAACACGTTGTCGATCGACAGGCTCTTTTCGATCAGGTAGCCGGAGATGTACTCGCCTGCGGCGTCACCGCCGTGCCAGCCCCAGACGGCGAAGGTGAAGGCGACGCCGATCGAGATCCACACCGCGGATTCGATCGCCGCCTCCTTGGTGGTGATCACGTGCGCGGTGCGGTGCACCAGGAGCAGGTCGACGAGGAGCAGTACCGAGATCAGCACCAGGAACAGGACCCAGATCCACAGCGCTACGTCGAAGCTGGCGAAGTTCTCGCTGGTCTCGCTTGACGAGGAGACGAGCAAGGCGAACACGGGGAGACCTCCGGCCGAAGAGAGCGAGACGAACCCGAAGGTCTCGCCCAACCCCAGCGGGGCCGACGTCACCGGGCCCACCGGACCGTGATGACGATGACGTCGTTGTGAGAGCTACTCCCCTTCGGCGACCCGAGCCTATCGGTCAGGGCCGCCCGGCCCTAGCCCCGCGAGCACCGCCTGCGCCGCCGCGAGCCGGGCGATCGGCACCCGGAAGGGCGAGCACGAGACGTAGTCGAGGCCGACCGAGGCGAAGAAGGCGATCGACTCGGGATCGCCCCCGTGCTCGCCGCAGACGCCCAGTTTGAGGTCCGGGCGCGCCCGACGGCCGCGCTCGGCGCCGAGACGCACAAGCTCGCCGACGCCGGCCTGATCGATCGTGTCGAACGGGTTGCGTGAGAGCAGGTTGGCCTCGAGGTACGCGGGCATCATCCGGGCCTCGACGTCGTCCCGGCTGAACCCGAACGTCATCTGCGTCAGGTCGTTGGTCCCGAACGAGAAGAAGTCGGCCTCGAGAGCGATCTCATCGGCGCGCAGCGCGGCACGGGGTGTCTCGATCATCGTTCCAATGCGCACCGACAGCTTCCGACGCTGGGCACGGGTCAACCCTGCGACCGCGTCGGCCACCGCGCCCTCCACCCACCGGCGGGCCTCAGCCATCTCGGCACGGGTGACGGTGAGCGGGATCATGATCTCCACCACGGGCCGTCCGCCCGCATCGACCCGGGCGATCGCGGCCTCCATCAAGGCGCGGGCCTGCATGGCGTACAAGCCCGGCTTGATCACGCCCAGGCGCACACCGCGGGTACCGAGCATCGGGTTCTGCTCCCGCCAGGACTGCGCCGCGGCGAGCAGCCGCCGCTCGTCATCGGACAGGCCGCCCCGGGCCTCGGCCACCAGCAGCTCCTCCACCGACGGGAGGAACTCGTGCAGGGGAGGGTCGAGGAGGCGCACGGTCACAGGGAGGCCGTCCATCGCCTCGAGGATCTCCTCGAAATCCGCCCGCTGGACCACCCTCAGCTTCTCGAGAGCGGCCGCCTCCCCGGCCTCCTCACCGGCGAGGATCATCTCGCGCACGATGGGCAGGCGGTCCTCGCCCAGGAACATGTGCTCGGTGCGGCACAACCCGATGCCCTCGGCGCCGAAGCGCCGCGCAGCGGCCGCGTCCTCGCCGGTGTCGGCATTGGCCCGCACCCCCAAGCCGCCCTTGCGGATCGAGTCGGCCCAGCGCAGCACGGTGTGGAACTCCTCGGGCGCCTCGCCGCTGGTGAGCTCGAGTGCGCCGCGCATCACCTGGCCGGAGGTGCCGTCGAGCGAGATGACATCACCTGCATTGATCGTCACCCCGTTGCTGGTGAACGACTCGCCCGAGATGCGCACCGAGTCGGCTCCGACCACCGCTGGGATGCCCCAGCCGCGAGCGACCACGGCGGCATGGCTGACCAGACCGCCCCGCGAGGTGAGGATGCCCTGCGCGACCTGCATGCCGTGCACGTCTTCGGGCGAGGTCTCGCTGCGGACCAGCACCACCTGCTCACCGCGCTCGGCGGCGGCGACGCAGTCGTCCGCGCTGAAGTACGCGCGGCCCACCGCGGCGCCCGGCGAAGCAGCCAGCCCGGTGGCTATGACGTCCTTCGCGCCATCGCGGAACTGGGGGTGCAGCACCTGTTCGAGGTGCTCGGCGCTCACCCTGGCCACGGCCTCCTCGCGGGTGATGCGCCATCCCCGCTGACGGGTCATGTCCACTGCCATGCGCAGCGCGGCAGCGCCGGTGCGCTTGCCGACCCTGGTCTGGAGCATCCACAGGCGACCCTGCTCGATCGTGAACTCCGTGTCGCACATGTCGCGGTAGTGCTTCTCGAGCCGGGCGAAGATGTCCATCAGCTCCCGGTAGATCGACCCGAACCGCTCGGCCATCGCAGACAGGGGCAACGTGTTGCGGATGCCGGCCACGACGTCCTCGCCCTGGGCGTTGACCAGGAAGTCGCCGAAGGCGCCCTGCGCGCCGGTGGAGGCATCACGGGTGAAGCCCACCCCGGTGCCGCTGTTGTCGTCACGGTTGCCGAACACCATGGTCTGCACGTTGACCGCCGTGCCCAGGTCGTGCGGGATCCGCTCACGGTCTCGGTAGGCGATCGCCCGGGCACCGTTCCAAGAGGCGAACACGGCCTCGATCGCGCCACGCAACTGGGCAGCGGGATCCTGGGGGAAGGGCTCGCCCACCGCGTCGGCGACGAGGTCCTTGTAGGTCACACAAAGCGCCGCCAGGGCCGCAGCGCTGAGGTGGGCGTCGTCGTCGACCCCCTCGCGTCGGCGGGCTGACTCGAGCTCGGCGTCGAAGGGCTCGCCCTCGAGGTCCAACACGATGCGCGCGTACATGGAGATGAACCGTCGGTACGAGTCGTAGGCGAACCGCTCGTCATCTGTCTGCGCGGCGAGACCCCGCACCGACTCGTCGTTGAGGCCGAGGTTGAGCACCGTGTCCATCATCCCGGGCATCGAGAACTTCGCCCCCGACCGAACGCTGACCAACAGCGGGTCGCCGGGATCGCCGAGGCGCTTGCCCATCGCCCGCTCGACCCTTCCAACAGCCTTGCCGACCTGGTCGTCGAGACCGTCCGGCCACCCGTCGACCATGAAGGCTCGGCAGGCGTCGGTGGTGATGGTGAACCCCGGCGGAACCGGCAGCTCCAGAACCGAGGTCATCTCGGCCAGGTTCGCCCCCTTGCCCCCGAGGAGGTCCTTCAGCTCCATCGGCGGGCGGCGGTGCTTGTGATCGAAGGCGTAGACGAAGCGCACGGGGGATTCCTCGGGGGTCGGCGTGGGGGCGGGCGCGCGATCCTAGTTGTGCGTCTTCGTCCGGCCCCATCGAGACCGCTGCGGTGAACCGGTCCTGGCCCGTTCGCGCTGCGACCGCCGGTCCGGTGGACTCGGCGGCCGCGAGCGGGTGAGGATCGGGCGGGCGGGAACGACCCTCACCTGGACTCAACGCTAGGGGGCCGGAAGGCCCCAGACAACGCGAGCGCCAGGATCGGCGCGAACAGGCTCGTCGGTCCGGCTCAACCGGGCCAGGCCAGTCGACCGACGAGGTGATCGAGCAGATCGTCCAGCGCCACCCTCTCCTGCTCCATCGAATCCCTCTCACGCACCGTGACGGCCCTGTCACTCAGCGTGTCGAAGTCCACCGTCACGCAGTAGGGCGTGCCGATCTCGTCCTGGCGCCGGTACCGGCGTCCGATCGCCTGGGTCTCGTCGTAGTCGCACATGAGCGACGGGGCGAGCACGGCGTGGACCTCGCGGGCCAGATCCGCCAGCTCGTCCTTCTTCGACAGCGGCAACACGGCCACTTGGTACGGCGCGAGCCGCGGATGGAGGCGGAGGACGGTGCGGGCCTCGCCCCGGACCTCCTCCTCGTCGTATGCCGCCATCAGGAACGCCATCATCGTGCGGGTGGCGCCCGCGGCCGGCTCGATCACGTGGGGCACGTAGTGGGTCCCGCTGGCCTGGTCGAAGAACTCGAGACGTTCACCCGAGGCTTCGGAGTGCGCCCGCAGGTCGAAGTCGGTGCGGTTGGCGATGCCCTCCAGCTCGTCCCACCCCCAGGGGAACAGGAACTCCACGTCGGAGGTGCCCGCCGAGTAGTGCGAGAGCTCATCGGCCTCATGGGGCCTCAGGCGCAGCCTGTCCTCGGAGATGCCGTGCGCCACGTACCAGGCGAGCCGCTCACCGCACCAGTACTCGTACCAGCGGCGGCCCTCCTCGGGGGGGACGAAGAACTCCATCTCCATCTGCTCGAACTCGCGGGTGCGGAACACGAAGTTGCCCGGGGTGATCTCGTTGCGGAACGACTTGCCGACCTGGGCGATTCCGAACGGGGGGCGCTTGCGCGACGTCTCGATCACGTTCCGGAAGTTGACGAACATGCCCTGCGCGGTCTCGGGTCGCAGGTAGACCTCGTGACCGGCACCCTCCACCGGCCCGGCGTGGGTGCGAAACATCAGGTTGAACTGGCGCGCCTCGGTGAAGCTGCCCACCTCGCCGCAGCTCGGACAGGTGTCGCGGGCGTCCAGCTTGTCGAGGCGGAAGCGCTCGTGGCAGTTCCGGCAGTCCACGAGCGGATCGGTGAAGTTGGCGAGGTGGCCAGATGCCTCCCACACAGCGGGCGGCCCGAGGATTGCAGCGTCGAGGCCGACCACGTCGGTCCGCAGCTGGACCATCGAGCGCCACCAGGCTTCCTTCACGTTGCGCAGCAGCAGCACACCCAACGGTCCGTAGTCGTAGGTCGAGCGGAAGCCGCCGTAGATCTCCGCGGAGGGGAAGACGAAGCCGCGCCGTTTGCACAGGTTCACGATCCGGTCGAACAGCTCGGGGCGGGGCTCGGGCATGGCCGGCAACGCTACCGCCGTGTCCGAGGGGCCCGGGTGCTACAAACGGGCGCGTGAGCGACCCCACTTCCGTCGTCGGGCGCCGGGTCGTCGCGTTCGTGGTCGACGCCGTCGTGGTGCTCGTCCTGTTCGCCGTGGTGTGGCAGAGCCAGGCCCACTACGTCGACTCGAGCGGCACCAGCATCGACACCGGAGAGGTCTGCCGGCTCGTCGAGCGCAACCCTGCGGTGCGCCAGTGCGTCGAGGTGGGCGACCGGGCCTACTTCGTCACCGACGGTCGCGCCGCGGGCGTGTTCGCCTTCGGGCTGGCCCTGCAACTGGCGTACTTCGTGGTGCTCCAGGGCCTCACCGGCCGGACCCCGGGCAAGCTGATCACGGGGCTGCGCACGGTGGGCGAGGACGGTCGTCCACCGGGGCTGGGCCGCGCCGCGCTGCGCTGGCTGGTGCTGATCGTCGACGGCTTCCCCTACCTAGCGCCCCTCGTCGGCTTCGTGCTGGCGCTGACCACCCCCGGTCACCGTCGACTGGGGGACATGGCTGCCAAGACGTTCGTGATCGCCTCGGACCGCGCCGGCGCTCCGGTGCCGGTGCCGGGCGTGACCGCCCCGCCGGCGGGCGCCTGGGTCCCCCCGCCAGCGGGCTGGGGTCCCGGCAACGGTGGGTGGGGCCCTCCCGCCGGCCCCGCCGGAGGTTGGGGAGCGCCGGCGGAGAGCGCTGGCCGGGGCGGGACAGAACGCCCCCCCGGAGCCTGGGAGCCCCCCGGAGCGCGCACGGGCTGGCAGGTTCCGGCGCCCACGGGCCGTCCTGGCGACGAGGGATCAGGCTGGCAGGCCCCCGCGGCCGGCCCGAAGGAGGCGACGCCTCGGACCGGGGAGGCGGAGGCTCCCGACGCCGAGGCCGACGCGGCACCCACCGAGGACGAGGCCACCGCGACCTGGACCTCCACCGGCACCTACGAACCCCAGTGGGACGACGCCCGGGGCACCTACATCCAGTGGGACCCCGATCGTGCGCGCTGGGTCCAGTGGGAGCAGGGGCCGCAGAGGTGGGTGGAGATCCCCGGCCAGTGAGCGCGGACCGTCGCGCCCAGGGCGCGCCGACCATCAGCGCTCGAGCACCGACACCGACCGCAGGCGCCGCTCGAGGTGGGTCTCGACGGCCCGAGTGGCCAGCTGGTCCACCTCGGCCGTGACCGGCGAGGCCGGCCGCCCGAGGGCCTCGCCGAGCCGGCCCCCCAGGATCTGCCTCACCAGCTCCAGCGCGTCGCTCGACACCGTCGCCCCCCGACGGTGCCGCTCGCAGTGGACGCCCCCGGCTCCCAGCTCGAAGCTGACCAGGCCCTCGGTGGCACCGCACTCCACGCACGTGTCGGTGACCGGGCGCACACCCTGCAGCACCAGCAGCTTGAGCAGGAAGCCGGGGACCACCAGCGGCGCCGGACGTCGGGCCAGGGTGCGAAGCGCTCCCAACAACAGGGCGAACAGCGCAGGATCGGGTTCCCGGTCGGGCGACACCTGGTCCGCGACCTCGAGCATCGTCACGGCCGAGGTGAGCAGGTCGAGGTCATCGCGCAGGGCGCGGAAGTGGTCGAGCGTCTCGACCTGGGTGACCGTGTCGAGCTCACGACCCTCGTAGCACTGCAGCGCGATGTGCATCGGAGGCTCCAGGCGCGCTCCGAAGCGCGACGACGTCTTGCGCACGCCCTTGGCCACCGCCCGCACCTTGCCGCGGCCCCGGGTGACGAGCACCACGATCCGATCGGCCTCGCCGAGCCGGTGGGTGCGCACCACGATGCCCTCATCGCGGTAGAGCGGCATCGCCAGCCGACCCTACTGCGGCACCCGCCCGAAGCGGCGCTCTCGGCGCTGGTACTCCAGCACGGCCTCCAGCAGGTCACCGCGGCGGAAGTCCGGCCAGAGCACCTCGGTGAACACGAGCTCGCTGTACGCCAGCTCCCACAGCAAGAAGTTCGACACACGGAACTCGCCAGAGGTGCGGATCACCAGATCCGGGTCGGGCATGTCGGGCGCGTAGAGCCGTGACCGCAAAGCCCGCTCGGTGACCTTGTCGGCTGGCACGCCGTCGCGAACGAGGCGGGCGACGGCATCGACGATCTCGGCCCGCCCGCCGTAGTTGAACGCGAACGTGAGGGTCATCTCGCGATTGGCAGCGGTCATCTCGGTGGTCTCGGTGATGCGGCGCCTCACCCTGGCCGGGACCCGCCGGTCGGTCCGCCCGATGAAGCGCACGCGCACGCCCCGCTCGTTGAGCTCGTCGCGACGTTCGAGCAGCAACCGCTCGTTGAACGTCATCAAGTAGCGCACCTCGTCGACGGGACGCTTCCAGTTCTCGGTCGAGAACGCGTACACGGTCACCCACCGGATGCCCAGCTCGAGCGCGCCCTCGACGGTGTCGAACAGCGCCGTCTCGCCGGCCGCGTGGCCGTCGGTGCGGCGGAGGCCGCGTTGCGTGGCCCAGCGCCCGTTGCCGTCCATCACACAGGCCACGTGCGCCGGGACCCGCCGAGGATCGAGCTGCTCGATGCCGGACACCGGGGCGAACCTACTTGGCCGCCGGCCGGGAAGGCGCGTGGCGACGGGCGTGCCGGGCACCCTGAGGGGGTACTGGGGCTCGATGCTCGAGCGGCTGCGGGGTCGGGCAAGGTGGCTCGACACCACGCTCGACGTGCACGCCCGGGTGGGTGCTGTCGGCGGCGGGGCGCAGGCCGCGGCAATCGCCCTGTCCGGGTTCTTGTCGCTGTTCCCCCTCCTGCTCGTCGCCGTGGCCGTCGTCGGCGTGACGTCCTCGGCGGACCAGGCCTTCACCGCCGATGTGATCGACCGCCTGGGCCTTACCGGCGACGCCGCCGGCCTGGTCACCGACGCCATCTCGTCGGCCGAGTCGACCCGGGCCACCGCCTCGGTGGTGGGCCTGACCGGGCTGGTCTGGTCGGGCCTGGGCGTGGTCGGTTCGCTCGCCGCGGCCAGCAACGCCGTGTGGCAGACCGCTGGCGGCGGCCTGCTCGACCGCGTCAGGGGCCTGGTCTGGCTCGCCGGGGCCGGGGCGATGCTGATCTGCTCGCTGGCGCTGTCTGCTGCGGTGGGTCTGCTGCCCGCCCTGCTCGCTCCCCTGCCTCCGCTGCTGGGCGTCGGCCTCGACGTGGTGCTGTTCCTCTGGACCTTCACGATCCTGGCCCCCCCGGGGGTCGGCTGGCGCAGCCAGGTGCGGGGGGCGATCGTGGCCGGGATCGGCTTCGGCGTGGCCAAGCTCGCCGCGGGGCTGGTCCTGGCGGGATCGGTCGCTTCCAACTCGGCCCTCTACGGAGGCCTCGGCGTGGTGTTCGCGGTGCTGGGTTGGCTCACGCTTTGCGGCCGCCTCGTCATCTATGCCATGGCCGCCAACGTGGTCCTCTACGAGGCCCGACGTGGAACCCTCACCGTGGGCATCGAGGTGCCCCACCTGGAGGGCGTCGAGCCCGTAGCGGCGGACCGGGGCGGAGCGGTGGTGACCGAAAGCGGTGACACCGAAAGCGGTGACACCGAAAGCGGTGACACCGAAAGCGGTGACACCGAAAGCGGTGACACCGAGGCGCCGGGTCCGAGCGTCACGGGGCGTGCGTAGCCTGCCCAGCCGTGGCGGTAGAGATCCGGTGGGTGGACTACGGGTCGGCGACGACTGCTCTGGCCGAGGCCGTGTCGAGCGCCAAGGCAGGCGATGCGCTCGCCCCGGTCACAGTCGTGGTGCCGGCGAACCACCTCGGCGTGGCCGCCCGGCGCTCCATCGCCTCGGGCGCCCACGGCCCGGTCGTGCCCCATGCCGCGGGACTGGCGGCCACCACCTTCCTCACCGTCGCCCGCCTCGCCGAACTGCTCGGCGCCACCCGTCTCGCCGCCTCCGGGCGACGGCCGGTATCGGCTCCGGTGCTGGGAGCCGCCGTACGGGCCGAGCTCGGCGCCCGGCCCGGGCCCTTCGCACCGGTCGCCTCGTACCCCGCCACGCAGGCCTCGCTGGTCGCCGCATACCGGGAGCTGCGCGCCTGTGGTCCCGGTTCGCTCGCCGCCCTCGCGCGAGCCGGCACCCGGGCGGACGCGGTGGTCCGGCTCACCCGTGCCGTCCAGCGGCGCGTATCGCCGAACCACTACGACGAGGTCGACTTGGGCGAGGCCGCGCTCGACGCTGTCGCCGAAGGCTCCTCGGCGGGCCTCGGCCACTTCGTGGTCCACCTTCCCCAGCGCCTCACAGCGATCGAGCAGAGGCTCCTGCGCTCGATCGGCGAGAGACACCCCATGGTCCTCATCGCCGGCACGTGCGGCGACGCCCGCGCGGACGAGGAGGTCCGAGCCACTGTGAGCGCCCTCGGCCCGGGGATCGGCCGATCCGCACCCGCCGGTCCGGCACCCTTCGACCCGGCGCGCTCGCCTCGCTGGCCGGTCGATGTGGCCTCGACCCGGATCGTGTCAGCCTCCGACGCCGAGGAGGAGGCTCGCATCGCCGTGCAGACGGTGATCGACGCCGTCCGGGCCGGCGCCGTCCTTGGCCGGATCGCGGTCCTGCACGCCTCCCCCGCCCCCTACGCCCGTCTCCTCGTCGAGCAGCTGGACGCCGCGGGGGTCGCCCGCAACGGCGCCTCGGTGACGCCGGTCGCCGATCTCGCCGTAGCGCGCACGCTGCTCGGCGCGCTCGAGCTCCACGGCTCCGGCTGGCGCCGCGACGACGTGTTCGCCTGGCTCGCCAGCGTGCCGGTGCACCACGGGCCGGCCCCCGCGCCGATCTGGGCGTGGGAGCGGCTCTCACGCGACGCGGGGGTCGTCGCAGGCCTCCAACAGTGGGACCGACGCCTCGAAGCCCTCGGCGCGCGTCACGCGAGCCGTTCCCCGGGGGTCGAGGACCTCGATCCCGCGACCGCGAGCCGGGCCGGACGCGAAGCGGGACTCGCCCGGGATCTGCGCCACTTCGTGGCCACCCTGGCCGACGAACTGGAAACTTGGGCGAACCAGCCACGGCCCTGGCACGAGCACGCCGCTCGCGCCCGCCGCCTGCTGGCCCGCCTCACCGGCGACGACACGTCCCGGGCCGGCTGGCCTGCATCCGAGCGAACCGCCGCTGACCGAGTCGAGCTCGCCCTCGGCCGCCTCGAGGCACTCGACACCGTGGAGGGTCCAGTCCCGCTCGAAATGGTCGCCCGCACCCTCCGGCTCGAGCTCGAATCCGACCTGGGGCGCACGGGGCGCCTCGGCGAGGGAGCGCTGGTGGGGCCTGTCGGCCTCGGGCTCGGGCTCGAGCTCGACCTGGTCGTGGTGGTCGGCCTCGCAGAGGGCACGTTCCCCGCCCTGCCCGCAGACGACGCTCTGCTGCCCGACGCGGAGCGTGCGCTCGCGCTCGGTCAGCTGCCTCTCAGATCGACGACGAGGCATCGCCAGCATCGCCAACTGCGGGCGGTGCTGGCCGGCGCCCGCCGACACGTGCTCACCGTGCCCAGAGGCGACCTGCGGCGCTCCACCCAGCGCGTTCCCTCGCGATGGGTCCTCGACATGGCGGGCCAACTGCACGGAGCCCCCTTGACGGCCGAGGACCTGGCCAGGGCACCGAGCGGCGACGATGCCGCCGGCTGGCTCGACCACGCCGCGTCCTTCGCCGCCCGACTGGCCACCCCGTCCGAACCGGCCACCGGCCAAGAGGCGCGCCTGCGCGCCCTGCGGACAGCGGTCGCCGAACCTGGCACGGACGCCGCAGCCGAACTGATCGCCGGGTCCCGCGACTCGGTCCTCCGTGGCGGCGCAGAGGTCATCGCCGCCCGGGCCGCTGCCCGCTTCACCCGCTTCGACGGCCTCGTCGGGCCCGGGCTCGTCACCCCCCTGGCAGAGCGGGCTCTGTCTCCTTCGGCGCTCGAGCGCTGGGTCGAGTGCCCGTTCGCCTTCTTCGTGCACGACGAGCTGGGGGCTCGACCGGTTGAACGACCGGAGCAGCGTCACCGCGTATCGCCCACCGACCGGGGGTCGCTCGTCCACGGCGTCCTCGAGGACTTCCTCACCGAGGCTCTCGACCGGCCCGGGGGCCCGCCCGAGCCGGGTGACGCCTGGACCAGCGAAGACCGAGCCCGCATGGCGGCACTGGCCGATGCTCGCCTCGACGCGCTCGAGGCCGCGGGGCGGGGCGGGCGGGTCCTGTACTGGCGTCGCGAGCGCCTAGCCGTGCAACGCGACCTGGCTCGCTGGCTCACCGAGGACGACCGGCACCGTCGGGCCCACGGGTTGGTTCCGCTGGCTGCCGAGGTCGCCTTCGGGCGAGGCCAGGAGCTCGCCGCTGTCAGCCTCAGCCTCGACGACGGCTCATCGCTGCACATCGAAGGCAAGGCCGATCGTGTCGATCGCGCCGCCGACGGCACGCTCGTGGTCACCGACTACAAGACCGGCAGGATCGACCGCTACCGGGGGATCTCCGCCGCCGACCCCGACGCCGGTGGCACCCGGTTCCAGCTCCCCGTGTACGCCGCGGCCACCCGGGCCCGAGCGGGCGATCCCGACGCTGCGGTGCGCGCGCAGTACCTGTTCGCGTCGAGCGCCGGCGATTTCGCGAGGATCGAGCTGCTCGTCGACGACGACGCGCTCGCCAAGGTGCGCGAGCACCTCGGGGTCGTCGCGCAAGGCATCGCCTCGGGCCGGTTCCCGGCCCGGCCCGACGACACCAGCTCCAGCCCGTTCGTGCGCTGCGCGGCATGCGATCCCGACGGGCTCGGCACCGCCGAGCTCGCCGCGGCCTGGCGTAGGAAGCGCGACGACCCTGCCCTGGCCGGATACGCGGCCCTCGTCGAGCCGGCAGGTCCCGTCGAGGCCGCGCACACCGCCGAGGGGGGCCTCTCCGATGGCTGACACCTGCGCGGCGGAACGGCCCCCGGCACCGGACCAGGCCGCCCGGGACCGGATCAGGAACGATCTCGGTCACAGCCTGTTCGTCGAGGCGGGCGCCGGGTCGGGCAAGACATCCGTGCTGGTCGACCGCGTGGTCGAGCTGGTGTCGTCCGGCACGGCGCAGCTCGACGAGATCGTGGCCATCACCTTCACCGACAAGGCGGCCACGGAGCTGCGCGACCGCTTGCGCCGCACCTTCGAGGCCTTGTCGATGAAGGAGGACGAGGACGACGCTGCACGGGTAGCGCTGTCGACGAGGGCCCTCGAGCAGCTCGACGGTGCCGCCATCGGCACGCTGCACTCGTTCGCCCAGCGGATCCTGCTCGCTCACCCCATCGAGGCCGGCCTGCCGACCCGCTTCGCCGTGCGCGACGAGGTCTCGTCAGGCCTCGCCTTCGAGCGACGCTGGATCGACGAGCTAGATGACATCCACGACGACCCCGACCTGGAGCGCACACTGCTGCTGCTGGCCGCATCGGGCGCTCGCGAAGAGGCGTTGCGCACCCTCGCCCTGGCGTTCGACCGCGACTGGGACCTAGTCGCAGAGCGTGTATCCCCCTCGGCCCCCGAACCGCCCGATGCGAGAGCAATGCTCACCGGCGTCCTGGCGAGCTTCGACCGCCTCGCCGAGCTCGCCGGCGCATGCCGCGAGAGCGACGACCGCCTCGCGGCGCGCGTCGACGAGCTCGTCGACTTCGCGCGATGGCTGGGCGGCATCGATGACGAGGTGGACCTGCTCGAAGCCCTCGGACCCGCCAGCCCGCGGCCCTGTCCGAGCGGGAGGGTCGGCAACCTCGGGCGGTCGAAGGCCTGGCCCGACGTCGCGGCGGTGCGCCTCGCCGTGGCTCAAGCCTGCGATCAGCTGAGAGAGTTGGTCCAGGCCGTCGGCGAGGCCTGCGTAGTACGCCTCGCCTCGGCCCTGCGGGCCCGCACCCTCGCGGCGGCCGAGGCCCGCAGGGAGGCGGGCGAGCTCGAGTTCCACGATCTGCTGGTCCTGGCCCGAGCGTTGCTGCGCGATCCCCGCCATGGCGCGCCCGTACGGGCGGCACTCCACCGGCGCTACCGCTTCCTGCTCCTCGACGAGTTCCAGGACACCGACCCGATCCAGATCGATCTCGCCGTGCGCATCGCGGCGAGCGATCCGCTTCACCCATCCACCGGGTCGGCTCCTTGGAGCGAGGTCCCGGTCGAGCCCGGTCGACTCTTCGTGGTCGGCGACCCCAAGCAGTCGATCTACCGGTTCCGGCGAGCCGACATCGAGACCTTCCTGAGAGCGAGGGAAGGCTTCCCCTCGACCGACAGGGTCGGTCTCACCGCCAACTTCCGCACGGGAGCGCCCATCGTCAGCTGGGTCAACGACGTATTCGAACGGCTCGGCGGCGAACCGCCCGACGTCGACGGCGCACAGCTCTCGCGCGCGCCGTTCGTTCCACTGGTCGCCACCAGACCTGCGCCTCCGGTCGGCCCGGCCGTTGCCAAGGTCGCCACGGCCGCGCTCGCCCGCGGGACCCGTGCCGACGAGGTCCGCGCCGCTGAGGCGGCCGAGGTCGCTGCCGCGGTCCGCACGGCGCTGGACGAGGGGTGGTCTGTCGCTGAACGCGACCGCTGGCGTCCTTGCCGACCCGGCGACATCTGCATCCTCATCCCGGCCCGGACGTCGCTGCCGTTCCTGCAGGACGCTCTGGACGAGGTCGGCGTCGCCCAGCGTGCCGAGGCCAGCTCGCTGGTGTACTCGACACGTCCCGTGCGCGACCTGCTGATGCTGGCGCGCGCCGCGGACGACCCCTCGGACTCCGCGCGAGTGGTGGCCGCCCTGCGCAGCCCACTGCTGGGCTGCGGCGACGACGACCTCGCCCGCCACCGGCGTGCCGGCGGCTCGTGGAACTACCTCAGCGAACCCGGCGACGGCAGGCTCGACCCGGTCAGCGACGGTCTGGCCTACCTGCGCACGCTTCACGAGGACCGACTGTGGCTCACCCCCTCGGAGTTGCTGGGCAGGATCGTGCGAGACCGGCGAGCCCTCGAGCTCGGCTTCGCGGAGCGACGCCCCCGTGACGTGTGGCGGCGCCTTCGCTTCGTGGTCGACCAGGCCCGCGCCTTCAGCGACGGGGGCGGAGGCACGACGTTGCGGGCCTACCTCGCCTGGGTCGCCCAGCAGACCGCCGAGGGTGCCCGGGTGGCAGAAGCCGTACTACCCGAGACCGACGACGACGCCGTACGGATCCTCACCGTCCACGCAGCGAAGGGACTCGAGTTCCCTATCACCATCGTCTCGGGCGGCTCCACCCTCCAGCGTGGGAGGCCACTGAGCGCCCAGGTGGCCTTCCTCCCCGATGGCCGGGTCGGCTACAAGCTCGGATCGGCGGTCACGACCGAGGCCTACGCCGCCTGGGCTCCCATCGACGAGCAGATGTCCTACGAGGAGCGCATCCGACTCCTCTATGTGGCCTGCACCCGTGCGCGCGACCACCTCGTCGTGTCCGTGGCTCGCACCGATCGCGCTGGCGGGAGTGCGGCGCGCCGCACCAATGCCGAGATCCTGCTCGCCGGCATGGGCGACGACAGCAGGTGCGAGTCGCTCGACCCGACCGCCGGCGCGCAACCCCACGCTGTACCGCTCGGCGCATCGCCCGCCGTCATATCGCATGCCGGCTCGCCCTCGCCGGATCCCGACCCGGGCTGGGCAGAGCGCCTCGAGCTGACCCTGTCGCGTGCCAGCCGGCCGGTCGTGGTGGCGGCGACCGCGCTCACCGCAGAGGGCGGTCGCGACGTGGAGCCCGACCCTGGCCTGGCCAAGCGCCCGCGGGACCTCGACCTGCCTCCTTGGCTCAAGGGTCGTTACGGCACGGCCGTCGGCCGCGCGGTGCACGGTGTGCTCCAGGTCGTCGACCTCGCCACCGGCGCAGACGTCGCCCCGGCGGTTGCCGCGCAGTGCGAGGCCGAGGGCATCGTCGAGCGGGCCGACACCGTGAGAGCCCTCGTCGAGTCCTCCCTGGCCTCGCCGTCGGTGCGCCGGGCGGCCACCCGCCCCCACTGGCGCGAGGTCTACGTGTGCGCACCGATGCCCGGTGGTCGCCTGCTCGAGGGCTACCTCGACCTGCTCTGGCGTGACGAGGACGGGCTCGTGGTGCTCGACCACAAGACGGCCGGAACCACCGATCCCGCCGAGCTCGACCGCCGGCTGGAGATCTACCGCCTGCAGGGAGCGGCGTACGCGCTCGCGGTCACCGAGACCACCGGCGAACCGGTGAGCCGGGTGTGCTTCTCGTTCCTCACGCCCGGCGGAGCGGTCGAGCGCGACCTACCCGACGTACAGGCCGCCGTGGCCGAGGCCCGCGCCCTGATCGAGGCGGGCGAGCTCCTCGTGATGTGACCCCAGCCCTCTCCGAGGCTCAGAACCCGAGGCGGGCAAGAGCGGCGGGCCGCCGCTGCCAGTCCCGGTCCACCTTAACGACGAGCTCCAGGTAGGCGCCGGGCGCCAGCTGGGACCGCACGGCGGTGCCCACCGCCTTGAGGACCTCCCCGCCGCGCCCGATCACGATCCCCTTCTGCGACTCGCGCTCGACGAGGATCTCGCAACGCACCAGCGGCCACTCCCACTCCGTCACCCGGGTCGCGATCGAGTGCGGCAGCTCGTCCCGGGTGCGTTCCAAGAGCTGCTCGCGTACCAGCTCGGCGACCATGAACGCCTCGGGAACGTCGGTGACGACGTCGTCGGGGAACATGGGCGGCCCGAGCGGGGCCAACGTCAGGAGGTGCGCAACAAGGTCGTCCACCCCGTCGCCGGAGCGGGCCGAGACCGCGAAGTAGGCTGCCATCTCCCAGCTCGACGCAACTGCGAGCTGGGAAGCGATGGTGACCCGGTCGGCGAGGTCGACCTTGTTCACCACGCAGACCGCCCCCGGACCGACCGAAGCGGCCACCCAGCGATCGCCGGGACCGATCGGAGCCGAGGCGTCGATGACCACGCAGCGCACGTCGACGCCGTCGAGCGCGGCCACCGCGGTGGTGTTCAGTCGCTCCCCCAGCGCCGTGCGGGGCCTGTGCAGGCCGGGGGTGTCGACGAAGACCAGCTGCGAGCCGCCCTCGGTGGCCGTCCCGCGCTCGGTTCGCACGCCCATGATGCGGTGCCGGGTGGTCTGCGGACGGGTGGAGGTGATCGACACCTTGGTGCCGACCATCGCGTTGACCAGGCTCGACTTGCCCACGTTCGGCCTCCCGACGAGGGTGACGAACCCGCAGCGGTGCGCGGTGACCGGACCGGTGCCGGTCACGGCCCAACCGGCCCGACTCCGGAATGGCCCTCTGCTGCCGTGGTGATGCGCAGGCGACCGATGCGACGCCCCTGCACCCTTTGCGCTGTGAGCAGCCAACCGCCGATGGACACGGACTCGCCCTCGGCGGGGACGTGGCCCAGCGCGGACAGGAAGAGCCCTCCCACGGTGTCCCAGTCACCCTCGGGCAGCTCGGCGTCGAGCAGCTCGTTGACCTCGTCGAGGGGCACCTTGGCGTTCACCAGGACTCCGCCCCCACCGAGCGGCTCGATCATGCGGTCCTCGACATCGAACTCGTCGACGATCTCGCCGACCAGCTCTTCGACGATGTCCTCGAGGGTGACCAGGCCCGCTGTGCCGCCGTACTCGTCGACCACGATGGCCATGTGGAACCGTTCGAGCTGCATCTCGCGCAACAGCTCCGCAACCCGCTTGGTCTCGGGCACCACCCGGGCCGGGCGGGCGAGCTCCGCCACCGGGTGCTCCTCGCGCCCGTCGCGCTCGGCGCGCATGAGGTCCTTGGCGTGCACGATGCCCACGACATCGTCGATCCCCTGACCGCACGCGGGGATGCGGCTGTAGCCGTTGAGGATCACGACCTCCATGGCGTCGGCGATGCGGAACTCGCTGGTGACGGTGACCATGTCGGTGCGCGGCACCATGATCTCGCGGACCACCGTGTCGCCCAGCTCTATCACCGACTCGATCAAGCGGCGCTCCTCCGCCTCGATCACCTCCTCGGCAACCGCCAGGTCGGCGACCGCCAGCAGCTCCTCCTCCGACACGAAGGGGCCCCGGCGCAACCCCCTGCCGGGCAGGAGGATGTTGGTGAGCCCGATCAGGCCCCGCGACACGAGCCGCAGCGGGGCGAAGTCCGCCATGGCCCGCACCGGTCGAGCCGCTGCCAGCGCGGCCCTCTCGGTGTGCTGGATGGCCCAGGTCTTGGGCGCGACCTCGGCGACCACGAAGAACACGGTCACGTTGAGCACCGTGGCGATCACCACGCCGGGAGGGCCGAAGAGGCTGCCTGCCAACACGCCCAGCAGGGTGGCCTGAACCAGCTGGCTGGTCAGCGCCACGAGCAGAGTGGGGTTCAGCCACTCCTGGTGCTCGACCAGGCCCAGCAGGACCTTGCCTCGCCTGCCCGCCTGCTCGGCGATGGCGTGCGCCTTCGGAGGCGAGATGCGGGTGAGCGCTGTCTCGGCGATGGCGAGGAACACCGACAGGACCAGCAGGGCCGTCACCGCGGCCAGCAGGGCCCAGTCGCCGCCGGTCATCGTCGGTGGTGGAACCGGTCGAGCAGGTCGCGCTCCTTGGCCTGCATGGCTGCCGCCTCGCCCGGCTCGGCATGGTCGCGGCCCAGGACGTGGAGCACCCCGTGGACGACCAGCAGGGCCAGCTCGTCGTCATAGCTGCCGGCGTGCTCGGGGGCCTGGGCCGCCGCGATGGACGGGCAGATCACCACATCGCCCAGCAGCACGGGCAGCTCGGCCACCTCGGCCGCGAGGCGACCGGGTCCGGTCGCGCCGGCGTCGGGCGTGCGGCCGCCCTCGATGGGATCGTCGAGGGGGAAGGCCAGCACGTCGGTGGGTCCCTCGGCACCCATGAACCGCTCGTTCAGCTCGGTCATGGTGGCCACGTCGAGGAAGCTCAGCGCCAGCTCGGCATTGCCTCGGACGCCCTCGGCGTGCAACACGGCGTGAGCGAGCGCGACCCAGCGGGCGACGTCGACCGGCTCGTCGTGCTGTTCGTCGGCCCCGTGGACCTCCAGGTCCCCCTCCTCGGGGCTGGGGCGCCGGCGCCGACTCATCGGCAGCGGCGGAGCGCCTGGGGGCCGGTCGCCACGGGCGTCGGGACCGTCGTGGTCGCCCTCCTGGCCACTCACGAGGAGCCCTCCGCCCGCTCGTAGGCGTTGACGATGTCGGCCACGATCCGGTGCCGCACCACGTCGCGGCTCGCCAAGTTCACGAAGCCGACGCCGTCCACCCCGTCGAGCACCGCTTCGAGGTCGCGCAGGCCGCTGCGGCCTCCGGCCACGTCGATCTGGGTGACGTCACCGGTCACCACCACCTTGGAGCCGAACCCGATGCGGGTCAGGAACATCTTCATCTGCTCGGGGGTGGTGTTCTGGGCCTCGTCGAGGATGATGAACGACGAGTTGAGCGTGCGACCGCGCATGAACGCCAACGGAGCCACCTCGACCAGGCCGCGTTCCAACAGCTTGGCGGCGGCGTCGGTGCCGACCATGTCGTGCAGGGCGTCCCACAACGGGCGCAGGTAGGGGTCGACCTTGGCCAACAGGTCGCCCGGGAGGAAACCGAGTCGCTCGCCGGCCTCGACGGCGGGCCTGGTCAGGATGATGCGGTCAACCTGCTTGGTCTGCAGTGCCTGCACGGCCGCTGCGACGGCGAGCCATGACTTGCCCGTGCCTGCCGGCCCGATGCCGAAGGTGACGATGTTGGCGGCGATGGCGTCGACATAGCGCTTCTGGCCGACCGATTTCGGCCGGACCGCTCGCCCCCGGACGGTACGCAACACGTCGGCGGTGAGGATCTGCGAGGGGAGCTCGTCGGCGCGCACCATGTCGATGGCACGGGCCACGCCGTCCACGTCGACCGCCTGACCGGCCTCGGCGAGCACGACGAGCTCCTCGAACGTGGTGGCCACCAGCTCCGCCTCGGGCCCATCGAGGGTGATCTCGTTTCCTCGCACGTGCACACGCACGTCGGGGAAGGCTGCCTCGATGGTGCGCAGCACCTCATCGCGCGGGCCGACCAGCGCGGGCATGAGGTGGTTGCCGGGGACGGAGAGCTTGACCTGGGTGACGGACACGAGTGGGGTGGGGACCGGCCGCGACACGTCCGGTTCGGGAGAGGCTAGCGGCTGGTGCCCCCTAGCCTGCGGAGGTGACCGGCGATGAGCGCCTCGACACGAGCGGCGGAACCGCCCCCGATCGCCTCCTCGGGCCGGGACCGGCCGCCCGCCTGGAGCGATGGGCGTCCGCGGCGCGTGTCGACGAAGCCGCGCGGGCCCGCTCCAGGCGACGATCGCTGCACCGGGCTGCGGTCGAGGACGCCACTGCGGAGGGGGTCCTGGTCGAGCTGGCCGAGACGCGCCGCAGGGTGGTCCTCACCACGGCCGCTGGGCGCGCGCACCGGGGGACGCTCGGGGCGGTGGGCTCGGACTTCGTGGCCGTCTGCGCCGATCGGACCGCCGCGATGACCCTGGTACATCGCTCGGCGGTGGCGTCGGTGCGAGCCTTCGGCGCCGACGTGGTGGTGGGCGAGGCGCGGGTCACCACAGAGGTGGACCTGCGCTCGGTGCTGTGCGGGCTGGCCGAGCGGCGCGTACCCGTGCGCCTGGCCACCGGACGAGGACCGATCGCCGAGGGCGAGATCGCCTGGGTCGGACTGGACGTGCTGGCTCTGCGGTCCGGACCCGGCGCGCCCGACGACTCGACGACCTACGTCGCGCTGGCCACGCTCGACGAGGTGGTGACGGGTTGAGGCCCTGGCTCAGCGATCCGATGTCGCCGAATCGGGATAGAGGTGCTCGAGGCTCCCCGGTTCGATCCGGTGACCTTCGATGAAGGCTTCGACGTCGACCACCTTGACGCGGATGACCCGGCCCATCCGGTAGGCGGGCAGCTCGTCGTGGTCGATGAACCGGTAGAGGGTGCGGGCCGTCACCCCCAGCCGGCGGGCCGCCTCCTGGGTCGAGAGCCACATGGTCTCCTCGGCGGGCGACTTCTCGTCGGGCATCTGGCCAGCCTACCGACCCGTTCGGTGCATGCAGATGCCTTTCGACCCCACCGGGAGCCCGTCGCTCGTACCGCTCGGCATC
This sequence comes from uncultured Microthrixaceae bacterium, assembly GCA_963703565.1. Lineage (GTDB taxonomy): Bacteria > Actinomycetota > Acidimicrobiia > Acidimicrobiales > VFJN01 > CAVPEW01. The sequence goes on along the minus strand of CAVPEW010000064.1, from coordinate 18,504 downwards.
GACGCCGCGCGACTCCACGGCCAGCCCGGGTGCGCCTCGTCAGGCCAGGCACCATTCGACCGGGGCGCGCCCGGCGTCGACCAGCGCGGCGTTGGCCCGCGAGAAGGGACGCGACCCGAAGAAGCCGTTGCGGGCCGACAGCGGCGAGGGGTGGGCCGACTCGATCACCACGTGGCGGCTGGTGTCGACCAGGCTCCGCTTGCGCCGCGCGGCGGCGCCCCAGAGGATGAACACCACGCGTTCGGGCTTGGCGGCGACCACCTCGATGACCCGGTCGGTGAAGCGCTCCCAGCCCCGCCCGTGGTGCGAGGCGGCCTGGCGGGCGCGCACGGTCAGCGTGGCGTTGAGCAGCAGCACGCCCTGGCTCGCCCAGCGTTCGAGGTTGCCGTGGGTGGGTCGGGGGCAGCCGAGGTCGGCCTCGAGCTCGGCGTGGATGTTCGCCAGCGAGGGAGGTACCTCGACGCCGTGGCGCACCGAGAAGCACAGGCCGTGGGCCTGCCCGGGACCGTGATAGGGGTCCTGGCCCAAGATGAGCACCTTCACCTCCGCGTGGGGGGTGAGGTGCAGGGCCGCGAACACCTCTTCGTGTGGGGGGTAGACGGCGTGGCTGGCACGTTCCGCGTGCACGAACGCCTGCAGCTGGGACCAGTAGGGCTGGGCGAACTGGTCCCGCAGCAGCGGGTTCCAGTCGGTCCTCGAGCCGCCGGAGGTCATGGCCACCCGAGCGTACCTGCGACGCGCCGGGGGCTAACCGAGCAGCGACCCCTCGGCGAGCGTCGTGTCGAGCCGGCGGAGCAGGTCGTGGTCATGGTCGTCACCGGGGTTGTCGGTGGTGAGCAGCTTGTCGCCCAGGAAGATGCTGGCAGCGCCTGCGTGAAGGCACAGCGCCTGGAGCTCGTCGCTCATCTGGCTGCGCCCGGCCGAGAGTCGCACCACCGATGAGGGCATCATGATGCGGGCGGCGGCGACGGTTCGGACGAGCTCCAGCCCGTCGAGCACCTCCGTGCCGTGCAGGGGGGTGCCGGGCACCTGGACCAGCAGGTTGATGGGAACGCTCTCGGGGTGGGGGTCGAGCTGGGCGAGCTGGGCGAGCAGCCCCGCGCGCTGACGCCGGTCCTCTCCCATGCCGACGATGCCGCCGCAGCACAGCCGCACCCCCGCGTCGCGCACGTGGCCGATGGTCTCGAGGCGGTCCTGGTAGGTGCGGGTGGTGATGATCTCGCCGTAGAAGTCCGGTGAGGTGTCGAGGTTGTGGTTGTAGTAGTCGAGCCCGGCGTCGGCGAGGGTCCGCGCCTGGGTATCGGTGAGCATCCCCAGGGTGACGCAGGTCTCGAGGCCGAGCTCGCCGACCGCGTGCACCGCGTCCGCGACGCGTCCGACCTGGCGGTCGGTCGGAGACCGCCAGGCGGCACCCATGCAGAAGCGCGTGGCACCGGCCGCGCGGGCGTTGCGGGCGGCTGCGACGATCTCGCCGGTGTCCATGAGCGGTTCGGGCCCCAGCCCCGTGGACCACCGCGACGACTGGGGGCAGTACGCGCAGTCCTCGGGGCACCCGCCGGTCTTGATCGACAGCAGGATGGCGCCTTCGACCACGTCGGGACGGAACCCCTCGCGATGGGTGGCCTGGGCCTCGAAGAGCAGGTCGTGGAAGGGCCGACCGAGCAGGGCGAGCGCCTCGTCGGTGGTCCAGTCGTGGCGGGCGGGGTCGGCCATGGGCGTCGATGCTACGGCCGCCCGGCCGGACCGGCCGGCACGGCGCCGGTCGGTGACGGGTCCGGGTCAGCTCGTGACACTGCTCTGTTCCCTCTATTCCTTTTGCGGTGTTCAGACTACTGTAGCCTCGGGTGTTCCCGTTGCTTTCCATGCCCTTTCTGAGGCATGTCCTGGGAGGAGGCCGGCTCGACATGGCGGGGTCCAAGGCGGAGCAGGGTTCGTTGGCGCTCGGTGAGGGGCGCTGGATCGCCCGGAGGCGCGGCCTGCCCAACCCTCGAGCCGTTCTGGGGGGGCTCCTCGTCACCGGAGCGGGGCTGGCCACTTTCGCCGCCTACTCGGACGCGTCCGGCGCCCCAGCCACGACGTACGTGGTCGCAGCCCGCGACCTCAGACCCGGCCGCGCCCTGCAGCCCGCCGACCTCGCAACGGTTCGCCTCGACCTTGGCGATGCCTTGAGCGGGCACCTCTACCGCGACCCGTCGGAACTGGTCGACCACCAGGTCGTGGCGCCGATATCCCGCGGCGAGCTGTTGCAGGCCAGCTCGGTCACCGAGCAGGACTCGCCGGCCCCTGGCAGCGAGGTGGCCCTGGTCGTGCCGCGGGCCAACGTCGCCGTCGGGCGCCTCGAGCTGGGTGATCGGATCGACGTGTACGCCACCTCCGACGCCGGAACGGACCCGATAGCCAGAGGCCTGCTCGTGGTCGACCTCTCCGAGGGCGCCGCCGGCACCGCCCGCGACGACGTGGAGGTGGTCGTCATCGTTCCCGAGCTCGGCACGGTCAACGCTGTCGTCGATGCCCTTCGGGGGGCCGACGTGACCCTCGTCCGCTCGACCTTCGACCGGGTCGTGCCCGGAGGAGACCGGTCGGCTGGCCGCCCGGACCCGGGGGTCGAGCAGTGAGCGCCGAGCGCTACGTGGTCCTAGGCCTCGCCCACGTGCGCTCGGCGTGGTTCCGAGAGGTGGGCCGCTGGGCCACCGCCTCGTCGATCCCGGTCGAGTTCGTGAAGACCGTGTCCCTCGATGAGGTACGGGTCCGATTGGGCTCGGGCCGGCCGTACTCGGCCCTGGTCGTCGACGACGACCTCGTCGGCGTCGACCGCGACCTTGCCGAGCTGGCCCGGCGCGTCGGCTGCGCCCTGGTGGTGGTGCGCAACTCGGCTGTCGAACGGGCGTGGGAGGCGTTGGGCGCTGCAGCGACCCTGCCGGCAGGCTTCTCCCGGGCCGAGCTGGTCGAGGTGCTCTCCTCTGTCGCCCGTCCCATCGCCCGCGTCGATGGCGCCGGAGCACTGCCGACCGCGACGGTGGAAGCGAGCCCGTCGACACCTGCCGCATGGCGCGGTCGGCTCGTCGCGGTGACAGGGCCAGCGGGCGCGGGGCGCTCAACCCTGTCGATGGCGCTCGCCCACGGCCTCGCCGCCGATCCACGCCGGCGAGGGCTCGTATGCCTGGCCGACCTCGCCCTCGATGCCGACCAGGGAATGCTCCACGACGCCAGCGATGTGGTCCCCGGACTGCTCGAGCTGGTCGACGCCCACCGACTGGGAATCCCTTCGGCGACGGAGGTGACCGCCACGACCTGGGCGGTCCAGGACCGTGGCTACCGGTTGCTGCTCGGGCTGCGACGCCACCGCGACTGGACGGCGCTGCGGCCCGAGGCGCTCGCGGCCACGCTCGCATCGTTGCGGCGCGCCTTTCGCTGCGTGGTCGGCGAGGTCGATGCCGACCTCGAGGGGGAGGCGGAGTGCGGTTCGGTCGACGTCGAGGACCGCAACCTGCTGGCCAGGACGACGCTCACGCAGGCCGAGCTCGTCGTAGTGATCGGGACTGCAACCCTGACCGGTGTGCACCACACGGTGCGCGTGCTGCGCGACCTCGGCGCGCTGGGCGTCGACCCGGCGCGCGTGGTCACCGTCGTCAACCGTGCACCCCGCTCTCCGCGCGCCCGGGCCGAGATGACCGTCGCTCTCGCCGACCTCGTCGGGCGTGAGCTCGGTCTGGCCTCCCCCGCCTTCGTGCCCGAGCGTCGACGGATCGAGGACGCCATGCGCGTCGGAGACCCACCTCCGGCGGCGCTGGTACGCGCGATGACGAGCTGCGTGACCCGCCTCCTCGACGACGTCGACCCGGTCCCGGAGCGCTCGGCCGAACCCGAGCGCGTGGTTACCGGAGCGCTCGGATCCTGGTCACCGGAGACCGACCGGCCCTGGACGGGATCATGAGCGAGCCGTCGCCACTCGAGGAGATCGAGGGCATCGTCCGCGACCGGGCGAAGGGGATCTCGCTCGAGATGGCTGATCCGGCGGGCACCACCAAGCTGAGGTCGCTCATCGACGAGGAGGTGGCCCGCTGGAACTTGGACCACCGACGAGGTACCCGACCGTTCGATCTCGCCGACCCCGGCGCGGTCGCTGAGCGGGCGTTCCGGAACCTGGCCGGCTACGGCCCGCTCACGACGCTGCTCGGCGACGACGACGTGTGGGAGATCATGGTGAACGCTCCCGACCAGATCTTCGTCAAGCGGCACCGCGGTACCGACGGGTACCACGACGAGGTCTTCCACGACGACGAGCACGTCGTGCGCACCCTGACCAAGATCCTCGACGACTCCTCCGCTGCGCACCGCACGCTCGATCCGGCCCAGGGCCTGCAGGACGCGCAGCTCGACGACGGCGCCCGCCTCCACATCGTGCACGCCGATTTGAGCCGTGGCGGTCATGTGATGGTGAACATCCGCCGGTTCACCGGCGTGGCCTACCGCTCGCTGGCCGAGCTGGTCGAGCTGGAGATGCTGCCCGCCGAGGCGGCTCGCTTCCTGGCAGCCTGCGTGCGCGCTCGTGCCTCGATCCTGTTCGCCGGTGCACCGGGGTCGGGCAAGACCACCTTGTTGTCGTGCTGCGCAGCGGAGCTCGACCCGGCCCTGCGGGTCGTCGTGGCCGAGGAGGTGTTCGAAGCCGACGTGCCCTTGCCGAACGTGGCCAGCATGCAGACCCGCCCTGCTCGACCCGACCGGGCCGCTGTCGACCTACGCCAGCTGGTGGCCGGGTTCCTGCGCATGGCGCCCGACGTCGCCATCGTCGGGGAGGTGCGCGACAGGGAGGCGTTGCCGCTGCTGCTCACCCTCTCGTCGGGGGTGAAGGGGTACACGACGATCCACGCGGGCTCCGCCCGTCAGGCACTCACCCGGCTGCGCTTCGTGTGCCAGCTCTCCGATACGGGGGCCGACCTGCCGCTCTCGGCGCTCAACAGCCTCGTGTCGGAGAGCATCGACGTGGTGGTCCACACGGCTCGCTCCGCCGGAGGTCCAATGGTCACCGAGATCGTCGCCGTCGAGGACCTCGCATCGGCGCCGTCGAGCAGCAGCTTCACGACCACTGCTGTGTTCGACCGCCGATCGCCGGGTTCGAAGCTGCAGCGGACCGGGCTCGTTCCCGAGCGCCTCGGCCGCATCCTCGCCGAGGCGGGATACCCGCTTGCAGCGAGGGGCGAGCCTCCGGCGGCGCTGGAGTGGCAGCAGTGAGCGCTCTGGTGGTGGCGGCGGCCGCCTCCTATGGCGTGCACCTCGTGGTCAGCGCGCTCGCCTTCGGGTGGCGCGGCCTTCGACCGGGGCCCCTGCCGACACGCAGCGGGCGCACGCCGGCACCGGGATGGCGCGCCCGCCTCGATGCCGTAGGCCTCGACGGCCTCCGCACCGTGGAGGTGGTCGCCGTGGGAGCTTCGCTGTTCGCCGTGGGGGCGTTGGTGGCGCTCGCGTTGTTCGCGGGCCCGCTCCCGGCGGTCGTGTCAGGATCCTTCTGCGCCGTCACGCCGATGCTGGCTCGCCGTGCCCGCCTGCGAGCGGCGCGCTCGTCGGCCATGGAGGCCTGGCCGAGACTCCTCGAGGAGCTGAGGATCCTCACCGCCTCGGCTGGGCGTTCGATCCCCCAGGCCCTCTTCGACGTGGGCGCCCGGGCGCCCCTCGCTCTGCGCCCGGGCTTCGCCGCGGCCCACCGCGAGTGGCTGCTGACCACCGACTTCGAACGGGCGCTGGGAGTGCTCAAGGCTGCGCTCGACGATGCGACGGCCGATGCGGTGTGCGAGACGCTGCTGGTCGCTCACCAGGTCGGCGGCACCGACCTGGATCGGCGCCTCGAGGCGCTGGTGGAGGACAGGATCCTCGAGACGGAGGGCCGCAAGGACGCTCTGGCCAAGCAGGCGGGCGCCAGGTTCGCCCGGCGCTTCGTGCTGATCGTCCCGGTGGGCATGGCCCTAGCCGGCTCGTCGGTCGGCTCGGGGCGCGACGCGTATGGACAGGGCCCGGCCCAGGCCCTGGTGGTAGCCGCGCTGGCCTGCGTGGTGGCCTGTTGGGCCTGGGCGGGGCGGATCATGCGCCTTCCCAACAACGACCGGGTGTTCGATGGGTAGCTTGTCCCACTGGATCCCGGTGGCCACGCTGTGCAGCTGGGCAGGCCTCGCCCTGCTGCTGTCGGAGCTGCGCTGGTTCTCACGACCGGCGCTGACCGAGCGGCTGCGAGACCACCATCGTTCGAGTGGGGCGCCTCGCCTCGTACCACTCAGCACCGCTGGCGCCCTCCGAGAGGTGCTCACGCCGCTGGCGACCTCGGTAGGGGCGTCGCTGGCCAGGCTCTTCGGCGTCCACGAGGACGTCGCCGTTCGCCTCCGTCGCATCGACTCGCCCCTCGACGCCTCGGCCTTTCGGATGCGCCAGTTGGGTTGGTGCGTCCTGGCCCTGGGTCTCGTCAGCATACCGGCGCTCGCCGCCGCCGATTCCTCACCCCTGGTGGCGCTGCTGTTCCTGCTGGGCGCACCGGTGCTGGCCTTCCTCGTGGTCGAGCAGCAGCTCGCCTCGGCCTCGGCGCGCTGGCAGCGCCGAGTCGTGCTCGAGCTACCCGTGGTGACCGAGCAGCTCGGTCTGCTGCTCGGGGCCGGCTACTCGCTGGGCGCGGCCCTCGCACGCCTGGGCCAGCGGGGCAGCGGAGCCGTCGCAGTGGGGTTGACCTCGGTGAGCGGCCGCGTGCGCCAGGGCCTCGGCGAGACGGCCGCGCTGAGGGAGTGGGCAGAGCTCGCCGGCGTGGAGCCCCTGCACCGCCTGGTGGGCGTGCTAGCCCTCAACCGAGAGACCGGCGACCTTTCGCGCCTGATCTCGGAGGAGGCGCGCAGCATCCGGCGCCAGGTCCAACGAGAGCAGCTCGCCGACATGGAGCGACGCTCCCAACAGGTGTGGATACCAGTCACGGTGGCGACGCTCGTTCCCGGTTCCCTTCTTCTCGCCATCCCGTTCATCGACGCTTTGCGCCAGTTCTCCAGCTTGTGACCGTGCCGATCCCGCCACCGACCTTCAGCCAGGGAGGCTCCCATGACCAACATCGACTTCTCCGCCGCGATCGCCGCGATGGGAGAGTTGCTCCGCCGGCTGCGAGCCGACGACCGGGGGGAGGGGGTCATCTCCGCCGCGATCGCCGTGCTCATCATGGCCGGGCTCGGCGCCCTGATGTGGATCGGTTTTCGCAGCATGTGGGAGGACACAGAGGACAACACGCGGGAGAAGGTCGAGCAGATCGGCGACTGACCGCCTGTTGTGACCGGGGCACAGGCCTGTTCGCCTCGGCGGCGGGTGTACTGGTGTTCGGCGCCTTCCTGTTCTCTGCGGTCCAGCTGCTCTTCGGCCTGTACGCCACGGCCACGGTGTCCGCGGTCCTCGACGACGCTGCGCTGCGGGCAGCGGGCCCCGAGGCGGATCTCGACGATGTCGAGCGCGACCTACGGCTTCGCCTGGGGCGCGTCGACCCTGACTCGTTCGTCGAGTGGCGCGCGACCTGCGGCGCCGACGATCGGGTCGAGCTTCATGTCGTGGTGGAGCCGCCCCGCTTCGTACCAGCCTCGGTGGCCAGCCTGGCGGGCATCGGGACCATCGACCGCGCAGCGACGGCCCGCTGCGAGCGTGTCGGGTGAGCAGTCCGTCGGGTGGACGACCTCGACGATGGCGGGGGGACTCCGGCCAGGCCGGGGGAATGGAGGCCTTGCCGTTCGGCCTCCTCGTATTCGTGGTTGGGTCACTGCTGGTGGCCAACGCCTGGGCCGTGGTCGACGCCAAGTTCGCCACCGACGCCGCCGCCAGGGAGGCCGCCCGCCGATACGTCGAGGCGACGGATCCCGACACGGCCACCGCCGAAGCCCTCGAGGCGGCCCGGGGGGCGCTCGACGGGCGGGGCCGGCGCCACGGCTCGGTCGCACCGGTGGGAGACGTGGCCCTGACGCGGTGCCGACCAGCCACCTTCGAGGCCGTGGTGGTGGTGCCCGCCCTCAGCCTGCCCTGGATCGGCGGGTTCGGCGACGGGTTCGAGGTACGCAGCCGCCACACCGAGGTCGTCGACCCCTTCCGCGCCGGACTGGCTGGCCCGGTCCGATGCTGATCCGCCGGTGCCGGGTGGGCCCCGACCGGGCCTCCGTGCTGATGCTCGTTCCGGCAGGGTTCCTGGTGCTGATCGCCCTGGGGGCGATCGCCGTGGACCTCTCCGTCGTGTTCCTGCGTCAGCGTGAGGCGACCAGCCTCGCCCTGGATCTGGCCAACGACCTCGCCGGCGTCGGGATCGACCAGCCCCGCTTTCGCGTGGAGGGGGTCGTGGAACTCCGGGGCGAGGACGACCTGGAGGCGATCGCCCGGGACTGGGCCGAGCAACGCCTGGACCCGGCCGACCTGGTCGAGTTGAACGTCGAGGTCGACCCGGCCACCACGGCGGTGCAGGTGACCGTCGTGGTGCGCGTGCCCTACGTCTTCGCGGCCGCGTTGCCGGGATCGCGGGACTCGACGGAGGTCACCGGCACCGCTTCGGCGCGTGCCGTGCCCCGGTGACCTCCACGACAAGGGTTGAGCGGGCAAGGGCTCGCACGGCCGCGCCGGCCGGGCGGCGGGCGCCACGCACATGCGAACAGCGCCTCCACGACCTCGAGGGGTCCACTCGGCATCCCCAGGCTTCCAGCTGCCGCTGCTGCCCGGCGAGGACCTCCTCGGCGACGGCGGCGTCGACGATCTTTGGAGATCGTCTCGTGGCTCAGCTCGGTGCCGATCGTGGCCGCCAGGTGATGGCCGATGTCGCGGACAGTCATGCCGCCGGCGTAGCGCGAGATGATCATGGCGTCGAGGCCATAGAGGCGACGAGCGCCCTTGGGCAGCAGCATCGGCGTGAACGAGCCGCCCCGGTCGCGGGCACGGCTAGCTCGACATCGCCGATCACCGACGACATCGTCTTCGGGTAGGGCGAGCGCTGATCGGTGTGGGGACTAACGCCCCTACCCATCCGGGCCCGTTCGGCGGTACATGAACCCATGGCAACCGAATTGGAGCTGCGAGCCGTCCAAGAGCGCCTCGAGGCCGTTGGCTTCACCGACCAGCTGGTCGCCGACCAGGGGATGCTGCGCGCTGTCGGCTCCGACCGCCGGTTTGACCCCGCCGACCTCGCCGTCGTCGAGACACGGCGGTTCGAAGGGTCCAGCGACCCCGATGACGAAGCGATCCTCCTCGCCATCACCACCGCCACGGGTGAACCCGTCGGCACCTACACCGCCCCCTACGGACCAGCCGCCAGCGGAGAGGACGCCACCGTTGTCGAGCGCCTCCACGAGTCACCAGTCAGCGAAGACGAGATCCGCGCCCACCAGCAGCATGACCACATGGCCGCCGTCTTCCACACCCAGGAGGTCGCCGAGGCCGCCGTGGACGAGCTCCGCCAGCTCGGATTGGGAAGCGCCCAGCTCGGAGTCGCCGTGCACGCCGGCTACCGCGTCGCGTTCGAATGCGACGCCGAAGCCGAGCTCGAGCACGACGCCGCTGTCGGCGCCGGCGCCGGCGCCGCCATCGGGTTCCTGGCCGGGTTCGCCCTCATGGGCCTCGCCGTCACGGGGGTCGGCACGATCGGCGTGGGAGGCCTGCTCGCCCTCGGAGCGGCCAGCAGCCTCGGGGGCAGCATCCTCGGCGGCTACATCGGCGTCGCCGCCGGTGATGAGTCTCTCGCCGTCCACGAGCACCTCGCCGCCGCTGCGCTCCAACCCGGCGAAGTCCTCGTCGCCGTGTGCAGCCACGGCCACCCCGACACCGTGCGCCAGATCCTGCAACGCCACGGCGGCACCATGCGACCAGCCGGAGTGACCTGAGCCGACCTCAGTAGGGACCGACAGGGACGTTGTGCACCGTTCATCTGACAGTCCCCTTTCGCTCCGCAGCCATGACCCGGCCGACCTGGTCGAGTCGAGCGTCGAGGTCGACCCGGCCACCACGGCGGTGCGGGCGACCGTCGTGGCACGCGTGCCGTGCCCGGGTGACCCCCACGACAAGGGTCCCCGGGCACGAGCTCGCCGGCCGCGCCGCTCAGGCGAGCGGGCGCGACGAGCGGCGTCGGAGGATGCCGAGCACCACAGCGCCGGCGGCGGCCGCCGAGGCCGCTCCCAGCGGCACCGAAGCGCCGGTCTTGGGCAACGTCGACCGGGAGCCGTTGCCGTCACCACCGTTGCCGCCGTCACGGCTCGGCGGCACGGGCTCGCGCGGCACGGACTGGTCGCCGATGGGCGGCCCGGGGAACGTCACGGTGGTCGGGTCCCCGTTGCCAGGATCGATCACAGCGGTGTTCGCCAGCACCCCGGTGGCGTCGGTTCGCACCCGCACCACCACCGCCATGGTGGCGCTCGATCCCCCCGGCACCTGGTCGAGGGTCCAGCGCAGCGCCGAGCCATCACGTGTGCAGCCAAGCGTGCAGCTGACGAAGTCCAACCGAGGATCGAGCTGGTCGGTGACCGTCACGTCGGTGCAGGCCTCGTCTCCGGCGCTGAAGGCGTTGACGAAGTAGGCGAAGGTCTGGCCAGGGGTCACCTCGTCGTGGCTGGACTCCTTGTTGGAGAACGACACGTCGCAGGGCCCGTCGAAGTCCCGGCGCACGGTGGGCACGTCGTCGAGCTGGTCCTGTTCGTCGACCCCCTCGCCGTCGCAGAGGCCCGAGGCGCTCACCACGTCGTCGAAGGCGGCGCCGTCGGGTGCGTCGGAGGCTACCCGCACCCGTATGCGCAGGGTGGCCGTCTCGTTCGGGGCGAGGCTGCCGACGTCGAAGGTGACGGTGCCACCGTCGACCGCAGCGGCGGGCTCGGTGCCGACCACCTCGAAGCCGGGCCCGGTGATGCGATCCACGATGGTCACGTCCTGCAGGGTGCAGGCGCCCCGGTTCGGGACGGTGATCGTGTAGTCGAAGGTGCCGCCCGGGGCGACCTCGGCCGACGAAGCCGTCTTGTTCAGCTCGCGCAGCGGGTTGGTGGGGTCGCCGCCCCCGCAGTCCACGCCGCCGGCGGGCACCGTCGCGGAGGCCGACAACGGAGCCACGTCCAGGTGCACCGACAGGTCGAGCAGGTCCGCTAGCGGGCCCAGCAGGGAGAGGTCGACCGACACCAGCGACGCAGTCGCGCTGGCCGAGGTGCCGTCGGGAGCCACGTCCTGGTCGAGGTCGCCCAGCGCTATCCGCAGGTCGAGCAGGCCCGACAGCTCGTCGGGGGTCTCGAGCACGGTCTGGCCCTGAGGGTCGAGCACGATCGGGTCGAAGCCGGCGATCTGCACCGTGACCACCGGGGCCTGGTAGTCGACGCTGGCACCGCCGGCGACGCCGGTGGCGGTGGCGGTGAGGCTGGGTGCGCTGACGACACCGAGGCGGATCAGGCCGCCCAGCAGGCTCACGTCTGCCAGCGACGAGCTCGCGCCGGACTGGACGCCGTAGCGACCTCCGCTACCCGGCACCAGCGAGACGTCGCCGTCGCTGGCGGTCAGACCGTCGCCCAGGCTCAGCACGCTCGCGCCGGGCACGTCGACGTTGAGCAGCGTCTCGAGCAGGCTCACCACCCCGCCCAGGCCCAGGCCATCCAGGTCGAGCAGCTCGAGACCCGCGGTGTCGACGTGGGCGGACGACAGGGGCTCGGACAGCGACGCGCACTCGGCATCGCCCACGCCCCAGATGGCGCGGTCGGACACGTTGGACACCGACAGGTCGAGCAGAGGGTTGACCGGCAGCGGTAGCAGGCTCTCGGTGACCGGTCCGGGTGCCGTCGGTGGCGCGGTCTGCTCCCCCGACACCAGCAGGGAGGACAGGTCCAGCTGCTCGAGCAGCGCGAGCGGCGACAGGTTGGCCGAAGCCGCACGGCTCCGGACCGTGTCTGGCGCGCCGGGCAGGCCGCCGGTCGAATCGACCTCGGCGTCGGCCTGGCCCACCCCCAGATCGACCACGCTCGTGCCGGCGAGGCCCAGGGCATCCACGGAGAGCAGCTCCGCCCCGGCCGAGCCGCCGTAGGCCCCGGGGGCTGCTTGTGCGCTCGCGGCGCCCGAAGCGGGCGCCGCGCTCACGCCGACCGATGCCGCGGCCGGCAACGCCGCCACCGTCGCAGTGCAGAGAGCGGCGGTCAGACCCGCCACGAGCGTTCGCCTCATTCGTTCCTCCATCTCCAGCCGTGAACGGCGAGGCACCCTAGTGGTGCTCGGGGCCTTTCAGCCCATTCACCGGAGTCGTGGCGTTCGCGGCGTGTCTTGCGCGATGGGGCGTTGAGGCCCGCAGATGCCGCGCCCGCGGCTGGACGGGACGCGAAGCTCACGAGCTGCGGATCGACGAGGAGGGCCCGCTCCGGGTCAGAACAGCGAGGCTAGGTCCTCGACCATGAGGACCAGCAGCAGCACGATCACCGATCCGGAGATGCCCGTGTAGGCCCACCTGTACCGGTGGTCGGCCAGCCAGAAGCGCCGGATGGTGCGCACGTTGAAGCCGATGGCCACCAAGCCGATGACGACCCCCGGAATGGGTCCCACGCCGGATGCCCACCCTGCGAGCGGAGCCAGGAAGGGCAGGACCACATAGGTCAGAAGGCATCGGATCGCCGAGATGGCCAGCGACTGGCTGAACGCCTGGCGCATCTCGGCCTCGCCGATGGCGACCTGGGAGTCGCCGAGCCGTAGGACCCGTCGCGCGATCTGGTCGCGAGGGTGACGGGTCGGGGCACCTGCTCCGGCGAGGCCGGTCTCGAACTGGTCCACGAGCCCGACGCTACGCCCGCCCGCCTGTCCTGCCGCAACACGGACGATCCCTGTTGCCGGCGTTGCCGGCATGGGTCGACATCTCATACACTTTCCATGTGTTTCGTGATGCTCCCATTGCCAGCAGTGCCGGCACCGCGCCTGTCGGGCACTCCGAGCGGGCCACGATCGAATCGATCGCCGCGGAGGGAGACGTCGAGAGCGGGCTCGCGTCCGCTGCGGTGGAGGGGGCGGCGGCGGTCGTGGTCAAGCACCTCGACGACCAGGGCATCGCCTACGCCGAGGCCGACCGACTGCGAGCGGCCGCGCACCCGGGAGTGGTCGAGCTGGCATCGGTGCGTGCCGGCGGCCACGGCGCCGAGATCCGCACCAGGTGGGCCGGCCGGCCGCTCGACGCCATCGCCGCGCCCACGCCGCGCCAGGCGGGCCGGATCGTCGCGTCGTTGGCCAGCACGCTCGCCGACCTGCACCACGCCGGGATCGTTCACGGGCGTGTCGACGCCGGTCACGTCCTGGTCGACTCCGCCCACCGGCCGCGCCTGTGCGGGTTCGGTCCCGACGACGGCGGCCGATCGCGCGCCCACGACGTCGCCGCGTTGGGCGACCTGCTCACCTGGTTGCTCGCATTGGCGGCGGGCGCAGCCGGGCGCTCGGGTCGCCGTCGAGCTGACGCCACCTCCCGCCAGTTGGCGATCGTGGCCGCTCGAGCCGCCGCCGAGCCGCCGCACGACCGCCCGACCGCGCGCCGCCTGGCGGCCGATCTGGCCCGCATCGTCGAGCCCGAGCTCGTCACACCAACCGCGGCAGCATCTCGGAGCAGCGGTCGGGGCCGCGACCCCTGGCGCCACGTGCCCCCCTCCGCCGGGCTGACGATGGTCGCGCTAGCCGTGGCAGGGGGCGCGGCCCTTGTCGGGGCACGCCTGCCCGGGCGATCGTCGGACTCCGCGGCCGCATGCGACCGTTCGGGCCCGACGGGCGACGTGGTGGTGGTCGACCTCGACGGTGACGGCTGTGGTGAGCCGGTGCAGGTGGCAGGCAGCGTCGTACGAGTCGGGTCCCGTTCGTGGCGGGTCGGCACGTCCGAGGACGACGTTGTGGTCGGTGACTGGGACTGCGACGGGCTGGCCACGCCCGCCGTGCTCCGACCCGGCACCGGCGAGGTCTTCGTCTTCGGCTCATGGCCCGACCGCCGGACGACGGTCACATCGGGGCGGACGGTTCCCGGGGCCCGCTCGATCCGCGCGGAGCGCCGCGACCCTTGCGACCTGCTCGTCGTCACGGGCGAACGCGGAGCCGAGGCAGTGAGCGGTTGACCAGGCACCACCTCTCGGTGGCGGGGCTCCTGGCATTCGCCGCGGCTGGCCTCGCCGCCGCAGGGAGGGGACCGCTGGCAGCTCCACCCGCGGACCCGAGCGCCTGGGCGGCTTGGATCGAGGCCCACGGGCCCGCTGCGGCCATGATGGCCATCGTCAGGCTCTGCGCGCTGGGCCTGGTGTCGTACCTCCTGGTGGGCGTGGCCGCCGCCATCGCCACATCGAACGGGGCCACGCCTTGCCCCAGGCACCGGCGATACGTTCTGCCGCTCCCCCATGGGCTGCGCTCCCGGCTCGCACAGGGCCTCGGTGCGTCGCTCGCCCTAGGCGCACTGTCGGGTCAGCCTCCGCAGGTGCCGCCCGGCACCGCCTCCATGGAGCCGATACCCGTCGCGGGCACGGCGCGAGACGACCCGGGCCCCGGTGCCCCACCCGACACCACGCAACCCGCGGCCCCCGATGCGATGCGCTCCTCCCCCGCCGGCGGGGCACCCTCGGGCGGCCACGACGGCGCAGGAGTCGATCAGCCCCCGATGACCTACAGCGCAGCAGGGAGATCTCGAAGTGGCGCCAGGAACGAGGGCTCGAGCGACCCCCCAGCGCGCCCGCGGCCGGCGGGGTCACCACGACCCGATGGCCAGCTCGACGAGGGAGCGCCCACGGCCGAGCCGGACGAGCCGGCCGAGCCCGGCATCCTCGACGGCCCGGGCACGGCGGGCACAGTGCGGGTCGTCGCCCCCGGCGACAGCCTCTGGCTCCTCGCCGAGGAGGAGTTGGCCGACCGCTGGGGCCGGGTGCCGTCCGAGCGCGAGACGGGCGCCTACTGGCGCCGGGTGGTCGAGGCGAACCGCGACCATGTCCGCTCCGGTGACCCCGACGTTCTCTATCCCGGCGAGATCGTCACCCTGCCGGCCTGAGAGCCACCCCGGCAACTGCGTCCTCGCCGGCGGTGCGGAGCCGCAGCGCGACCTCGTTGGCGAGCAGCCGGCCACGGCGGGTCAGCACCCAACTGTGCCCGTCGACCTCGACAAGGCCGGCCAGCACGTCCGCATCGTCGGGAGCCAGCGCCGCCAGAGGTACTCCGGCGCGCGTGCGCAGAGCGAGCTGGAGCCCCTCCAGGACGCGGTCGGGTCCCGAGAGGTGTTCCTGCCCGGCGGCGAGGTCGCGCCCCGTCCGGACCCCGGCGATGTAGCGCTCGGGAGTGCGGACGTTCCACGAGCGGGTCCCGTCGCGATGGGAGTGGGCCGCGCAGCCGATGCCCTGGTACTCCCCCATCGTCCAGTACAGGCGGTTGTGGCGGCACTCGTGGCCTGGCCGGGCCCAGTTGGACACCTCGTACCACTCCATGCCGGCAGCGCCCAGCACCTCGTCGGCCAGCAGGTACTTGTCGGCCTGGTCGTCGTCGTCGGGGTGGCGATGCGGTTGCGCGGCCAGGGGTGTGCCGGCCTCGACGGTCAAGGCATAGGCGGACAGGTGCGGCGGTTCGAGCGCCAGCACCTCCTCGAGGGTGCGGCGCCAGTCGTCGAGCCCCTCACCGGCGGCGCCGTAGATGCAATCCAGGTTGAACGACTCGAACCCGGCGGCACGGATCGCGGCGACGGCCGAGACGACCGTGGCCGGGTCGTGACGGCGACCCAGTGCCTCGAGCACCGAGGGCACCGTGGACTGCACGCCGAGCGAGATACGGGTCACCCCCGCCCGGCAGTACACGTCGAGCAGTTCGGGGGTGACCGTTTCGGGATTGCACTCCACGGTGACCTCGCATCCGGCGTCGCGCTCGATGCCCGCCAGGATCGACGCCAGCGAGGCGGCCGGGATCGCCGAAGGGGTTCCACCACCGAAGAACACCGAGGTCGCCGGAGGCATGGACCCGGCCCGCCGGTTCAGGTCGTCGCAACAGGCGCGCACGTACTCCTCGACGAGGTGACCGCGGTCGGTCCAGGTGGCGAAGGCGCAGTAGTCGCAGCGTGACGCGCAGAACGGCACGTGGACGTAGACGCCGAACGGATGGCTCGACACCCGGGCGACGGTACCGCCCACCGGCGCATGTCCTACCGGTGTGGTGCCGATCAGACCCCGGCGGGCGTGGGCTCGGCAGCCGCGACCGGGACCGAGGGCCGTAGCAGACCCAGTTCGCCGAGGTTGTCGAGCGCGGCGGCGATCGTGGTGTCCAGTAGGCACGCGATGGCCCGCAGATCGTCGCGACGGATGGTGAGGACCCGGCCGTTGAAGTCGCCCCGCTCGACTTGGATCATGCGCAGATAGCGGGAGAGCATCTCGCCGCTCTGGCCCGACACGCGGCCGATCGCGGTCAGGTCGATCTTGACCGACCGGTCCTCGACGCGGTCACGGTCGGTCAGGTCGACCACCACCTCGCCGTCGCCCGGCCGCGGCCCGAAGTCGGGCCCGTCATCACCGGGAAGGAGCTGGTCCACCGGCACCTCGTAGAAACGTGCCAGACGCTGCAGTCGGGGCACCGAGATCGCCCGCTCGCCCCGTTCGTAGGCCCCCAGCACGGAGGCCTTGAACTCGAGGTTGCTGGCCGCCTCGACGTGCTGGAGGGAGAGCCGCTTCTGGCGGCGGATGGCACGGAGCCTGGCGCCGACCTTGGCTGCGTACTCGCCGCCATCCAGCTCCGTCTGCTCGCCCATGGTTCCTCCGGCTACGGCTGCCCGTTCGCGCCACGCGTCTCGAGATCCGCCCCGCTCACCGATGGTGGCGGTCCAGCCCCAGCATAGGCATGATGGCCCACGGGGCGCACCACCCTACGTGGTGGTGGGGACGGGCGGCGCACCGGGCCCCTGGGCGGCCACCAGACCCCGACGTAGCGCCTCGAGGATGGATGCCGCTGCGATGGCCGCGCTCTCGGCGCGCAGGACGTGCTCGCCCAGGCCCATCGAGGCGGGGATCGCTGCACGCTCGGCCCCGGACCAGCCTCCCTCGGGGCCGACCACCACCGCGGTGGGTGACTCGACGGGCCCCGGACCACCCCGGTCGGCCCGCAGCACTCCCGGCAGGGCGGCCAGCTCGGCCAGCTCCACCTGGTCCACCATCGGAAGGCGGGCCCGATGCGACTGCATGGCCGCCGCGCGGGCGACGGCGCGAAGCCGTCGCAGGTGCTGCGCGCTTCGATCGGGATCCCTGCGCACGATGCTGCGCTCGGCGGCGAAGAACGCGATCCGGTCGACCCCCAGCTCGGTCAGCTTCTGGACCACGAGCTCGGGTCGGTCGCCTTTGAGCATCGCTACGCCCACGGTCAACGCCGGAGCGGGCTCCGGTTCGGTCAGGACCGGTCCGGTGGGTTCGATCGTCGGCCCGAGCCGGACCGTTCGCCAGCGGCCTCGGCCGTCGGCCACGGTGAACGGCGCGCCACGGCGCAAGCGCAGGACGCGCTCCAGGTGGTGGCGGTCGGAGGGATCGAGACCGGGACGATCCAGGTCGGCGACGAAGGCCAGAGGACCGGGCGCGTCGGCGGGGTTCACCGGAAGGGCGGGGTTCACCGGAAGGCGGAACGGATGCGGTGAAGGAAGCCGGCGTCCTCGGGCGCCACATCTTCGCCGCGCTGGCCTGCGAAGCGGCGCAGCAGGCCCTCGGCCTCGGCGTCGAGGTCGGTCGGAACCTGGACCTCGACCCTCACCACCAGGTCGCCACGGCCCCGGCCCTCGAGCGAGGGCACCCCGCGGTGGCGCAGGCGGAACTCCCGCCCGCTGGGCGTGCCACGAGGCACGACGAGGTCCTCGGTCCCGTCCAGGGTCTCGAGCCGCAGGTGCGCACCCAGCGTCGCCTGGGCGAAGGTGATCGGCTCGACCCGCACCAGGTCGAGGCCGTCGCGCACGAAGCGGTCGTCCTCGGCGACCCTCACGTGCACGTAGAGGTCACCGGCGGGACCGCGCCGGGGGCCGACGGCACCTCGACCGCTCAGCCGCAGCGTGGAGCCCGTGTCCACTCCGGGCGGATGTCGACGGTGTAGCTGCGCTCCTCGACGCGGCGCCCCTCCCCCGAGCAGTCGGGGCAGGGCGACGCGATGACCTGGCCGAGCCCGCCGCAGCGTCCGCACGGCGAACTCGACACCATCTGACCCAACAGCGACATATCACACCTCTGAACTTTTCAATGGGGAGTCATCCAGTGATCGAGAAGTATTTTTCAAGATACGGCGATAACGACTTTATGAGCTATGAAACTGTGGAAGAGATATCCAATAATCCAGAAGTGTTAGCCAGCCTTAAAGGTACTGTTGAAAGAATACATAATGGCCTGAAATGTCTTGTTTATGAAGAAGATAATGGCTCTATGGTTGGAGTTACATTTGGAAATCCATCTTTAAGACATCCACCAGCAGCCAATATGATGCTTTTATTCGTCAAAACCAAAACAGTTTGATGTTTCCACAGAAATACGTAATCCTACCAGTAGGTTAACATAA
>CAVPEW010000063.1:0-57505 GCA_963703565.1 uncultured Microthrixaceae bacterium | reverse complement strand
CCCCAACCGCCCCGAGCAGGAGGTGTCGCGACGATGACCACGACCTTGGATCCCGGGACCCAGGCAGCCAGCGAGGCCCCGGACGCCCCGACCCGAGAAGCGGTGCCGCCGCGCACGGGCCCGTCGCGCTGGCGGCGGTTCGCGGCCGGCGCCGGCCTGGGGCTGCTCGGTGTCGCGGTGGTCGTCGCCCTGTGGGTGCTCGCTGCGGCCCGCGTAGCAGAGTTCCCCTCGGTCGGGGAGGGTCTGTCCACGCTGCGGGACCTGCTCCGGGATCCGTTCCGCGACAACGGCCCCAACGACAAGGGCATCGGCTGGCAGTTGGCCAGCTCCCTGGGCCGGGTCGCGTGGGGGTTCTCCCTGGCGGTCGCGGTGGGAGTCCCACTGGGGCTCGCCATGGGGGTGAGCCGGCGCTGGTGGCAGGCCGCCAACCCCGTGATCCAGTTCCTGCGGCCGGTGTCGCCGTTGGCCTGGTACCCGATCTGGCTGGTCGTTCTCAAAGACGTCGACCTCGCCGCCCGTTGGGTCATCTTCGTCACCGCCGTGTGGCCGATGGTGCTCAACGCCGCTGCCGGGGCCCAGACCGTCCCGTCCGACCAGCGTGAGGTGGCGCGGGTCTTCCGCTTCTCTCGCCGCACCTACGTACGCCAGGTGCTGCTGCCAAACGCGATGCCTTCGATCGTGACCGGCATGCGCCAGTCGATGGGCGTTGCGTGGATGGTGATCGTCGCGGCGGAGATGCTCTCGGGCGGTGTCGGCATCGGGTCCTACATCTGGAACACCGCCTACAACGGGGGTAGCTACCCCAAGTTGATGGCTGCGGTGATCCTCATCGGCGCCGTCGGCCTCGTGCTGGACCTCGTCTTCGTCCGACTCGGCCGGGCCGTGGCCGTCGAGCAAGGGAGCGAATCGTGAGCCTCGAGTTCCGATCGGTGAGCAAGTCGTACCCTGGCGCTGGGCGCAAGGGGGTCCAGGAGGTGCTCCGCTCGGTCGAGCTGACCGTGGCCCCGGGCGAGTTCGTCTCGTTGATCGGGCACTCGGGATGTGGCAAGACCACGCTGCTGGGAGCGGCGGCCGGGCTGGTCCGACCCGACGCAGGCTCGGTCCTGCTCGACGGCGCAGAGGTGAACGGCCCGGGACCCGACCGCGCCGTTGTGTTCCAGCAGTACTCGCTGCTGCCTCGACTGTCGCTGCTCGACAACGTACGGGTGGCGGTGCGCTCGGCCCGGCCCGACCGGCGAGCCTCCACCGACGACGCCTCCGAGCGCTACCTGAGCGCCGTGGGCCTCTGGGAGCACCGCGACAAGCGACCGCCGCAGGTCTCGGGGGGAATGAAGCAGCGTTGCGCCGTGGCCCGGGCGTTCGCCGTGGAGCCTCGTGCCCTGCTGCTCGACGAACCGTTCGGCGCTCTCGACGCACTCACCCGTGCCAAGCTCCAGGCCCAGCTCGTGTCGTTGTGGACCAGCGAGTCGGACACCGAGATCGTGGTCATGGTGACCCACGGCATCGACGAGGCGATCCTGCTGTCGGATCGCATCGTGGTGCTCGGCAACCCCCCGCGTCCTTCGGTGGTGCGCGTCATCGAGGTCGACCTGCCACGCCCGCGCGACCGCGTGAGCGTGGTCGACCACCCCGAGTTCCGCCGGGTCCAGGCCGAGCTGATGGGGGTGCTCGAGTCCCACGATCCCGACGGGGAGCGCACCGCGGCGTGAGCACGTTGGGGTGCCGGGCACGCTCGGCGCCTGCCGGTCCGGGCACTCACAGGGTGCTTGGCGCCATGTGCGGCGACGGTCGCGGGCAGTTCACCGCCGGGCAACGGGCGGGCAACGCCCGCAGGGTTGGCTGACCGGCATGCATCGAGCCGGGTTCCGCCGCGCCGGGCACCTGCCCACCCTGGTCGCCTCGTTGATCCACTTCGACGTCTCGTTCATGTGCTGGGTCATGATCGGGGCGCTCGGCGCGTTCATCGCCGACGACCTGGGGCTGTCGGGCACCCAGAAGGGCCTGATGGTGGCGGTCCCGCCCCTGGGTGGCGCGGCGTTCCGGCTGCTGCTCGGTCCGCTCGCCGACCGCTACGGCTGCAAGCGCCTCGGTCAGCTCACCCTGGGGCTCACCCTGGTCCCTCTGGCCTGGGGGGCGCTCGCCGCCGGGACCTACCCGCAGATCCTGGCGATCGGGCTCCTGCTCGGAATAGCCGGAGCCTCCTTCGCCGTGGCGCTGCCCCTGGTCAGCCGCTGGTATCCGCCCGAGTACCAGGGCTTGGCCATGGGCATCGCCGGTGCGGGGAACTCGGGCACCGCGGTCGCCGCCCTGGTAGCGCCACGGGTGGCCGAGCGGCTGGGCTGGCACGAGACGTTCGCCCTGGCGATGCTGCCCGTGGCCCTGGTCTGGTTGGCCTTCACCCTGCTGGCCCGCGAGCCTGCTCGCTCGGCGGGTGCCCGCACCCCCCGAGGCGCGCTGGACCTGCTGCGCGAGGCCGACGCCCGCTGGCTGTGCCTGTTCTACTCCGTCACCTTCGGCGGTTTCGTCGGGCTGTCGGGCTACCTGCCGATCTTCTTCGTCGACCGCTTCGACATGGTCAAGGTCACCGGAGCCGCGTTCGCTGCGCTGTGCGCGATCGTCGGCTCACTGCTGCGGCCCGTGGGCGGCGCGCTCGCCGATCGGCTGGGCGGGACACGAGTGCTGGTGGCGCTGCTGACGGTCGTCGCAGCGCTGGTGATGCCCTTGGCGGCGACACCCGGTTTGGTGCCGACGGTGGTCCTGCTGGCCGTGACGCTCGGTGCTCTGGGGATGGGCAACGGCGCGGTGTTCCAGCTCGTGGGCCACCGCATGCCCCAGCGAGTTGGCGCCATGACCGGCCTCGTCGGGGCGGCGGGTGGAGTGGGCGGGTTCATGCTGCCGTTCGGCTTCGGCGCCCTGCTCTCGCTGACGGGTGGCTACGGAACGGGATTCGGGCTCCTCGCGGTCGTGGCCGCCGCCGCCGCGATCGCGGTGGGAGGGCGCGATCGGGCCTGGCGTCGGAACCCGGAAGTAGCCCTCGGCGGGCTCGAGGGGGCGGTTGCGTGAGGCCGGTCCTGGCGGTGGTCGGCAACGGGATGGTCGGCCACCGGTTCGTCGAGGCGCTGGTGGCGCGCGACCTTCAGCTCCAGCACCGGCTGGTCGTGTTCGGTGCCGAACCCCGCCCTGCCTACGACCGGGTCCACCTGTCGTCCCTCTTCGACGGGATGGACGCCTCGGACCTGTCCATGCTCGCCGAGCCCGGCTGGTACGAGCGCAACGGGATCGAGCTGCGGTGCGCGGAGCAGGTCGAACGGTTGGACCCCTCGCGACGCACGCTGCTCACTGCGTCGGGATTCGAGCTCGAGTACGACCGGTGCGTGCTGGCAACGGGTTCGAGGCCCTTCGTGCCCCCGGTGCCGGGCGCCGACGCGGCCGGCTGCTTCGTGTACCGCACCGTCGAGGACGTGGCGGCCATCGGCGCCTGGGCCTCGGCGGGCGCCGCCCGCGGGGTGGTCGTGGGCGGGGGCCTGCTCGGCCTCGAAGCCGCCAACGCCCTGCGCAACCTGGGCCTGGCCACGACCGTGGTGGAGTTCGCGCCTCACCTGATGGCGGTCCAGCTCGACCCCGGCGGGGGTCGGATGCTGCGCCGCCACGTGGAGGACCTCGGGATCGAGGTCCTGGTGGGGCATGGGGCCGCCGAGGTGCTCACCACCCCCGACGGTCGGGTAGCAGGTCTGGGATTCGTGTCCGAGGAACATCCTGTGGTCGACACCGACCTGGTTGTCTTCGCGGCGGGGGTGCGTCCCCGCGACGACCTGGCCCGCGCGGCCGCCCTGGAGCTGGGGGAGCGGGGCGGGGTCGTGGTCGACGACGCGCTCCGCACGTCCGACCCGGCAGTGTTCGCGATCGGAGAGGTGGCCTGCCATCGCGGCCGCGTCCACGGCCTCGTGGCACCCGGCTACGCCATGGCCGACGTCCTCGCCGCTCGCCTCGCCGGCGACGAGTCCGCCCGCTTCGAGGGTGCGGACACGGCGACGACCCTCAAGCTGCTGGGCGTGGACGTCAGCTCGGCCGGCGCCACCTCTGCTCCCGAGGGCGGGGACGAGGTCGTGGTGGCCGATCCCGGCGCCGGCACGTACCGCAAGTTGGTCCTCGATCCCGCCGGGCGGGTCGCGGGCGCGGTGCTCGTCGGCGACACTCGCGCCTACCCGGTCCTGGTGACCGCGCTGCGCACCGGGCGTGTGCCCGGACCGGGCGCGCTGGAGCTGCTCATGGCCGCTGGTGGCGGCGACGACGCGACGCTGTGCTCGTGCCACAACGTGACCTCCGGCGCGGTACGAGGCGCCATCCGTGACGCCGGGCTCGAACAGCTCGCAGAGGTGAAGGCCTGCACACGGGCGGGCACGGGTTGCGGGTCCTGCGTAGGCCAGCTCGACGCCGTGCTGCGCGAGGAGCTGGTCGCTGCGGGCAAGACCGTGAGACGCGGGCTGTGCACGCATTTCGACCAGACCCGGGCCGAGCTGTTCGACGTGATGCGGATCACCGGGATCCGCTCGTTCGCCGATCTCGTCTCCTCCCACGGCCGTGGCCGTGGCTGCGACATCTGCAAGCCGGCGGTCGCCTCCATGCTGGCCTCGCTGTCGTCGGGCTACATCCTCGACGGGGAGCAGGCGACGCTGCAGGACACCAACGACTCGTTCCTCGCCAACCTCCAACGCGACGGCACCTACTCGGTGGTGCCCCGGATCCCCGGAGGTGAGATAACCCCCGAGCGGCTGATCGCGATCGGCGAGGTGGCCCGCGAGTTCGACCTCTACACCAAGATCACCGGTGGGCAGCGCATCGACCTGTTCGGTGCTCGGGTCGAGCAGCTGCCCTCCATCTGGCGGCGCCTCGTGGACGCCGGGTTCGAGTCGGGCCACGCCTACGGCAAGGCGGTGCGCACCGTGAAGTCGTGCGTGGGCTCCACCTGGTGCCGCTACGGGGTGCAGGACTCGGTCCAGCTCGCGATCGACCTCGAGATGCGCTACCGGGGCTTGCGCGCGCCGCACAAGCTGAAGCTGGCCGTCTCGGGCTGCGCCCGTGAGTGTGCCGAGGCGCAGAGCAAGGACGTCGGGGTGATCGCCACCGAGTCGGGCTGGAACCTCTACGTGGGCGGAAACGGCGGAACGCGCCCCCGCCACGCCGAGCTGCTCGCCGAGGACCTCGACACGCCGACCCTGGTGCGCACCATCGATCGATTCCTCGCGTACTACATCCGCACGGCCGAGCGCCTGGAGCGAACCGCCGCCTGGCTGGAGCGCTTCGAGGGGGGTGTCGCCCAGCTCCGCCGGATCGTGTGCGACGACAGCCTGGGCATAGCGGCGGAGCTCGAGGCCGACCTCGAGCGCCACGTGGCGTCGTACCGTTGCGAGTGGCGCGAGACCCTCGAGGACCCCGAGCGCCTGGCCCGGTTCCGGCCCTTCGTCAACAGCGACACAGCAGACCCCGACCTGCGCTACGTCCGGGTCCGGGGGCAGCGCCAGCCCGAGACCAGCGCGCCGTGAGCGACGTCGCCGAGCGCCCGCGGGGCACCATTGGGCCCTCGTCCGACTGGGTGCCAGTTTGTGCCGAGGCGGACCTGCAAGCCGACCGGGGCGCGGCGGCCCTCGTGGAGGGCGAGCAGGTGGCCCTGTTCCGCACCGCTTCGGGCGCGTTGTACGCCGTGGCCAACCGCGACCCCTTCTCGGGCGCGAACGTGCTCAGCCGCGGCCTGGTGGGTGACATCGACGGCGTCACGGTCGTGGCCTCACCTGTCTACAAGCAGCGCTTCGACCTCACCTCGGGGTGCTGCCTCGACGACCCCGACATCGTGGTCCGCACCTGGCCGGTCCGCAGCCGCGGCGGGGTGATCGAGGTGCGCAGCCGTGGTTGACCTGGGCCCGGTGCCCGTCGAGCTCCTGCGCAGCCGACCGAGGGACGTCACCGACCACCACCCCGAGCTGCTGGCGCTCGACGCCGGCGAGCAGTACCGGTTCGGCTTCTCGATGGACTCCTGCATCGGCTGTCACTCCTGCGAGGTTGCCTGCGCCGAGCAGAACGGGCTTCCGGCCGACACGGTGTGGCGACGGGTGGGAGAGATCGAGGGTGGGACCTGGCCCGACACCCGTCGCTTCCACCTGTCGATGTCGTGCAACCACTGCCTCGAGCCGGCCTGCCTGGCGGGCTGTCCGACCAACGCCTACGAGAAGCTGGCGAACGGGGTGGTCGCCCATCACGCACAGGACTGCATCGGATGCCAGTACTGCACGTGGAACTGCCCGTACTCCGTGCCGGCGTTCCAGGCGGACAGGCGCATCGTGACCAAGTGCGACCTGTGCGCTCCCCGCCTCGAGGAGGGGCGCTCGCCCGCCTGCGTGCAGGCCTGCCCGACGCACGCCATCACCGTCGAGGCGGTCGACGTGCAGGCTTGGCGTGCGGATCACAGCGAAGCCGACGCTCCAAACCTTCCACCGTCGTCGCTCACCCTTTCGACCACGCGCATCGAGCTTCCCTGCGATGTTCCGGTCAACACCTTCGCCGGCAGCGACTGGGCGGTGCGCCCCGAGGACCCGCACTGGCCGCTGGTCGTGCTGACCCTGGCCACCCAGGTCTCGGTCGGCGTGAGCCTCACGGCGGGCAGTCCGGCCGACCGCGTGCTGGCCGCGCTGGCTGGCGCGGGCGCGTTGGTGGCCTCACTGTTCCACCTGGGCCGTCCCTGGCACGCCGTCAAGGCGCTGCGGAACCTGCGTCGCTCCTGGCTGTCGCGCGAGGTGGCCGCGTTCGGGGTCTACGCAGCGCTGGCCGCCTCGGCGGTCGTGGTCCCGGCGATGGCGCTGCCCGCTGCCGCGGTGGGCGTCGCCGGTGTGTACGCCAGCGGGCGTCTCTACGTCGTGCCGGGCCGCCCGGCCTGGGACAGTCCCTGGACCCTGGTGGCCTTCTTCGCTACCGCGGCGGCTACTGGGCCGCTGCTGACGGGCTCGCCGGCGGTCGCGCTGGTCGGGATCGGGGCGTCGCTGCTCGCGCTGGGTGCCAACTCCTGGCGGCTTCGGCGCGATCAGAGGTTGGAGTCCAGCGGGACCCTGACGTTGCTGTGGCGTCGCTTCCGAGGACTGCTCGAGATGCGGGTGGCTCTGGCGCTCGTGGGGGTGCTGGCAATCGTGGCAGGTGCCGACCGCGCTGCCTTCGCGGCGCTGCTGCTCGCCGAGGGGATCGGCCGGTACCTCTTCTATGTGACCGTCGTGCCGTTGAACATGCCGGGAGGCTTCTTCCGCCGTCGCCCGGAGCACGGGTGAGCCTGCTGGAGCGGCTCGGACGCCGCCTCGGCCGAGACGACGGATCCGACCGCTACCGCTACGTCGACGAGGCGAGATTCGGACCGGTCAGCGCCAGCCGGGTTCCCGATCGCTGGGTTCGGACCACCTGTGGCTACTGCTCGGTGGGCTGCGGGATGCTGCTCGGCGTGCGCGGCGGCCGAGCCGTGGCCGTCAAGGGCGATCCCGACCACCCCGTCAACCGGGGGGCGCTGTGCCCCAAGGGCCTGTCCGAGCACCACACCCTCGACGCCCCAGAGCGGCTGCGTCATCCGGTGGTGGACGGCGCCAGGGCATCGTGGACGGAGGCCCTCGACGCCGTGGTCGACCGCGTCGCCGCCCTGGTGGACGCGCACGGGCCCGGCTCGGTGGCGGTGCTCTCCACGGGCCAGCTGGTGACCGAGGAGTTCTACGCTCTGGGCAAGCTCGTTCGGCTCGGCCTCGGACTGGAGCACTACGACGGCAACACCACCCTGTGCATGGCCAGCGCGGTCGCCGGCTACAAGGCGGCGTTCGGAAGCGACGGCCCGCCGGGCAGCTACGCCGACTTCGACCAGGCCGAGGTCATCGTGCTGGTGGGCGCCAACATCGCCGACAACCACCCCCTGCTGACGCCTCGGGTCATCGGCAACAGGGGCGCCCACGTCGTGGTGGTCGACCCCCGGGTCACCAAGACGGCCATGCTGGCCGACACCCACCTCGCCGTCCGACCCCGCACCGACATCACCTTGGTCAACGGCCTGCTCAAGGTGATCGTCGAGGAGGGCCTCGTCGACCGGGCGTTCGTCGCAGCCCACACCGAGGGCTACCGCGAGCTCGTCGCCCACCTCGCTGCGGTCGACCTCGACGAAGTGGCCGAGCAGACCCGGGTCGAGCGGCACGAGATCGAGGCGGTCGCGCGGCGCATCGCCCGCACCGACCGGGCGGTGATCGCGTGGACGATGGGCGTGAACCACTCGGTGCAGGGCACCGAGACGGTGGCCCTGCTGTGCACTCTGGCTGCGGTCACCGGCAACGTCGGGCGACCGGGGGCGGCGCCGTTGTCGATCACCGGGCAGTGCAACGCCATGGGCACGCGTGAGGTGGGCTTCACCGCCTCGATGCCCGGATACCGCGCCTACGACGATCCCGCCGCTCGGGCCGAGCTGGCCAGGCTCTGGGACATCGACGAGGCACGCCTGCCCGCAGCCCGGGGCCGGGCCTATCCCGACATCGTCAACGGCATCGTGGACGGACGGATCAAGGGCCTTTGGGTCATCGGCACGAACCCGATGGTGTCCTTTCCCAATCGGGGGACCCTCGAGTACGGCCTGGACCGCCTCGAGCTGCTCGTGGTGCAGGACGGCTTCGAGACCCCGACCACCCGACGCGTGGACGTGGTGCTGCCCGCCGCGATCTGGGGCGAGAAGGACGGCACGTTCACGAACTCGGAGCGACGAGTGTCCAGGGTGCGTGCGGCGGTCGCCCCGCCGGGCGAGGCCCGGTCCGACTTCGACATCTTCCTGGCGCTGGCCGAGCGGGCCGGCGTTGCCGGGGACTGCTTCCCGGGGTGGCGGGCTCCGGCGGACGCGTTCGACGAGTGGCGCCGCGTGTCCGCAGGACGGCTCTGCGACTACAGCGGCATCACCTATGACCGCATCGACGCGGCCGGCGGGGTCCAGTGGCCCTGTCCGGCGGGTCCCGAGATCCCCCTGGGGGGCACGGCCAGTCTGTACGCTGACGGGCGCTTCGCCACCCCGTCGGGGCGAGCCCGGCTGGGCTGCTCCATGGCGCGACCCTTGCGCGACCGGCCCCGGCCCCGGTTCCCGCTGCTGCTCAACACGGGCCGGACCGTGGAGCACTGGCACACCCGCACCAAGACCGGCCGGGTCGAGATCCTCGAACGCATGGCGCCCGAGGCGTGGGTGGAGATGAACCCCCTCGACGCCGGCCCCCTCGGTGTCCGCTCGGGTGACGTGGTGAGGGTCGTATCCGAGCGGGGGGAGATCGAGCGGATCGTGGTCCGGGTCACCTCGGTGGTCGCCCCAGGCGAGGTGTTCGTGCCGTTCCACTACGACGAGGCCTGCGTCAACCGCCTGACCGACGACGAGTTCGACCCCATTTCACGAGAGCCGAACTACAAGCAGTGCGCTGTGCGGGTCGAGGCCATCGCACGATGAGCGATCCGGGGCGCTCCGTCTCGATCGAGGGCAGATGGTGACCGCCCCGAAACGGCGCGGCAACATCGATCCGCCACCCTTGGACCCATGGAGCGGCTGAGCCTCGACGGCTTCTGCGTGGGCGTGACCGCCGACCGGCGCGCCGAAGAGCAGATCGAGCTGCTGCGCCGCAGGGGGGCGTCGGTGCTGCACGGCCCGTCGATTCGCACGCTTCCCCTCGGCGCCGACGCGGCGTGTCGCTCCGCCACCGAGGATCTCATCGCCCGTCCGCCGCACGCCTTGGTGGCCAACACGGGGATCGGGATAAGGGCGTGGTTCGCGGCCGCCGACAGCTGGGGTCTCGGCGGCGAGTTGACCGACGCGCTGTCGGACTCCCGCATCCTCGCCCGAGGCCCCAAAGCCGCCGGGGCCGTGCACGCGGTGGGCCTCGAGGTGGCCGGACGGGCGCCGAACCAGCGCCTGAGGGAGGTCGTCGACGAGCTGGTCGCCCGCCCGCTCGCCGGCCGACGGGTGGCCGTGCAGCTCGACGGTGGCGCTCGCCCGGACGACCTCGATCGGCTCCGTGCCGCGGGAGCCGACCTGGTCGAGGTGCCTGTGTACGA
Source organism: uncultured Microthrixaceae bacterium (assembly GCA_963703565.1). GTDB lineage: Bacteria > Actinomycetota > Acidimicrobiia > Acidimicrobiales > VFJN01 > CAVPEW01. The sequence goes on along the minus strand of CAVPEW010000063.1, from coordinate 47,416 downwards.
GTGGCGCCTGCCGGTCGACGATCGCCCGGTCGTGCGCCTGGTCGAGGCGGTGATAGCCGGACGGGTGCACGCTGTGACCTTCACCAGCGGACCTGCCCTGCGCAACCTGCTGGCCATCGCCGCCGAGCACGACCTGGCCGACGCTCTGCTGGCCAACATGGGCGGCGCTGGAACGGTGGTGGCCTGCGTGGGCCCGGTCTGCGCGGAGGCCGCCGAAGACCTCGGCATCGAGGGAGCGGTGGTGCCGGGCACGGCCCGGTTGGGTCCGCTCATCCGGAGCCTGGCCGAGCGTCTGGTCGCCCGCGCCGTGCACGTACGGGTGGGCGACGCGACCCTCACCCTGCGCGGCACGGTCGCCGAGCTCGACGAGGAGCGCGTCGAGCTAAGCGACACCGAGTCTCGGCTGCTCGCCGCTTTGTCCGAGCGTCCTGGTTCGGTCGTCGCCAAGCAGGTGCTGCTGCAACGGGCATGGGGGCATTCCACGGGTGACCCGCACCTGGTGGAGGTCACCGTCGCTCGGCTCCGTCGCCGGTTGGCCGCAACTGCCGTGGCGGTGGAGGCGGTGCCGCGTCGCGGCTACCGCCTGGTGCCCTCGGCACGCGCTGGCTCCGAAGCCGGGGTCTGAGCCCGGCGCGGCGCGGCGTCGTTCAGCGCCCGGGCCAGACCGGCCGCGGCGCTCGCCGGGAGCGGTCGCGAAGCGCCCAGGCACGCCGCCACGATGCCGCATCTGGCCCCGACAGCGAGGGGGTCTCGGCGGCGGCGGCGCGCCGACGCGCCTGCCACCAGTCGGTGGTCACCTCGTCGGCCAGCGCGGCGACGGCGCGCTCTATGCGCGCGGCGTAGCGGGTGGCGTTCTCGCCCGACTCGGGTCGTAGCGCGTCGCCGAAGGTGACCCGCACCGATGCCGGGCGCGGCATCTTGGCACCCTTGCCCAGGATGCGGCCTGTGCCCGCCAGGTGCAGCGGGACCACCGGCACGGTGCAGCGCTGGGACAGGTAGGCGGCGCCGCCGCGGAAGGCCTGGCCCCACCCATCGGGAGAGCGGCCGCCTTCGGGGAAGATGAGCATGGACCAGCCCTGGGCCAGCAGGTCGGCGGCCTGGTCGGCCGAACGCCTGGTCACCCTGGTCCGTTCGATGGGGATGGCGCCGATCACAAGAGCGGAAGCGGCCGCCCCCGCGCGGGTGGAGAAGAAGTAGTCGGCGGCGGCGCCGACGAAGACGTGGTGGCGCCAGGGCTCGGGCAGGGAGGCCAGCACGACCGGCGTGTCGAGGTGGCTGTGGTGGTTGGCGGCGAAGATCACGGGCTCGCCGGGGCGCGAGAGCACCTCGAGGCGGTCGAGGCCGTCGACGCGGGGGCTGGCCAGCACGGCCACGGCCGGACGCACGACGGCTTCGACCAGCGCGGCTCGTGCGAGGCGGGCGGGGTAGCGCCGGGCCCAGTCGGTGTCGTAGGCAGGGCCGAGCTGCGAACGTGAAGGCTCGGCGGGCAGGGTGCCTGGGCGGGTGGGGGCCGCGTAGGGGAACCCGGGGCGCCGTGCCACGGCCCGTCGCACCAGTTCGGTCGGGGAGGCTCCGCTCACGTCACGTCGGCCATGACGAGGGGCGGGTTGTGCAGGTGCGTGACGCTGGGGTGCCGGCCAACCACGTCCGAGGCCATCTCCAGGGCGTCGTCGAGGGTCGATGCCGGAGCGAAGCCCATCCGGCGCACGGAGGCGGGGTCACCACCCACGATGATCACCTTGCCGGCGTGGGCCATGCCGTGCGCGCCCCAATACCACATGTAGAAGGGGTGCACGCCGTGGTAGGCGTGGCTGGTGCGGTAGAGGTGGCGGTACCACTCGTCATCGGCGTAGCGGGCCTCGTAGCGGGACTCGATCTCGACCGGGTCGGTCGTGTCGGCGAGGACCTCTTCGAAGAAGTCGATGTAGCTGGGGTGGTGCACGGGGTGGAACTCGGGGGTGGTGGGATGGCTCATGATCACCACGCCGCCCTCGCGCACGAGGGGCCGGCCCCGGTACATGTTGAAGAAGTAGCCCAGGCCCAGGCACATGACCAGGATCGGGTTCATGATCGAGTTGACGTTGTAGGGGCATATGTAGGGCAGCCCCATCGTCAGGACATCGGTCTGTCCCTCCACGGGCACGAGCTGCTGATCGAAGACGTGGGCGGTGGTCACCTCGTGCACGGCGTCCACCTCGCCGGCCTGTACCGAGGTCACTCCGTAGGGCGCGAGCCAGGAGTGGAACACCTTGCGGCGTGCCCGGGCCGGCATGCGGTCCAGACCCGCCTTCATGGCGATGAAGGCGGCCCGGTCGCGTGCGCCCCACTCCCACTCGCGCTTGGCCAGCACGGACATGGGCCCGCTGGTACCGAACGTGTTGCTGTTGAGGGTGGTCTCGATCTGGAACACCTTCACGCCGGCGCGGAGGATCACCTCGCCCATGCGCCAGTTGGAGCTGTGCAGCTCGCTGCTGTGCTGGTCCATGAAGCTTCGGCTGCGGCGCATCGTGGCCACGTTGTGGTGGTGGCGCAACGAGCGGTACGAGGCCAGCCCTGTCGCTGTGGACTTCCACCCGCCGTCCATGGAGACGAGGTTCACGTTGACGTAGACGACGAGGTCCGATGTGGCCGCCCGCTTGTTGATCTCGACGTGCTCGCCCAGCTCGGTGGTACCGAGCAGGGTGAGGCCGTCGGGGTCCTCCGCGTCGTGGTTGTAGAGCAACCCGTGGGGAGCGAAGGCGTCGTAGACGCGGTCGCCCACAGCGTGGCGGAGCTCCGCCTCGGTCATGCGTCGGTGCAGGGCCAGCGCAGCGATGACGTGCACGTCGTCCACGCCGGCAGCGGCGGCGGCGTCGAGCACGGCTTCTATGACCCGCTGGCGGACGTCGGGGCGCCTCATGGGCGGCAGCGGCAGGCTGATGTCGTCGAAGCAGATGGTCAGGCGCATCCCCGGGCGCAGCAGGGCCGAGAGGGGCTCGCAGTCCCCGAGGGGGTTCTCGAGCGCTTGGCGGATCGCGGCGTCGACGTCATGGAGCTCGGCGATGGGCTCGCCGGGATAGATCACCCTCGACCGGTCGGCGGGCAGCCGTTCGAGGCGGAAGCCCTCGCCGTGGTGGAACAGGATCGGCGGTGTCGAGCGGTCGACGTCGAGGACGAAGCCGGGACGGGGCATCACCGGCTCGCTTCGGGTGACGTCGGGGTTCGGTTCACAGGTGCTCCCGTTCCTTCTCGGTGCGCAGGTCGAACACGACCTTGACCGCGCCGCGGCGACCGGCGTCGGATGCGTGGACGATGGCCTCGCGGTAGTTCGCCAGGGGATAGGTGGCGCTGACCAGACGGCCCAGATCGGCCCGCTCGACCAGATCGAGGGCCGCTACGACCTCCTCGGGTCGGTAGGCGTAGGCGCCTCGCAGCGACACCTCGCGCTGCCACAACGGGGTCAGGTCGACGGTGGTGACCCCGGCCATGCCCACCAGGTGGACGGTGCCGCCCGGCCTGCAGATGCGCAGCGCCTGGGCGAGCGAGGCGGGCGAGCCCACGCAGTCGACGACCTGGTCGAGGCCGCCTGCGAGCTGGCCGTTGTCGTAGCGCATGGTTCGGGCGATGGAGCGGGCGGCGCGGTCGAGCTCGTCGGCGGCCGTGACGCGGGTCGCGCCGAGCTCGCCGGCCAGGTCGCGCTCGGCGCGGGTGCTTCGCCGCCACCAGGATCTCGCGGCCCGGTTCGAGGTCGGCCAGGGCAGCCACCGTGAGCAGGCCGAGAGTGCCGGCGCCGATCACCGCGACCGGTCCCGGCCCGACGCCGAGCGCGGCGTGAAGCGCGCACGCCGTCGGCTCGACGATGACGGCGGCCTCGTCGGTCAGGCGGTCGGGCACGGCGACGAGCTGTGTGCGGTGCGCGACCATCGCGGTCGCCCAGCCACCACCCGTGCCCGCGCAGTAGCCGCATTGCAGCCCGGGCTCCAGCGCGCCATGCGCCAAGCGCTCGCAGCGGTTGGTCGCGCCGGCAGCGCACGCGGGGCAGCAGGGCTCTATACCGCGCGCGGCGCAGCCGAGCACCGGTACGACCACCGCGCGGGCGAGGGGTCCGGACGGGCTCGCAGCGGGCTCGTCGACGTCGACGACGACCTCGTGCCCGGGGGTGAACGGGAAGCTCACGAGCGACTCGAACCACCGCGACGAGGTGCCGTCGAGCGTGGCGAGGTCCGAGCCGCAGATGCCTGCCAGGCGGGGCCGTACCCGCAGCCACCCCGGCCCGGGCAGCTCGGGTGGTTCGACGTCGCGCAGCTCGATCGGGCCGACACCGGCCCCCCGCCCGGGCACGACGCGCCCGACGACCGCCGCCGCTGCGTAGCGCACCGGCCGGCGCTCGAAGACCAGCGCCTTCACCATTGGCTCCGTCGTGGCGTCGCTGCGGTACCGGGCAGGGCGGGCCGGTCGGCGCGCCCGCGGGTGCCACCCGCGCTCAACAGTCGGCGCAGCAGCGGCTCGCCCCACCTCTGACCGGGGGTGGAGGCGACCGGCAGGCGGGGAGCGTCCACGCCCGGCGCCTTGTCGAAGTGCTCCACGAGCCAGCCCCGCTTGCGCGCGAGCGCGGCCAGGCGGGTCTCGGGGTTCACGGCGACCGGGAAGCCGACTATCTCGAGCATCGGCAGGTCGGATGTGGAGTCGGCGTAGGCGACGCCCTCTGCGAGGTCGAAGCCGTGCTCGGCGGCGTAGTCGACGAGGACCTGGGCCCGGGCCTCCCCGGTCGGGGGGGCCTGGTCGAGCTCTCCTCGCAGGGTTCCGTCGGGGCGTCGGTCCAGCGATGCGCAGATCACATCGTCGAAGAGCGGCCGCAGCGGTCCGATGGCCACGTCGAGCGCCCCGGTGACCAGCACGGTGCGATGGCCGACCCGGCGGTGCTCGCGCACGCGTCGCAGCCCGGCGGGGAAGCTCTTGGTCAGCAGCAGCTCGCTGAACATGTCGACCGCGTCGGCCTCGAGCTGGTCGACGGGCGCGCCGTCGAAGCGGCGGTAGAAGTGGCGCAGGAAGTCGCTGCGGTCGCGCCGGTCCAGCGCCAGCAGCGAGGGGGCCTCGGCGAGGGTGCGCGCCACGAAGCGTGCCTTGTCGGCCCGTCCGAGCCGTCGGGTGGCCAACCAGGCGTGGGAGGCGACCACGTTGGAGGCGATGAGGGTGTTCTCGAGGTCGAAGGCGGCGAAGTGGCGTTCGGGCGCCAGGACCTGGCGGCGGAGCCGGTCGGCGCGGTGCTCGACGGTCCTGCCCCCGGGCGTCATCCGGACTCGGGCGTGCTCGACGACGGAGGGGAGGTGGATCTCGTGCACGTAGCGGTCCCAGCGCACGACGCGTGGGTCGAAGCAGAAGGCGGCCCGGTCGGCCTCGTCGAGCGCTTCGAAGCGCTCCAGGAGCACCTCGACGCCGTAGATGGCCTCGCACTCGGTGTAGGCCCCGTACAGCTCGACGTAGCCCAGTGCGCGCTCGACCTCCTCGCGCCTGGTCTCGAGGCGTGCGGACCACTCGGCCCGTCTGCCCCGTAGGGGAAGGGATGTCAGGACGCGCTCGGAGCGCTCCAGGCCACGCTTGGCCCGCCCGAGCTGGCGCTGAACCCGTCCGCGTCCGGGAAAGGACCAGTCGGGCACGACGATGGGCTGGCCGTCGCCGTCGTAGATGGGGTGCCGGGTGAACCAGTCGCGTACGAGGTCCACGAGCTGGCGGTAGCGCAGCGGGTTCACGGATCCCGAAGCAACCTGGACGATCTCGGGGTCGGTGGGCGGCGCGCTCTCGCAGACGCGAGTCGCGCCCCGGGCGGTGGCCTCGATGATGGCGGCGACCACCAGGTCGACGGGTATCACGTCGATGGTGCCCTCGGGCACGCCGGGGAACTCGTCGAGCAGGCCCCTGGCGTAAGAGATGATGACTGGCTCGGCCATGCGAAAGCCGCGGATCCAGCCCGGCCGGGGCTCCGCGAGGGACGACTCGATGATCGAGGGACGCAAGATCGTCACGCCCCGCGACCCGTGACCGTCGAGCAGGGCCCTCTCGCCCAGGGCCTTGGTGTAGGCATAGGCGTCGGGCCAGCCCAGCGAGGCCGCCCGGGCCCGGCCGGCGTCGACCATCCGCTCGCGCACCCAGGCGGCGCGCCGCTGCTCGGTCTTGGCCGACAGCGCGGGGACCCCGGCCGCACCCAGCTCGGCGCGGGCGTCGGCGGCGAAGCGGGCGAGGGATTCGGGCGTGCGGCTCTGCGCTTCGGCATCGCGCCGGGCGCGGCGGGCACCGTCCACCTCGCTGTGCCAGTCGACGTCCACGTAGAAGGGGCTCTCGTGGACCGGTGCCTCGGGGGCGGCGCCTCGGCGGTTGCCCGCCACGTAGCAGGTCGACACCGACACGAGGTGGGCCGGGGAGCCCATGTCGGCCAGCGCGGTGGCCAGCCGGGTGGGCCCGAGCAGGTTGACCTCCACCGCTGTGTCGAGCGGGCTGTCGAACGACACCGCCGCCGCCGAGTGCACGACCACCTCGCAGCGGGCCAGGGCGGCGCGCCCGGCGTCGTCGAGGGCGAGGCCGTCCGTCCCGACGTCGCCGGCGATGACCTGGACCCGCCGGGCCACCAGATCGGCGAAGCCCTCCTTGCCGTGAGCGGCCCGCAGGCGGTCGAAGGCGTCGTTGGCGAATATCTCCCGACGTGCCCGCTGGTCGACGCTGCTGCGCCGCCCGGGGCGTACGAGCAGCACGAGCTCGCAGTCGGGCACGGCCCAGAGCAGGCGTTCGATGAGCGCGGTGCCGAGGAACCCGGTGCCGCCGGTGATGGCGATGCGTGTGCCGGCGAGCGCCTCGACGATCATCGGGGGGCTTTCTAGCACGTCGTCTACCATCTGGTAGATGAAGTCCCCACGTCCGGGACGCGACACCTCGGCACGAATCGTCGACGAGGCACTGCGCGCCTTCGGCTCGAGAGGCTACGAAGCGACGTCGCTCGACGACATCGCCCACACGCTGGGGATCGCCAAGCAGACCATCCTGTACTGGTTCCCCTCCAAGGAGGCGCTTCTGGCCGCTGTCGTCGACCGAACCGCCGACGAGGTGAGCGACCGGGTGGCGCGGGCGCTGACCCGGCCGGGCCGCCACGATGCGGGCCCACGGACCCCGGACGGAGCATTCGAGCGGGTCGAAGCGGTGGTGCGAGCCGGGTTCCGCCTGGCGGCTCGGCACCCCGCGATGCTGGCCGTCGTGCGCGAGGCCGGCCGGCTGGGCCCCCCCGCTTCGACGCGGCTGGTCACTAGGCTCGGGCCGCTGGTAGAGGCGGCGTCGCACTGGCTGCAGGCCGAGATGGACGCCGGTCGCCTGCGCCGCCAGGACACCCGGCTGCTGCTGCTGTCGGTGTGGTCGATGGTGACGGGCATGTCCGCCGACGCGGAACTGCTGCGCGCCTTCGGCGAAGAGCCCACCCTGGCCGGCCTGGTGCGACGCAGAGACGCCCTACTGGCCTGGCTGCGTGCCGTGCTCCTCGGCTGACAGCGGCGAGGCCCCGGTCCGCTGCAGCGGGTGTCACGCAGGTGCGGGCAGGAGAACCGGGGAGTCGACGTCGAGCGAGGCCCTAGCGGGGGTTGCGTCCGGGATCGGGGCGATCGTCCGCTCCGGACCCGCCGACCGACACGGCCGAACTTCCGGCCGAGGGCCTGGCGGTGGACGGTTGGCCGGGGACTTTCGACCCTTCCACCCTCACCGCCGCCGGCCCGACACTGGACGCCGACAGGCAGGGGGTCCGCGATGGGTGACGCGCACGAGGTGCTGGCGGAGCTGCGAGAACCGACCAAGTCCCTTCGCCGCGCCATACCCGATGCCTGGACCGGCTTCCTCGCGCTGCACGAGTCGGCCATGGCCGACGGTTCGGTGCCGGCTCGGCTCAAGGAGGCGACGGCGCTGGCCATCTCCGTGGCCAAGCGCTGCGACGGCTGCATCGCCTACCACGCGAAGGCGGCGGCCAAGGCGGGTGCCACAGCGGAGGAGGTCGCCGAGATGCTGGGCGTCGCCCTGCTCATGGACGGCGGAACCGCATCGGTCTACGCGCCCAGGGCCTGGGAGGCGTACCGCTCCTTCGCCGCCGAGTTGACCGCCCCGGAGGCTGGGACCGGTCCGACGGCGCAGCCCGCGCACGGGTGACCCGGTGGCGCCGTGGGCGACGCTGCGCAAGGGTCCCTGGCCGGGTGGGGTCGTGCCCAACGTCGTGGACTACGAGGCAGCGTGCGCCGGCTTCTCCTGGGCCGAGGCCCGCCGCCAGCTCGACGGGCTGCCGGGCGGCCGTGGACTGAACATCGCCCACGAGGCGGTCGACCGCCACGTAGGCCGAGCGCGCGCCGACAGGGTCGCGTTCCGCTGGATCGCCCGCGACGGCACCGTCACCGAGGCCACCTACGCGCAGCTCTCGGCGAGCACCAATCGCTTCGCGAACGTCCTGCGCGATCTCGGCGTCGGCAAGGGCGACCGGGTCTTCACGCTCCTGGGCCGGGTGCCCGAGCTGTACGTGGCGGTACTCGGGACACTCAAGAACACCAGCGTCCTGTGTCCGCTGTTCTCGGCGTTCGGGCCGGAGCCGATCCGCCAGCGCCTCGATCGCGGCGACGGGCGCGTGCTGGTCACCACGCCCAGGCTGTACCAGCGCAAGGTCGCACCCATCCGGGGGGCGCTCCCCAAGCTCGAGCACGTGCTGCTCGTCGGTGACGGTGCCGACTCGCTCGACGCGGCCCTCGGTCTGGCTGGCCTGCTCGCCGGCGCGTCCGACGAGTTCGAGATCCCGCCGACCGATCCCGACGACATGGCGCTGTTGCACTTCACCAGCGGCACCACCGGCTCCCCCAAGGGCGCGGTCCACGTCCACGAGGCGGTCGTGGCGCACCATTCGAGCGGTGCCACCGCGCTGGACCTCCACGACGGCGACGTCTTCTGGTGCACCGCGGATCCCGGCTGGGTGACCGGGATCTCCTACGGGATGGTCGCTCCACTGACCCACGGAGTGACCAGCGTGGTCGACGAGGCCGAGTTCGACGCCCGTCGCTGGTACCGGATCCTCCAGGACCAACGGACCAGCGTCTGGTACACGGCACCCACCGCGCTGCGCATGCTCATGAAGGCCGGCACCGCCCTTGCTCGTGAGCACGACCTATCCGCCCTGCGCTTCGTGGCCAGCGTGGGTGAACCCCTGAACCCGGAAGCCGTCGTGTGGGGGCAGGAGGCGCTCGGACTGCCAGTGCACGACAACTGGTGGCAGACCGAGACCGGCGGGATCATGATCGCCAACCTGGCCGGGACCGAGGTCCGACCGGGTTCGATGGGTCGCCCCCTGCCCGGGGTGGAGGCGGTGCTGCTGCGGCGGGGCCCCGACGGGCGCGCCGCCGTGCGTGCCGGCGAGGTCGAGGTACTCGACGAGCCCGGAGTGGACGGAGAGCTGGCGCTGCGCCCGGGGTGGCCCTCGATGTTCCGCGGCTACCTGCACGACGACGAGCGCTATGCAGCGTGCTTCGCCGACGGCTGGTACCTCACCGGCGACCTGGCTCGCCGTGATGCCCAGGGCTGGTTGTGGTTCGTGGGGCGCGCCGACGACGTCATCAAGTCAGCGGGCCACCTGATCGGTCCGTTCGAGGTCGAGAGCGTGCTCCTGGAGCACCCCGCTGTGGTCGAAGCCGGGGTGATCGGCGTGCCCGACCCGGTGGCCGGCGAGGTGGTGAAGGCGTATGTGAGCCTGCGCTCCGGCTGCGAGCCGACCGAGGACCTGCGTCTGGAGCTGATCGGCCACGCCCGCCGCCGCTTGGGCGCCGCGGTCGCACCGCGCGACATCACGTTCGACCAGGACCTGCCCCACACCCGTAGCGGCAAGATCATGCGTCGCCTCCTCAAGGCGCGGGCGCTGGGCCTGCCCGAAGGCGACCTGTCCACCCTCGAGGTGGCGTGATGGCCCGGGAGGTAGAGGGGCCCGCCGGCGGGTCGGGACGCGAGGCGCGGTCCCTCGATCACGACGACGCACTGCACCTGCTGCAGGAGATGGTACGGATCCGTCGCTTCGAGGAGCGCTGCGTCGAGCTGTACAGCGCCACCGCGATCCGCGGCTTCGTCCACCTCTACATCGGCGAGGAGGCCGTGGCCGTAGGGGTCATGGCCTCGCTCGGCTCCGAGGACGCAGTGGTCGCCACCTACCGCGAGCACGGCCATGCGCTGGCCCGTGGCGTGCCCGCCGCCGAGGTCATGGCCGAGATGTACGGCAGGATCGAGGGCTCGAGCCGGGGGAGGGGTGGTTCGATGCACATCTTCGACGCTTGCCGTCGCTTCTACGGGGGCAACGCCATCGTCGCCGGAGGCCTGCCGCTCGCCGTCGGGTTGGCGCTGGCTGACCGGCTGGCGGACCGGGACCGGGTCACCGCGTGCTTCTTCGGCGAAGGGGCGGTCGCCGAGGGCGAGTTCCACGAGAGCATGAACCTCGCCGCGCTCTGGGACCTGCCGGTGCTGTTCTGCTGCGAGAACAACCTGTACGCCATGGGCACGGCGCTGGGCCGATCGGAGTCCGAGACCGACCTGGCGCTCAAGGCCTCCGGCTATGGGATGCCCGCTTGGGCGGTCGACGGCATGGACGTGCTCGCCGTCCGCCAGGCTGCTCGCACGGCCACCACCGAGGTCCGCGCCGGCGGCGGCCCGGTGTTCCTGGAGTTGCGCACCTACCGCTTCAGGGCGCACTCCATGTACGACCCGGAGCGCTACCGCACCAGGGAGGAGGTCGAGGGCTGGCGAGCCCGCGACCCGATCGCCGCCTTCGCCGCGCACCTCACCGAGACCGGCACGATGACAGCGGCCGAGCTCGACGCCGTCGAGACCGAGGTGATCGCCGAGGTCGACGAAGCGGTCGCTTTCGCCGAAGCCGGAACGCCCGAGGCTGTCGCGGACCTCACCCGCTTCGTGTACTCCGAGCGCGCCTCGTGAGGACCAGCTACCGCGAGGCGATTCGAGCCGCCCTGCGCGATGCCCTCGAGCGTGACGACCGCGTCTTCCTGATGGGCGAGGACGTCGGCCGTTACGGAGGTTGCTTCGCCGTCAGCCTCGGCCTGCTCGAGGAGTTCGGCCCCGAGCGCGTCCGGGACACCCCGCTCTCGGAGTCCGCTTTCGTCGGCGCCGGCATCGGCGCGGCCCTCGGAGGGATGCGACCGATCGTCGAGATCATGACCGTCAACTTCAGCCTCCTGGCTCTCGACCAGATCGTGAACAACGCCGCGACGCTGCTGTACATGTCAGGTGGCCAGCTCAACGTGCCCCTGGTCATCCGCATGACCACTGGCGCAGGCCGCCAGCTCGCCGCGCAGCACTCCCACAGCCTGGAAGGTTGGTATGCGCACATCCCCGGCCTGCGGGTCCTCGCCCCGGCCACGCTCGCGGATGCCAGGGGGATGCTGTGGACCGCGCTCGAGGACCCCGACCCGGTCCTGATCTTCGAGCACGGCAGCCTCTACAACACCGAGGGCGAGCTCGTCGAGGGGGCCGGCGCCGTCGACATCGACCGGGCCGCCATCCGTCGCCCGGGCACCGACGTCACCCTCGTCACATACGGTGGCACGTTGGGCAGGACCCTCGATGCCGCCGAGCTGCTGGCCGGCGACGGAATCGAGGCCGAGGTCATCGACCTGCGATCGCTGCGGCCCCTCGACTCCGGCACCGTCGTGGACTCGGTCACCCGCACCCATCGGGCCGTGCTCATCGACGAGGGCTGGCGCAGCGGCAGCCTTTCCGCCGAGATCAGCGCCCGCATCACCGAGAGCGCCTTCTACGACCTCGATGCCCCCGTGGCCCGGGTGTGCAGCGCCGAGGTTCCCATGCCCTACCCGAAGCACCTGGAGGAGGCGGCTCTGCCGCAGACCCCGACGATCGTCGCCGCTGTCCGCGGCGTGCTCCGGGTCGCCTGAGGTGGGGGACTTCCGGATGCCCGCGCTGGGTGCCGACATGGAGGTCGGCACCGTGTTGGAGTGGCGAGTCGCGGTCGGCGACACAGTGCATCGCGGCGACATCGTCGCCGTCGTGGACACCGAGAAGTCCGACATCGACGTCGAGGTGTTCGAGGACGGCGTGGTTGCCGAGATCCTCGTGGAGGAGGGCGTCGAGGTTCCCGTCGGCACTGTGCTCGCCCGCATCTCGTCTCCTGTCGCACCCCCTGCGCCGCCTGCTGCGAGCTCGGCGCGGCAGCCCCAGCGGGAGAGCCCGGCGGGGGTGCCGACCCTGCCACGCGACCCAAGTCCTCCCACCCCGATGGACGCGCCCGGCGTCGTGCGCGCCTCCCCGCTGGCACGCCGGCTCGCCACCGGACGCGGAGTCGAGCTCGCTTCGATCGCCGGCTCCGGCCCCGGTGGTGCCGTGGTGGCCGCCGACGTGGACGCAGGGCGGACTGCGGTGGCCGAGGCGGCGGAGGTCGCTGCTTCGACGACTCCCGCGGCCAGCTCCACCGAGGCACCCCCGCGGCGCAGGCACGATGCTGGTACCACGCGGCGCGCCACCGCCGAGCTGATGGCCCGCTCCAAGCACGAGATCCCCCACTACTACCTGGCCACGACCGTCGATCTCGGGCCTGCCATGAACTGGCTGGCCGATGTCAACGCCGATCGGCCGGTCACCGAACGGCTCCTGCCCGCCGCCCTGCTGCTCAAGGCCGTCGCCCGGGCCGCTCGCGAGGTGCCGGCCCTCAACGGGCACTACGACGAGGAGGCCGTGCCCGCCGAGAGTGTGGACCTCGGCATCGCCATATCGCTACGGGGCGGCGGCCTCGTCGCTCCCGTGATCCGGGACGCCGACCGCCTCACCCTCGATGCCCTCATGATGAGCCTGCGCGACCTCGTGGGTCGGGCCCGCGCCGGCCGCCTGCGCGGCTCGGACGTGACCGCCGCCTCGCTCACCGTCACGAATCTGGGCGACCAGGGCGTTGAAGAGGTCTTCGGGGTGATCTACCCGCCCCAGGTGGCGCTCGTCGGCTTCGGGACCGTCGTCGAGAGGCCCTGGGCCACCGGCGGCCTGCTGGGTGTGCGTCCCGTCGTGCGGGCCACCCTCTCCGCCGACCACCGCGCCTCGGACGGCCACGAAGGCGCCCGGTTCCTCGCCACCGTCGACCGCCAGCTCCGACACCCGGAGGCACTGTGAACCCCGATGGCGCACGCGCCCTGCTCGCCCACCTCCTGCACCGCATCGCGCCGGAGGTCGATCTCGCCGGGGTGGACGACGAGGCGCTGATCCAGGACGAGCTGGACCTGGACTCCATGGACTTCTTGAACCTGCTGACCGCCCTGCACGACGAGACCGGCATCGACATCCCCGAGCGCGACTACCCGCAGCTCGCCAGCCTCGGCGGCTTCGTGGACTACCTGAGCCGAGCGCGGCCGGGGCCCTGACAGTGGCTCGGACCGTCCCGACGACTCGGCCCCGGCGTGTCACGCTCTCGGGTGGTCGCGTCCTGGTCGTGAGGCCCGTCCAGCGTTCGGACCTCGAGGGCCTCGCGGCCCTGTACGCGGGCCTCGATCCCGAGGACCGGCATCGTCGCTTCTTCTCGGCCTTCCGACCATCGAGCCAGTTCCTAGAAGCTCTGACCACGGTTGCCGACCGCGGCGGGTTCGGTCTGGTGGCCACGGTCGCCGGCAGCGATGACGACGGTGTCGACGGCGGGGGCGCCGCGGGGGAGATCGTGGGGGAGGCCAGCTACGTGCTGCTGCCCAACGGCGACGGCGAGCTGGGCATCACCGTGGCCGAGGCGTGGCGCGGGTGGCTGGGGCCCTACCTGCTCGACGCTCTGATCGAGGCTGCCGCGGCCCGAGGCGTGCCGAACCTCGAGGCCGACGTGCTCGTGACCAACGGGCCCATGCTCGCCCTCGCCCATGCGCGGGGGTGCGTGACCATGTCGCACCCGGACTGGAGCGCTGTGCGCGTGCGCATGAGCACCAGAGGCACGTCGTCATCCTCTGGTGCTCCCGGCCCGCCTCCGCTTGCTGAGGAGGAGTGCAAAGCGGGTGAGTCCGACAGCGATGCGCCCCGGCGCGCGGCGCTCGAGGTGGCGGCTTGCATCGCCCCGACCCGCCCCGGGCGTCCCTGCCCGCGGCTGGCCGGTGAACCCTGCCCACTGGGAGGCGGGGCTGGGGTCGGGGCGATGGAGGTTCCCCCTGCTACCACGCACACGGGTGCGCTCGAGGTCAGCCACCAGCTCGACCCGGGGGTGGGGATCTGCGTCGAGGCGATCGGTGGGGACACGACCGCTGTGTCGGTGGCGCCGCGTCAGCGGGGCACCCCCCGCCCGTCCCAGCGGTCGCATGCCTGACGTTGCGCGAGCGGCATACCGCCCTCCCGGCCCGGTCCCGGCACCACCACCGGAGTCACTCGCGACATGGGCCTCCACCGAGCCGGTCAGTACCTCCCGGGGCACGCTGGCATCGAGGGGATCGGCGCCACCGGGTCAGCGGGTGATGGAGAGCTGGCGCCGACGGGCGTGGCGCTCGAGGGCCAGACGGACCAGCTCGTCGACGAGATCCGGGTAGCCGAGCCCCGATGCGGCCCACAGCTTGGGGTACATCGAGATCGGTGTGAAGCCCGGGATCGTGTTGACCTCGTTGAGCAGCGGACCGCGCCCACCGGTCTCGTAGAAGAAGTCGACGCGCGCCATGCCCTCGCAGCGCATGGCCTCGAAGGCGGCCACCGCCAGCCGCGCGAGCTCGTCGGCCGCACCGTCGGGCAGCTCGGCCGGCACGACTGTGCGCGAGCCGCCCCCCAGGTACTTGTCCTCGTAGTCGTAGAACTCGCGACTGGTGACGATCTCGCCCGGCACCGACGCCCGCGGCGACTCGTTGCCGAGCACCGCGACCTCTATCTCACGCCCGGCCACTGCCTGCTCGACCACCACCCAGTCGTCGTAGCGCCCCGCGAGCTCCACCGCCGCCGACAGCTCGGCAGGGTCGGCAACCCTGGTCACCCCGACCGAGGACCCCTGGTTGGCAGGCTTGACGAAGAGGGGGTAGGTGAGCCCCGCCGCCTCCACAGCGCCCGGGGCGTGCGGGGCGCCGGTTGCCCGCAGTCCCAGGTGGGCCACCTGGGGAAGGCCGTGGGCCTTGGCGACGTCCTTGGCGGTGAGCTTGTCCATGCACACAGCCGAGCCGAGCACCCCCGAACCGACGTATGCGACGCCGGCCAGCTCGAGCAGGCCCTGCACGGTGCCGTCCTCGCCGCGGGTGCCGTGCAGCAGGGGGAGCACCACGGTGGTGCGACCGGCTCGGTCCCCCAGCAGCTCGAACGGGTCAAGCGGTTTGCCCGTGGCAGCCAGGCGCCGCGGGTGCCCGCCGGCCACGGGTGCCGGCTGGGCTCGGACCCAGGTGCCGTCGCGGGTGATTCCGACCGCCTCGACGTCGTACCGGTCGGGGTCGAGCGCGTGGAGCACCTCGAACGCCGAGCTGCACGACACGTCGTGCTCGGAGGACTGGCCCCCGAAGACCAGGATGAGGCGCCGCCGGCCCTCCCGACCGGCCGGCGGAGTCGATGCTGCGACGGTGGGCACCGGCGGAGTGTACGGGTGCCCCGGTGCCAGACTTCCCGGGTGCGCCTGCAGCTCCGCGACATCGCCGACGCCGTCGGCGGGCGGCTCGTGGGTCCCGACGTGGCTGTGGTCGGTGCGTCGATCGACTCGCGTTCTCTGCGCAGTGGAGAGCTGTTCGTACCGGTGGTGGCCGGGCGCGACGGCCATGACTTCGTCCACCACGCGGTGGCCAACGGAGCGCCCGCCTACCTGACCGCCCGGCCCGCGGTGCAGGGCGCCGGGGCGAGTGCCGTCGAGGTCGACGACACCGTGGCGGCCCTGGGGGCCGCGGCCGGGTTGGCGCGCGCCCGGATCTCGGGGCCGGTCGTGGGCATCACCGGTTCGGTTGGCAAGACCTCCACCAAGGACCTGCTCGCAGCGACCTTGCGGCGACGCCGTGTCGTGGCAGCCAGTGAGCGTTCGTTCAACAACGAGCTGGGGGTGCCGCTGACGCTGCTGGGTGCGCCGGACGAGGTCGAGGTCGCCGTGGTCGAGATGGGGGCGCGCGGCGCTGGCCACATCGGTCACCTGTGCACCCTGGCGCGTCCCACGGTCGGCGTGGTGACCTGCGTCGCCGCGTCGCACACCGCCACCCTGGGCGACCTCGACGCCGTGGCGCGCGCCAAGGCGGAGCTGGTCGAGGCGCTGCCCGAGCACGGTGTCGCCGTGCTCAACGCCGAGGACCCCCGCGTCGCTGCCATGGCCGAGCGGACCAGCGCGACGGTGGTCACGTTCGGGGGAGCGGGCGACGTGCGTGCCGAGCACGTCGAGCTCGGCGGCGACCTGCGTGCCCGCTTCGATCTGGTCACCGCACGCGGGTGCCTCGAGCTGCGCTTGGCCGTGGCCGGTGCGCACATGGTTCCCAACGCATTGGCCGCGGCGGCCGCCGCGCTCGCGTGCGGGCTCGACCTGCCCGACGTCGCACAGGGTCTGGCGTTGGCCGAGGGCGCCCCCTGGCGCATGGCGCTGTGCCGGGCCGCGTCGGGCGCGCTCGTGCTCAACGACGCCTACAACGCCAACCCGGCCTCCACGGCGGCCGCGCTGCGCTCCCTGGCCGCGTTGGCCTCCAGGCGCCGCACCGCGGTGCTCGGTCCCATGGCCGAGCTGGGCGACAGCCGGGCCGAGCACCGCCGCATCGCCCTGCTCGCCGGTGCGCTCGACATCCGGGTGCTCTCGGTCGGTGCTCCCGACTACGGCGCCGAGGACTTCGACGACCTCGACGAGGCGCTCTCCGCTCTGGACGCCCTAGGGCTCGGCGAGGGCGACGCGGTGCTCGTCAAGGGAAGCCGCGTGGCGGGCCTCGAGCGCCTCGCCGACCGACTGGTGGCGGGTTCGTGAGCCGCCCCGGTCGACTGCGATCTACCTAGGCTCGCGCCGTGCCCGCCACCCGGCCCCGCATCGCCCTCGGCCCGGACAGCGCCGCCGACTGGCTCGCCGACGCGGTGCGCGAGGGTGGCGGCGACGTCGTCGACCCGACCCGCGCGGAGGCAGTGGTCTGGGCCGATCCCCGGCGCGCCGGCGAGCTGCGCGAACTGCTCGACCGCCAGCCCGGCATCGCCTGGGTGCAGCTGCCCTGGGCGGGGGTGGAGCCCTACGTGGAGGTGTTCCGCGCCCACCCCGACCGCTTGTGGACCTGCGGCAAGGGCGTCTACGCGGAACCCGTCGCCGAGCATGCCCTTGCCATGGGACTGGCCGGCCTGCGAGGGCTTGCCCACTACGCCCGGCAGGTCACCTGGTCGGCGCAGAGGGGCACCAACCTGGTCGGAGCCCGGGTGGTCGTGCTCGGCGGGGGAGCGATCACCGAGAGCCTGCTGCGCTTCCTGGGCCCCTTCGGCGCGGAGGTGACCGTCGTGCGTCGTACCCCGGCCCCGCTGCAGGGCGCCGATCGGGTGGTGGGCCCGGGCGAGCTCGACGAGGTGCTGGTGGGGGCCGAGCTGGTGGTCCTAGCGCTGGCACTGACCCCGGACACGCAGGGGGTGATGAACCGGTCGCGGCTGGAGCGGCTGGCCCCCCACGGGTGGGTGGTCAACGTCGCCCGTGGCGCTCACATCGTCACCGACGACCTCGTCGCCGTGCTCGCCGAGGGTCGCATCGGCGGCGCCGCGCTGGACGTGGTGGACCCCGAGCCCCTTCCAGACTCACACCCGCTGTGGAACGAGCCCCGCTGCCTGATCACGCCCCACACCGCCAACACCGCGGCGATGGCGGTTCCATTGCTGTCGGAGCGGGTGCGGGTCAACGTGGCCCGTTGGGCGGCGCGAGAGCCCCTGGTCGGGCCGATCGACGTCGAGGCCGGCTACTGAGAGCCGGGGCCGGGACTACCTTGGCGGGCATGGCCGATCGCGGCATTTCAGACGTTGGAGACCAGCACGGGCGGGTCGCGGTCATCACCGGGGCCAACGGCGGGATCGGAGAGCACACCGCCACCGCGCTCGCCGGGGCCGGGGCGCGGGTGGTGCTGGCCTGCCGCGATCTGGACAAGACCGATCGCGCCTGCGAACGCATCCGCGCGCAGCACCCCGACGCGCAGCTCGACGTGGTGGGCCTGGACCTGTCCTCCCAGGCGAGCGTGCGCACCGCAGCGGCGGCGATCGCCGAGAAGGCGCCGCGCCTGGATCTGCTGATCCTGAACGCCGGCGTGATGGCCACCCCGCGGCGCGTCACCGAGGACGGCTTCGAGGCTTCCAGTTCGCGACCAACCACCTGGGCCACTTCGCGCTGACCGGGCACCTGCTCGATTCCTTCATCAGGGTCGAGGGGTCAAGGGTGGTGACCGTCACCAGCTTCATGGCCCGGCTCGGCTCG
The DNA here is from genome assembly GCA_963703565.1 of uncultured Microthrixaceae bacterium. GTDB lineage: Bacteria > Actinomycetota > Acidimicrobiia > Acidimicrobiales > VFJN01 > CAVPEW01. The sequence continues at coordinate 29,046 of CAVPEW010000063.1, read as the reverse complement.
ATCGACTTCGACGACCTCGCGGGCGAGCGCCGCTATCGACGCTGGTCCGCGTACTGCCAGTCCAAGCTGGCCAACGCCCTGTACTCGATGGAGCTGGCCCGGCGCCTCGCCCACGCCGACGCGCCCACCCTGGCCGTGGCCGCGCATCCCGGCTACGCCCGCACCGGGCTGCAGTCGGTGGGGCCGCAGATGGCGGGCTCGCGCCTTTCCGAAGCGGTCATGGCGGGGGCGACCCGGCTGGTCGCCCAGAGCGCCGAGGGCGGGGCCCGGCCGAGCCTGTTCGCCGCGACCGCACCCGGGCTGGCGGGGGGTGAGCTGGTGGGCCCCACGTCCCTGTTCGGTTCGAGGGGCGCCCCCGGAGTGGTCGCGCCGTTCCGGGGGGCGGTCGACGTCGAGCGGGCGGCCCGGCTGTGGGATGTCAGCGAGGAGCTGACCGGCGTGCGCTACCTGAGCTGAGCCTGGTCTCGCTCGAAACCGGTTTCGAGCCCGCGCGCTCAGCCGCGGTCGAGGTTCAACGCCAGCGAGTTCATGCAGTAGCGCATCCCGCCGACTTCGCTGGGCCCGTCGGGAAAGACGTGGCCCAGGTGCGAGTCGCAGCGGGCGCAGCGCACCTCTGTGCGGACCATGCCGTGGGAACGGTCCTCGACCAGGGTCACGGCTTCGGGGGTGACGGCCTTGGTGAAGCTCGGCCATCCCGAACCGGAGTGGTACTTGGTGGCGCTTTCGAACAGGACCGCCCCGCAACCCGCGCACCGGTACGTGCCGTCGTCGGTGGTGTCCACGTACTCGCCGGTGAAGGCCCGTTCGGTTCCGGCCCGACGCAACACGTCGAACTGGGCGGGAGACAGGCGCGCCCTCCACTCCTCCTCGGTGCTGGGCAGGGCCCCTTCGTTCGTCGGGTCCTGGGTGCCGGCGGGCCGGTCGGGGATCTGGTCGGGCACGGCGGTCGCCTCCATCTGCGCGCGGACGGTCCCTGTCTAGCGCCGCCACCACCGATCCCGGCCGGTCGGGGCGGACCGATCGTTGCCGGCCTGGTGCTGCAGCGCGGTGCCTAGGGTGGGGATGCGCCGGCAAGCGGCCGGCCCTTGCGGGCAGTCGAGCCAGGAGTAGCGCCGTGGACTTCCGCAACCACACCGTCGTCGGGCTCGCAGCGGAGGTGGCCACCGGCAGGCGCTCCGCCGTGGAGCTGGCCACAGGGGCGCTCGACCGCATCGAGGAGCACAACCCCGCGATCAACGCCTTCGTCGCCGTCGATCGCCCTGGCGCGCTGGGTCAGGCGGCAGCGGTGGACGCCGCGGTGGCCGCCGGCGAGCGCGTCGGCCCCCTGGCCGGGATCCCCATCGGGGTCAAGGACCTCGAGGACGCCGCCGGGCTGCGCACCACCCACGGCTGTGCTCTGTACGCGACGGCACCCCCGGCCGAGCGTGATTCGGTCTTCGTGTCGCGCCTGCGAGCCGCCGGGTGCGTGGTGGTGGGCAAGACGAACACGCCCGAGACCGGATACATGGCAGACACCGTCAACCCTCTCTTCGGCGCCACGCGCAACCCGTGGGACCTGGCCCGCAGCGCCGGGGGATCCTCGGGTGGGTCGGCCGCCGCGGTGGCCGCGGGGATGGTCCCTCTGGCGACGGGCTCCGATGGGGGCGGTTCGATCAGGATCCCGTCGGCGCTGTGCGGACTGACCGGGTTCAAGCCGTCCCTGGGTCGTGTGCCGGTCGGCGGGGTCGAGCCGCCTGCGTGGGCAGACCTGTCCACCAAGGGGCCCATCGCCCGCCGGGCCCGGGACCTGGCAGCGGTGCTCGACGCAACGATCGGCCCGGACCCCACCGACCTGCGGTCGCTACCGATGCCATCGGCGAGCTGGTCTGCGTCGCTCGACGAGCTGGGTCTGCCCCGCACTGTGGGCTGGGCACCGACGCTGGGCTACGCCCGCGTCGATTCCGAGGTCGCCGGCATCCTCGCCGCCGCGGTAACGGCTCTGGAGGCGCTCGGCATCGATGTCGTCGACGTGGACCCGGTGTTCGACCACGACCCCGTCGGAGCCTGGCTGACCCTGGTGACCAGCGCGGACCTCGCCCGCTTCGCCGGGCTGTCCACCGCCGAGCGGGCCCTGCTCGACCCTGGCCACGACGCTTTGATGCTCACTGCGCGGGACCGCTCGGCCACCGACGTCGTGACCGCGCAGACCGCGGGCCACCAGGCCAACCTGCGCCTGGTGGAGGTGTTCCATCAGGTCGGCTTGCTGCTCTGCCCCACGGTCGCCGGCCAGGCCGGCCCAGTGGGCGAGTGGGGCCTCGTCGACGGAGAGCCCGACGCCAACTGGGTGGCATGCACGTACCCGTTCAACCTGACGCGATCGCCGGCGGGCACGGTCTGGGTCGGCTCCACCCGGGCCGGGCTGCCCGTGGGCCTGCAGGTGGTCGGCCCCCAGCACGCCGACGTGGCCGTGCTGCGCATGCTGGCCCTGGTCGAGGACGAGCTGACGCCCGACGTGGTGGCCCCACTCTGAGTTGTTCGGGCCCAGATGCGGCGTTGCGGGCGACATCGGCGCTCGGCACGGGCATCGAGGCGTTGGGAGGCCCGCTCGGGGGTCCGCTACGGTGTCGGCTCCCTTCGGGGCGCGTAGCTCAGCTGGTTAGAGCGCTGCCTTCACACGGCAGAGGTCAGGGGTTCGAGTCCCTTCGCGCCCACCGCGTCCGCCCGGGCCGACGAACCGGGAACAGGCGACACGATCGGGCACAGCTGCCGGGGTGCCGCGGGGCTCTGGTCAGGCGGCGCTGGTCAGGACGGCGTCGATCTGCACTGCCGGTACCGCTTCGCCATGTCTAGTTCGGGGGTACAGGCCCTCTCCGGCGGCTGAACCAGCCGGCGGGCGCGGCCCCGGGCCGGCTACTTCCAGCGGTAGACCATGCGGCCACGGGACAGGTCGTAGGGGGACAGCTCCACCTGGACCTTGTCGCCGATGAGCACCCGGATCCGGTTGCGGCGCATCTTGCCGGACAGGTGCGCGAGGACCTCGTGGCCGTTGTCGAGCTCGACGCGGAACATCCCGGCCCGGAGGGCTTCGGTCACGACGCCGTCGAGGACGATGACATCAGAGCTTGCGGTGGGCATGGCATCCTTCAAGAAGGGATCTGGCTGGTCACAGTGTGCCGCTTCGGCCGTGCGAAGTCACCCCGAGCGCCGCTCAGCCGGTGGTCTGGGCCCCGAAACCTCGGCCGACGAGCACGTCGGTGCGTGACAGATCTGGGATCGGGGCCAGCAGGGTGATCTCGCCGTCGACGCTGGCGCCGCCCTCGACGAGGGCCACGGTGGTCTGCTCGCCGGCGAGGAGGCGCCCGTCGGCAGCGCGGTACAGAGCGGTGACGTCGACGCCCTCCTCGTCGCCACGACGCGACGAGCGCAGTGTGAACCGGGTGCGAGCACCTCCCCCGGGCACGGGCTCGGTGACCGCCGCCACCACCTCGATGCGCCCGCCCGGCTCGCTCGGCTCCAGCCAAGCCGCGGTCGACAGCTCCACCTCGAGGTGCACCGGGCCGGTCAACGGCTCGAGCAGCGTGCCCCCGACCGCCATCGACGAAGCTGGCATCACGGCGTTGAGCAGCGCGCTGTCGGCGAACACCGCGGTGCCGTCCTCGCCGACCAGGCGCGAGCGCACCGTGACCCCGGTGGCCATGAGGGCCGGGTCCGGGTTGGCGACCACCACGGCGTAGCCGCCCAGGGTTGCCCCGGGGGCGAGGGGATCCGGGAACGTCGAGAAGCCCTGCTCGGCGACCACCAGGGGCAACCCGACCGGGGCCGGCGCGCTCGTGGTGGATGCCACCCCCGCCTTCGCCCCCTCGGCAGGGCCCTCCCGGTCGACCGGCGCCGGCGCGGCGTCGCCGCCGGTGTCGGAGCAGCCATACACGCCGAGCGCCCCGGCCGCGGCCAGGATCAGCGCGACCCCGACTCGGCCGATCCGACGCGGGTGCACTCAGGACAACGTGGTCGTGAGGCGCTCGAGAGCGTCTTCCTCGCTGATGTCGAGGGCGAAGGCCAACTCGCTCACCAGCACCTGACGCGCCTTGACGAACATCGACTTCTCTCCGGCGGACAGGCCCTTGTCGGCGTCGCGCAGGGCCAGGTTCCGCACGACCTCGGCCACCTGGTAGACGTCGCCGGACTTCAGCTTCTCCTGGTGGTTCTTGAACCGCCGCGACCAGTTGGTCGGCTCGCGGACGTCCTTCTTGGCCAGCACCTCGAAGACGTCCTCCACGTCCTCCTTGGAGATCGGGTAGCGCATGCCGATCTCCTCGGCGGCGTCCACGGGCACCTTCAACGTGAGCTCGCCGTGGGTCATGCGCAGTACGAAGTACCGGCGCGACGAGCCGTCGGGCATGGCGATCGTGTCGGTCCCCTCGATCACGGCGGCACCGTGGTGCGGGTACACGACCTTGTCTTTGACGCTGAAGCCCACGGCACACTCCACGACGACGGGATCCGAGGCCCAAGGATGCCACCTGGGACCACGGGCGCGACACCTTCGAGGCCACCCGCGGCGCCGCGCTAGGTTGTCCCCGACCACGGGGAGTCCGGGCCGACCGGGCTGAGAGGGTGGCCTCCACGGCGCCACCGACCCGCGAACCTGAACTGGGTCATGCCAGCGGAGGGATCGGTGGAACCACGCGCCGAGGGCGCAACGATCGTCGTCGTCGCCGGGGGGGACCCGGTGCCGCGGGGCGCGTCGCTCGTCCTGCCGGCGGGCGTCGAGGTCATCGCCGCCGATGCCGGTGTCGACGAGGCCCTGAGGCTCGGGTGGCCGGTGGCGCTCGCGGTGGGCGACTTCGACTCGGTCAGCCCCGCCGGCCTGGCCCGGGTGCGCGCCGAGGGAGCCGAGGTGAGGCGCCATCCCGCAGCCAAGGACGCCACCGACCTCGAGCTCGCGCTCGACGAGGCGGTGCGCCGCGGCGCGACCAGGGTCGTGGTGGTCGGCGGCAACGGCGGCCGCCTCGACCACCTGGTGGCCAACGTGGCCCTGCTCGGCGCGCCACGCTTCGCCGTCGTCGAGCTGGACGCCTACCTGGCCCCGGCGACGGTCACCGTGGTGCGAGCCGGAGCCGGGCGTGCCCGGTCCCTGCGAGGGGCGATGGGCGACCTGGTCAGCCTCCTGCCCCTGGGCGGACCGGCGTTGGGCGTGACCACCTCGGGCCTTCGCTACGCCCTGAACGGCGAGGACCTGGACCCCGGGGGGACCCGGGGCGTGAGCAACGAGATGCTCGGCACGCTCGCCAGCGTGTCGCTCGGAGCGGGCGTGGTGCTCGCCGTGCAGCCCGAAGGACCTCCGCCGGAGCTGCTCGGTGCCGCAGCGGCCCGCCCCGCCCCCGACGGCCCGGCTGCTCCGGGCCCCGACGAGAGGTGATCCCGATGAGCCGGAGCCGCTTCCCCCGTGTCCTCGCTCCAGCGGTCGCGGCCGTGGTGGTGGCCGTTGCCGGGTGCGGCGGCGGCGACGGCGACGGCGACCGAGCTTCGCCGTCGCCGGGCACCACCACCATCGAGGTGCTGACCCACGACAGCTTCGCCGTGTCCGACGACGTCCTCGCGGCGTTCACCGACCAGACCGGCATCGAGGTGAAGCGCATCACCGGCGGTGACGCCGGATCGGTCGTGAACCAGGCGATCCTGTCGGCGGGCAACCCCCAGGCCGACGTCCTCTTCGGCGTCGACAGCACCTTCCTCGGTCGGGCCCTCGACGCCGACCTGTTCGAGCCCCACGAGGCTGCCGGGCTCGAACAGGTCGATCCCCGCTACGTGCTGGATCCCCGCCACCGGGTCACCCCGGTCGACTACGGCGACGTGTGCGTCAACTACGACAAGGCGTACTTCGCCGAGCACGACCTGCCCGTGCCGAGGTCGTTGGCCGACCTGACCGACCCTGCCTACCGAGACCTGCTCGTGGTCGAGAACCCCGCCACGTCGTCGCCCGGGCTGGCGTTCCTGCTGGCCACGGTCGCCGAGCTCGGCCCGGACGGCTGGCAGGGCTACTGGCGTGCGCTGCGGGCCAACGGGGTGGAGGTCGCCCAGGGTTGGGAGGACGCCTACTACGGCTCGTTCTCCGGCGGTTCGGGCAGCGAGGGCGAGCGTCCGCTGGTCGTGTCGTACGCCTCGAGCCCTCCGGCGGAGGTCGTCTACGCCGACCCTCCGGTCAGCGAATCGCCCATCGGCGTGGTCGAGGACGGCTGCTACCGACAGGTCGAGATGGCCGGCGTGCTGCGGGGGACCCGTCACCCCGAGGCCGCCGGGCGCTTCGTGGACTTCCTGATCAGCGAACCGTTCCAGTCCGACGTCGCGCTGTCGATGTTCGTGTTCCCGGTGCGGCGTGGGGTGGAGCTGCCCGAGGTGTTCACCGACTACGCCGCGCGTCCGGCACACCCCGCGACGCTCCCCCCCGACCAGGTCGAGGCGCGCCGCGAGGAGTGGATCGACGAGTGGACGCGCCTCGTCGTGCGCTGAGCCGCGCCATCGGGCCCGCGCTGGCCCTGCCCGCGGCGGTCTTCCTGGCGCTGTTCTTCGTCTGGCCGGTCGCCTCGATCGTGGAGCTGGGTCTGCGCCCCGGGGGCCGCTGGGACCTGGCCGTGGTGGGCGACGTGCTCGGTGACGCCTCGCTGCGTCGGGTGATCGGGTTCACCATCGCCCAGGCGGCCATCTCGACGGCCGTCACCGTCGCGCTCGCCCTGCCCGCCGCCCACGTGCTGGCCTGCTACGAGTTCCCGGGTCGGCGGGCGGTGCGGGCACTGGTCGCTGTTCCGTTCGTGCTGCCGACCGTGGTGGTGGGCGCCGCCTTCGTCGCGCTGATCGGCCCCCGCAGTCCCATCGGGATCGACCTCGACGGGACCGTGTGGGCGATCGTCGCCGCTCACGTCTTCTTCAACCACTCCGTGGTGGTGCGACTGGTGGGCGGCCTGTGGGAGACCCTCGACCCGACCGGCAACGATGTGGCCCGCACCCTCGGGGCAGGTCCCTGGCGCGCCTTTCGCACCGTGACGTGGCCTGCTCTGCGCCCCGCGATCGTCGCCGCCTCATCGATCGTGTTCCTGTTCACGTTCACCTCCTTCGGGGTGGTGAGGCTGCTGGGGGGACCGCGCGAGACCACGCTCGAGGTGGAGATCTACCGCCAGACCGCCGACCTGCTCGACCTGCCCACGGCCGCCGTGCTGAGCCTCATCCAGATGGGCACCGTCGCGTGCCTGCTCGTCGTCGCGGGTCGGCTGTACGGCCGTCGCCATGCGGTGGTGGCCGCCCCGGGGACACCGCGGCCCGTGAAGGGGCCGGCGGCGCGGGCGTGGGTGGCAGTCAACCTGTTGGTGGTCGGCGTCGTCGTGGCCACGCCGCTGGCCGTGCTAGTGGACCGCTCCCTGCAGTCCGGCGACGGACGCTCCCTGGAGGCTTGGCGCGCCCTGGGGCGACGTGAGCCGCGCAGCGCGCTGTCGGTGCCGGGCATCGACACGCTGACGACGTCGCTGCGCTTCGCGGCGCTGGCCACGGTCATCGCCGTCCTGCTCGGCTCGGGCGCGGCGGTGGCGCTGACCCTCAGCGGGCGGAGGGGTCGCGCCGTGCGTTCCTTCGACGCCGCTCTGGCCGTGCCGCTCGGCACGTCGGCTGTGACCGTGGGCTTCGGTCTGCTGGTCACCCTCGACACACCTGCGCTCGACCTTCGCGACCACTGGGTGCTGGTACCGGTGGCCCAGGCCGTCGTGGCGTTGCCGTTCGTCGTCCGGACCTTGGAACCCGTGCTCGCCGGCGTCGACCGGACCCAACTGGAAGCGGCCGCCGTGCTCGGCGCTTCGCCGGGGCGCGCCTGGCGCAGCGTGGTGGCTCCGCTGGCGTGGCGCGCGCTGCTGGTCGCCGCCGGGTTCGCCTTCGTCATCTCGCTCGGCGAGTTCGGTGCCACGACGGTGATCGCCCGCGCCGACACCCCCACGGTGCCTGTGGCGATCGATCGCCTGCTGGCGAGACCCGGGACGCGCAACGTCAGCGAGGCCTTCGCCCTGGCCAGCACGCTGGCGATCATCACGATCGCGATGGCGCTGCTGATCGATGTGGCCGGCGCTCGCGGCCGGACCTGGCAGGAGGGCCGGCGGTCGCGGTGAGCGCGCCCCGGGAGCAGGCGCTGGCGGTGCACGGGCTGCGGGTGCGCTATGGCCAACGGCTGGCGCTCGACGGCCTCGACCTCGACGTCTCCCGGGGGGAGGTGGTCGCCGTCCTCGGCCCGAGCGGCTCGGGCAAGTCCACCCTGCTGCGCGCGATCGTGGGCCTGGTGGACACCGAATCCGGGTCGATTCGCTCGGAGGGCCGCGAGCTGAGCACCGCACCGGCGCACCGGCGTGGCGTCGGGCTCATGTTCCAGGACAACGCCCTGTTCGGGCACTTGGACGTCGGCGGCAACGTGGCCTACGGCTTGAGGATGCAAGGTGCGCGCCGGGCCGAGCGGGCGACACGGGTCCAGGAGGTCCTCGAGCTCGTCGGGCTGCCCGATGCAGGGCGACGGTCCGTCGCGTCCCTGTCGGGAGGGGAGCGCCAACGCGTGGCCCTGGCCCGCTGCCTGGCGCCGCGTCCGGCGGTGGTGATGCTCGACGAACCCTTCGGTTCGCTCGATCGGGCGTTGCGGGACCGACTCGTCGCGGACCTGGCGAACCTGTTCGGCGAGCTGGACCAGACGGTCCTGTTGGTCACCCACGATCGCGACGAGGCCTTCGCTCTGGCCGACCGCCTGGTGGTGCTCGACGCCGGCCTGTTGGTCCAGCAGGGTCCTCCGGCATCGTTGTGGCGCCGGCCGCGAACAGAGGTCGTGGCCCGGCTCCTGGGCCTCAACGGGATCGTGACCCTGGAGGTGACCGCAGGTCGAGCCGCCGCGCCCTGGGGACCGGTCCGCCTCGACCGACCCGACGGCACGGCCCGGGTCCTGGTGCACCCGGCGGGGGTGGAGGTCCGCCGTCCCGGGCGCAGGGCCGACCTCCCTCCGGGCCGAGCCGCGCACACGTTCACCGCCGCGGTGGAATCGGTGCGCTTCCGGGGCGACCGCAGTGAGGTCACCGTGCGTCCGTCGGGTGCCTGGGCCGAGCCAGCGACGCTGAGCGCGTTCGTGGACGGCGAGGACGCCTTGCGGGTAGGCGATCCCGTCGAGGTGCTGGTTCGCCCCGGCGCTCTGGTGCCCCTCGCAGCGCCGGGTGCGGGCTCCGACGGCGCCGGTCCCGGCGCGACGCGCGGCACGCCCTAGGCTCGGCTCCCTGGACCGCACCACGTCCGGGGCTCGCCCGACCCGGCCGGCACCAGGCCCGTGGCGTCCCGCTGTCGAACCTCCACCCGCATGCCTGCTCGCTCCGAGACCGCCAGCTCCCGCGTCGTGGTCCGAGCGCGGCGCCACCGTGTCGGCCTGTTGGCCTCTGGTGCTGCACTGGTGCTGACCGCGCTCGGCTCGGGCGGTACCGCCGCAGCGTCCGGGTCCCAGGTGCCGATCACCGTCCCGGGCTGGGTCGGGGGGTCGACGACCACATCCACGTCGCCACCGCCGGCCGAGGAACCAGCGCCGGGCGACGGTGACTCCCTGCCCGAGAGCGTGCCCGTCTCCGATGCCACCGTCCCGCCGCCACCGCTCGGCGCGAGTGGACCCGCGGTCGACGGGCGCGCCGCCGCCGGAGCCCTGCGACGCGAGCTGCGCGTCGCCCAGGCCGATCTCGTGGAGCGCCGCGGCAGCTACGAGTCGGTCCGCTCCGAGGTCCTCGCCGTGCAGAGCCGTGTGGACGACCTCGAGGAGCGCCTCACCACCATGTCGGGCGACCAGCGCAGCGCGGTGCGCAGGGTCGAGGCGGCGCGCCGTCGCTTCGAGGTGCGCGCCGCCGAGGCGCTGATCCGGGGCGACCTCGACGAGGTCCTCGCGGCCACCGCGGCGACGGATCCGAACGACCTGGGGAGCGCCCAGGTGCTGCTCTCGAGCGTGCTCGACGCCGACCGCGACTCCCTGTCGGACTACCGCGCCGCCCGGGCATCGCTGGATCGGCGCCTGGGGCAGGTGGCCGACGAGCTGATGGCTGCGAGAGCCGAGCTCACGAGCTCCCGTGCGCGCCTCGTCGAGGCCCGCCGATCCAGTGCCCAGGCGTTCTTCGACGTCGCCGTGCTCGCGGCGGGAAGCGAGATCGTCATCCGGGGTTTCACCTTCCCCGTCGCCGACCCGCACACCTTCGGGGACAGCTTCGGGGCGCCGCGCATGACCGGGACCGGGTACGCCCACGCCCACCAGGGCACCGACATCATGGCGCCGGCCGGCACCCCGCTGCTGGCCTGCGAACGGGGAGTCGTCACCCGCATGGGCAGCGACGTGCTCGGCGGGACGAAGCTCTGGCTCAAGGGCCAGAGCGGGACCTACTACTACTACGCGCACCTGTCGGCCTACGCGCCCGGGCTGGGCGAGGGGATGATCGTCGAGCCCGGCACCATGGTCGGACTGGTGGGTGACACCGGCAACGCCCGGGGCGGCGCTCCGCACCTCCACTTCGAGATCCATCCCGACGGAGGCCCGGCCGTGAACCCCTATCCGCTGCTGCGCGTCGTCGACCAGCTCGACTCCGGGACCTGAGGGGCCTGCCGTGGACGTCGTCGCCACCATGGAGGCGCCCTGCCCGCCCGAGGCCCTCTTCGCCTGGGTCGACGACTTGGCGTGCTACCCGGACTGGCTCGACATCGTGGGCCGGTCGCGCCCCGTCGAAGCCCACCCCGACGATCCGGGTCCGGCCTGGTCGGTCGACCTTCGTGCCCGCATCGGGCCCTTCGCCCGCGCCAAGCGCCTGCGGATGACCAGGACCGCGCACGAGGCGCCCGGGCACGCCCGCTTCGAGAGAGCCGAGCGCGACGGGCGACAGCACTCCGCCTGGGTGCTCGACGTCCGGGTCGACCCCACCGGAGCGGGCAGCCGGCTGAGGATGAGCCTGCACTACGGGGGCCGGCTGTGGATGCCGATGCTCGACCGGGTGCTGGCCGAGGTGATCGAGCGCTCCCGACCCCGGCTGTTGGCCAAGGTGTCGGGCGCCTAGGCGCTCCCGACCCGGGGGCGGCTCCCGCGGGCGGAACCGAGCGCGCGCCAACGTCCCTCTCGGCGCTCGACGCTGAGCGAGAGGCCGAACAACGACGACAGCACCGACTCCTCGAGCACCTCCTCGACGGGACCCGAGGCATGGATCCGCCCCTCCCGCAGGGCCAACACGTGGGTCGTGCCCGCCGGTATCTCCTCTAGGTGGTGCGTGACCAGCACGGTCGGAGGCGCGTCGGCACCACCGACCACCTCGTCGAGGCGTGCGAGCAGGTCCTCGCGCCCGCCCAGGTCCAACCCGGCGGTGGGCTCGTCGAGCAGGACCAGCTCGGGGCGCCCGGCGAAGGCCCGCGCCAGCAGCACTCGTTGGCGCTCGCCCGACGACAGGGTGCCGATCACGTGCGAGGCCCGGTGGCCCACCCCGAAGCGCGCCAGCATCCGTTCGGCGTCGTCGCGGTCGGAGTCGTCGTAGTGGTGCCACCACGCCTCGACGGCGCCGTGGCGCGCCGTCATGACCACCTCGGCGGCGGTGGCCGAGGGGCGCAACAAGTCACCGAACGCGTGGCTGGCGAGCCCGACGCGGGTGCGAAGCCGGCGCACGTCGACCCTCCCGAGGCGCTCCCCGAGCACCTCGACCGTCCCGGTGCTGGGGTGCTCCCACAGCGAGGCGATCCGCAGCAGCGAGGTCTTGCCGGACCCGTTGGGCCCGAGCAGCGCCCAGCGCTGGCCGGGCCGTACCTCGAGGTCGATCCCGTCGAGGATCGTGGTGGCTCCGCGCCGCAACCCGACGCCGCTCAACACAAGCGCAGGGCCGTTCATGCGGTGATGGGCACCTCGATCAGGTGGGGCCCGCCTGCGGCGAACGCGTCGGCGACCACGCCGCCGATCTCGCCGGCGTGCTCGACGCGGGTGCCCGCAACGCCCATCGACGCGGCCAAGCCCACGAAGTCGACATCCGGCTCGACGATGTCCATCCCCACGAAGCGCCCTGTGCGGGCGCTGGACCCTCCCATCGCCGCGAGGGATCCCTTCAGGATCTTGTACTGGCGGTTGTTGACCACGGCGAAGACCACCGGGAGGCCCTCGTGCGCCGCGCTCCACAGTGCCTGGGGTGAGTACATGGCCGAACCGTCGCCGACCGCGCACAGAACGGGCCGCCCGCCCCCGGCCAGCGACACGCCGCAGGCGGCGGGCATGGCCCATCCCAGGCCGCCCCCGCTGCAGCAGAAGTAGCGCCCGGGCTCGTCCCAGTGGTGGAAGCCACGCACGTAGACGCCGGTGGTTATGGCCTCGTCGACCACCACCGAGTCGGCCGGCAGAGCCCGCACCAACGCGTGGGCCGCCGCCATGGGGTCGATCGGCGCGGCGCCGTAACGGTCCTCCGCCTCGCTCTCGAGGCGGGCGACCTCGGCGCGCCGAGCCTCACCTGCGACCTCGAGGGCGCCGGCGACCGCGTCGCGGTCGACGAGGGGGGCCACGGCGTCGACGAGCGCCGAGAGGGTGGCCCGGGGATCGCCGACCACGCCCAGGCGCGTGGGCCAGGTGCGACCCAGCTGGTACGGGTCGCTCGAGACGTGGAGCAGCTCCACCTCTTCGGGCAGGATCGGCCCGGGCAGGTAGGGATAGGTCATGAACGGCTGACCGGTGACCGCCAGCACACGCCGGTAGCGGCTCAGCTCGGCGGCGATCGCGGGGGCAGCGGGGGCGAGCATCCCCTTCCAGCACGGGTGGGTCGGGGGGAAGACCCCCCGGCCGTGCAGGGCAGTGCCGTACACGGCGGCGCCGAGGGTCTCGGCCAGTGCCACGGCCTTCGGCACCGCAGCGGACGTGGCCACCTCGTCGCCCACGATGATGGCCAGCTCGCCGACCGGCGTGGTCGCCAGCAGCTCGGCCAGCTCTTCGACGGCCGGAGCCCTGGCCGCGCGCTCGATGCGCGAGGGCCCTGGCGCCGGGACCGCGGTCTCCTGCTCGACGAGGTCCATAGGCAGCGAGACGAAGACCGGGCCCGCCGGGGGCGACGCCGCGTCGTGGAACGCCCGGCGCAGGACGGTGGCCAGCTCGTCGACGGTGCGCAGCTCGTGGGCCCACTTGACCGCTCCGTGGGCGAGGTCCACCAAGGGCCCGGCCAGCAGCGGGTCGGTGACGATGTGGCGGTAGTCCTGCTGGCCTGCGGTCAGGACCAGCGCCGACCGGTTCGCCCGGGCGTTCGTCAGGTTGCCGATGGCGTTGCCCAGGCCGGCTGAGGTGTGCACGTTGGCGAACGCCGGGCGGCCGGTGGCCTGTGCGTAGCCGTCGGCCATGGCCACCACGGTGGCCTCCTGCAGGCCCAGCACGTAGTGGATGTCGTCGGCGGCGGCCAGAGCGTCCATCAGGGGCAGCTCGGTGGTGCCGGGGTTGCCGAAGACATGGCTGACGCCTTCGCTGCGCAGGACGTCGAGCAGTACGTCGCGCCCCCGCGTAGCCATGTCGAGCGACGCTACCCCGTCTCCCCGGTGGCGTCGTGGGCCGGCCCTGTCCGGGCCGCGGTGAAACCCAGTCGAAACACCTGCGTCGTACCTTCCTCGAATGCCCTCCCGAGCCACCGGCTCCGATCCTCGCCGCGCCGGATCGTCACCGTGTTGCGGCGAGCTCCGCGACGGGCAGGCGTGAAGCTGGCCGAGGCCCTGGACCGGCTCCCCAAGGTCGAGCTGCACTGCCACGTCGAGGGCACGATGAGGCCGGCCACGGTGGTCGAGCTGGCGGCCAAGAACGGCATCGGCCTGCCGGTGGAGGATCCCACCGAGCTCTACCGATACGGATCGCTCGGAGAGTTCCTGTCGATCTTCTGGTTGGTGCAGTCGGTGCTCGGCGATCCGGGCGACTGGGCCCGGCTCGCCTACGAGTCGGTCCTCGACGGCGCCGCCCACGGCCTCGCGTACCGCGAGACGTTCTTCACGCCGGCGCGCCATCTCGCGGCCGGCCAGGAGCTGGCCTCCATCCTCGCCGGCCTCGACGAGGGCTTGGCTGCCGCGGAGGCAGAGGTGGGCGTAGGTGTGGGGCTCATCTGCGACTTCGATCGCGAGTTCGGTCCGGCCGCGGCGCTCGAGTTGGCGGGCGAGCTGGCGCAGCTGCGCCGCGTCGGCTCGAAGGGTGCGGATCGGGTCCTGGGTGTCGGGTACGACTCGACCGAGGTCGGTCAGCGGCCGGAGACCTACGCCGAGGCGTTCGCGGTGGCCGCGCGCGCCGGTCTGCGCCGCACGGCGCACCAGGGGGAGAACTCCGGGCCCGACGCGATCGCTGCCTGCGTCGACGTGCTGGGCGCCGAGCGCATCGACCACGGGATGTCGATCCTCCAAGACGCGCAGCTCACCCGGCGCTTCGCCCAGGAGCGCATCGCGCTGACGGTGTGCCCGAGCTCGAACGTCCTGATCGCCAACGCGTTCGGCTCCCTCGCCGAGCACGTGTACCCCGCGATGCGCCAGGCGGGCCTGCTCGCCACGCTCAACACCGACGATCCCGCCATGACCGGGGTGGACCTCGGTCACGAGTACTCCTCGGTGGCCGAGGCATTCGGATGGGGCTGGGACGCGATGGTCGACATCGCCCTCGATGCCGTCGAGGCCTGCTGGGCAGACGATCCCCTCAAGGGCCGGCTGCGGGCCGGCATGGAGGCCGCCCGAAAGGCTTTGCGGCCCTCGGCGAGCGGCCCGACGGGCGGTTGATCGTCACCGAACGGCAATGAACGTCATGTTGCCGCTAACTTCTGCGCCGGTCATGCGCCGGGTCCTCGTCTTTCTCGTGCTCGCCGCCTCGCTGGTGCTCGCCACGCTCGGGGGCCTACCCGGGCGCGCCCAGGCCGACGACTTGGCTTCGGCGCGCCGGCGGGCCAACGCAGCCGCCCAGGCGTTCGCCGAGGCCGAGACCGAGCTGGGCCGGCTCGACCAGCAGGTCCGGGACCTGCAGAGCCGCAGGGACCGGGTCCGCGGGGAGCTGGACCACCTGGAGTCGGTGGTGCGGGACACGGTCGTGCAGCAGTTCGTCACCGGCGGCGGCGAGACGGCCAAGATGGCCTCCTTCGCCACCGACGACCTCACCGAGCAGGTGCGAGCCGAGGCCCTGGGCCGGTACGCGACCGTCGGCAACGCCGAGGCGATCGACCGCTACCTCGCCCTGGGCGAGGACCTCGCCGTGGCGTCCGAGGCGCTCACGGCCCGCCAGGCCGACCAGCGCGCCGCTCTGCGCCGGCTCGACGAGCGTCGCCGCGCCGTGACTGCCGAACTGGCCCGCCTGGAGGAGCTCGAGCGGGTCCGGCGTGCCGAGGAGGCCCGTCGGCGCGCCGCCGCGGAGGCCGCCGCCCGTTCGGCCGCGACACGGCGCACACCGACCCGAAGCGCCCCGTCGACACCGATCGCGTCGGGGGCTTGGGTGTGCCCGGTCCAGGGGCCCGTCGCCTTCAGCGACACGTGGGGAGCTCCGCGCTCGGGCGGGCGGAGCCACAAGGGCGTCGACATGCTCTCTCCCAGGGGAACACCGACGGTCGCTCCCGTGGCGGGCCGGGTCGAGCACCGGGGCAACGCCACCGGCGGGCTGTCGTGGCACCTCTACGGCGACGACGGCCACTACTACTACGGCACCCACCTGTCCGCGTACGCCAACCAAGGTGCTGGCCACGTCGCTGCCGGGACCGTCATCGGCTACGTCGGCGACACCGGCAACGCCCGGGGGACCCCCCACCTCCACTTCGAGATCCATCCGAACAACGGCGCAGCGGTCAACCCCTACCCGACCGTGCGCAGGTACTGCTGAGCGGCGCCGCGAGCCCGGGCCGCAGGCCCCGTACCGTCTAGACCGCCACGGCGTGGAAGCCGCCGTCGACGTGCACGACCTCGCCGGTCGTCTTGGGGAACCAGTCCGACAGCAGCGCCAGCACGCCCCGCGCCACGGCGTCGGCGTCGGCCCTCACGTCCCAGCCCAGCGGCGCACGCCCGTCCCAGGCGTCCTCGAAGGCGGCGAAGCCCGGGATCGACCGCGCCGCCATCGTCCGCACCGGACCGGCCGCGACCAGGTTGACGCGGACGCCGCTCGGGCCCAGGTCCCGGGCCAGGTAGCGGGCGGTGGCCGCCAGCGCGGCCTTCGCCACCCCCATCCAGTCGTAGGCCGGCCACGCCTGGGTGCCGTTGTCGAAGTCCAGGCCGACGATCGAGCCGCCCCCCTCCATCAGGGGTACGACGACCTCGGCGAGCGCCTTGAGCGAGTAGGCCGACACGTGCAGCGCCACTGCGACGTCGTCCCACGGAGCGTCCATGAACCCGCCACCGAGGCAGGACTCCGGGGCGAAGCCGATGGCGTGCACCGCGCCGTCCACTCTGCCCCAACGGTCGGCCAGCCCGGCGCGCACCGCGGCCAGCTGGGCCGGGTCGGTCACGTCGAGCTCGAGGACCTCGGGCTCGGGGTCGAGCTTGCGCGCCGTACGGCGGGTCAGGCTGAGGCCCCGGCCTGCGCCGGTGAGCACGATCTCGGCTCCCTCGGCCTGCGCGTGGCGGGCGACGCCGAACGCGAGGGAGGCGTCGGTCAGCACGCCGGTCACCAGGATTCGCTTGCCGTCGAGCAGGGCCATGAGGCCTGAGACTGCCACGGGACGGGCCCCGTTACCGGACCCCTCCCGTTCCGTCGCCGTCGCCTCGGACCACTACGGTGAACGGCGTGCAGATCGGCATCCTCGGCGGTACCGGCCCCGCCGGCAGTGCGTTGGCGGCACGGCTGGCGTCGGTGGGGATCCCCGCCGTGATCGGGTCACGGTCGAAGTACCGGGCGATGGAATCGGTCGACAAGCTGCTCGAGGCCTGGCCCGATCGTGACCTGTCGATCTCGGCGGGCACCAACGACGACGCCGCGGGGGCGGAGATGGTCGTCGTCGCCACCCCGTGGGACGGGGCCACGCAGACCGCGGCGTCCGTCGAGCGCCAGCTGCGAGGCAAGGTCGTGCTGTCCATGGCGAACGCCTTGACCCGCATCGGCAAGGAGTTCCAGCCCCTGGTGCCACCGCGCGGCTCAGTGGCCGCATCACTGCAGGCGGTCCTGCGCGGCAGCCAGGTCGCAGCCGCGTTCCACCACGTCCCCGCCAAGGAGCTGGGCGATCTCGACCGTCCCATCGAGAGCGACGTGCTCATCTGCTCGGACTACCCCCAGGCCACAGCGGCCGCTGCGGCTCTGATCGAGCGCCTGCCCAACATGCGCCCGCTCGACTGCGGGGAGCTGTCCCTGGCCACACCGATCGAGTCGTTCACCGCCGTGCTGCTGCAGCTCAACGTCCGCTACAAGACCCGCGTCGCCGTGAAGTTCACCAGCATCCCGGAATGAGCGTCGGGCCGATGCGTCTGTACGACACCGCCCGGGGCGAGGTGGTCGACTTCGTGCCGGGGCCGATCGTGACGATGTACACGTGCGGGATCACCCCCTACGACGCCACCCATCTGGGTCACGCCACCACCTACCTGACCTATGACGTGCTGCAGCGTCGCCTGCGCGACCTGGGCCACGAGACCCGCTGCGTGCGCAACATCACCGACGTCGACGACTCGATCCTGGCCAAGGCGCGCGAGCTCGGCGTTCACTACCTCGACCTGGCTGCCGCGGAGATCGCCCGATTCGACGACGACCTGAGGGCCCTGGAGCTGCTGCCGGCCTTCAGCGAGCCCCGGGCCACCTCGGCCATCGCCGACATCCGTGGCTTCATCGGCATGGTGCTCGAGCGCGGCCACGCCTACGCCGCGGCGGGCGCCGTCTACTTCGACGTGTCGAGCTTCCCCGGGTTCGGCCAGGTGTCCCACTACGACCGCGACCAGATGCTCGCCTACGCCGCTGAGCGGGGCGGCAACGTCGACGATCCGGCCAAGCGCGACCCGCTCGACTTCGTGTTGTGGCAGCCCTCGCTCGACGACGAGCCGGCGTGGGACTCGCTCTGGGGGCCGGGCCGGCCCGGCTGGCACATCGAGTGCTCGGCGCTGGCCATGCGCGAGCTCGACACGACGATCGATCTGCACGGCGGCGGCGCCGACCTGATCTTTCCCCACCACGAGTGCGAGCGGGCCCAGTCCGAGGCGGCGACGGGGCGACCCTTCGTGCGCCACTGGATGCACCAGGCGATGGTCCGCATGGACGGCGAGAAGATGTCCAAGTCGCTCGGCAACCTCGTGTTCGTGTCGGAGCTGCGCAAGGAGGTCGAGCCGATGGCCATCCGGCTGCTCGTGCTCGACAACCACTACCGCAACGAGTGGGAGTGGAACGACGGCCGCCCGCAGCGGGCGGCCGTTCGCCTCGACGCCTGGCGGGCCTCGACTGGTCGGCGCGACGGAGCCAAGCTGGTCGAAGAGGTGCGGGCCGCGCTCGACGACGACCTCGATACGCCTCGCGCCATAGGCGCCATAGACGAGTCGGCTGCGGCGGGAGTCGACGTGTCGGCCGCGGCCGCCCTGCTCGGCGTGCGCCTGGGCGACTGAGCGCGCCCGGCGCGGCACGATCGCCGCGCGGGGCGCACCGAGGCGGCCGGTAACGTCGCCGGCCATGGCCGACCAGATCACGATCCGTCTACCCGACGGTTCGACGCGCGCCCTGCCGGTCGGCTCGACGGCGGCCGACCTGGCGGCCTCGATCGGTCGTCGCCTGGCTGCCGCGGCGGTGATCGCCGTGATCGACGGGGAGGAGGCCGACCTCTCGCGAGTGTTGCCCCACGACGCCACGGTCGCGCTGGTCACCGCCGAGTCCGAGCGTGGGCTGTACACGATCCGCCACTCCACCGCCCACGTGCTCGCCCAGGCGGTGCTCGACCTGTTCCCGGGAGCGACCTTCGGCATCGGCCCGCCGGTCGAGGACGGCTTCTACTACGACTTCGTGCTGCCGGGGGGCTCGGTGTTCGTGCCCGAGGACCTCGAGCGCATCGAGGACCGGATGCGGGAGATCATCGCCGAGGGTCAGCCCTTCGTGCGCGACGAGGTGCCGGCCGAGCAGGCCCGTGCGACCTTCGCCGCCCATCCCTTCAAGCTCGAGATCATCGACAACGCCTCGACCGACCCCATGTCGGCCACCTCGGCCGCCGGACGCGTCCGCACCTACGAGAACCCGCCGGTCGCCCCCAAGCAGCACCCTCCCTTCGCAGGTCACCCCGGCTTCATCGACTTGTGCCGCGGTCCCCACGTGCCCACCACCGCGGTGCACCTGGGCCACTTCAAGCTCATGCGGGTCGCGGGCGCCTACTGGCGCGGCGACGAGCGCAACCCGCAGATGCAGCGCATCTACGGCACGGCCTGGTCGAGCCGAGCGGACCTCGAGACGCACCTCGAGCACCTCGAGCAGGCAGCGGCGCGCGACCATCGCCGCCTGGCGAGCGAGCTCGACCTGCTGTCGTTCCCCGAGGAGCTGGGCGGCGGTCTCGCCGTGTGGCACCCCAACGGCGCAGTGGTCCGCCGGCTCATGGAGGACTACAGCCGGGAGCGCCACGCCCAGGGCGGCTACCAGTTCGTCTACACGCCGCACCTGGCCCGCTCGACGCTGTTCGAGACCTCGGGCCACCTCGGCTTCTACGCCGAGTCGATGTACCCGCCGATGGAGATGGACAACGGCGAGTACTACCCCAAGCCCATGAACTGCCCGATGCACCTGCTGGTGTACCGCAGCCGGCAGCGGTCCTACCGGGAGCTGCCCCTGCGCCTGTTCGAGCTCGGCACGGTGTACCGCTACGAGCGGGCCGGGACCCTGCACGGCCTGCTGCGCATCCGGGGGTTCACCCAGGACGACAGCCACATCTTCTGCGCCCCCGAGCAGGCCCACGACGAGGTGGTGTCGCTGCTGGGGTTCGTCCTGTCGGTGCTCCGGGCCTTCGGGTTCGACGAGTTCGAGGCCGAGCTGTCCACTCGGCCAACCGACAAGAGCGTCGGCGACGACCAGGGTTGGGGCGATGCCATCGCCGTGCTGCGCAACGCTCTGGAGTCGCAGGGGGTGCCCTACCAGGTCGACGAGGGAGGCGGGGCGTTCTACGGGCCCAAGATAGACGTGAAGGTCCGTGACGCCATCGGGAGGCGCTGGCAGCTGTCCACCATCCAGTACGACTTCAACATGCCCGAGCGATTCGGCCTCGACTACGTCGGTGCCGACAACGGCCGGCACCGACCGGTGATGCTGCACCGCGCCCTGTTCGGCTCGGTGGAGCGCTTCTTCGGGGTGCTCGTCGAGCACTTCGCGGGGGCGTTCCCGACCTGGCTTGCACCGGTGCAGGCGCGAGTGCTCCCGGTGCGCAGCGACCACCAGGCCTACGCCGAACGGGTGGTCGAGCGGTTGCGCGCGCAGGGCCTGCGAGTCGAGCTGGACGAGGCCGACGAGCCGCTCGGGTCTCGGATCCGCAAGGCGAAGCTGGCCAAGTTGCCCGAGGTGCTCGTCGTGGGCGACGACGACGTGGCCGCCGGCACCGTGGGGGTCAACACCCGGGGACATTCGCGCCCCGAGCGCGACGTGCCGCTCGACGACTTCGTGGCACGCGTGGCCGCCGAGGTTGCCGAGCGCCGGAGCTGAGACGTGCCCTTCGACCACCTGTGGGCGACCTGGCGGTCGGGCTACGTCCGCAAGGTCGGCGGATCCGACGCCGCCGCGACCGGTGCCGCCGACGCGCCAGCGGGACCGCCCCAACCCGGATCGCTCTTCGAGCAGATCCTGGCCGAGGCCACCGCAGGGGGGGAGCCCGGCGATGCCGAGGCCGGGATCCTGATGCGAGGACCCAGCTGCTTCGCCATCTTGAACCGGTTCCCGTACACGGCGGGTCACTTGATGGTGCTGCCCAACCGGGCGGTCGCCGACCTGGAGGACCTGACTCCCGGCGAGCAGACCGAGCTGTGGAGCACCGTGCGCGACGCGGTGGTCGCTCTGCGGGCGGGCCTGGGCTGCGAGGGCGTCAACGTCGGGGTGAACCTGGGACCGGCGGCGGGAGGCTCGCAGTCCGACCACCTCCACGTGCACTGCGTGCCTCGGTGGATCGGCGACGCGAACTTCCTGTCGGTCACCGCGGACACCCGCGTGCTGCCCATGTCGCTGGTCGAGGCCCGCGACCGGCTCCGGGCGGCCTGGCCGCCGCGCGGGGCACGCCGGTAGCGTCGCGCTCGCCATGGCCACGGATCCCGGGGGAGCCGAGAGCGACGACGACGTCGTGGACGAGCTGCCGGAGGACCTCGACGCCGCCGGCTACGTCGGGCCCTACGTCTTTCCCGACAACAACCGCCGGCGCATCCCCGGTTACCTGTACCTCGGCCTCGCGCTCGGTTGCGGCGTGCTCTGGGTGACCGGCAGCGACGACAGCGCCTACGTCAACGACGGCTTTGCCTGGGCCGCGTTGGCACTGGCCCTGCTCGGGGCCTACCACCTGCAAGCCGGGTTCGACCTGGTCGTCGACGAGCGGGACGCGTTGGTGGCAGCCAGCCGCGAGGTCGGCTTCGCGATCGGGCACGCCTCGGCTCAGCTCGGATGGCGAGGCCTGCGTTCCCGGCCGACCTGGCGGATCCTGCTGTACTCGGCCGAGGAACCGCCCGGCCAGCGCGGGCTGGTCCTCGTGGACGGGGTGGACGGCGAGATCGTGGCGCAGTTCACCGAGGCGAACCCCGAGGACTGGTCGGGTCTCGACGCCGGGCGCGGCCAGCGCCGGCCGGGCACCTGATCGGGACGGCTCGGGTCTCCCGTCAGTCCCTCGGACCGGCGCTGGTCCCACCGAGGGCGGCCCGGGCGCGGGTGAGGTGGTCGACGCAGTCGGCCACCGCCAGTTGCAGGACGTCGACGGCCCGCACGGTCTCGCCGGTTCCCTCGACGGTCCCGGTACGGACCCACTCGGGTCCGTGGCGCTCGCCGGCCACGTCGGCGAGGGCGTCGACCTCCCAGGCGAGCTCGGCGCAGCGGTCGGCGACCAGGCCCGCCGGTGCCGGGTCGCGGACGCGTCGCGCGACGTCGACCGCGGCCCGGGTCACCTCGGCGTGGTCGCTGTGCCAGATGGCATCGAGCGCGGCGGTTGCCAGCGACACGGCATGCGCGGCTGCGACGAGGTGGCCGAGGGGTGTCCAGCCCTCGGCGTCGGCCCGGTAGGGGCGCGCCACCTCCTCGCCGGGGGCGCCGGGCGGGGCGTATCGATCGGTGTCGGCAACGGCGAACGCCTCGGTGAACCGGCGGGGCAGCGACCGCAGCGCGACCAGCGCGTCGGCAGGGCGCAGCTGGGGATCGGGGCCCACCTGGCCACCGTACCGGGGCGTCACGGGCGCGGCCGCGGTGGCAACCTCAATCCTGGGGCGCCGGGTCGATCGCCCCCCAGGAGGCGTCGTGGGCACGCAGCACGTCGTAGCGAGCGTGCCGGACCCGGAACGAGCCCCGTCCGGCGCTGATCGAGCGCAGGTCGGTCGCGTAGCGTGTCAGCTCGGCCGCCGGAACGTCGGCTTCGACCACCTGTGCCCCCGTGCCGTCGGGCGCGCTCCCGCGGATCCGGCCCCTGCGGGCGTTGAGGTCCGCGATCACCTCGCCTTGCAGCTCTGCGGGCACCGTCACCTCGAGGTGCGATATCGGTTCGAGCACTAGGGTGCCGGCCTGCTCGAGGGCAGCCCGCACGGCGAGGCGTCCGGCGGCCCGAAAGGCCATCTCCGAGGAGTCGACCGGGTGTTCCTTGCCGTCGAGCAGCGTGACCCCGACGTCGACGACCGGGTGCCCGGCAGGCCCGCCCTCCTCGAGTGCCTCGGCCACGCCGCGGCGCACGGCGGCCACGTAGCTCTTGCTGATGGCGCCGCCCGCGATCCGGTCGGCGAACTCGAAGCCGGCGCCACGTTCGAGGGGCTCGACCTCGAGCGTGCATGCCGCGAACTGGCCGTGCCCGCCGGTCTGCTTGCGGTGCCGGCACTCCGCGGTGGTCGTGGCTGTGATCGTCTCGCGGTAGGGGACCCGGACATCCTCGACGTCGACGTGTACGCCGAATCGACGGGCCAGGCGCGACACCGCCACCTGGAGATGGGTCTCGCCCTGGCCCCGCAGCAGGGTCTGGTGGGTCTCGTCGTCGTGGTGGATGCTCAGCGCCGGGTCCTCGTCGTGGAGGCGGTGAAGCGCCGTCGTCAGCTTGTCGTCGTCGGCCTGGGTCCTCGGGACCACCGCGATCGACAGGACGGGCTCGGCGGGCGCCGGCGCCGGCACGCGCACGGGGGTCCCGCGCGGAGCCAGCGTGTCGCCGGTGGCGGTGTCGGCGAGCTTCGTCACCCCGCCTATGTCGCCGGCCAAGAGCGCGCTGACCGGGTCGTGGCGGGTGCCGTTGGGCCGGAACAGCCCGTGGAGGCGCTCGTACGCGCCTGTGCGGGGGTTGAGGAGCTGGTCGCCGTCGTGGATGGTCCCGCTCAGCACCGCCAGCAGGCTCACCTGGCCCACGTAGGGATCGGTGAGGGTCTTGAACACCACGGCCAGGGGTGCGCCCGCCGGGTCCGCCGGCACGGCGACGGTCGCGTCTGCAGCCATCACCTCCCGGGGTCGATCGCCGGGAGGAGGGCCGAGCTCGACCAACAGGTCGGCCAGGCGGTCGACGCCCACGCCGTTGGATGCAGAGCCGCACAGCACCGGGAACACGCTCGTCGACTCCAGCCCACCGAGCAACGCGTGCTCGAGCTCGTCCACGGAAGGGATGTCGCCGTCGAGGTAGCGCTCTAGCAGGGCGTCGTCGGCGACCACGATCCCCTCCACGAGCCGGTCGTGGCCGCCGCGCTCGATGACCGCGAGGTCGTCGGGCACGGCCTCGACCGCGGTGGCGCCGCCGCGCTCGATCCGGGCGGTGTCGGTGAGCAGGTCGGCCACCCCGATCAGGTCGCCCTGGGCGCCGAGCGGCAGCTCGAGCGGCGCGATGCCGGGCCCGAGTCGGTCGCGCAGCTCGTCGCACACGGCTGCGAAGTCGGCTCGTTCGTGGTCGAGCTTGTTCACGAACACCAGTCGGGGCACGTGGGCATCATCGGCGAGGCCCCAGATCCGCTCGGTGTGGGCCTGGACCCCGTCGAGGGCGCTGACGACGAACACCGCCAGGTCCACGACCGACAGCGCTGCAGTGACCTCTCCCACGAAGTCCGGGTAGCCGGGCGTGTCGATGAGGTTGACCCGGTGGTCCCGCCACGAGAAGGGCAGCACCGACAGCGAGAGCGACATGCCGCGCTCTCGCTCGTCGGGGTCGGTGTCGGAGGCCGTGGTGCCGTCCTCTACGCGCCCCGGCCGCGCCAGCCCACCGCAGCGGTGCAGGAGGGCCTCCGCCAGCGTCGTCTTGCCCGCGCCGGCGTTGCCGACGAGGGCCACGTTGCGGATCCGGTCCGTGGGCACCTCCAGCATCCGGCCCCCTTCCGTCTGCTGACCCGCACCGTAGTGGCCGGCGTAGCGACGCGCGCCTAGGGTCCGACGCCCGATGCCCGTCCCGGCGCCCACCCGCTCGGTCACCCTCGCCGGCGGGCGTCGACTCAGCTTCGACGACGTCGGCGACCCCGAGGGGGTGCCGGTGCTGTTCCTGCACGGTTCGCCCGATTCTCGTCTCGCCCGCCACCCCGATGACGACGTGGCCAGGCGGGCCGGGGTCCGCCTCGTCGCTGTCGACCGCCCCGGTTCTGGCCGCAGCGACCGGCGCCGCCTCGGGTCGGGCCCGGGCCTGGCCGAGGAGGTGGGCGCCGTCGCCGAGGTGCTCGGCGTCACCTCGATCTGCGTGATGGGCTGGTCCCTGGGTGGGCTGGTGGCGCTTGCCACCGCAGCCGAGGCCCCGTGGCTGGTTCGCGCGCTGGGCCTGGTGGCGCCGGTGCCACCCCGCGAGGCCTACCGCGATCCGCGGGTGGCGGCCGCCGTGGACCCCGTGCGGGTCGAGCTGGCCGAGGCGGCGTGCTCGTCCGGGCCCGAGGATCTGGCGCAGGAGGTGGCGCCGTACCTGGTGCCGGACCCGCTCGACGCGTCGGTGGCGCGCGCCCACGTCCGCGAGGCGGGCGGTGCGCTGGGGCGTGCCGAGCTCGAGGCGGTGCCCGGCTCCGTCGACGCCTTGTGCAGGTCGTTGCTCGAGTCGGTCCAGGGGGGCCGTGGCGGTCTGCACGACGACGTGGTCGACCAGTTCGGTCCGGGCCCGGATCCCGCCCGGGTGCGCTGCCCGGTGGTCTGCTGGCACGGAGCCCTCGACGTGGTGTCGCCGCCTGAGGTCGGTCGCTGGCTGGTGGACCGACTGCCCGCCGCTCGCCTCGAGGTAGCGGCCGGTTCGGGCCATCGGGTGGCCCTGACGCACTGGGACGAGGTGCTCATGTCGGTCGTTGCCGCCGGCGGCGGGTAGCCTCGCTCCCGGACTGGTTCCTGGGAGAAGGCATGTTCGACGGTCGCTGGAGATCCAACTTCGAGGCCGGGTTGCGCCCCGTGGGCGCGAACCTGAACCGCACCGGCATCACCGCCGACCACCTGACCACACTCGGGGTCGCGGTGGCTGTCGGTGCGTCGGTCGCGATTGGGGCCGGGGCGCTCGAGGTGGGGTTGCTCCTGCTGGCGCTGTGCGCTGTTCCCGACCTGCTCGACGGCGCCGTCGCCAAGGCGGCGGGGACGGCCTCGCCCCGCGGCGCCTTCTTCGACTCGGTGGCCGACCGCCTCACCGATGCGCTGCTGCTCGGAGGGGTGGCGTGGTATCTCGCCACCGAGCATCCCGGCCGCATCGCCGTGCTGCCCCTGGCCGTTCTCGGAGTGTCGATGCTGGTGTCCTACGAGCGGGCCAAGGCGGAGTCGCTGGGCTTCTCCGCCCGGGGCGGGCTCATGGAGCGGGCGGAGCGGATCATCGCGCTCGGTCTGGGACTGCTGTTCGAATCGCTGCTGATCCCCGTTCTGTGGCTCATGCTGGTGCTGACGGCTCTGACCGCCGCGCAGCGCTTCGCCCGGGTCTGGCGCCAGGCAAGCGCCCCTCGGCCCGCTCCGGCCAGCCGCTGGCGTTCGCGGCGCACCGCCCGCTCCACCGACCGCGCCTGGCGGCGCCAGCGGGTGCGCCCCCGGCGCCGCTGAGCGCTGCCCCGGAGGTCCTCCGCTGGCGCGCTCCCGGGCCACCCTGGCGTTCCGCGCCGCATCCGCCGTGGTCAGGGCCCTGCCCGAGCGTGCCGCGCTGACCCTCGCCGAGGGGGGAGCCCGGGTGGTGGGGCTGGCGCACACCGGACGCCGAGCGCAGGTCGAGCGCAACCTGCGCCGTGTCGACCCCGACCTGGAGGGGCCCGAGCTGGCCAAGGCGGTGCGGTCCACCTTCGCCAGCTACGCCCGCTACTGGGTCGAGTCGTTCGGGTTGCCGGATCGCACCCCGGCCGAGCTAGATGCCCGCTTCTCGCAGGTCGGCTACGAGCACGTCGTAGCCGGTCGAGCTGCAGGCAGGGGGGTCATCCTCGCTCTGCCCCATCTGGGCAACTGGGAGTGGGCCGGGTTCTGGCTGACCGAGGTGGCGGGCGACCCCATCACGGTCGTCGTCGAACGCCTCGAGCCGCCGGAGCTGTTCGAGTGGTTCGCCGACCTCCGTCGCGGCTTCGGCTTCGAGGTCGTCGCGCTGGGCCCGGACGCGGCCGCGGCGTGCAGCCGGGCGCTGCGGGCGAACCGCGTCCTGGCGCTTCTGTGCGACCGGGACCTGTCAGGTGACGGGGTCGAGGTGGAGCTGTTCGGGGAGCGCACGACCCTGCCGGGCGGACCCGCGATGCTCGCCCTGCGTTCCGGTGCCCCCCTGCTGCCCACCGCGGTGTACTTCGATGGTGCCGGCTGCCGAGCCGTGGTCCTGCCGCCCGTGGCCGCAGAGCGCACCGGCCGCCTGCGCGACGACGTGGCGCGAGTCACCCAGGACCTCGCAACCCGGCTCGAGGAGCTCATCAGGGCGGCGCCCGAGCAGTGGCACCTGATGCAGCCGAACTGGCCCTCTGACCGGGTGGGTCGCGCCGGATGATCATCCGGGTGGGGTTGGTCTGCCCCTATTCGCTGTCCGAGCCCGGCGGGGTGCAGGGCCAGGTGTTGGGCCTCATGCGGTCTCTGCGCCGCCTCGGCCACGAGGTGCGTGTCCTGGCACCTTGCGACGGTCCGCCGCCCGACCCCGGGGTGACGCCCCTGGGGCGCAGCGTCAGGGCCGATGCCAACGGCTCGGTGGCCCCCCTGGCGCCGGACCTGCCGGCCCAGCTTCGCACCATCCGCGCCCTGCGCGACGAGGGCTTCGACGTGGTCCACCTGCACGAGCCTCTCGCGCCGGGCCCGACGATGACCTCCCTGCTGTTCTCGAGCGCGCCCATCGTGGGCACCTTCCACGCCGCGGGTGAGAGCGCCTCGTACCGGTACCTGCGACCGGTCGTGTCCCGGATGGCGGCGCGGATCTCGTTGCGTTGCGCGGTGAGCCCCGACGCCCGCTCGCTGGCGCACCGGTACCTGGGGGGCAGCTACGAGGTGATGGGCAACGGGATCGAGGTCGACCGCCTCGCTGCGGCGCAGCCCTGGCCAACCCAGGGTCCCACGGTGCTGTTCCTCGGGCGTCACGAGCCCCGCAAGGGCCTCGAGGTCCTGCTTGCCGCGCTGGCTGAGATGGCCGGCGACGTGAGGGTGTGGGTCGCCGGGGAGGGCCCCCAGAGCGAGGAGCTCCGTCGCCGGTTCCCCGACGAGCGCGTCGAGTGGCTGGGCCGGCTCGACGACGCGGAGCGCGACGCCCGCATGGCGGGCGCGACCGTGTTCTGCTCGCCGTCGGTGCGCGGCGAGTCCTTCGGCGTGGTGCTGGCCGAGGCCATGGCGGCGGGCACCGCGCTGGTCGCATCGGACCTGCCCGGACATCGCAACGTCGCCACCGACGGCGTGGACGCCGTGCTCACCCAGGTCGGAGACCCCGCCGCGCTGGCCGACGCGCTGCGCCGGGTGCTTGGCGACCAGGACCTGCGGGCGTCGTTGGTGGCCGCCGGGCGGGTTCGCGCCGAGGAGCTGTCGATGGACTCCCTGGCGCGCCGATACGTCGACCTGTACCGGAGCCTGCTGCCGACGTGAACACCCCCGCGTCGGCCCGGCGGGGCCGCCCGCATAGAGTGCGCCCGCTCCCGCCGGTTGGTTCCGGCGGGGACGCCCGCCGGCCACTCGGTCGGTCCAGCCTGCCGA
Organism: uncultured Microthrixaceae bacterium; assembly: GCA_963703565.1. Classification (GTDB taxonomy): domain Bacteria; phylum Actinomycetota; class Acidimicrobiia; order Acidimicrobiales; family VFJN01; genus CAVPEW01. Next base: position 866 of record CAVPEW010000063.1, on the reverse strand, counting down.
GGAGCGACGAGTGGTCGTGGTGATCGTCATCGGGGTGCTGCTGGTCGCCCTCGTCGTGTACGGCGCGGTCGTCTACAACGGCCTGGTCCGGCTGCGGAACCTCGTGGAGCAGGCCTGGGCCCAGATCGACGTGCAGCTGAAGCGGCGCTACGACCTGATCCCGAACCTCGTAGAGACGGTCAAGGGCTACGCCGCCCACGAGAAGGCGACCCTCGAGGCCGTCGTCAGCGCCCGCAACGACGGGATCAGCGCCGAGGGCCCACGTAGCCAGGCCCGCGCCGAGAACAACCTGTCCGGGGCGCTGCGCTCGGTGTTCGCCCTGTCGGAGGCCTATCCGGAACTTCGGGCGAACCAGGGCTTCTCCAACCTGCAGGAGGAGCTGGCCGGCACCGAGGGTCGGATCGCCTACGCCCGGCAGTTCTACAACGACACCGTCGGGCGCTACAACGCGAAGATCCAGTCGTTCCCGGCGCTGTTGTTCGCCAACGCGCTCCACTACGGACCACGCGAGTACTTCGAGGCCGACGACGAGTCGCGCGGCCCCGTCGACGTCGAGTTCTGAGTTGTACGACCAGGTCCGTCAGAACAAGCGGCGTTCGGCCTTGCTGGTGGTGGGGTTCGTGGCGCTCGTCGTGGCGGTCGGGTTCGCGCTCGACCTGCTCATCGGGTTCGGCCCGCTGTGGATGGTGGTGGCGCTGGTGGTGGCCGGCGCTTCCGCCGGAGCCGCCTACTGGAGCTCAGACAGGGTCGCTCTGGCGGTGAGCCGGGCCCGACCGGCCGATCCCGTCGAGTACGCCAGGCTCCACAACCTGGTGGAGGGCCTCTGCATCGCCGGCGGCCTGCCCAAGCCCCGGATCTACGTCATC
>CAVPEW010000062.1:0-3375 GCA_963703565.1 uncultured Microthrixaceae bacterium | reverse complement strand
TGGCCGCCCATGGTCGGAGCCTCCACGGCCGGCAGCTTGCCGTGCGTGAAAGCCGCCAGGGCGTCACCCACCGTGACGCCGTTCCCGGCCTGATGGACTGTGATGCCGGCCGCGACCAGCACCTTGTACGCGTTGGGGCCGGCGTTCCCCGTGATGACCGCTCCGACGCCCTCGGCGGCGATGTTGCTGCCCGCCTGTACCCCGGCGCCTCCGCTGCCTTGAACGTTGGCGCTGTTGTCGTGTGCGTGCCAGTCTCCGGTAGCGGCGTCCGCGATGATGAACCAGGGCGCGCGGCCGAATCTCGGATCGACCAAGGCGTCGATGTCGTTGCCTTGGGCGCTGATGGCTACTTTCATGCTCTCTCCTTCTGCCGTTCATGCATCGCGTGTTGATCCTTCCCGGGACTCGTCGAGCAGTCCGCCGACGTGCTCCCACAGGTCCTTGATCTCGGCCGCCGCGCGGCCTCCGTGCGTGATGATGTCGACCCCCTGCACCTGGGCGCGCGTCACGTCGGTGTCGTAATCGACCGTGGTGACGAACGCCGCGCCTGAGTCGCCGGCCTCGACCCGGATGCGCCGCGTCATCTCCGGGTTGAGGTCGGCCTTGTTGGCGCACACCGCGAACGGCAGGCGGAACTGCTTCACGACCTGGACGACGCGCTCGAGGTCATGACGACCCGAGACGGTCGGTTCGGTGACGAGGAGCACCGCGTCGGCCCCGGTGAGCGAGGCGATCACGGGACAGCCGATGCCCGGCGCGCCGTCGACGATGACGAGCGCGAGGCCGCGCTCCTCGGCGACATCGCGCGCCGCGTTGCGGACGACCGTGACGAGCTTGCCGGAGTTGTCCTCGGCCACGCCGAGCCGGGCGTGGACGAGCGGCCCGAAGCGCGTCTCGGAGACGAGCCAGGCCCCGTTCACGACCGGCTCCATCCGAAGCTGCCGCGAGGTGTGTGGCGGGTGCTGGTCCCGTTGATCGCGTTCGGGCTCGTCAACTCCGCCGATGCCTTGCTGCTCCAACACGCTGGCGACGTCGGCCTCTCGACCACCGAAGTCGTCGCCGTCTATGTCGCGTTCAACGTCGTCTACGCCGCGCTGGGCTACCCCGCCGGCAAGCTCGCAGACCGACTCCCCTACCACCTTGTATTCGCTGCCGGCCTGGTCGTGTTCGCCGCCGTCTACGTGGGGCTCGGCCAGAGCACCAGCACCGCAGCGGTGTGGGTGCTGCTGCCGGTGTACGGGGTGTTCCCAGCCCTCACCGAGGGTGTCAGCCGCGCCTGGATCGCCGATCTCGCGCCCGACGCGTCACGAACGTGGGTGCTCGGCGTCCATGGCGCGACCACCGGGCTCGCCATGCTCAGTGCCGGCCTGTGGACCGGTCTCGCCTGGGGAAGCAACGGCGCCGCCCCGCTCACCATCTCCGGGATCGTCGCCGGCATCATCGCGCTCTGGCTCGTCGCCGGGCGCCACGGCACCCCCGCCGGGGAAGCCCGACGGTCCGCGGCTTCCGCGGCCTCGGTCGACGCCGCCGCTCCTGCCCGAGCACTGCCAGCAGTTGGCCCTGTCGGTTGAGACGGCCGGGCTCGCAGCCGCGGTCGAGCCGACCACCTCGCGGTGCGCTACGCCCTCGGCTGTTGATGCCGGGCCCGGACCGTGTCGGAGGTGACCTGCAAGCCGCCCAGGTCGGGGCGTCGGGTCGGTGAGGTAGGTGCCGCCGAGCAGGTCGGGACATCCCGCGGGCGCCCGGCCCTCCGCCAGCTCGAAACTCGTGGCCACGCGACGCGGGCTGCGATGCTGGCCACGGTGTCCTCGCCGCCGTGGCGATCGAAGCCTTCTGGCGTGCCATGAGCCCCGCCGTCACGTCGCTGGTCAGGGTTGGCCGGCGGCTCCGCGCCGCTGATGGTGCGCACGGTGACGAGCGAGACGAGCCCACCGACCACCGCCAGGCCAGCGGCGACGAGCATGGCGTCGTCGGCGCCCGCGTCGAGCCGCTCGGGCGCAGCGTTCGCGGCCTCGAGACCCACGACGAGGGGCAGCACCGCGACCGCCAGCAGGCCGGCGAGGCGCGCGACGGCGTTGTTGATGCCGGACGCGACGCCGAGCACGCCGGTCTCGACCGACGCCATGATCGTCGCCGTCAGGGGCGCCACGGTGAGCGACAACCCGAGCCCGAAGACCACAGCACCGGGCAGGACCGCGGCCGCGTAGCTGGAACCGTCGTCGATGCCCGACCAGAGCACCAGACCGACGGCGACCACGAGAGGCCCAACGGTCATGGGTAGCCGCGGCCCGATCCGCTGCGCCAGAGCCCCGGCCCTCGACGAGAGCAGAAGCATCAGCAGGGTCACCGGCAACAGCGCGGCACCGGCCTCCAGCGCCGAGTAGCCCAGCACGACCTGCAGCTCGAGCACGAGGAGGAAGGTGGCGCCGCCGAGCGCGGCGTAGACCGCCAGCGTCGTGCCGTTCGCGCCGCTGAACTGCCGCGACCGGAAGATCCCGAGCGGCATCATCGGTGCGCGGCCCAGCGCCTCGATGGCGAGGAACCCGGCGAGCACGACCACCCCCGCCGTCCCGACCGTGACCGAGCGCTCGATCATCCCGTAGGTGGTGAGAGCGAGGCCGAGGGCGGCGGCCAGCGCGCCGCCGACATCGAGGCGACCAGCCGCCGGGGCGCTCGTCTCGGGGACGTACCGCACGGCGACCAGCGCCGCGAGCGCGAGCGGGACGTTGACCAAGAACGCGAGCCGCCACGATGCGCTGTCGACAAGCCATCCGCCCGCCAACGGCCCCAGGGCGGTTGCGATTCCGCTCATGCCCGACCAGGCGCCAACGGCGCGCGCCCGGTCGTCGGGGTGGAAGACCGCCGAGAGGATGGCGAGGCTGCCCGGCACCATCAACGCGGCACCGATCCCCTGTACGCCCCGGGCGACGATGAGCACCTCCACGTTGGGCGCCAGGCCGCAGAGCGCGGACGCCACGGTGAACCCGCCCAGGCCCGCGGTGAACATCCGCACCCGCCCGAAGCGGTCCCCCATCGAGCCGCCCAACAGCACCAGCGACGACAGGGTCACGAGGTAGGCGTCGATGACCCACTGCAGGTCGGCGATCTCGGCGCCGAGGTCCTCGGCGATGGTGGGCAGCGCGACGTTCACGATCGTCCCGTCGAGGAACGCCATCCCCGAACCGAGCACCGTCGCCAGCAGCACCCATCGAGCTGCCGGCGTTCCCATCCGCACCGCCGCAGGCTACGGCGCCCTCTTTGACGCGACGCTCGCGCCACGCCTTGCCCGCGCTGGCGGGAAACGACCTCGAGATGCTCCGTCTCGACCGCCAGGAGATCGTTCTGCCTAGGGGCGGTGGCAACCCCTTGTCGAGG
>CAVPEW010000061.1:0-8241 GCA_963703565.1 uncultured Microthrixaceae bacterium | reverse complement strand
GCGTGTTGAGGTGACAGGTTCGGTCAGGCGGCGGTTGCCGTCTGTGGGGTGTTGATCATCTCGTACTCGATCGGGGTGAGGCGACCGAGGGCGGTCTGTCGGCGGCGCTGGTGGTAGGTGCGCTCGATCCAGGTGACGATCTCGATGCGCAGCTCGTCGCGGGTGCTCCAGCGGTGGCGTCGGTCGAGGACGTTGCGCTGGAGGAGCGCGAAGAACGACTCCATGGCGGCGTTGTCGCCGGCAGAACCGACTTGGCCCATGGAGCCGACAAGGCCGTGGCGGGCCAGGGCCCGGTGCACCTTCCGAGCGCGAAATTGCGACCCGCGGTCGCTGTGAAGGATGCAGCCGGCTACGTCCCCGCCGCGGCGAGCGACGGCCATCTCGATCGCGGCGACGACGAGCCTCGCCTTCATCCGGCTGTCGATGGCCCAGCCGACGATCCGGTTCGAGTACAGGTCCTTGATCGCTGCCACGTACAGCTTGCCCTCGTCGGTCCAGTGCTCGGTGAGGTCCGCTACCCACAGCTCGTTCGGCGCCTCAGCGGTGAAGTTCCGCCGCACGAGGTCGTCGTGGGACGGTGTCCCGGGCTTCGATCCCTTGGTCCGCTTGGGCTTCCCGAACCGGGACCACCATTGGTGGTCCCGGCAGATCCGCCACACGACCCGGTCCGACACGTCGTGATCGGCGAGGCGGACCTCGTCGGCGAGGAACCGATACCCGAACTCCGGGTCATCACGGTGGGCGTCGAAGATCGCGTTCGCCAGCCATGCCTCATCGAGCTGGCGCTCGGTGAAGGGCTGATCGAGCCAGCGGTAGTACTGCGCACAGCAGAGGTTGAGGACCCGGCACGTCACCGTGACGGGGATCCCGTCGACGCCAACTCGCGGACGAGCGGGAACATCATTTTCCCGGCAGGTTCGCCTGGGACAGATATGCGGCAGCCCGGCGCAGGACCTCGTTCTCCTGCTCGAGCAGACGCAACCGCTTCCTCAGCTCACGGTTCTCGGCGAGCTCGGCGGTCGTCGGGCCGGGCTTGATCCCGTCGTCACGGTCGGCTCGAGCGAGCCAGTTCGTCAGGCAGGACTCGGTGATCCCGAAGTCCGCGGCGATGTCCTTGATCCGGACCCCAGGCTCGCGGCGACGGGCGACCCGGACCACGTCATCGCGGAACTCCTTCGGATACGGCTTCGGCATGGCGGACATCCTTTCAGCGGCACCTCCCGGCACCACAGGTCAGATGTCACCCCGCCGCGCGGCAGTCCCGGTCGCCAGGTGCGGGGCGGCGAGCGTCGCCCGGGACACGGCAGGGTAGGGAGGTCAGCGAGGTTATAATGTGCATGCCGCACGCATATGAAGGAGGATCGCCATGGCTCGTGCACGAGGAGCGTTCCAGATCACCGGCTGGCAGGAGGAGACGTACGCGGAGCTCGGAGGCGACCGCAAGCTCACGCAGGCCGAGGTGAAGCAGACCTTCACGGGTGACCTCGAGGGGGAAGGGTCGGTGCGATGGCAGATGGCCTATCGCGAGGACGGCACCGCCGACTGGCTCGGCATGCAGCAGGTCGAGGGCGCGCTCGGCGGGCACCGCGGCACGTTCGTGCTGCGGTCGGTCGGGACCTTCGACGGTGACCGAGCGGCCGGCGAGTGGGCTGTCGTCGCCGGCTCCGGTACGGCGGAGCTGCAGGGACTGACCGGACACGGGACGATGGAGGCTCCGATGGGTCACGAGGCGTCCTACGCACTTGACTACGGGCTCTGACGAGCTCGCCAACCGACTCGGAGCTCTCGCACTCCGGCTCGGCGATCTCATCGAGACGGCGGTCACCGAGGCCGGGGCCCGGTCGCTCTCTGCGGCCACCGCGCTGTCAGCGCTCGACCGTTTCCTCGATCACCCGAGCATCGGCCAGCTCGGTGACGTCCTCGGGCTGTCGTCGTCGGCCACCGTCCGGTTGGTCGATGGCCTCGTGGCCGACGAGCTCGTCAGGCGCTCCCCGGGCGAGGCCGACGCTCGCCAGTCGACACTGCACCTGACCCGCCGAGGTCGCAGCACCGCAAAGCGAATCGTTGCCGCCCGCCGGGACGTCCTCACCCGAGTCCTCGAACCCGTGACCGGACAGAGACGGGAGCTCCTTGCCGGCGTCGTCGATGATCTCCTGGTCGGACTCGTCGCCGAGCCCGCCGGCCGGGGCTGGATGTGTCGACTCTGCAGCACCGTGGAGTGCGGGGCCGAGCGAGGACAGCCGTGCCCCATCACCCGGACGGCTCTCGAGATGAACGACGAGTAGACGGCGAGGTGACCACGGGTGACGCTCATCGCTTCGAGGTGCGACCCGTCGACAGTGGCGCAGGTGGATCCCCGAACCGAGGTTCTTTCGTCACGGAGCTCTCCGTGCACCGAGGGGTGGTCGAAGTGGAGGAAACGACGCCGAGCCTTGGTCAGTCGTCGACGGAGACCGTGAAGCCGTGCAGTCCTCTGGCCCGCGCCACTGCCGACGCGTCGGCTTCGAGCTCCTGCGCCGGAAGCTCCGCTCCGAATGACCGCAACTGCACATCGAGGCGGTCGCCGCTCGTGTGAGCGCGCCATGTACCGACGATCTCGTCATGGGCGATGACCACACCGGGGTTCGCGCTGGATCGCCAGATCCGTCGCTGCTGGGCCGGGTCCGCGACCAACGAGTGTCGTTGTCGGGTCTGCAGCAACGGGTCGTACCCCGGAACCAAGCGCGGCTTCGACGCCGGTGGTGGATCTCGGAGCAGGTCGAGATCGGCGCGGTGCACCCATCCGTCGCCGTGGGAAGCGCTGACGGCTACGAGATCGTCGGACACCAGCGACCAGCAGGTCGAGGCGTAGCCGTCGTCGATGCCAGCCCACGCCGCGAGGTCCTCGACGGTCGCCGGTCCATGGAGTCGCAGGAACCGTCGCACCAGCTCCACGCGCTGCTCGTCGCGGACCCGCCGGTAGCGGGCGGGGCGCCAACGACCAGCGGCGGCGACCCGGTCCGTGCAGCGTTCGGCGGGCTCGATCCTCAGACGCCCCGACCACGCCAGCTTCTTCACCAGCCCGTCGTCGGGGTGGTCGCGCCCACAGCGTTCGCAGGAACGCATCGCTTCGGGCGGCGCGTCAGATGCGATCGCCTCGCCGAGCTGTTCCTTGGTCATCGGGCCGTGTGCTCGCAGCGCCCGCAGCGCGGCGGTGGCCAGTTGGTCGACAAGCGCGACGTCGGCGCTCGATTGCAGATCCGGGGTCAGCAGCGCGTGGGACACGTAGTGCACGTCGTCAGGCCTGGCCAGGGCACCCGCGGCCCGGGCCCCGTAGGTGGGCACCAACCGTCCGTCCTGCACTACCTCGGCCAGGGTCTCGTCGCCGAGGTCAGCCCGCACCGCGAGCGCCGCTGCGGCACCGCCGTGGTCGACGTCAGGCAGCCCGAGCGGTGCAACGCCAAGATCACCCCGAGGCGCCCGCTCACCCAACAGGCCGTGGTGATACAGCCGGAAGCGAAGCACCGCAACGCGCCCGACCCTCACGCTCAACGCCCGACCCCTGACCCTGCGCTCAAGCTCCTTCGGCCGCCGTACTAGAGCTCGCAGTCGGTTGGAGGACCACGAAGCCGATGGTAGATCCGCCGCCAAGCGCCAGCTGTCCCCCGCCCGCAGAGCCGTCGGCCGGCACGCACAGCGCGCGCCGGCAAAGCCCTTTCGACCGCCCACAACGGCACGTACGAGCGCGGCTCGGAGGCCGAGCCGGCCGCGGGGGCGTTCGTCGATGGCCTCGCCCAGTTCTACCGAGATGACTACCTGCGTTGGATCGACGGCACGAAGCGGCGCCCCGACCTGCGAGCCCAGCGCATCGCGGAGGTCGTCCGCCTGTTGAAGGCCGGCGTGAAGGAACGGCCGTAGCCCGCGGATCTCGCGAGCGGGAGAGGCGCCGAGCGGCGCGACACTCGACCCCGTGGCGACGACCGCGATCGGTACCTCGAGCCCGGGCCCGGATCGAACCCGGTTGACGCACGCCACAAGCTTGCGCATCAAGAAGCCCCTCGCGCCTGAACGAGTGCGCCGTCTGAGCGTTGGGAGCACCTTCACCGGAGGCGACCCACGCTGTTGGGGGGACCGACGTGTTCGATGAGTTGCCGCCGACTGCCGCATGGCGCCACCACGGGCCGCGCGACGGACTCGAGGTGTTCTTCGCCCACCGGACACGTAGGGGATGGCGTCTCGAGGGCGCCACGGTCGCCGTCGAAGCCGGTCGGTCGTGGACCGTTCGCTATGCGATCACCGTGGATCGGAACTGGAGGACGGTGTCGGCGATGGTCTCGGGTATGAGCGACGGAGGTAGCACGAGGCGGACGTTACGAAGCGTCGGACCCGGCCGGTGGGCTGTCGATGGCGAGCACGACCCGACCCTCGACGGATGTGTTGACGTCGACCTCGAATCCTCGGCGTGTACCAACACGCTGCCGATCCATCGGCTACCGCTCCCGAGCCGAGCCGTACATGAGACGCCCGCCGTCTACGTTCGCGCCTACGACCTCGGCGTCGAGCGTCTCGAGCAGAGCTACCGGCAGGCGATCTCGGACTCCGACGAGATCGTGTTCGATTACGAGGCACCAAGGTTCGACTTCAGCGCGCGCCTCGCGTACGACCGGTCGGGACTGGTGGTTCGGTATCCGGGGATCGCGACACGCGTCGGGGTGTCGACCATCGATTGATCGAACGGCCGCTGCGCCGGCGACAGGCCTCGATACGAGTCCCGTGACGGGTTCGGTCACTCCGGGATCATGGTGGTCAACCAGAACGGATGGCCGGCGGGTCGATCAGCACCCGCCAGCGTTGCGGCTGGGGCTGGACCGGCGCCCGGGTGGCCCCGATCGACACGGCGTGTGCGTCGGCGACGTCCAGGTCGTCGACGGCAAGATCCAGGTGGCCCTGCTTCGGCGCGTCGGGCTCCGGCCAGCGAGGCGGCCTCTAGTCGTCCACTCGCTGCATCGTCAGCCACCCGATCCCGGTGCGGACAGCGGCGAATCCGTCGGCGTCGTAGGCGACCGGTTCTCCCAGCAGGGCCGCGTAGAACGCGGCGAGGGCCGTGGGCTCGGCGCAGTCCATGGAGATCGACGCGAGCTTCACGTTGGAGGCCATACATCCCGTTCTTCATGGGTGGGTCTGTGCCCATCAGGTCGTCGCGCTCTCGGGGATGTTCACGCGATGACGGATCCAGTGATTGTCACCGACGCATCTTCGCTCGCGCTGAGCAGTTCCGAGCAGCGACGCTGCCTCTTGCGACCGTGAAGGGATCGACAGTTCCGGCTGCCGACCTGGTGCGCCAGACGGCATGGTGGGGTCCCGGGGTCAGGTCGTGGCTGATCCCAGCGGCTTCATGAACGACCAGAGACCGCCTTCGCTGTCGCGAGCCTCCGTATTCGCGGTATCCGTACGGCTGATCTACCGGCTCGTAGACGATGTCGGCGCCCTTGGACGATGCGTGCCGGAAGTGGGCATCGACGTCGTCGACGATCACCGCGATCATCGCCGTCGTGACGCCGGTGTGCTTGGGCGATGCGAGGCCGAACTCGGGTGCTTGGGGGTGGAGCCACAGGATCCCGTCGCCGGCCTCGATCTCCGCGTGAACGACATGACCTTCGGGTGTGCGGGTGATCTCGCCCGGCCCGAGGCCGAAGACGTCGGAGAGGTACGCGAAGGCGTTCTCGAGGTCCTCGTAGACCAGGATCCCGATCCGGCGTTGGAGCGTCGTTTCCAGCATGGTTGCTTCCTCCAGGAGCCTCGAGCAGGTCGTCGGTGTCGGGATGCGCGGACGCGAGGACGGCCAGCAGGCGGCTCCGGAGCCGGCTCGTGGCCTCGAGCCGGCGGTCGAGCTCTCTCAGCTGGTTGCGCATCACGTCACCAAGCTGCGGCGTGCCTTCATCAAGGGCGCGGCGGATCTCTCCGAGGGAGAGCCCGATGCGGCGCAGCTGGGTGATCCGGTAGAGCCGGTCGACGTCAGCGTCGGCATACACGCGGTGTCCGCCGCCGTCACGCTCCGGAGCCAGCAGGCCGATCTCCTCGTAGTGGTGCAGCGCTCGGACAGTCAGGCCGCTCGCCCGTGCCAGCTCACCGATCTTTCGTTCACCCATGCGGCGACCGTACGACCTCACGTCGCGTCAGGTGCAAGAGGGGATCCGAGTCGCCTCCGAGTACAACCAGAGTGCGACTGGCCCCGATCGCCGGCTACGCGATGCAAACCAACACGGACGGGATTGCTGCAGGTTCGGTTGACATCTCTTACGCCCGACGTGGTCGGGCGGGAAGGATGTCCCGATGCCCAAGAAGTTCCCTCCGGAGTTCAAGCGTGACGTGGTGCGAGTCGCGGGGCGGGGTGACCTGGCCGTCAACGAGGTTGCCGCCGACTTCGATGTCTCGGTCGAGTCGGTGCGCCGCTGGATGCGTCAGGCTGACGTCGACGACGGCCTACGCGATGGCCTGAGCACCGCGGAGCAGTCCGAGTTGGTGCAGCTGCGGCGCGAGAAGCGCCGGTTGGAGATGGAGAACGAGATCCTCCGCCGTGCCGCGGCGTACTGCGCCAAGGACCAGCTCCCAAAATGACCTACCCGCTGGTCCAGGAGCTGGCCGCCGAGGGCATCCCGGTGCGGTTGACCTGCGGGGTGCTCGGCTTCTCGACCCAGGCGTTCTACAAGTGGGATATCGGTTCCTGGCTGATGAGCTCGAGCAGGCCGGCCATCGGGCTGGTGAGCGGCGGGTGTGGCGGCTGTGCCAGCAGCAGCGGCTGTGGTCGACCACGGTGAAGAAGGGTCGGTCCGGGAAGCGTCGCGGCCCCGCGGTCCACGATGATCTCGTGCAGCGGAACTTCACCGCGGCGAGGCCCGATGCGGTCTCGCTGACCGACATCACCGAGCACCCCACCGCGGAGGGGAAGCTCTACTGCTGCGCGATCAAGGACGTGTTCTCCAACCGGATCGTCGGCTCGGCCGATCGCCCTCGACGGTCTCGCGCGAGCTGCGGCGCAACGCGTCGACACGGACGTTCCGGCTCGAGTATCGGGCGTCGCTCGCGCAGTGGCATGCCGAGCGCCGGGCTCGGCGCCCGAAGCCAGCGAAGCTGACCACGAACGAGACGCTTCGTGCTTACGTGCAGGACCGGCTCGTCGGTGACGTCCGAGACAGCGCTGGTCGGCCCGTCAGTCCGGCCGGCCCGGCGTGGTCCGGGCGCAACAAGCCGCATCGAGGAGATCGTCGGTGGGTGCAGGGCTGCAGCCCCGAACAGATCTCTCGGCGGCTCCCGACCGACAACCACCTCAACCGGCTCGGTCGCCTCGCCGAGAGCCGATCCGCCGCCTGATCGCGCCGGCTAGAGCACCATCGTCGGATGCGCCCGGTCGCCGCTGCTGGTTCGAGGCTCGCCCGATGCTGGGTCGGACGCTTCGCGCTCGCCATGGCGACCATCGTGGCGTTCGGTTGGATCGGACTGCTGGAGACCAATTCGGACGTCATCTCGGCGCCATTGTTCGTGCTCGCGTTCGGCGTCGCCGCCCTGGTGGCGGGGTGGCATCTCCAACCCTCAGGAGACCGGGGAGCAGACCTCCAGACCGAGCCGTCGCTGCTCTATCGGTCTGACGGCGGGCGGCAGATGCGCGCTGACGTCTGGCTGGTCGGGGGCAGCGTCACAGTCATCGAGGGCCTGGTGGCGTTCCTCATCTTCGTGGGCCGCTGACGCGAGATCGACGACGAACCGACCGGGCTCCCGTACTTCGAGATCAGCGCCGCTGGCACCGAGATCGCGCTTCGTCGTTCGACGCGAGAGGGTGTGGCTCGCCTGTGAGCACCGCGACTGCTGCGGCGACCTCGGCGGGACCAGCGTGGATGTACCGACCGGTCACGCCCGGCGGGGAGTGTCCTGCGAAGGCTTGCGCGACCGGGTACCCACCGATGCGAGCGATCGCGGTGATCGCTGAGTGGCGCAGAACATGGGCGGCCACCGGGATGCGGTCAGCCCAGGGCAGGGCAGGGCAGGGCAGGGCAGGGCGAGCGCGGGCAAACAGCGTGTCGTAGCGACGCGGCGACAGTGGCGCGCCGTTGCTCGTCCGGAACACTGTGCCCTCGCATCGCGTGCCGCTCGGCGGCGAAGGCCGTCAAGGCGGCGATGAGGCTGGGCGAGGTCGGCTGCTCGCGCTCGCTGTCATTCTTCTCGCGGAGCCACACGGTGGATCGAGTCGGGTCAACGTCGTCGGAG
>CAVPEW010000060.1:0-9832 GCA_963703565.1 uncultured Microthrixaceae bacterium | reverse complement strand
CGGGCCCACCGTCTGACCGGCGGGCGACCGTCGCCCCATTGTCACCCGGATCCACCCGCGCTGTTCACACCGAGCCACCGGGCGGGGACGCGGCGAGCGACGGGGGGCCTACCGACCGAGCGCGTCGGCCAGCGCCGCGGCGACGTCGGAGGGTCCCGCGACTGGCGCGACCGTGCCGCCGACCGCGGCGACGAGGCGCTCGGCGTCGGCAACGTCTCCCGCCGGGGCCAGCACAGCCAGCTCGTCGAGCCCGTCGAGCGCCTCGAGCGGATCGCCGCCCTCGGTCGCGCGGCAGTCCGACAGCACGAGCAGGATCTTGCGCCGCGCCGAGGACCGGGCGAGCTGTTGCGCGCCACAGCGCAGGGCGGCAGCCAGATCGGTCACCCCGTGCCCTCTCAGACCCAGCAGATCATCGCTGACGGCCTCGGTCGGGCGCTGCGAGCGTTGGGCGCGCAGCACGAGGGGTTCGGCGCCGAAGGCGACGACGCTGTGGTCCTCGGGGGCCCGCATCCCGACGGCCGAAGCGGCGACCGCGGCCGTCACCAAACGGTCCCCGCCCATCGACCCGCTGCGGTCCACGAGCAGGCACAGCGCGGTCGACGAACGAACCCAGGAGCTCCCTCGCAGCTCCTCGACCCGAGCCGACCGGCGGGCGGCACGTGCCTCGGCGAGGGCGTCGAGGCTCTCGTCCACATCGAGGTCGCCCCCGACCTCGGGCAGGCGGGTGGTGCGCAACCGCAGCGCGTTGGCCGCGCCGCCGGGTCGCGCCGGCGCGGCCAGGTCGAGCACGAGGCTGCGGGCCAGCGAGCGGGCCAGTTCTCGCAACCTCTCGTCCATCGCACCGGTGAGATCTGCGAGCAGCGCTGCCGTCTCGTCGGGCTCGTCGCGGCAGAGCTGGTCGACCAGCGAGGTGTCGAGGGAGCCCGCGTCGGGCGACACCTCTTCGAAGCGCCGGTGGCGGCGGCCAAGCTCGCGTCGCGTCGTGCGCTCGCGGCGCTGCGAGCCGATCCCGGCCTGCGCGGCCTCCTCCTCGTCGCTCAGCCCCGGACCGGGAGCGGGTCCGGGGCCGGTGCTCCCCCCTGGCCGGAGCCTCCCCCCGGTTCCGCGTCGGCGTCGGGCTGGGCGAAGACCGCGTCGACCAGCTCGTCGACGATCGCCTCGGCGGTTCGTCCCGATCCGTCGCGCACCCTGATCCGGCCTGTGAGCGCGGCGCGTGCCGCGGCCCTGGTGACCGACAGCTCATCGGGGGGTGTGCCGCGCAGGCCGGCGAGCGACCGGGCGACCGCGAGCAGGTCGATCGCGCCGCGCACCGACGAGCCCGTGCGCAGGTCGGGGTGGGCTCTGGTGCGGCGGACCACCTCCACCACCCGCTCGCTCCACTGCGAGCGGTCGGTTCCGGCCACTGCCGTGGCGATGCGCAGCTCGTCGTCGGCGTCCTGGTAGTCGAGCGCAACCCGGCAGGTTCGGTCGTAGACGGCCGAGGAGATCCGAGCCGTGCCCACAGCGTCGAAGGGGTTCATGGCAGCCACGAGCGCGAAGCCCGGAGCCGCCTCGACCCGCCCTAGGCGAGGTACGTGCAGCTCGCGCTCGGCCATCACCGTGATGAGGGTGTTGAGAGTCTCTTCGGGGACGCGGTTGAGCTCTTCGACGTAGAGCAGCGAGCCCCCGCGCAGCGCCGCGACGAGCGGACCCTCGACGAAGATCTCGGGCCGGTAGCCCTCGCTGAGCACGAGCGCTGGGTCGAAGTGGCCCACGAGGCGGGCGGGGGTGAGCTCGGCGTTGCCCTCGACGAACTCGAAGCCGAGTCCGGCGGCGACCGCGATGCTGCGCAGCAGCGTCGACTTCCCGGTACCGGGAGGGCCCTCGAGCAGGACGTGGCGTCCGGCGGCCAGCGCGGCCACCACGACCTCGACCTGCGCCGAGCGCCCGACCACCTGCTCGCCGACCCGTGCCAGCAGGTCGGCATCGAAGCGGGCCGGCGCGCCATCCACCCTTGCTCCCATCGGGCCATGATCCACCAGCTCCCGGGTCGGCCGCGAATCCGCTCGGCTCTCCTCGACCGCGAGACTGGTGAGATGGGCTTCTACGAGGACCGGGTCCTACCCCACCTGATCGAAGTGGCGCTGGGCGGTCGGCAGTTCCGCCGGGTCCGAGCCCGAGTTGCAGCCGGACTCGGCGGTGACGTGCTCGAAGTTGGCTTCGGATCGGGACGCAACCTCGAGCACTGCCCGCCCGCCGTTCGCCGGATGCTGGCCGTGGAGCCGTCCCCCGGAGGCTGGCGCATGGCGCGAGAGCGGGTCGCGGCCGCACCGATGCCGGTGGACTTCGTCGGCCTCGACGGTGCCCAGCTCGGCCTCGACGACCGCAGCGTCGATCACGCCCTGGTCACCTGGACGCTGTGCACCATCCCCGACGTGACCGCCGCGCTGGCCGAGGTCCATCGAGTGCTGCGCCCGGGGGGCACCTTGCACTTCGTCGAGCACGGCCGCTCACCCGACCCCCGCGTGGCCCGCTGGCAGGACCGCCTCACCCCCATCCAGCGCAGGCTGGCCGGCGGATGTCACCTCAACCGGCCGATCGCCGACCTGATCCGCGGTTCGGGGCTCGAGATGACCCGGCTCGATACCTTCGAGATGGGCGGGCCCAAGGCGTTCGGGCACATGTTCGAAGGCGTCGCCACCAAGGCCGAGTGAGGCGAGCGCGCCGGGCGGTCTAGCGCGCCTTGGCCGGCCCGGGTGCCAGGCCCCCGCGTCAGAACCCGGCCAGCCACTCCCGCAGGTCTCGGAGCATGGGGGCGCTGAGACCGTGGCCGCCCTCGTGCTCGCCGTAGCGGACCTCGGCGCCGGCGGCTCGGAGGCGCTCGACCTGGGCTCTGCTGCGCTCGAGGGGGACGTTGGGGTCGCTGCGACCTGCCAGCAGGAGCACCCGGGTGCCCGCCGCCCGAGTCAGATCCAGGGGCCGGCCGTCGACCTCGACGATGGTCCCGCAACACCACAGGCCGGCGGGCGGCACGCTCGACGCGAACGCGAGCCAGGCCGCCATGCCCGCGCCCTGTGAGAACCCGCCGATCACCACGTCGCTGCGGCTGGCGCCGCCGCGGACGCACGCCCGGTCGAGCTCGGCTTCGACTCCGGACAGGCCGGCACGAAACGAGCCGGGTTCGGCCCGCCAGTCGGCGTCGAAGTCGTACCAGCTGGCGCCGCTGCCTGCGGGCAGCGGGGCCCGGGGTGCGACCGTGACGAAGCGGTGGTCGGGATCCACCGCCGGGGCGATCGCGGCCAGGTCGGCGGGCGTCGCGCCGTATCCGTGGAGCAGGACGTGCAGGCGGACCGGGCCCGGAGGCTCGGCGCCGGTCACGGCCTGCCTTCGGGGCCGCCACCGTGCAGGGGTTCCCCGAACGAGAAGCCAGAGATGCGCGCCCCCATCACCACGTCGGTGAAGATCCTCTCACCGGGCTCGTCGCCTGCTGCGCCGGCGGCGACCAGCAGGGGCAGCAGGTGCTCCTCGCGCGGGTGCGCGGCGCGCGCCGACGGAGCCGCCACCCACCGGCTCAGAGCGCTCGAGCGGCCTTCACCGGGGCCGGTGCACGCGGCGGCGAGCCACGAGTCGAACGCCTCGGAGTCGGGACGGGCTCGCTGGGACCCGAAGGCGCTCATGTTGTGGTAGCTCATCCCGCTGCCCACCACGAGCACCTTCTCGTCGCGCAGGGGTGCCAGGGCCCGCCCGAGCTCGAGGTGGAAGGCGGCGTCGAGGTCGTGGCGCAGAGAGACTTGCACCACAGGTCGGTCGGCGTCGGGGAAGGCCAGGAGGAACGGCACGAACACGC
The DNA here is from genome assembly GCA_963703565.1 of uncultured Microthrixaceae bacterium. Lineage (GTDB taxonomy): Bacteria > Actinomycetota > Acidimicrobiia > Acidimicrobiales > VFJN01 > CAVPEW01. The sequence goes on along the minus strand of CAVPEW010000060.1, from coordinate 6,006 downwards.
CGTGGTCGAGGCCGCGCTCCGCGTCGAGGCGGTTGGCGATCCCGGCGCCGTCGAGCAGGTCGGCTATGTGCGCCGCCAGCTCGGGGGATCCCGGGGCGGGGTAGCGCAGGCGGTAGGTGTGCTCGGGGAAGCCGTAGTAGTCGAAGAGCAGCTCCGGGTGCGCCGCCGAGGTGATCTCGATCCGATCTCCCTCGTGGTGGCCCGACACGACCACGATCCGGTCGACTCCGTAGGGCAGCCGGTCTCCCACGGTGCCGAGGAACTCGGCGAGGCGGTCCCAGGTGTCGCGCGGACCCATGGTCCAGTCCATGAAGAAGCACGGTCCGCCACCGTGTGGCAGGAACATCGTCGGCAACCGACCGTCGGACATGGAGCGCACGGTACCGGCGGCGCCCGTCGTAGGGTCGTTCCGTGCCGGCCGTCGAACGTCCCGACATGTCCGACTACGACGTGCCCGCTGATCTCCCCGGCACCCTGCCGTGGGCCTGGGCCCAGGAGCGCCTGGTCGCGAACCGCAACTACTGGGTGGTGACGGCCTCGGCCTCTGCTCGCCCGCACGCGATGCCGGTGTGGGGCGTCTGGCTGACCACGACGGACCGGTTCGGGTTCTCCTGCTCGCCGCGGGCCCGCAAGGCGCGCAACCTGGCGGAGAACCCGCAGTGCACGGTGACCGTCGACGACACGGTCGAGTGCGTCTCGGTCGAGGGTCGCGCCCGGCTCGTCGACCCGAGCAGCGACGCTGCCGACCTGGACGAGATCGTGTCGGCCTACCTGGCCAAGTACTGGCCCGGCCCCGGGGGCAGCGCCGAGGACGCTGCGGCGCACGCCGAGATGGAGGCGTTCCTGCGCGGGCATGCGGTGTTCGAGCTAACTCCGGAACGAGCCTTCGGCATCATCGAGCGCGAGGATGAGTTCAGCACCGCCGCCACCCGCTGGCGGTGGTGACCCTCCTCCAGATCGGCCGTCCCCGGCCGCGAGCAGCAGGTCGTGTCGTAGGGGGGACACCGCGCCGAGGTCCACACACGTCGAGAGCCCGTCGGGCTCTCGACGTCCGGTCGCAGGAGCTGCAGATCCGCCGAGCAGGGTGACGTCACGATGTCCCTGCAGCTGTGTTGGAGGGGGGTTCTTCCGCCGCCTCCAACAGTGGACGAGAGCCATGGGCAATGTGACCGACTCCCCGGCTCGGGGGCCGACAGCCACCGCTGCGACCCCCGCTCCCTCTGATGTCGTTCACCTCGGGTTGGGAACCCTGCAGGACTCCCCGAGATTCGCGGCGACGGTCACCCGGCTGTCTGACCAGGGGCTGCGCCCCTACCGGCACATTCCGGGCGATGCCCATCCGGTGACGTCGGTATGCGATAGAGCGCCAGCTCGGTGCGGGCGAGGCAGCGGCGGGAGGGTGGATTGGGGTGGCACGTCGATCCCGGTCTCCCGGCGCGTCAAGGTGCTTCGGCCAAGGTGGTGCTACGACGAGTTGGTGGCACGTTGCGCCTCCGCAGCCACGATCTCCGCGGACGAGAGGTGACGGAGGGGGTCGAGACTCGGCTGGCTTGGGATTTGTCGGGAGTGTGGACCATTTGGACGCGCCGCGAACGTCGTCAACGTCGGGCGTTGCGGTTGCGGCTCGCCGATCGCCGCGGTGCTGGGCGGGGCCGGGTACCCGTAGAGGTATCCCTGGCCGATGGTGCATCCCATCTCCTGCAACGCCTTCTGCTGGGCCACGGTCTCGATTCCCTCGGCGATCACGAAGATGTCGAGGTCGGCGCCGAGGGCGAGGATCGATCGGACGATGGCGGTGTCGTTGACGTTGTGACCGACGCCGGCAACGAAGCTGCGGTCGATCTTGAGGGCATGGACGGGGAAGTTCCGCAGGTAGGTGAGGCTGGCCCAGCCGGTACCGAAGTCGTCGATCGAGATTCCCACGCCGAGATCGGCGAGGCGGTAGAGCACTTCGCCGGCCCGGTCGACCTCCTCGACGAGGGAAGTCTCGGTCATTTCGAGCCACAGGTGTTCGGCTTCGAGCCCTGTTGAGGCCAGGGTGGCGGTGATCCGCTCGACCAGGCCGGGGTCGGAGAGCTGGCGGCCGGACACGTTGACGGCAACGTCGATGTCGTGACCGGCCCGTTGCCATTCGATGGTCTGTGCGCAGGCCTTCTCGAGGACGATGCCGCCCAGCTCGACGATCGCTCCGCTGCGTTCCGCGGCCACCATGAAGCTGTTCGGTGCCAGAACCCCGCGTGTGGGGTGGTTCCAGCGGACCAGCGCTTCCATGGAGACCACGGCGTCGTCGGCCAGACGGACCACGGGTTGGTAGTGCACTTCGAACTGGTCGTTTGCCAGTGCGAGCTGGATCTCGTCGTCGTCGAAGATCTCCTGGCGATGGCGGATGGTCGTCTCGGGGGGAACGGGACGATTGACCGACACGATGAGCACCGGGCTGTCGTCGTCGTCTCGGACCAATGTCGTGGAGGTGAGGACCTCGATCGTCGATCCGTCTCTTGTGATGTGTTGGCTCTGGCCCCGCCATTGGCCCTTGGCTTCGACGTCGTCCCATGGCGGGGACAGTTCGCCGTCATTGCCGCCGTGGTGCACGACGTCGAGCATGTGGCGTCCGACCACTTCGTTCTCCCGCCAGCCGTAGAGCCGCTCGGCAGCCCTGTTCCAGCTGCGTAGGTGGAAGTGGAGGTCGGTGATGATCACCGCGTCGGTCACCTCGCTGAGCACGCCGGTGACGAGACGTCGCAGCCGAGCCGACACATCAGGTATGTGGGTGAACCGGAGCCGTTCTGCGCTGTTGCCATTCCAGACGAACGGTTCCGCTGCGACCTCGACCGAGACCTGCCTGCCATCGGCGTGTTCCAGGTCGATCAGCTGTGTGCGTGGCCGGAGTTCGGACCGGCGGGTCGCCATGCGCCGCCGGGTGGGTTCCATGTCGCCCGACGACGCGAACTCGAAGATCTGGCGACCGACGAGTTCGGCAGCCGTGTCGAAGCCGAGGAGGTTGGCGGTGGCCTGGTCGGCTTCCACGATTCGGCCCTGGACGTGAACGAGCGAACTCGCGGTCGAACCTGGTGGGCGGCCGCCGGGAGGACGGTCGTGGTCGGGCTGGTCCAACCGGTAGCCGGTATTGCGAACGGTTCGGAGAATGCGCGGATGGGAGGGGTCGTCTTCGATCTTGCTCCGAAGGCGGCGGATGTGGTCAGCGACCGTCGTCGGCCCGGCTCGAGGGTCCGTGCGCCACACCGACCGGAGGAGCTCGGCCTTGCTGAACGTGTGGCCCGGACGCGCGGCCAGGTAGGCGAGGAGGTCGAGTTCCTTGGTGGTGAGATCGAGTCGTCGATCCTCGATGATTCGTGCCTCTCGAGCCTGCACGTCGACCACGACGGCGCCGATGTGCAGGTGGGTGTCGTCGGCGGCGTCGACCAGCCTCCTGGCCGCCAGGACACGCTCCGCGAGCTGCCGCAACGGGAACGGTCTCACCACGTAGTCGTCGGCACCACGGCGCAACGCTGCGACCCGGTCAGCATCGGCGGTGGAGTCACTGATGACGATGACATGGGCTCTCGATCCAGAACCTCTGAGCGTGTCGACCACGTCGAGGCCCGATCCGTCGGGAAGCATCAGGTCGACGATCACCGCGTCGAAGAGCCGACGAGCGACCTGCCCGCTGGCAGCGGCCACCGATCCTGCAGTTGACACCTCGATGCCTCGATCGCGCAGGAGGCCGCCGAGGACCCGCCTTCGGCCAGGAACGCCGTCGACGATCAGCGCACTCATCGCCACAACCCCCCTGACGCCCGCCACTCCCGCGCCGCTCACGGCTGTCTCGGACCCACCCCCAGAGCTCGCCGCGGTCGGGTCTGTGCGCGGTTGTGTGCCCCGAGGCGCGACGGTGGTCATGGGGTGGGGACCGGCGGCGGGACGGGTTGTTCAGTGGGGTGGGGGGCGACGATGACACGGTTGCGGCCGGCGGTCTTGGCGGCGAGCAGGGCGTGGTCGGCGACCGTGACGATGTCGTCGAAGGTGTCGGCGTCGGTCGACGCGGCGAGACCGAAGCTGACCGTGAAAGCAGGGGAGCGTCCGGTGGCGAGGGCGAGGGCGAGGGCCTCTCGGACCCGTTCGAGCACGCTGGTCGCGGTCTCGGTATCGCAGTCGGGCAGAACGATGACGAACTCTTCGCCGCCGTAGCGGCCGGCGATGTCGTTGGGTCGTATGGAGTCTCGTACGACCCGGGAGAACAGACGCAAGGCCTGGTCGCCGGCTTCGTGGCCGTGGGTGTCGTTGAGAGCTTTGAAGTGGTCGAGGTCGGCGTAGGCGACGGCGTAGGCGATGCCGTCGAGTTGGAGGTCGCGTACCTGGTTCTCGAGGCTGCGACGGTTCACCAGCCCGGTGAGCGGGTCGGTGCTCGCCTGAGTCTCGGACTTGGCGAAGGCACGTAACAAGGTGATCCGGTCAGCCGCCCGGCGGGTCGTGGTTTCGAGGTAGCCGACGGCGATGTCGTCGGGTGGTTCGTGGTCGGGCCCGGTGGCATGCAACACCCCGATGGACTTGCCGGTGATGTTGACCGGGACACAGGCAGCCGAACACGACCCCGAGGCACGGTCCTGGAGGTACGGGCAGGCGTCGATCGCGGTGCTGGTCTCGAACACGATCGTGTCGCCCCGCACTGCGGCCGGGCACTCGGTCGGCGAGACCACCCCACACCCGCTGCGTTCCTCCGCTCCGCCGACGCTGGTGTGCAGGCCCCGGTGAAAGTGCGCGCGACTGGAATCGGCGACCAGCAACTCGACCTGGAGATCAGGGACCGAATCGTGCAAGGCCCGGTTGAGAATCCCGTAGACGGCGGTTTCGGTCCTGGCCATCTCCAATCCGGCCTGCAGCGACCTCTCGAACCGTTCCCGTTTCACGGCCCCCCGGACGGCGCGCGCCTCGCGCCGGGCCCGTGTCCCGAACATCACCGCGCCGACCACGATCAACAACGCGGTGACCGACACGACGACCAGGCCCCTCGTGCGGGCGTTGTCGATATGCCCAACAGCCTGCTCCAGGCCGGCCCCGCGCCGAGCCTGCAACTCGGCCCCGGCCGCCCCGGTCACGTCCCGCAGCTGCCGGTAGGCGGCGTCTTCGGCGGCGAACACCGGGGCAGCCTCGGCAAACACCGGGGCGTCGGCAACCGCAACGACCGCTTCGAGAGCGTCGGTGAAGGCCCCGGCGGCGCTCGCCAGCTCGCCGGAGCGGGCGGTGAGGCCCACCGCGACCAACCCGTCGACCGCGGCCGCCGCATCGTCGATCACCGTCTCCGCGAGCACCGTACCTTCGGTCAACGCCGTCGCGTCCAACCGATCTGCTTGGTCGGTGTGTGGTTCGAAGAAGACCTGCCAGTCAGCCACCGCGGTACGCAACTCGATGACCTGTGCCAAGGCGGCGTCGTCTCGGCTGGTCTGCTCAGCGTCACGTGCGGCCGACACCAACTCGGGTCCGACCAGCGCTGCGGAGCCCGCGAGCAACAACAACGCCGTCCCCGCCAGTACCGGGATCAGGCCGAGTCTCCTCGATCGGTCAGCATCCCTGCGACGCAGAGGAGTTCGATCCATTGCAGCCACACAACTCTCCGCAGCCTGCCAACATCCGAGACGCCGACGACCTGCAAGCTCATCATAGCCGCGACGCCGCGACCAGTGCTACGGCGGGATTGCTGCAGGTTCGGTTGACGGTGGTTGTGACTGATCATGCCGCGACGTGAGCCTCGGCGGGGGTCAAGGCGAGCTCGAACTCGACGGGGGTGAGCTTGCCGAGAGCGCGTTGCCGTCGGCGGCGGTTGTAGCGGTGCTCGATCCAGAACGAGATGGCGTAGGCGAGCTCGCCGCGGGTCCGCCAGCGGCGCTGATCGAGGACGTTGCGTTACAGGAGCGCGAAGAACGACTCCATTGCCGCGTTGTCGCCGGCGGAGGCGACGCGACCCATCGACCCGCTGAGCCCCGCCGGGTTGAGAACGGCCCGGAAGAG
>CAVPEW010000059.1:0-34827 GCA_963703565.1 uncultured Microthrixaceae bacterium | reverse complement strand
CGACGACGGGGGCGGGCTCACCATCGACGTCGCCGGCCTGCGCCTGGCCGTGGAGGGACGGTCGGTGGTGACGGCAGCAGAGGCGATCGAGCTCGCCCGGCGGCGGCGTCACCGAGCGACACCGGTCGTGCTCGTCGCCGACCGCATCGCCGAGGCCGGCCGGGAGACGCTGGCAGCTGCCGGCATCAACTACTTCGACCGGCGCGGCCCGCTGCGGGTCGTCGCCCCGCCGCTCGTCATCGATGCCACCGTCGCGACTGTGAGTCCGAGCGCGGCATCGAATGCGCCCCTCGCCAGCCAAGTCGCCAAGGAGGTGGCGATCGCCTGCCTGTTGACGCCCGACCAGCCACATGGTGTTCGGGAGGTGGCAACGTTCCTCGATCGGGCCCCGAGCGCCGTTTCCAAGGCGATGGCTGATCTGCGCACCGAAGGCCTCCTCACCTCACGGAACGAGCCGTTGGTCCCCGACCTCTTCCACGAGCTGGTGAGCGTCTGGCGAGCACGGCGCTTCGCTCTGCTTGCGGCGCCGTCCACGACGCTGAGGAACAACCCGCTCGCCAGGGATCTCGGCCTCGACGACCCGGCCGGGACGCCGGGTTGGGCCCTGACCGAGACGGTTGCAGCCGATGCGTGGGGGATGCCGGTGGTCGCACGGGGCGACTATCCACCCGACTTCTACGTCCCCTCGCAGGCTGCGCTCGACCGGGCTCGACGCTTCCTCGGTGACGCTGCGCAGCGCGATCACCGTGCGTGCACGGTCGCCATCGCCCCCGTACGCGTCGTTTGCCTCCGTCGCACCATCCCGGCCGTCGGAGCACGCGGCCCCTGGCCTCTCGCCAATCACATCGTCGTCGCCCTCGACATCGCACAGGACAAGGCGCGTGGGCTCGAGATCCTCGACGGCTGGAACCCCACCGAGGTGACCCGTGCCTGGTGATCACGTCGAGCTCGTCGCCGACGGCGGCGGGCGCATCGCCGCGTCCGTCGATGCACTCGCGCGCTTCCCGGACGAGCCGGCATGGGCGCTCGTTGGCGGCTTCGCCGTCAACGTCCGCATCGAGCGCGTCCACCGGCTCACCAACGACATCGACACCGTCGCCCGTGACCAGGCGCAGCTCGTCGAGCTACTCGTCGCCCAGCCCGACGCCGACCGCCTTGACGCCACCAAGCTCCGCTTCAACGCCGGCGCACTGCCCGTCGACATCGACGTCATGGCCGACACCGACGGCCTCCCACTCCCGACCGAAGTCGGAGAGCGGGTCTTCGCTCTCGCCCGTCGCGCGGTCCTCCCGGCAGCTCGAACCACTGAGCTCATCGTCACCAGTGGCTCCACCACGGTTGCTCGAGCGAACGTCCCGGTCGCATCGACCGCGGGCCTGATCTTGCTCAAGACCGTCGCCATCCCCCGTCGGTCGGCCAGCAACAACCCGCACAAGGTCGGCTCCGACATCCACGACCTCGCCCGGCTCGTCGACGGGCAGGACCTTGCTGCCCTCGCAACCGAGATCCGAGCCACCGGCGATGAACTCTCGACCTGGATCGGGTCGACGTTGGTCAAGTGGTTCTCCCCCGGCCACGACCTTCGCTACACCTACGCCCGGCTCCGCCGCCTGTCACGCTCCGCAGATACCGATGCACTGACCGAAGCCGACCTGGAGGTCCTTGCGTTGCTCGGAGAGATGCTGTCGTGACCCAGGGCCAGGAGGGCGTCGTTAGTCTCGCCACCGTGGATCTGGTGAAGTCGAAGCAACGCGTCGCCGACCACGGAGAGGTCTTCACTCCCGCATGGATGGTCGAGTCGATGCTCGACCTGGTGAAGGAAGAGACTGAGCGAATCGACTCCCGCTTCCTCGAGCCCGCCTGCGGAAGCGGCAACTTCCTGGTCCAGGTGCTGCGGCGGAAGCTCGCCGCCGTCGAGCTGCGGTTCGGGAAGTCCGAGTTCGAGAAGCAGCACTACGCGCTGCTCGGCGTCATGTGCATCTACGGCATCGAGCTACTCGGCGACAACATCGCCGAATGCCGCGCCCTCCTGTTGACGATCTTCGCCGAGTACCTCCGTCTCGGCGAGACCGACGACCTCTACCGGGCCGCAGCCAACGTGCTTGCCCTGAACCTGATCCACGGCGACGCACTCACGATGCGGACCACGCTCGATGAGCCGATCGTCTTCGCCGAGTGGGGCTACTTGGGCAAGGGCAAGTTCCAGCGGCGCGACTTCCGACTCGACGTGCTCACCCAGTCCGCAGCGTTCAGCCAAGAGGGCACGCTGTTCGCCGAGCTGGGCAAGCACGAGATCTTCACACCGACGAAGACCTACCCGTCGATGACCGTGAGCGAGCTGGCGGCGTGACCAAGGCACAGGCGGGCTTCGCGCTGCGGGGGCGCAACCCCGACGTCCTGACCTGCATCGCGAACCTCTCCAATGACGAGGTCTTCACGCCCCCCGACCTAGCCAACCAGGTGCTCGACGCGGTGGCGGACGCTTGGGCGGCCGACAACGGCGGAGCGGACATCTGGGCCGACCCGACGGTGCGGTTTCTCGACCCGTTCACCAAGTCAGGCGTTTTCCTCCGCGAGATCACCAGCCGCTTGACCACTGGCCTCGAGGGTGCGATCCCCGATCTCCAGGAACGGGTCAATCACATCCTCACCAAGCAGGTCTACGGCATTGCGATCACGCACCTCACGAGCGTGCTGGCCCGCCGGAGCGTGTATTGCTCGAAGTGGGCCAACGGCCCGCACTCGATCGCTCAGTCGTTCGACACGCCCGAAGGCAACATCTGGTTCGAGCGGATGAACCACACGTGGGTCGGTGGAACCGACCGGGTGCTGACGGCTGACAAGGACGGCAACCCGGTCGAGAGGTTCAAGAACGGCAGGTGCAAGTTCTGTCGGGCCAGCCAGCAGGGTCTCGACCGAGGCGACGACTTTGAATCACATGCCTACGCGTTCATTCACACCGACGACATCAACGCTCGCATCGTCGAGCTATTCGGAGACGACATGCAGTTCGACGTCATCATCGGAAATCCCCCATACCAACTGGCCAGTGACGGTGGCACGAGAGATGTTCCGATCTACCACTTGTTCGTCGAGCAGGCGAAGAAGCTTGAACCGCGCTACCTCACGATGGTGATTCCCTCTCGCTGGATGGCCGGTGGTCTCGGTCTCGCTGAGTTTCGCCAGACGATGCTCTCCGACACCCGCATGCGAGTGCTCGTCGACTACCCGAACGCGGCGGAGGTGTTCCCTTCCGTAGGCATCAACGGTGGAGCGTGCTTCTTCCTTTGGGACGCCAACCACAGCGGGCTATGCAGCATCTCCACGGTGAGAGCAGGCGAGGTACTCGGGCCGACAAAGCGGTCACTGGCCGAGTTCGACGTGCTCGTTCGAGATCAGCGCGCCCTGGAGATCCTGCGCAAGGTGTTGGCGCACGACGAGCCTTCTGTCAACACGATCCTCGCTCGCGACAAGGAGTTCGGTTGGGCCTCGAACTTCGACGGCTTCCACACCGAGGAGCGGCCAGGCGACGTGCCGCTCTACTACATCCGGTCGATGAAGCGGAGCGTGGGCTTCATTGACCGCAGCGCTGTCGTCAAGAGCGCTCACCTCGTCGACACGTGGAAGCTGCTCGTACCGAAAGTGGGCTCGGGCCGAGAGCGCGAGCGGTCTGGCGTTGATCTGGTACTCGGTCCGGCGCTCGTTGCCCCGTCCCCGTCGGTCTGCACCCAGTCCTTCCTCTTCTTCTACGTCACTTCATCAGCAGAGGCCGAGAGCCTCCACGCGTACTACCGCACCCGGTTCTTCAGATTCCTGGTGTCACTCCGGAAGATCACCCAGGACGCCACGCACTCGACCTACCGCTGGGTTCCCTTGCAGTCGTGGGATCGCCAGTGGACCGATCGGGACCTGTACGAGAAGTACGGCATCTCCGATGAGGAGGTCGCGTTCATCGAGTCGATCATCCGGCCGATGGAGCCAGCGGTTGGCTAGGTCCATCGAGGAGGTCCTAGCACCGAAGCCCTCGGCGCGGCTTCGGATCTATGCGTGGACACCGAACGATCCCCCAGCGGCCTACGTCGGGCTCATCAAGGTGGGCCAGACGACGCAGGACGACGTGAACGTCCGCATCAAGCAGTCCCAGGGGCAGATGCAGCAGGACTACACCCTGCATGTCGACGTCCTCGCTGAGCGGGAGGACGGGTCGCTGTTCCGGGACGGCGAGGTCCGCCAACGGCTAATCGACAAGGGGTTCGAGAACGTCGTCATCGGCGCGTCAAGGGAGTGGATGCGCTGCACAGCCGACGACGTCAAGACCGCTGTCACCGAACTCCAGAAGGGCCTTCGGCTTTCGGGCACCCATCACCTCACCTTCCCGATGCGCCAGGAACAGGCCGCGGCGGTCGAGAAGGCGTTCGGCTACTACGGCTCGATTTGGGCCGAGGATCCCGACGTCGTCCCCCGCTTCCTGTGGAACGCGAAGATGCGCTTCGGGAAGACCTTCACCGCATACCAGCTCGCCAAGAAGCTCGGAGCCAAGCGGGTCCTGGTCGTCACGTTCAAGCCGGCGGTCGAGGACGCATGGAAGACGGACCTCGAGTCCCACGTCGACTTCGACGGGTGGCAGTACCTGTCGCGTTCGTCCGGTGGTGATCCAACTCAGGTCGACGCCGACAAACCTGTGGTCTTCTTCGGTTCCTTCCAGGATCTCCTCGGCCGTGATGCTGCGGGGAACATCAAGGCGAAGAACGAGTGGCTCCATACCATCAACTGGGACCTCGTCGTGTTCGACGAGTACCACTTCGGTGCCTGGCGCGACACGGCCAAGGAGCTGTTCGAGGGCGAGGACGACGCCGTCGCCAAGAAGGAGGCGAAGCTCGAGTACGCCGCCGGTCTCGAGACCGTCAACGAGGACTTGAGCGAGCTCTCGGAGGACGAGACCGAGTTCCTTCCGATCACGACGCGGGCGTATCTCTACCTGTCGGGTACGCCGTTCCGTGCGCTCGCCACCGGTGAGTTCATCGAGGAGCAGATCTTCAACTGGACCTACACCGACGAACAGCGGGCGAAGGAAGAGTTCGCCGAAGCCCACCCCTCCGACCGGAACCCCTACGGCGCGCTGCCGCAAATGCGTCTCCTCACGTACCAGATGCCCGACGAGCTGCTGGCGATCGCAAGCGGGGGTGAGTTCGACGAGTTCGACTTGAACGAGTTCTTCGCCGCCACCGGCACCGCGACGAGCGCGACGTTCAAGCACAAGAACGACGTCCAGAAGTGGCTCGACATCATCCGCGGTTCCTACGCGCCAACCCACGTCGACAACCTCAAGCTCGGCGGACAGCGGCCACCGTTCCCCTACTCCGATGTCCGGCTGTTGCCCTACCTGCAGCACTCGTTCTGGTTCCTGCCCAAGGTCGCGTCGTGTCACGCGATGGCGAACCTGCTCGCCGCGAAGCAGAACACGTTCTGGCACGACTACCGAGTCCTCACCGTCGCCGGGTCGGCCGCTGGCATCGGGCTCGACGCCCTCCCCCCGGTACGCAAGGAGATCGGCAGCGGATTCGACACCAAGACGATCACGCTGTCGTGCGGCAAGCTGACCACCGGGGTGACGATCCCCCAGTGGTCGTCGATCCTGATGCTCCGCAACCTCAAGTCACCCGAGACGTACTTCCAGGCCGCTTTCCGGGTCCAGTCCCCCTGGTCGATCATGAACCCCGAAGGTGACGATCCGAATACGGAAGAGGTGCTCAAGCCGGTCTGCTTCGTGTTCGACTTCGCACCAACACGCGCTCTGCGCCAGCTGGCCGACTACGGCATCGGGCTGTCGCCGAACGAGCCCAACCCCGAGGAGGCCGTCGAGGACCTCGTCTCCTTCCTCCCCGTGCTCGCCTACGACGGCTCGCACATGACCCAGATCGATGCCGGCGGCATCCTCGACATCGCCATGGCCGGAACGTCGGCCACGTTGCTCGCCCGCAAGTGGGAGAGCGCGCTGCTGGTCAACGTCGACAACGACACCCTGCGCCGGATCCTCAACAACCCCGAGGCCATGGCGGCCGTCGAGCGGATCGAAGGCTGGCGGGCCCTCGGCGACAACGTGATCGAGACGATCATCAACAAGAGCGAGAAGGTCAAGGAGCTCAAGAACAAGGCGAAGGACGACGACCTGACCCCGAAGGAGAAGAAGGAGCTCACCGACGAGGAGAAGGAGTACAAGTCGAAGCGGAAGCTGGTGCAGGAGAAGCTCATCAAGTTCGCCACCCGCATCCCCGCCTTCATGTACCTCACCGACTTCCGCGAGAACACGTTGCAGGACGTGATCACGAAGCTCGAGCCGGAGCTCTTCCTCACGGTCACCGGCCTCACCGTTGAGGACTTCCACCTGCTGGTGAGCCTCAAGGTCTTCAACACCGAACAGATGAACCAGGCCGTCTTCGCGTTCCGCCGCTACGAGGACTCCAGCCTCGCCTACACCGGCATCGACTCACACCCCGGCCTCACCCACTACGGCCTGTATGACACCGTCGTCGCCCGGGAGCACGTCGACGGGTAGTGGCGAAAGTCTGCGAACGCAAGGGGTCAGGCCTGGTGGGGACGACGACCGACAAGCATCGGTTGCCCCTCATCGTTGCTCAGGCGGGAACCCGACGACCTTCTGGTAGGTGCCGGGATCGCTGAGTTCCTTGATGAGTTTCTCCACCCAAGCCTGGGTGTAGCCGTAGCCGTTGTGAAGCCGGTCCCACCGGCAGAAGTCGCCCTTGGTCGCCTCGGGCTCTCCGGAGTCGGCGGCGGGCCGCACCTGGTAGTAGCGCCAGCAGCGGGTGTGCGTGTCCGTGGTGAACCGAAACGGAAGCCGTGCCGTCACAAGGTTCACCACCTCGGTGGGGCGCAGAAGATCGGCCGAGGCGACGGGAGTGACCCTCCGCTTGGTGACGACCCCGAGCTGCGGGAGCACCTCGTCGGGCTGGCCCGGCGGCAGGAACCGAACTACAGCGTCGGCACTCCGCTCGCGGTTGGCTGTGACCGGCTTGAAGAAGATCTGGAGGCAGTAGTCGGGACTGTTCAGCACATCGTCGGGCACGCTCCGCCGGTGGTCGGCGAGGTAGGCGCTCACATCGGTGGGGAGCTGAGCCTGGGCCACCCGTAGCGCGTCGACACCCGCCGGGTTGCGGAAGCCGCTGAGCTGGAGCGGGACGACGAGCCTGTCTCCGAGGGCCGCTTCGGGCCCGAACCCGTCGGTCAGGGTTCGTTCGAAGGTGAGGAGCATCGCCTGGGCCTCACCGATGATCTCGTTGTCGAGGGCGGGGATGTACCGATGGGCGATGCGGTTCCGGAGGCCGAGGAAGAAATCGAGGTTCGCCCGGAGCGCACGGTACGGGTCACCGGGCAGCGCCCGAGCGGCGAGCTCCCCGGTGTCGACAACCTTGGGACGCCCCTCGACGAGGACCTGGCGACCGTCATCATCCCGCTCGTAGTAGTCCTCGTTGCGACGTTCGAGCATCGCCTGGAACAAGGTGTTCCAGGCGATGACCATCAGCACGATGAACGTCTCCGTGCGGAACCCGGCGAGCGGATCGTTGTGAATCCGGACAGCGGCGAGAGCGCTCTCCCGGGATCGGGCCAGGAGGCGGTACTCCTCCTCCAAGTCGCCGGCGTCCCCCGGGGGGATCCCGTGCGAACGAAGGAGACCCTCCAACCGCTCGATGCGGAGGGTCTGGGTCGATTTTCGCTCGGTGGCCCTCCCGATCCACTTCTTCACGTATGCCGTGAAGGCCTTGCCATGCGAGGTGGCGTTGCCCCAGTACTCGATCTCCAGCTGTGACTTGGCCTCGCCGGCGCTCCACCGCTCCCACATCTCGGTGGCGAGTTGAACGTGCTGCTGGTCGTCCATCTCGTCGTCGCTCATGATCGGCGCTCCCCGCCAGTCGCCGGGTCCCGGCCCGTCGAGTCGCTCGCGGCATCTGGCTCACCGTCCGGAACTACAGGTCTGTAATCCTACGCCGCTGAGTCGCTCAGGTGCGGTGGGGTTCGAGTGGCCAACACCCCCCTCGGATGACCTGCGGCTGGGGGAGCAGTGCGGGGACTCCCCGCGTGCGCCATCAGCTGCTGACCCGGACGAGAGCAGGGATGACCAGGAACGCCGAGTCGGTCCCCAGGTCCGCCCGCCGGGCCGCCTACGTTCGGGCTCGATGCCTCCCGCCACTCGGGTGAAGGTGGTCGTGTTGGTCAAGGCCGCCCCGGTGCTCACATCGGCGCTGGACGAGACCATGTGCGTGGCCGGTGCCCGTGTCGACGGCGACCGTCCGGAGTGGATTCGCCTCCACCCCGTACCGTTCCGAGACCTGGCCGACGATGCACGGTTCGCCAAGTACCAGGAGCTGGAGGTCGACGTCGCCCGACCCAAGTCGGACCGCCGGCCCGAGTCGTGGTCGCCGCGCAGCAGCACCATCGAGCTCGGTGCGCGGCTCGACACTGCGAACGGGTGGGCCGACCGCCGCGCCCTCGTCGAGCAGCTCTACGAGACCACGATGTGCCACCTCGTCCGAGCCAACACCGATGGCTCCGGGCCGGGGGTCCCGTCGCTCGCCGTTGTCCGTCCGGCATCGGCGCCCGAACTCGTCATCGAGCCGCGCGACGCCGAGCAGCTCGCCAAGTGGCGCAAGCGGGCTGAGGGGGCCAAGAACCGCCTGAGCCTCTTCGACGACCCGACCACGGCGAAGCCCGACTTCGAGGTGGTGCCGTGGAGGTTCAGCTACCGCTACTTCTGCTCCGACTCCGATTGCGGCCCGCGGCCCCACAAGCAGACCATCGTCGACTGGGAGGCCGTCGCCCTGTGGCGCAAGGTCCGGCACCGCTCGAACTGGCAGGAGCTACTGCGCGACAAGTTCGAGCGGGAACTGTGGGAGAACCGTTCTTCTGCCCTCTTCGTAGGCAACCAGGAGCAGCACCCGGGTTCCTTCCTCGTCCTCGGCATCTTCTGGCCGCCGGCGACGGCCTACCAGCCCCGCCTCCCCGCCTGAAGCCGATGCCAGCGCAGCCGGCCTTGCCCTGGACCCGACGGTCAGACGACGATCTACAGGTGGCTGGCCGGATCTACAGCGTGGGCTACGAGGGTTTCACCCTCGACGCCCTGGTCGAACGGCTCGCCACTGCCGGGGTCACCGTCCTCGTCGACGTCCGCCTCAACCCCGTGAGCCGGCGGCCTGGCTTCTCACGCCGAAAGCTCGAGGAGGCCCTGTCCGCCGCGGGCATCACCTACGTGCACGAGAAGCCGCTCGGCAACCCTCCCGACAACCGGGACGCCTTCCGCAGCGGAGATTCTGAAGCCGGCCGAGCCCGGATGCGGTCGATCCTGTCCAACGGAGCAGGCGAGGCGCTGGACCGAGTCGTCGCTCTCGCTTCTGAGCAGCGCATCGCCGTCCTCTGCGTCGAGCGGGACCACACCCGTTGCCACCGCGACGTCGTGGTTGAGATGGCAGTCGAGCTCAACCCCGCCATCGAGGTCCTTCAGATCCTGTAGCGAGCGGACCTCCCGCGCGGATTGGCCTTGAGGCCCGTCCTTCGTGGTCGACGCCGGGGAGTCTCGACCCGCACGCCCCTCTGTTGACCGCACAGCGGGGGTCACGTCGGTTACTCCGGTTGCCCTCTCGTTCGGGCGCTGGCGCGCGCCACAGGGGTGGGCGATCTCTACCGGATCTCTACCGGACGGGTAGAGATCCGGTAGATCTTGGCAACACCGTTCAGCACGCCTAACACACGAACTCCCTGCTCAGCGGCACTTTTCGGGATGGATCAACATCATCCGAAAGGGCGCTGTTCACAGTTCAAGTCCCCCCTCGCCCACTCAGTACGTCCAGGTCAGCGTAAGTGCGGGCGCCGCTCCGAGGGCCGACTTCTACCGGACTTCTACCGTTGCGCTCGCAACAACGCCGACCGAGTTCAGCGGCCACTCTCGGTGGATGCAGCCGAGTCGGTCTCTAGGCCGCAGCTTCGACGAGTCGCCATGCCTTGAAATATGCGGGTCCAATGTCGCCCAAGGCCCCTTGCCAGATGTCCTCAGAACTCGCGGCGAGGCGACTGCGAAGGCCGTCGGTCGAGGTCCCCTGCTCACCCAGCGCAGAGGCCAAGCGTTGTGCCGCACCTCGTGGCACACCGAACAGACGAAGTGCGACTGCGTCTCGGTTGCTGACGCCGTAGTACACGAACGACGCCAAGTCCCTCTGCTCTGACGGAACTTCCTCGGAACTGCCAGCGAGGGTCAAGGCCTGGAGTGCGGACAGTCCCCAGGAGACTGAGGGCAGAATCGATCCGAAGAGCCGTTGGCAGCACCGGGTGAGCGCCTTGGTCGCGTCACGTTCGCTCCCGTCGGGTGTGGAGCTGAAGTACTCAGAAGCGATGTCGGCAAGTGATCTACCGCCGACCCAGTCCTTGACAACTCGCGCGAGGAAGTCACCGCCTGACTCCGCTGCGTCCAAACGTTCGACCAGCTGCTCACGCAACTCTGGTACCTGCAGCAGAACCCCTATTGCGTCACGAAGCGTTTCGGAGCCATCTGCGAAAAGATCCGAACCGAGGGGCTGGCCTCGGAGTCCTGCCTCAGAAAGCCGCGCGAGAGTCGCGCTCGACGCTCTCCCACGAGAATCCGGTCGAGTCCACGAGTGAGATCGGCTTGCCAGCAAGATCAGCGGTGTACGTGCGGACGCTTTGGACCAGAGCGTCCGCCCACCCCGGGTTCTCGGCCCTGAGCGACCGGAAGCCGAGAGTGCCCCTCAGTACCTGCTCAACTTGGCTCGCGAAGACGTTCGCCCCCGCCGTCCGGTAGGTGTGAGTGATGAACTGGACGAAGGCTGACCACTCGCCTCGGAACGAGAGTCGGGCCAGGTCCAGTGAGCCGTACTGCCGGATGGCGTCGGCGACCATGGTCACTAGCGTCGAGCTGAGACTTCCGGCGGCTGTCTGCACATACCCACGGAGTTGCTCAGCCCGAGCGTCGGTCGGTGCAGACAGCAGGACAATGCCAGCCTGGCCATGGTCAGCGCGGCCGGCCCTCCCCGCGACGTTCCAGAAGTCCTCCGGTGGCATGTTGACCCCGTACGGGTATTGGTTGCTAGCGAGGACCACGTTGCTGATCGGGAAGTTGATCCCCTGTGCCAGGGTGGTCGTCGCCACGATGTGTCTGAGCAGTCCGCGCTCGGCTAGTGCTTCGAGCATGCCTCGGACATCATCTGACAGCCCGGCGTGGTGAACGGCAATTCCCGCTCGCAACAGCTCCACAAGGGGGTACTCGGGTCCGTACTCGGCGCGAAGAACCTGCTGCACTGCGCCGACGTACTCGTCGTCAGACGACTCCACGGCTCGTTCGGCTAGGGCCCGGGCCAGAGACCATGAGTGGTCGGGCTGCTGCACGAGGGTCACCGTCGAACCTCGCTCCTGGAGCGCCTCCGCGGCTGCTGCTGCGAGATAGCCCGGCGAGTCGAGTTGCGAGAACGTGCGTCCTAGCGGCCGGCCTGCGTCTAGGACGACCGGCTCATCCACATGCAGCGATGCCGATGATGACGAGAGGGTCTCTGCCAAGAGGACCGAATCGCCACGCCGATCGCCTTGCCGGCGGCGTACAAGGCCGACAATGCGATCATTCGGGAGCCATTCCAGGCCGAGTTCGATCGACTGGTTGTTCTGATCGTCGAGCCAGCTTGCAATCTCTGATGCGTTCGGAACGAAGGGCGTCAGCAGCATGAAACTGGCGTCCTGAAACTCGCGGTTGACAGTCGCCAGCAGGAGCTCAAGTCGGAGGCCGCGGGTTCCCTCCCCGAGGTTGTGCGCCTCGTCGATGATGACCAGCGTCAACGGACGTCCTAACTCGGAGGTCCATCCGCCACGAAGAAGAAGATCCAACTTCTCGGGAGTCGTAACGACAACCCGGAACGGGTCGGAACTGGCCCCCTGCAACAGCTCTGCCTCGATGGAGTCGACCTCAAGCGCAGGGGAGAATCGTTCGACCCTGACCCCGAGCGGCTCCAGATCACGTCGCAGTCGAGAAGTGAGTTGATTTACGAGGGCCCGGGTCGGCGCGGTGTAGGCCACCCAGCCCTGCACGTGGTCGTAGCGATCGAGCGCTTGGAGGATCCGGAACTCAGCGATGAGCGTCTTTCCCGCCGAGGTCGGAAGTGAGACGACTATCGATCTGCGACCTGTCCCCACGAGGCCCTCGTCGAGCAGAGCGCGGCGCTGAGGTGGGAGAAGTTCAAGGATCGGCCGTGGGCGCGCACGTGAAGCGAGGTGTTGCACAAAGGTCCGGGCTCGTGTGCCTGCTCCGCGAGCTGCTGTCCAGATGCTGTTTGCCACCATCTGACGTGTAGCGAGCTCAAGTAGCACGCAGAGAAACGCGCCCTCACCGTCGCTCGCCTGGCCCGAGGCGTCACGAGCTCGGTCGAAGTGCACCTGAGCCTGCTCTACGGGGTTGAACGCCCCGTCGACCGAGCCGTTCTCAGTGAAGTCGGCGACGATCTCTGCTGCTCGAGCGAGGTGATACGCGGCGATCAGCCGCCACGCTGCGCCGAGGTTGCTCCCGCTGGCCGCCAGGAAGCTGGGTTCATCAACCGCCTGACGCTCCCGCAACTCCCTCAACGTGCGATGAATGCGGTCAACGTCGTCCCATCCATCCTTGCGCAACAGGTAGAGCCACACGACCATCGCTCCCTGGCTGGCGACGTCGCCCCAGGAGGATGGATCCACCTCGTTCGAGTCCAGATCGCGCAAGAGCTGACGTGTCTGTGACGGAAGGTCTGCCAGCACGCCGAAGCAAGCCGCTCGGAGTCTCATATGGAGGTCGTCCGTCGCGGGCCGCCTTGCTGAGAGTCCCGGGTCAGTGAGGAGTCCACGCAGGAGCTCGAAGGCTTCCCGAGCGGCGTCAAGAGCTCCGTCAGCCCCCTCGCGGACCAGCTGCGCTGCCACGAGTTCGATGGCGCCGGCACTGAAGGTCACTGACTCGGGCTCTGCGAGGGCAGCGTCCTCACCGAAGATCAACAGCGTTGCGAGCCGGTCGGCATCGCGGGTGGCCCCGATCACGGAGTCGCTGCGTAGCGCAGACAGCAACACGTCACTCATGCCGCCACCAAACTGGTCCACGCGGTCATCTCGAGTGGTAGATACCAAACGAGAAGCTCGACCGTACCGGGTGCTCCCGCCTTCTCGCCGAGTGTCTTCCCTCGATGGCTGACGTCAGCCACGTTCGGTGGTCTGTCGCGGATGAGCGCTCCGATCAGCTTGACGGCCGCGCCCTCCGAGTTGACGAAGTGGCCGAGAGCCTCGTTGAAGGCTTCGCCGAGCGTGCCGGCCGGCACCCGCGCAATCAACCACTTGATGAGGGTCAACTGCACCGCGGGGTCGTCGAGGATTCGCTCGAGTTGCTGGATCATCCCGCTCTTGCCCACGAGCACTCCCGGGGGAGCCGATCCGTCGCTCGATGACTTCACCTCTCCGAAGACGAGCAGCGAACCATCTTCGGTTGACACCAGACCGACCAGGTCTGCTCCAGGAAGACTCGCCTTCGGAACCCGCTCATCCCGACGCGTGTTCCACGGGAACGTCACTCCGTGGTCGCGCTCGAGGATGGCTTCAGCGAATGCTTCGCCTACCTGCCAGTCAACGACGTGGGTTGGAGTTGCCGACTTGATGAACGCGCCGATCCACTCGGCTGCGAAGGATGTCTGGGCGAGCGATTGCAGGTGGCTCTCCGCCGCAGTGCTGAAGGCAAGGTCGAGCGCTCGCTCGGATACTGCGTCCGCCAGCTCGTCCAGCTCGTCAGTGTTGACGACAAATCCAGACCACGAGCAGACCAGGTGCGTTCCCTCGTAGGCCAGGTCCATGGTTGTGACAGTTTCTACAGTCGGGATGTGACAGCGACGGGATGGTGAGCGGGGAGGCCCTGGCCGCCGACGGTTCATGTATAGGCCACCGCCAGGCCTACGGGCGCAGCACCAAGGCAGCGACAACCTCGGCGGCCTCGTCGTGGAGGGTGGGAGCCACGTGGCTGTAGATGCCGAGGGTGATGGCGATGGTCGAGTGGCCGAGCCGCTCCTGCACGACCCGCGGGTGGATCCCTCGCTCCAGCGCCAAGGTGGCCCACGTGTGACGCAGGCCCTTCAGGGTCAGCGGCGGTAGGCCGGCCTTCTTCACCCGGCGGACGAAGGCGGCGCTGACGGCGTCGGGCTTGAGGCAGGAGCCGTCGGGCTGGTGGAACACGAGGCCTCGGTCCTCGAAGTCGGGGCCGACGAGCATGCGCTGCTCGATCGAGCGCTTCCGGTGCTCGCGAAGCACGGCGACGGTGCCGGCGTCGAGGGCGATCGGCCGGCGGCCTCGAGCGGTCTTCGGCTCGCCAATGGTGACCTTGCTGCGCACCTGGATGATCGTCTGCACGACACGGAGCCGGCCGGCGTCGAGGTCGACGTCCGACCAGCGGAGCCCGAGGGCTTCACCTCGTCGCATGCCGGTGGTGGCGAGCAGCACCCACAGCGGGTGCAGGCGGTCGCCGTCCGCCGCCGAGGTGGCGAGGAACTCCCGCAGGGTCGCCGCGTCCCAGGAATGGACACCGTCGGACTTCGGTCCGCCTCGGGGCGGGTCGGCGGCGTCGGCCGGGTTGCGCGGCAGCCGACCCCACCGCACGGCGTCCTTCAGCGCCCGGTGGATGATGGTGTGCACGTAGCTCACGGTCCGGCCGTCGAGCGCCGTGCCGACGCCGCCTTCCTCCCCAGCGGAGTGGCGTCGCAAGAGCGACGCCAGCGTGTCCTTCGTGATGTGGTCGGCCTCCGGCAACTCCGAGCGCAGCTGCTCGGCGGCTTTCGCCAGCGTCAGGCCCGACGCTCGCAGGTCGAGCGCGCGCTCCACCACGGCGGGGGAGTAGCCGGTCCCGGTACGAGACGGCCGCCGGCGACCGTTGGCGAGCAGGTGCGCGTAGAGCCCGTTGAGCGTGCCGGCGTCGACTCTGGTCAGCCGGGTGCTGCCGACGTGGGCGATCACGTGGTTGCGGACGTTGCGGGCGTAGGAGTCGAACGTCGACGGCCGCACGGTCGGCTCGATCGCCCGCAGCCACTCTTCGAGGAACTCCCCGAAGGTCTGGTGGGTCGGTTCGACGTACTCGCCGCGGTCGAGCTTGGACAGCAGGTCGACCCGGGCCCGCTCGGCGTCCCGCTTGGTCCGGTAGCCCGAGTGCCACTTCTGGCGACGCCGCCCGGTGGCAGGGTCCGGGTCGAGCTCGACCTTCACGTACCAGCGGTCGCCCTTCTTCACCACCGAACCACGCATGGCTACGCCTCCCCCGGCTCCGGAAGATCGTCGATCGTGTACTCCCGGGGCTCCTCGTCGTCGACGGGCTCGCCGGGGCGATGGGACGTCGAGCGCAGGTAACCCGCCGGGCCGAGCACCTTGATCTTGTTGGCGAACTCGGCAAGGAACTCGGCGACCTCGTCGAGCTGGTCG
The DNA here is from genome assembly GCA_963703565.1 of uncultured Microthrixaceae bacterium. Taxonomy (GTDB): domain Bacteria; phylum Actinomycetota; class Acidimicrobiia; order Acidimicrobiales; family VFJN01; genus CAVPEW01. Next base: position 19,347 of record CAVPEW010000059.1, on the reverse strand, counting down.
CCGTACTCGACCTCGATCTCCCGCAGCCGCTTCTTCCGCCAGGTGCGGAAGTGCTCGTGCCAGTTCCGAGCCGCGCCGTCGGGCCCGAAGATGGCCGAGAGGATCTCGTCGGCCGCTTCGGGGTTCTCGATCTTGATCTCGGCGAGTCGAGCGTCGACGACCTCGAGCTGCTCGTCGGTGCCGAGCAGCGCCCGGTACAGCTCGCCCACGGGGCGACGGGTGTCGGCCAGCTCGGCGAAGCCCGTCCCCGGCGGCGGGATGAAGAAGTACGTGATCGGCACGTCGAAGACGACGGACAGCAGGTACAGCTCGTGGGCATCGAACCGGCGCCGGCGCTCGCCGTCGAAGCCCCGCTCCATTGCCGAGATCGACGCCTGCGGGAGCTGATGGCCGGTCAGGGTCGCGAGCCGGTCGGCGACCTGTTGCTGGGTCATGCCTCGGCGCTCGCGGATCGCTCGGACGTTGTAGGAGACCACGGCGTTGACGTCCATGCCGGACTCCTGCGGCGGTGGTTCCGCGGTGCGCTTGCGGGGGCGGACCATCGGCCTCCTCAATCGGTGCTGTTGTGCTTGACAACCGTACCACATCCGCGCGATAAGTACACTCCGCTGTTCTCTACAACATGGAGGAGTGTGCCGTGGCGGAGCTTCCTCGCTTCCTCACCGTCGAGCAGGCCGCCAAGCTCCTCCAGCTCGGCCGCTCGAAGACCTACGAGCTCACCGTCGAGTGGGAGCGCTCGGGCGGCATGTCCGGCATCCCGTTCGTGTGGTTCGGCAACCAGAAGCGCATCCCGTACGACGCGCTCATGCGCTGGGTCGACGGCCAACTCGGCCCGTCGGCAGCGTGACCCTGGCGATCCCGCCCGGCGACCGCGCTGCCGCGCTGCGCCGCAGCCTCGGGCCGGTCCCGTGGTGCGCCCTCGAGTGCCTCATCGAACGCTCCGACGACGGCCGCAGCGTCGACGCATCGGTGCGGCTCGTCGCCGCCGAAGCTCGGGGTGGCCAAGAACACCGCCCACCGAGCCCTGCGCGCGCTGGCCCTCGCCGGCCTCGTCGCCGCCGAGCAGCAGCGGACCGACGACGGCCGCTTCCGCAGCGGCCGATACCGCCTGCACCTCGACGACCTCCTCGACCGAGCACCCCGGCCGGCACCCCCAGCCCGCCGCCGACCCGCACCGGTCGCCGCCGACGGCCAGCTCACCCTCCTGCCCAGCGCCTGACCATGCTCCCGTCCGCATCCCACCCCCGAACCGATCAAGACGACAGACAAGTGCCCGCGGGCGGGCCGGGAGGTCCCCGATGCTGCGGGTGACCACGCTCCACGCCAGCGGCGCCGCGTCCTCGGCTCGCTACTACACCCGCTACCTGGCCGATGACGGCCCCGAAGGTCCCGGCGTGTGGCTGGGCCGCCAGGCCAGCGGCCTCGGCCTCGCCGGGGAGGTGACGCAAGAGGACCTGGAGGCGCTGCTGTCGGGCCATGACCCCGTGACGGGGACACGGCTCGGCTCCGCGCTCGTCGATCGCTTCGACAGCAAGGGGAAGCTGATCCCGGCCGTCGCCGGGTTCGACGCCACGTTCTCCGCCCCGAAGTCGGTGTCGGTGTGGTGGGCGCTCACTGGCGACCCCCGACTCCTCGAAGCCCACGACACCGCGGTCCGAGCCGTGCTCGAGCACCTCGAGCGCTACGGGTCGACCACCCGGGTTCGCGTGAACGGCGCCCGCCAACACCCCGACACCGGCGGCCTGGTGATGGCCGCCTTCCGGCAGACCACCTCGCGCGAGGACGACCCCCAGCTGCACACCCACGTCGTGATCTCCACCAAGGTACAGACCACCGACGGCCGATGGCTTGCGCTCGACGCCCGCTACCTCAAGCGCAAGCAGCGCGCGCTCGGAGGCCTCTACCAGTCGGTGCTGCGCGCCGAGCTCACGCACCGCTTCGGCGTCGCCTGGGGACCGGTGACGAATGGCCAGGCCGAGCTCGCTGGGCCCCCCGCCGAGCTGCTCGGCGTGTTCTCCAAGCGCACCACCCAGGTCGACGACGCCCTCGCCGTGGGACTGGCCGAGTTCCGGGACCGGGAGGGCCGGGACCCCACCCGCCGGGAGCGCGCCGCCCTCGCCCGGCGCGCCGCCGAGGACAGCCGAGCCAACAAGACCCACCTCTCGCCGGCCGAGCTCGCTCCCCGCTGGCGTCGGGAAGCAGCCGACGCGGGCTGGACCACCCATCGCCTCACCCGCTCGCTCATCACCGCCGGCCGTGAGGCGCCGGCCGCGACGCGGAACCTGACGATCGCTGATGTCGTCGAGCAGCTCACCGCCACGAGCTCGACCTGGACCCGCGCCGACGTGGTGCAGGCCATCTGCGACCTCGCTCCGCCCGTGTCGCAACGATCAGGACACGACTGGGCTCGCCTCGTCGAGGGTGCCGCCGACCGGATGCTCGCTGCCTGCGTCGACCTGGACCCGCCCGACCAGGGCGCCTCCACCCGAGCCTCCGATGGTCGCTCGCTGTGGATCGCCCCGATCGAGAGCCACCTCACCCACGAGACCGTCCTCGCCCAGGAGGAACGGATCCTGCTCTTCGCCCACGAGGTGGTCGAGATGCCGAGGTCACCGTCGGCCACTGTGCGCACGGAGGACCTCGACGTTCTCCAGGCCGACGCCGCCGCGGCCGCCGCCGGCCACGACCGCCTCGTCCTCATCGTCGGCCCCGCCGGCACCGGGAAGACCACCACCCTGCACGCTGCCGCCGACGACCTCAGCCGCACCGGCCGGGCCGTGTTCGGCGTCGCCCCGACGGCGAAGGCCGCCAAGGTCCTCCACGACGAGACCGGCATCCCATCCGACACCCTCGCCAAGCTCCTCTACGAGTGGCGCAAGCCCGTCGCCGGCGATCGATGGCGGCTCCCGCCCGGGTCAACGGTCATCGTCGACGAGGCCGGCATGGTCGGCACCGGCGCCCTCGATGAGCTCACAACCCTCGCCGTGTCGCAGCGCTGGCGACTGGTCCTCGTCGGCGACCCGCGCCAGCTCCAAGCGGTCGGTCGGGGCGGCATGTTCGACGAGCTCTGCCGCAGCGCCCCTGCCCACGAGCTGGCCACTATCCACCGCTTCCACCATCGCTGGGAGCAGACCGCGTCACTGCGGCTGCGATCCGGCGACCCCGCCGCGCTCGACACCTACCTCGACCACGACCGCGTCCGTGCCGGCACCTTCGACGGGCTCGCCGAACGGGCCGCACGCAGCTGGGCCAGCGCCGACGCCGGCGGCCGAACCGTCGCGGTCGTCGCGGAGACCAACGAACACGTCGACGCCCTCAACGCCGCCATCCAGAACCTGCGCGCCCGTCGCGGCGACCTCGGACCCGAGCACACCCGCATCGCCGGCACGGAGATGGCGCACGTCGGCGACCGGGTGGTCACCCGCCGCAACGACCGCGCCCTCGTCACCGACCGGAACGAGCCCGTCCGCAACCGCGACCGTTGGACCGTGCAAGCCGTCGGAGTCGACGGATCCCTCGCCGTGGCCCACGACCGGGGACACGGCACCCTCGTCCTCCCCGCTGACTACGTCCGCAACCACGTCCGCCTCGGCTATGCCGCCACGGCGCACGGCAACCAGGGCGACACCGTCGACCTCGGCATCACGATCGTCACCGCCGGCACCAGCCACCGCAGCTTCTACGTGGGCGCCACCCGCGGGCGGGCCGACAACCAGCTCTACGTCGTCACCGACGACCCCGACCACGCCCGAGACATACTCGAACAAGCGCTGAACAACGACCGCGCCAACCAGCCTGCCGTTGCCCGCCGCCGTGAGCTGCTGCACCAGACTCCTCGACCCGATCCCGTCGACCCGAACGAGGCGCTCGCCCGAGCCGAACGACGGCTGCGCGAAGTGCAAGGGCGGGCTGAGCCCTACCTCCAACCGCTCGACAGTGCCGAGGCCGAGCTCGCCGAAGCCAAGCGCAACCGCTGGGAGGCCGAGCGAGCCCGAACCAGCGCGCCCCGCTGGCGCCGACCACTCCTCGCCCGGCAGGTTGCCGATGCCGCAGCGGCCGTCGACGACGCCCAAGCTCGCTACGACGTCGCCCGGGCCGACGCCGCGCCAGCGCTGGCGGAGCTCCAGGAGGCACACGCCGGGGTCCGCCGAGCCGAGATCTCCGTCGACGCAGCGCGCATGCGTGATCAACTCGGCCGGCTCATGATCGAGCCGCCAGCGCGAACCATCGACCGCGGTCTCGGCATCGAGCTATAGCCCACGTCGGGTCGCCTCGAAGCCTGCGAGAACCGGCCCCCGTCACGCCGCTCTCGTACTGTGACCGGGGCGGCAGCTGTGGTGTCGCGCAGGCCGGGTGCGATCTGAAGGAGCGTCGGAGGTTGAAGAGCGAGGACTTGTCAGAGGTCCGGCGGACGCTGTGGAAGGCCGCCGACGAGCTGCGCGCCAACTCGACGCTCACGCCCGCCGACTACCGCGGGCCGGTGCTGGGCCTGATCTTCCTCGCCTACGCCGAGCACCGCTTCGAGGCCGTCCGGCCTGAGCTCGAGGCCGAGGCCACGCCCCGCAACCCGGTCACGGCCGACGATTACCGAGCACGCTCGGTGCTGTTCGTCCCCGACGAAGCACGGCTGTCCGGACTCGTGGACCTGCCCGAGGGCGAAGACCTCGGCGCCGCTGTCGACGCCGCCATGAAGGCGGTCGAGGCCGCCAACCCGGAGCTGCGCGATGTCCTGCCCCGCGGGTACCAGCGGCTCGAGCGCTCGACGCTTACCGAGCTGCTCCGGTTGTTCTCGCCGCTGCCCCGCAAGCTGTCGGGCGACGCGTTCGGGCTGATCTACGAGGACTTCCTCTCGAACTTCGCCATGGCGGAAGGTCGGCTCGGCGGCGAGTTCTTCACGCCGTACTCGATCGTCCGGCTCATCGTGGAGATCATCGAGCCGTTTCACGGCAAGGTCTACGACCCGGCCTGCGGGTCGGGCGGCATGTTCGTGCAGTGCGCCAAGTTCGTCGAGCGCCACGCCGGCTCGGCAACGCGGGAGCTGTCGGTCTACGGCCAGGAGCAGAAGGAGGTCACGGTCCCGCTTGCCAAGATGAACCTCGCCCTCCACGGCCTCTCCGGCGACATCCGGCTCGGCAACAGCTACTACGACGACCTCCACGGCGCCATCGAGAAGTTCGACTTCGTGATGGCCAACCCGCCGTTCAACGTCAACGGCGTCGACAAGGACAAGCTCGCCGGCGACAAGCGCTTCCCGTTCGGCCTCCCCAGGACCGACAACGGCAACTACCTGTGGATCCAGCAGTTCTACTCAGCGCTCGCCGAGGGCGGCCGGGCCGGGTTCGTCATGGCCAACTCCGCCGGCGACGCCGGGCACTCCGAGAAGGAGATCCGTCGCCAGCTGATCGAGTCGGGCGCCGTCGACGTGATGGTCGCCATCGGCACGAACTTCTTCTACACGGTCACCCTGCCGGTGACGCTGTGGTTCCTCGACAAGGGCAAGGCCGGCACCGACCGCGAGGACACGGTGCTCTTCCTCGACGCCCGCCACCTCTTCCGACAGATCGACCGGGCCCACCGCGACTTCCTGCCCGAGCAGATCGAGTTCCTCGCCAACATCGTCCGCCTCTACCGAGGCGAGGAGGTCGAGACCGTCGACGGCAGCGACGCGCTGCTGAAGGAGCGCTTCCCCGGCGGCACCTACGTCGACGTCCCGGGCCTGTGCAAAGTCGCCACCCGCGCCGAGATCGAAGCCCAGGGCTGGAGCCTCAACCCCGGCCGCTACACCGGCACCGCGGCCGCCGACGAAGAGGACGAGGACTTCACCGACAAGCTCGAGCAGCTGTACGAGGAGTTCACCAGGCTGAGCAACGAAGCCGACGAGCTCCGAGCGAAGGTCGACGCCGCCATCACCGGGATCCTCAGCGAATGAGCGAGTGGCGGGAGGTCGCGCTCGGTGATGTCATCGAGCTGAAGCGTGGGTACGACCTTCCCAAGCGTGCTCGCGCCGACGGCCCGTTTCCGATCGTGTCCTCCTCCGGGATCAGCGGCTCGCACGGCGAGGCGAAGGTCCGTGGTCCGGGGGTCGTCACAGGCCGATACGGCACGCTCGGGCAGGTCTTCTACGTGGCCGAGGACTTCTGGCCTCTGAACACCGCCCTGTACGTCCGCGACTTCAAGGGCAACAACGCCCGTTTCGTCGCCCTGCTCCTCGAGTCGATGGACTTGGCACAGCACGATGGTGCGGCGGCGGTACCCGGCCTCAATCGCAACCAGCTCCACACCGTCCCGGTCTACGTGCCTGAGCGGTCCACTCAGGATCGGATCGCCTCCATCGTCGAGGCGCTCGATGACCTGATCGAGAACAACCGGCGGCGGGTGGAGGTGCTGGAGGAGATGGCCCGGGCGATCTACCGGGAGTGGTTCGTGCGCTTCCGGTACCCGGGCCACGAGGACGTCTCCCTCGTCGACTCCGCTCTCGGCCCGATTCCCGATGGCTGGGCCGTCAAGCGAGTGGCGGACCTCGGGACAACCGGTGCGGGGCCTTTTGGATCGAAGCTTGGTCGCAAGGACTACGTGGCCGACGGTGTGCCCGTTCTGCGGGGCGCCAACCTGCGAGTCGGCGGAGGGTTCGACGAGTCGGACTTCGTCTATGTGACTTCCGAGAAGGCGGAGGAGCTTCGATCTTCGACCGCGTCGCGGGGCGACGTGTTGATCACCCAGCGAGGAACGCTCGGCCAGATCGCGCTCATACCGGAAACCTCGGATCACGAGCGATATGTGCTGTCGCAGAGCCAGATGAAGCTGACCGTCAACACTGACGCGGCGAGTGCGGAGTTCGTCTACCGGCAGATGAGCACCGCCGAGGTGACAGCGAGATTCATTGCCCAGGCGATGAGTTCTGGGGTCCCACACGTGAATCTCACTGTCCTACGGGAGTTCGAGATCCTCGCGCCACCACACGATCTGCAGTATCGGTTCGGGGACACCGTCCGAGGGCTCGATCAAGAGGCGAGCGCGCTGCGGGCTCAAGCTCGAACTCTTGGCGGCCTCCGAGACCTCCTTCTTCCGAAGCTCGTGACGGGGCAACTCGATCTGTCGCACCTCGACCTCGACGCGCTGGCCGAGGCAGCGACGGCGTGAACCCGCCGGGGGCCTACTCGGAGGCGGGGCTCGTGGAGGAGCCCGCGCTCGAGCTGCTCGCCGAGCTGGGGTGGGAGGTCGTCAACGCGTTCAGCGAGGCGCTCGGTCCGGCGGGGACGCTGGGGCGGGACTCGATGCACGAGGTCGTGCTCGTCCATCGGCTGCGGGATGCGGTCCGGTGGCTGAATCCCGACGTTCCCGAGCACATTCGTGAGGAGGCGCTGCAGGCGGTCACCAAGGACCGGTCGGTCATGGACCGGGTGCGGGCCAACCGGGAGGTCCACACTCTCCTTCGCGACGGCTTCCGGGCGGAGTGGACGGACGACTGCGGTGACAAGCAGTCCGCCACCGTGCGGTTCGTCGACTTCCTCGACTCGACGAAGAACGACTGGCTGGCGGCGTCGCAGGTGTGGTTCGCCGGCGAGCTGCATCGCCGCCGGACCGACGTGGTGCTGTTCGTCAACGGCATCCCGCTCGTGCTGGCCGAGTTCAAGGAACCGAACCGCCCGGCCAAGGCGGCGTTCGACGAGAACGTCACCGACTACCGCGACACGATCCCGGCGCTGTTCGTCCCGAACGGATTTGTGATCTGCTCGAACGGTTCCGAGGCCAAGGTCGGCTCGACGTACGCGCCGTGGGAGTTCTTCGGCGACTGGAAGGTCATCGACGCCGACGGCACCCGCGGCGTCGTCGCCCTGGAGACCGCCATTCGGGGGACGTGCGCACACGACCGGCTGCTCGACCTGGTGGAGAACTTCACGTCGTTCATCGAGCGCCCCGGCGGACTCATCAAAGTGGTGGCCCGCAACCACCAGCTGCTCGGCGTCAACTCGGCGATCGAGAACCTGATGCGGGTTCGGTCGGCGGGCGAGAAGCGGCTCGGCGTGTTCTGGCACACGCAGGGCTCCGGCAAGAGCCTCTCGATGCTTTGGTTCACCCAGAAGGTGCTCCGCCGCCTCCCGGGCGCGTGGACGTTCGTGATGGTGACCGACCGCACCGAGCTCGACGTCCAGCTCCACGGCGAGTTCGCCGATGCCGGCGCCGTCTCCGCCGAGGCTCAGGTGCACGCCACCTCTGCCGCACACCTGCGCGGGCTGCTGGCCGCGGATCACCGGTACGTGTTCACGCTGATCCACAAGTTCCGGCTCGACGCCAAGGCCGGCGAGACGACGATGCCGGTGCTGTCGGATCGCTCGGACGTGATCGTGATCACCGACGAGGCCCATCGCAGCCAGTACGACACCTTGGCGCTGAACATGCGCCAGGCGCTCCCGAACGCGGCGTTCATGGGCTTCACCGGTACGCCGCTGATCGCCGGGGAGGAGCTGACCCGCCAGCAGTTCGGCGACTACGTCTCGATCTACAACTTCCGTGATGCCATCGAGGACGGCTCGACGGTCCCGCTCTACTACGAGAACCGCATCCCCGAGCTGCAGCTCGTCAACGAGGACTTCTCCGACGAGCTCACCGCGTTGCTCGAGGAGGCCGAGCTCGACGAGGACGCCGAGGGCCAGCTCGCCCGCCGCTTCGGCCGGGAGTACACGCTGCTCACCCGACCTGAGCGGCTGCGCACCATCGCCCGCGACCTGGTGCGCCACTTCGTCGGCCGGGGCTTTACCGGCAAGGCCATGTACGTCGGCGTCGACAAGGCCGCCGCCGTGCGCATGTACGACTACGTCGCCGAGGCTTGGGCCGAGCACCAGGCCGAACTCCAGGCCGAGCACGATGCGCTGCCGGAGCTGGAGCGGCCGTGGCTGGCCAGCCGCCTGGCGCTCATGGACTCGACCGACATGGCCGTGGTCGTGTCGCAGGGCCAGAACGAGATCGCCCACCTGGAACGCCAGGGTCTCGACATCAAGCCGCACCGCAAGCGGATGAACGAGGAGGACCTGGCCGAGCGGTTCAAGGCCGCCGATGACCCGTTGCGCATCGTGTTCGTCTGCGCCATGTGGATGACCGGCTTCGACGCTCCGAGCGTGTCGACCATCTACCTCGACCGTCCGATGCGGAACCACACGCTGATGCAGACGATCGCCCGTGCCAACCGGGTGTTCCCCGAGAAGGACAACGGTCTGATCGTCGACTACATCGGCGTGTTCCGGAACCTCGAGAAGGCGCTCGCCATCTACGGCGCCGCCAACGCCGAATCCGGCGTCGACACCCCGATCCAGCACGTCGACGCCCTCGTCCTCGCCCTCGGCGAAGCGATCGACCAGACCATCACCCTGTGCGCGGCGGCCGGGGTCGACCTGCCGGCCCTCCGGGACGCGCACGGCTTCGAGCACATCGCGCTGCGCGACGCCGCCGTCGAGTCCCTGCTCGCAGATGAAGACCAGCGGACCGGGTTCCTCGCCGTGGCCCGTCAGGTCCGCAAGCTGTTCAAGGCGCTGCTGCCGGATCCGGCCGCTGCCGCTGACCAGGCGACGATCGCTGCTATCCGGGTGCTGGCCGAACGGCTCCTCGACCTGGCTCGCCCACCGGCCGCCGACCTGGACGAGATCGCCGATGCCGTCGACGAGCTGCTCGACCGGTCCGTGGGCGCCGAGGAGTACGTGATCCGGGCCGCCGCCGAGGGCAGCGAACCCGATCCGCTCATCGACCTGTCCCAGATCGACTTCGATGCGCTGGCCGCCCGGTTCGCCGGCCGCAAGCGCGCCGAGACCGACCGCCTCGCCGCCCTGCTGCGCCAGCGCGCCATCGGCGCCGCCACCCGGAACCCGACCCGCTACGACCTGGTCGAGCGGATCGAGGAGCTCATCGCCGAGTACAACGCCGGCAGCCTCAACATCGACGAGTACCTCCGCCGCCTCGTCGAGCTGTCGAAGTCGCTCACCGAGGAAGAACAGCGGGCCGTCGTCGAAGGTCTGAGCGAGGAGGAGCTGGCGATCTTCGACCTCCTCACCAAGCCCGAGCCCGTCCTCACCGACGCCGAGCGCGAGATCGTGAAGGGCAGCGCCAAGCGGCTGCTCGCCCACCTGCACGACAAGCTCGTCCTCGACTGGCGCCGCAAGGCAGCGACCACCGCCGACGTCCGGGCGTCGATCAAGAGAATCCTCGACACCGACCTTCCGGCCGATCCGTACCCGCCCGCGGTGTTCGACGCGAAGGTCCAGGCCGTGTTCGACCACATCGCCACCGCCTACGGCGACGACGGCCACAGCGTCTACGACGGAACCACCGTCGAGCCGGCCCGCCCGTCCGGTGGGGTCGCCACCGTCCCCGCCGGGCCGGTCACGGCAGCGGCGCTCACCGAGGAGGTCGTGGAACAGCTCCGCCACGACGCCGAATTCGTCGCGCTGGTCGCCGAGAAGCTCGGCCTCGCCGGCAAGCCCGAGCTGCGGACCATCGATGAGCTCATCGACAACGACGAGGACTACGCCGTCGAGTTCAAGTCCACCGCCCGCTGGGACCTCCGAGAGAACCAGCCAAGCAAGGCCATGGAGGACGCCATCGTCAAGACCGTCGCCGCGTTCCTCAACACCGACGGCGGCACCCTCCTCATCGGCATCGGCCCCGACCGTGAGGTCATCGGCCTCGCCCACGACTACGAGCGCGTGAAGCCGAAGAACGGCGACGGCTTCGTCAACTGGCTCACCACCCACCTCATCAACGCCCTCGGCCACACCCCGGTCACGAGGACCCGGGCGCGCATCACGATCCACGCCGGTCACGAGATCTGCAGAGTCGACGTCGCCGCCTCACCGGCCCCCGTGTGGGCGAGGACAAGCAAGGACGAGCAGGTCTTCTTAGTCCGCATGAACAACTCGACCCGCGTGTTGCCCGAGGCCGAGGTGGACGCCTACGCGGTGGAGCACTGGGGCTGAGTGGTGAACCAGCACTGGCACGACGAGATCGCCGCGGCACCAACGCCCGAGCTGTTGCAGGGATACGCGCGCATCCTCGGCGAGTTACGCCGACGGGGAATCGTCCGCTCGGCGAACGCCCCAGCCGGCGACTACGCCGAGTGGCTCTGCTGGAAGGCCCTCGGCGGCGCCCTCGAGCCGAACTCGAAGAAGAGCTACGACCTACTGGACGGCGACGCCCGGACGGTGCAGGTCAAGGCGCGAGTCGTGTCGGATCCTCCCAACCCTGGCCAGCTCCAGTCCTCTCCGTTCCGATCGTGGGACTTCTCGCACGCAGCGTTCGTGCTACTCGACGAGCGCACTTACCTCGTCCGGCAGGCGTCCTTGCTGCCTGCTGAGGTGTTCGCTCGGGGCGACAACCTCGCCCGCCGGGTCGATCACGTCAACGGCTGGTGCGTCTACATGACGCCGGCGGTGATGCACCACCCCTCAGCCGTCGACATCACCAACGCACTGAATGCCGCCGCCGGCGCGGACTCGGTACTGAAGCGATCCAACGACAACGAGGAGTGCATCCACCTCCTGCCACCCGGCGACTGCGCCATCTGCAGGGCTCCGACGCCCTCGGTTCGTTCGCGTTCGCAGGGTGAGGAACGCCATCGATGGACCCGCGACGACGAGATTGTTGTTGCCGGCGCCTACCTCGAACACGGTTCGGTGAACCTGTCGGCCGCCGCCAAGGAGGAGCTCGCCGAGCTGATCGGCTGCTCCTTCGCGTCGGTTGCCCTGAAGCTCGGGAACCTCGATGCCCACCTTGCGGGTGGGGGCCTCACCTCTGGATCGAGGCTGATGCGCGACGTTGCCGACGCGCTTTGCGCCATGGAAGCTCCAGCCCGTCGACGCCTGGTCGCCGAGGCGCGCGCCCGCCTCGCTCGTTAGCAGTTGGGGGTGCGAGGGTGCTGAAGCGGATCGAGCTGGACAACTTCAAGGCTTTCGAGCGCCTGAGCGCCGCTTTCGGCAAGAGCACCTTCGTTGTCGGCCCGAACAACGCGGGGAAGTCGACCTTGCTGTCCGCCCTTCGGCTGGCTTCGGGACTGCTTCGGCAGGCCAGTCGGGTGGGCCCAGATCGAACCGGGATGTACAAGGCCAACCAGTATCTCGGGTACGGCTTCGACTCCGAACGCCTCGGGCTCGTCGAGGAGAACCTGCGACACGAGTTCCGGGATGTCGAGACATCGATTCATCTCGTCTTCGACGGAGGGGCGCGTCTCCGGGCGGTTTGGCCTGCGGGCCTGGACGAGGACGATCGACCGGCGTCGCCGTTCTTCTTCGTAGAGGTGGACAACCGTCCTCAGCCCCGGACTCCGGCTGCAGTTCGGGCGGCGTTCCCGACCATTGGCGTAGTGCCGATGCTCGCCCCGATCGAGCGAACGGAGACCGTTCTCGATCCGAAGACCGTCAAGCGCGACCTTGGTGGGCGGCTGTCGAGTAGGCACTTCCGAAACGAGCTGCACCTGCTGCCGGAGAACGAGTTCGAGCAATACCGACAGCTCGTCCGCAGACGAGCCCCGGAGATCGAGTTGCGGTCCCTCGACCTGCGCATGGCACCGGGAGGCATGCAGCTGGACCTCTTCTACGAGGACGAGGGCCATCGAGTGCCCAAGGAGATCTGCTGGGCCGGGGACGGGCTTCAGGTCTGGCTGCAGGTCCTCTACCAGATCAATCGACTTCGCGACGTAGACGTCCTCATCCTTGATGAACCGGACATCTACCTGCATGCCGATCTGCAGCGGCGACTCGTTCAGATCCTCGAGGAACTGGACGCGCAGACGATCCTCGCCAGCCACTCCCCCGAGGTGCTCGGCGAGGCGCACACGGAGAACGTGCTGTGGGTCGACAAGTCCCGCCGGCGGGCGGTCCGTGGTTCGGACGGGTTGACCTTCAGCGCGGACGCGATCGGAAGCCAGTTCAACGTTCGGATCGCGCGCGCGTTGCGATCGAGCGTCGCCCTCTTCGTCGAGGGCAAGGATATGAAGATCATTCGGAACCTGGCTCGTACGTCGGGAGCCGACCGGATCGCAGACGAAACGGGGCTCGCCGTCGTGCCCTTGGACGGCTTCAGCAACCGAACGAACGTGACACCGTTCAAGATCCTCGTTGACGAGTTCCTCGAAGGGAGCGTGAAGAGCTTCGTCATCCTGGACCGCGACTACCGAAGCGAGGCCACCTGCCGTTCAATCGTGGCCGAGTTCGACAGCATCGGGATCGGTTGTCACATCTGGGGCCGCAAGGAGATCGAGAGCTATCTCCTTGTCCCGTCGGCACTTGCGCGTGTGAGCGGCCTTGGGCAGGCCGACGCCGCCTCCATCCTTGGCGACGTCGTCGAGTCATTCCGAGGCAAGGTCTTCGCCCGGTCGCTGGCGGCGGCCGAGGAGGAGCGGGTCGGGCCGACCACACATCGGGTGACGATCATCGAGGACTTCGAACCCAAGTTCGCCGAAGCTTGGGCGGACCCGGCGCTGCGGCTTGGACTCGTTCCGCCGAAGGAGGTCATGAGTCAGTTCAACGTCGAGGCGGTCGCGCGAGGTGGCCGGCCTGTTTCTGCGGCGAAGCTCGCCAAGGCAGCTCGCGTGGCCGAGATCGATCCTGAGGTCGCGAGCGTCTTCGACCGAATCGAGGAGCTGCTGGCTCACCGGTGAAGGGCCGGCCTCCAACTGGCTCGGCGGAGAGGAGAGGGGCCGGCCAGCCCTGGTGAGACGGGAGAGTGAAACAGTCCGTGTCAGCGGGCGCGCCGGCGCCGAGTCGCCTCGAGCGCCGCCGTGTAGTCCGCAGCGGAGTCCTCGTAGAGGCCGAGTGCGCTGGTCTCGGCGGTCAGTTCGTCGAGTGCGGCTCGTTGTGCGGCGTGTCGCCGTGCTCGGTAGTCAAGGACGTCGTGGAGCCGGACGCGACGGTGTCGGTTGGGCTGGTCGAACGGGATCGCGCCGTCCTCGAGGAGCTTCACGAGCGTCGGTCGGCTCACATCGAGCAGATCCGCCGCCTCCTGGGTGGTGAGGACGAGGTTCTGGGGGGCGACGTGCACGGCCTTGCCTTGTCGCATGACCTCGACCGCGTGCCGGAGAACGCGGTCCACCTCCAAGGGGAGCGGCATCTGTTCGCCGTTCACGTTGACGAGGAAGCCGGGCTCCCGGCGGCTCTGGAGGAAGCGCGCCAGCTCGAGCATCGAGCTGAGGTCCTCTGGCGGGAAGACGAGGTCGTCCTCCCGATCCTGCTCGGCGGCGTCGGGCATCCCGAGAGTAGCGAGATTCGAAAGAATCGAAAGCCTCCAGGTTAGGACATCTCTACAAAGTGGCCGTTGAGACGCCTACAATCTGGTCCCTGGATTGGCCGCGAGATGGAGCCTGTGAGTGCCCTACCTGCCCAGAGTCGTCGATGCCGAGCTGGATGCTCGTCTCGCCGCTGCCGGCGCCGTGGTCATCGAGGGACCCAAGGCGGCAGGCAAGACGGAGACCGCTCGTCAACGAGCGGCGAGCTCGGTCCTGCTGGATGTCGACGAGAACGCGCGCCGAGCGGCTGCAGTGGATCCAGGACTCGTGTTGGATGGCCCGGTCCCGCGCCTGATTGACGAATGGCAGGTCGAGCCGGGCCTGTGGAACCACGTGCGTCGGGCCGTCGACGACCGGGGGCTTCCCGGCCAGTTCGTGCTCACCGGGTCGTCAGTGCCGGCCGACGACGTTGCCAGGCACACCGGTGCCGGCCGGTTCTCGTTCCTCCGGATGCGCCCCATGACGCTGTTCGAGAGCGGGCACACGAACGGCGCCGTATCGCTCGCAGCCCTGTTGGCGGGCGAGGCTCCCCGTTCCGATGATCCCGGCCTGACGGTGCGCGACCTCGCGGATCGCATCACCGCTGGTGGCTGGCCGGCCCAACAGGGTCGTCGCGTCCCGGATGCGGCTCGCGCCGCACGCGACTACCTTGCGCAGATTCGGGAGGTCGACGTCTCGCGCGTCGCCGGGTCGAAGCGGGATCCGGCACGCGTCGAGCGACTCCTCCGCTCTCTGGCTCGCAACATCGCGACGGAGGTCGCGATCACCGTCCTCGCCGCCGATGCGGGGGGCGCTGACGGTCCGCTCGGCCGGCACACCGTCGCCGAGTACCTCACGATCCTCGAGCGCCTGATGGTCATCGAGGACCAGCCGGCCTGGGCGCCGCACCTGCGCTCGCGAGCGGTCCTTCGCACGTCCCCCAAGCGGCATTTCGTCGACCCGTCGCTCGCGGTAGCTGCGCTCGCCGCAGGCCCGGATCGCCTCCTCGCCGATCTCAACCTCCTCGGGCTCCTGTTCGAGTCCCTCGTCATCCGCGACCTCCGCGTGCTGGCCCAACCGCTCGACGGGCAGGTCCTCCACTACCGCGACAACTACGGCGTCGAGGCCGATGCCGTCGTGCAGCTCGCCGACGGGCGGTGGGGAGCCTTCGAGGTCAAGCTCGGTGCCGGTCTCGTCGACGAGGGTGCCGAGGCCCTCCTGCGGTTCCGGGAGTCGATCGACATCCGCAAGAGCGGGGAGCCATCCGTCCTCGCGGTCATCGCCGGGACAGGCTTCGGCTACCTCCGCCCCGACGGCATCGCCGTGATTCCCGTCGGCTCCCTCACGCCCTGACCGCCGCTACGCGTCGTCGAAAGTGGCGAGCCGGCCGCTGCGGAGGTTGTCGTCGAACTCGCTCGGGTCGAAGGCCTCGGGGTCGAACGGGCGGCCGATCCACTGGCGGCGCTCGTCGTGCTCGGGATGGGTCGGGTCGGCGAGGATCTGGAGCAGCTCACGGTAGCCCCACGTCCCGCCGCAGTCCTCGGGCGGGCAGGCGCGACGGCCGTCGATGCACACCGGGACCGTCGATGAGGAATCGGCGGGGAGCACCTTCTCGACGACGATCTTGTGGTCCCAGCCGTCACCGAAGTCGTAGGTGTACCGGAACGACGAGCCCTCGCCAGCGATCGCGTCGAGGCGCGTGCGCCGCTCATCTTGCGGTGGTTCGCCCCATTCCTCGTCGTCAGGGTCCGGGACGCCGTAGCGCGTGCGGCCGACCTCGAACTCGTGCAGGTGGTAGTTCCACCAGCCGAACGCGGCCTGGATGACCTCGTGGACGTGGTCGAGCGTGCTGCCGCCATCGACGAGCACGCGGCGCCAGATCGGCGGCTTGGTGTCGAGCAGCGTGACCTTCAGCTGGAACTCACCGCCGGTCGCGGGCGCTCGCGGCGACGGAGCAGGAGCGCTTCGCTCGCCCGGGAAGGCGATCACCTTGGCCAGCGGCTCCGTGTCGCCCATGACGGCCGCCAGCGCACGATCGGGAGAACCTTCGGCCAGCTTCCCGATGATGAGGCTCGACATGCGCAGCGAGAGTGACTCGAGATCGTGCTGGCCCTCCTTGAAGAGCCACTCGCCGTGGAACGCGAACTCGTTCATCACCCCGACGACCCGTCGATCGTTGGTCGGGGCGATCCGCACCTCGCTCATGGCCTTACGTTCCGCAGGCGAGAAACGCTTCGTCGACGCCGTGCCGGCGAAGGACCGCCTCGATCGCGGTCGGCGCACGATCCAGCAGCGTCGCGGCGGGTGCTAGTTCCATGAAGACCGGGAGCAGCGTTCGGCTGTTAACGAGCAACGCCACCTGCGGCCGCCAGAACAGCGCATTGGCGAACCAGTCGCCGAGCGCTGTGGTGGACTCGTCGCCCTCCGCCGCGGGCGCGCCCTTCGCCCGATCGCGGCAGCTTCTTGGTGCCTCGGATCACCAGCACGAGGGGCAGTCTCGCACCCTCGGCGAGGTCGCTCCGGAAGACCGGGACTTCTACCGAAACTTCTACCGGACGGGTCGAAATCCGGTAGAAGCGGCTGGCATCGTCCAGTACGCCGATCAAGGAACCCGCAGGTCAGCGGCACTTTCCAGCATCGACCGGCATCGATCAAAACGCCGCGAATCGGAGGTTCAAGTCCCCCCTCGCCCACCACTCATTGGGCTGTAACCCACGAAACACGTGTTCAAGCAGCCACTTTGCGATTCGGGGCGGAGCCGCACCCGATTGGCGATGCCGAGCCGCTTGGGGACCGCGCCCAGAGCCTGATCCTGGGCCGGTTCGCGCCCGGATCCGGACAGGTGTCCTCGGCATGGATCCACTCGATCCGGCATCTGGACCGGGCGGGACGCCTTGCCCTACCGGAGACATCCGGACTTGGCCCGGGTGCGGCGGCTCGGCTGTGCGGCGACCGATGGGAGATCACCGGCGGTCGAGGGCGTCCCGGGGCTACGCCGCTGGTGGCTGACGACCGGGGCCGCGTCCTCGTGCCAGCCGGGATCCGCCAGCAGCTGGGTCTCCTCGATCTCGCGGTGGTGAGCACCGCTCTTCACCTCGGCCGGGTCGTCTTGTGGGCGCCGGCCGTCCTCGACCGATTCCTGGAGGCACCGTGAACGCAACCACCGTCCGCGCCAAGGTCGTGCTCGCCGAGCCTCGAGACCCTCGGCCTGACCGTCGCCGATCTCCTCTCCGCTGCCGGGTCCGGCTCGCCGCACGGCCCAGCAGTGCCGACCCTGGCCGAATACCTGCCATCCGTACGGGAGCTTTACGCGCCGAGGACCCGGCGGACCTACAACTCGTACTGGCGGCTCGCCGAGGAGATGATCGGTGATCTTCCATTGGACGAGGTCACCGCCGACCACGTCGCCGCGGTCGCAGAGGAGGCCGCCCGACGGGCCCGGCAGCGCCGAGCCGGCAGCGACGGTCGAGCAAGCAGGGAGAGCACCATCGCTGCCCTGCGGGCGGTGCTCACCAAGGCCCACCGTGCGGGCCTGGTGCGAGCCAATCCGGCCCTGCTGGTCGATAAGCCGCGTCGGCTGCAGAGCCGGCGCCGCGCGTTGTCTCAGGGAGAAGCTCGATGATGTGTGGGCGGCGGTAAGCACGACGACCAAGGACCCCGACCTCGACCTGTTGCTCCTGCGCTTTCACGAGGAATAGTCAAGACCTGTGGATCGGCTTCTCCCGCTGATCACGCGGCGGCTTCCTGATCCTGCTGGTCGCGCTCGACGATCACCCCCTTCTCGAAGCGGGCGCCGGCCCGGACGAGGGCCACGAGGTGCGGCCCGTTGACCGCTCGCCACCGGCGTTCGGCGGCTTCGATGAGCTTGAAGGCCATGGCGAGGCCGGCGGCGCGGGAGCCGGGCCCCTTGGTGACCTTGGTGCGCAGCCGGACGGTGGCGAAGGTCGACTCGATCGGGTTGGTGGTCTTGAGGTGGATCCAGTGCTCGGCCGGGAAGTCGTAGAAGGCGAGCAGCGGCTCGAGGTCGTCGGTGAGCTTGGCCGCCGCCTTGGGGAACTTGGCGCCGTAGGCATCAGCGAACGCCTTGGCCGCCTTCTCGGCATGCTCGCGGTCCTCGGCGTCTCGCACCTCGGCCAGGGCCCGGCGGGCGCCGGCCTGGGCGCTCTTGGGCAACGCGGACAAGATGTTGGCCACCTTGTGCACCCAGCACCGCTGCTGGCGGGTCTCGGGGAACACCTCACGCAGGGCGGCCCAGAAGCCGAGGGCGCCATCACCCACGGCCAGCACCGGCGCCCGCATGCCCCGCCGCTTCAAGTCCCGCAGCAGATCCGCCCACGACTCGGTCGACTCCCGGTAGCCGTCGGTGATGGCCACCAGCTCCTTGGTGCCATCGGTTCGGACACCGACGACCACCAGCGTGCAGAGCCGTTCCTCTTCGAGACGCACGTTGAAGTGGATGCCGTCGACCCACACGTAGACATAGTCCCGGTCCGCCAGGCTGCGTTCGGTGAAGGCCCGCTGCTCGGCCTGCCACTGGGTGGTGAGCCGGGTGATCACCGACGCCGAGAGCCCGGCGCCCGAGCCGAAGAACTCGCTCAAGGCGGGCGCGAAGTCCCCGCTCGACATGCCGTGCAGGTACATGAGCGGCAGCACCTCGGTGACCTTCGGGCTCTTGCGGCACCACGGCGTCAGGATCGAGCTTCGGAAGCGTCGACGCTCACCGGTCTCGGTGTCGACCCGGCGGTCGTTCACCCTCGGCGCCACCACCTCGATCGCTCCGGCGCCGGTGGTGACCCGGCGGGGCTGGGCGTGGCCGTTGCGCACCACCAGCCGGTGGCCCCGCTCATCACGCTCGTCAGCCAACGCCCTCACGTAGGCGTCGACCTCGGCCTCCAACGCCGCGGCCAGCATCCGCCGGGCGCCCTCGGCGCAGATCTCATCGATCGCCGAGCGCATCTCCACCGCGGCTCTCGTCATCGGTCACTACTCTCAACATCGGCGTTCCTTCCTCGCCGGCGCGCCAACGCCGGCGTCTCTCGTTTCGGTTCAACGAGGAAGGTACGTCGCGCCCTCGAACGGGAGGCCGATCCACAAGTTCAGGT
>CAVPEW010000058.1:0-18064 GCA_963703565.1 uncultured Microthrixaceae bacterium | reverse complement strand
TCAAGCGTTGGCTGGCGCAAGCGCGATGAGCGCCGAGGTGATGACAAGGATCGTCGCTCTGCGCATACGCCGATTGTTCGACGCGATTGACGACCAGAACTCTCTGGCGTCCAGCACGACCGACGTCGCGACCGCGACGCGGAGGTCTCTGACGCTCATCGGCTTTCGCTCCCGTGCCGGGCTCGGCTGACGAGCTCGAGGGCGGCGGAGACGACGACGCCGAGAAAGCCGATGGTGAGCAGGACCGCCGAGGTGGTGTTGACGACCGAGTCTTCGTCGCCGCGGCCTTTGCCGAGGGCGAGGCCGATAGCGAGGACGGCGACGCAGGTGATGATGAACGGCACGTACGAGCGGCGGCTCATCAGGGGAGCTCGCAGCTCGTGCGGTCGCTGCGTGCGACGTCGGAGATCAGGGCGCCGGGGATCGGGGAGAGGTACAGCTTGATGGCGTCGATGCCCTGTCCGGGTGTGCCTTCGGTGGTGTTGAGCTGAGCGACACAGCCGGCGTTGCCGTTGGTCGTGCCCGTGGCGCCGGCGGCGGTCATGCCGATGGCCGGTGTGACCGCCCACAGCAGCCCGACGATCAGTGTCTTCTTCATCGCAGTCTCCTTGTTGGTTGCGTTGTCGTGGGTCAGCGTGAGGCACGCGAGGACCCGTCGCATGGGTGCTGTCACCGGTTTTGCGGTCGGGGTTGTCCCGGAGGCGCGCGGGCGGCGCTGCTGCGACCATGGCGCCATGGGTCTGGCGGGCGGGCGACGAGCAGGGAGCGTCGTGTCGTCGCTGTCGTGGGCGCTGGCCGTCTCCGGTCTGGTGACCGCGGTGCTGTTCGATCGTCGACTCGATCACCTCGGTCGGTCCGACCTGTCGACGTTTGCGCCGGAGACGTGGGTGCTGGTCGCCGCCATCGTCGGTGCGCTGGTGGTGGGCTCGGCGCTGAGTGTTCGCCGTCCCGACCACCCGGTGGGCTGGTTGTTCCTCGGCCTGGGGGTGTCGATGGCGGCGGCTGGCGCGATCGATGAGTACGCGGCCTACGGCGCAGTCGCCCGGCCCGGCTCGCTCCCGGGCGCGGCCGCGGCGGCCCACGTCGGCGACATCACCTTCGTGCCCTGGCTGGTGCTCATCGCACTGGTCCTGCACCTGACACCGACCGGCCAGGCGCTCTCGCCCCGTTGGGCGCGTGTGCTCCGAGCCACCGTCCTGGGTGGCGTCCTTGCGGTGGTGAGTGGCGTCCTGGGCGACCGCAGCCTCGACCCTCCCTTCACCGACGTCCGCAACCCCTGGGCTCTGGACGCGCTGTCGTCGCCGCTGGACCTGATGGGGTTCGTGGGGACGATGGCGGTGGGCCTCGGGCTCATCGCAGCCGGGGCATCGATGGTGCTTCGGTACCGTCGGTCGGTCGGCGTCGAGCGCCGACAGCTGCAGTGGATGTATCTGGCCGCGGCACCGCTTCCGCTGTTCGTGCCGGCCGCGTTCGTCTCGGCGTGGATGGGTCACCCGGCCGCGCTGCTGGTCGCCACCGGCGGCTTCGTGGTCATCGTGCCGGTCGCCGCCGGTCTCGCCATCAGCCGGTTCCATCTCTACGAGGTCGACCGCCTCCTCAGCCAGACGTTCACCTACGTGGCGTTGTCCGCGGTGCTCGCCGCCACGTACGCCGCTGTGGTGGTGGGCGCCGGAGGGGCGCTGTCCGGTCTGGCCGACTCCTCCGCGCTTGCGGCGGTGATCGCCACCCTCGTCGCCGTGACCATCGCGTCACCGGTGCGGAGCGGGATCCAAGACGCCCTCGACCGGCGGTTCAACCGTCGCCGTTTCGAGGCCGTGCGGTTCGTCCAGGACGCGTTGCGGACGCCGGGCCGCGCCGAGGTCGACGACATCGTTCGTCGTGCCGTCGGCGACGCCACGGTGACCATCGGCTACTGGTCAGCGGCCCGGGACCAATGGTCGACCGCCGACGGTGCGCCGGTCTCCGCGGATCCGGACGCCGTCGAGGTGGTCCGGGATGGCCGGCCCATCGCGAGGGTGAGCTTCGATAGGAGAACGATCGACCGCGCCGTCGTCGAGGCGGTGTGCGAAGTCGCGGTCTCCGAGCTCGACAACGCTGGGTTGCGCGCCGCGATCTCCGCGCAGCTCGTCGAGGTCAACGAGTCGCGCGCCCGTATCGCCGCGGCCCAGACCGCCGAGCGCCGTCGGCTCGAGCGCAACCTCCACGACGGCGCCCAGCAGCGACTCCTGGCATTGGCCATGCGGCTGCAGGCCGCCCAGCTCAACGGCACCAACGACCGTCTCCGCGAGGCGCTGGCCGACGGCGTCGAGGAGCTCCAAGCAACAGTCGGCGAGCTCCGTGACCTCGCCAACGGACTGCACCCATCGGCGTTGACCGACGGCGGCATCGCCGCCGCCCTCGACGACCTCGCCCGCCGGTCACCCGTGCCGATCGACGTCACCGCGGTCGGCGCCCGCTTCGACGCCGAGATCGAAGCGTGTGCCTGGTTCGTGGCGTGCGAGGCGGTCACCAACGCGCAGAAGCACGCCGGAGCGACACGGATCGCCATCGACGTCAACGCATCCGGCGGTTGGCTCGAGCTTCTCCGTCGCGGACGATGGGCGCGGCGGCGCTGATCGTGCTGGCTCGGGGCTGCAGGGCATCCGTGACCGCGCCGAGGCAGTGGGCGGCTCGTTGGAACTCACCGATCGACCGTCGGGTGGGACGCGGGTCGACGCGAGGTTCCCGTGCGGGTCGTGATCGCTGACGACTCGGTGCTGCTGCGCGAAGGCCTCGCTCGGCTGCTCGCCGAGGCCGGCATGGAGACGTGCGCCATGGTCGGCGACGGCACCGCGCTCGAGCAGGCAGTCCGCGACCACCGACCTGACGTCGCGCTCGTCGACATCCGGATGCCGCCGACCTACACGCACGAGGGCACCCAGGCGGCCACTCGGCTGCGCGCCGAATGGCCCGAGCTCGGCATCCTGCTGCTCTCCCAGTCGCTGGAGAGCCGCTACGCCGCTGAGCTCGCCCGCGAGAGCCCCGCCCGCTTCGGCTACCTCCTCAAAGATCGCGTCGTCGACGTGGCCACCCTCGTCGACGCCGTCGAGCGAGTAGCAAACGGTGGGACCGTGCTCGACCCCGACGTCGTGAGCCACCTCCTCGGGCGCCGCCACGCCCGCGACCGGCTGATCGCGTTGAGCGACCGGGAGCGAGACGTGCTCGAACTCATGGCCGAAGGGCGCTCGAACCAGGCCATCGCCAACCAGCTCCACATCAACGACAAGACCGTCGAGTCCCACATATCTGCCATCTTCACCAAACTGACACTGTTGCCCCAGCCCGACGACCATCGTCGCGTCCTCGCCGTGCTCACCTGGCTCGAACAACCAGGATGATCGACCGCACATCGTCGGATACTGACGGCGGACGACGGTTCCGCTCGCCAACGATGAGTTCTGGGTGTCCCAGAACGGGTGGGCAAGTCGAAGGTTGGCCTGTCCCCGAGGTGCCGATCTGGGAGCTGTGGGCCGCGCCTATCGCCCCGGTCCCGGCGTTGTGTGGCGGTCCGAGACGGCAAGGGACTGCGAGTTTCGGGGCACACCGTCTGGTATGGTGATCGGTATGGCGACCCGCAAGGTGACGATCACGCTCGACGAGGCCCAGGTCGAGCAGATCCACAAGCTCGTCAACGCTCGGAGCGCGACGAGTGTCTCGGGCTTCGTACAGCACGCCGTCTCCGTTGCACTCGATGACGTCGCGGGTTGGGGCGCTCTTCTCGCCGAGGCACTGCAGGCGACCGGAGGACCTCTCACTGACGATGAGCGAGCGTGGGCCGACGAGTTGCTCGGCAACCGGCGCCGTCGTCGCGGTTCGGCCGCCTGATGCCAGGAATCACCCTCGACGCCGGCGGACTCATCGCCGTCGACCGCAACGATCGCCGAGTCACTGTGTTGCTCGCCCGGGCGGGCGAGACTCGCGCTCGGGTGACCATTCCAGCCAGCGCGCTCGCACAAGCCATACGGCGCCCGGACCGCCAGGTGCGACTCGCCCGTTTGATTCGCCAGCCGACCACCGATGTCGTAGATCTCGACCGCGTCGACGCCACCAACGTCGGCCGGCTGCTTGCGGCCACCGGCACTGCCGACATCGTCGATGCGCACGTCGTTGTATGCGCTCGCCGAGCGAAGCAGCGGGTCGTGACCTCCGGTCCCGGCGACCTCCGTGTTCTCGACCCGACGCTCGAGATCGCCACGGTGTGAACTGAACGGCGCCGCCGCCCACTACCCGGCGTTATACGCAGGATCGCTGTCAAGGAGAGCTCGTCTCGGCTCGGGTGATGAGGTTCTCGTAGAGGCGGGCGCGGTCGGTCTGGCGGTGGGCCTTGGCGTGGTCGCGCTGGTGGAGGAGCACGGGAACGAGCTCGGGTCCAGTGTCGAAGCAGGCACAGGTCTCGCAGATGGTTTCCATGCGGCAGTCGAGCTCGACGGGTCGGGTGCACATGCCGTTGCCGAGCATGCGGGCGTGCGCTTCGTGGCGGAGCCGAGTCATGGCGGCGGTCTCGATCTCGGCGGGCAGCGCGCCGGGGGTGGCCGCGGTGTTGTAGAGGGCGTCGATCTGTTCGCACACCGACGCGTATTCGTCGGCGACCACCCGGTCGGTGATCTTGGCGTAGACCAGGGTCATCTCGAGTGAGCGGTGACCGAGGAGTGCGGCGATGGCTTCGAGTCGCATGCCGCGGTTGATGGCTTGGGTGGCGAGGGTGTGTCGAAGGCGGTGGGGGTGCATGTCGTCGATCCCTGCGATGGCGCCGATCCGGGCCACGATGCGATGGACGGTGCGCCGATCGATCGGGTCGTGATGGTCAGCGAGCAGACGCCGGGTCGCTCGCCCGCAACGTGTTCGGCCTTGACCGGCCAGCCACGAAAGCGAGGTAGAAATCGACCAGAGGATCACCGAGCGCGTAGCGGTCCTCCCCAGCGGCGGGCGAGCTTCGGATCAGGCACGGGAACTGGGTCATCCCCGCATGCTCCCGACCTCGTGCGAAAGACACGGGGATGCCACATAGATCATCCGTGTATTAGGCGATCGGGACACCGCTAAGTCAGTGCCTTCGCTGAGCCCTCACCGCTGGATCTTCCGCCCGGGTGGGTCCGGTTCGGTCGTGCTCCTCACGTGTCGGTCGTCCGATCACACGGGCCGGCCGGCGAACGCGGCGATGCGCTCGTATGCGTCGGAATCTTCGGGCGCTGGCTGCTCAGGGCCGAATGCTGCGCCGCGCATGTCGTCGGTCATGGATGCGGTCATGAAGGCACGGCCGGCCTCGGCGACCTCGGGATCGAGGTCGGCGGTCGTTCTGCCGAGAGCCACCGTCAGGTCATAGGCGTGAACGGCGAGCTCAGCTGCGGCCATTCCCTCCGGGAACTCACCGTTGCTGGCGTCGAGGGCTTCGATCAACGCGCCGCCCTGCCGGCGGAGTGCCGACACAGGGTCGTCGTGGTGGGTCGCAGTTGCCCAGTCGGGCTCACCACCGCGCGCCATGGTGGCCATGCCAGCGACGCTGTTGACGATGTGGTCAGCCAAGTCGGCGACCGTCCATTCCGCGCACGGTGTCGCTCGCCCAACGTCCTCGGGCGTGACAGCGCTGAGAAGTACGTCGAGCTGGTCGAGACCGCGGGTGACGACGGATGTGGCCATGACCGAGTCTGGCCCAAGCAGGAAGCCTTCATCTAGCAGCCGACCCGAGGGCATCTTGAAGTGTCGGTTGACGTCACGCTCCAGGCGATCGCGGACAGCCTCAGCGCTCCGGTCAGGTGCAACATCACGGGAGGAGCGTTGTTGAGTTCGTAGGTGCCGCCATGCGGGACCGACATCCGGCGATGGGTCCTCGACAGGCGGCCTCACATGGCGACGTAGCGCTGCTCGTCCTTGCCCGGTTTCCATCCCCTCACGTAGTCGACCGTTGGGCCGATGCCGATGCCGATGCCGATGCCGATGCCGGCGCCGGAGCGCCGGTCCAGTGTCGCCATCGCGGCTGCGGCCAGATCAGCCACGTCCGGCTCCGCTGCGCCAAATGTGGCACGACCATGCGCGCCGGCGATGTCGGCCTGCTCGACGGTCCCGGCGCCACGTGAGACGAGCAGCACCTGGTACTACGCCGGCGTCGGTAGCGATGACGGCGAGGGCGTCGATCTCGACAAGGAAGGCGGGGGCGAACCCGGCGAGCGGGCCACCCTCGGTCGTGGACAGCACGCGGCGGGACGATCACAACGTGCGGCATTCCCGACAGCAGGCCAATCCCGAGTACAGCGGGGGACGTGACAGGGCGGAGCCGCGCAACCCGCCAGTTGCTGCCTACGGTCGGTGTGCTCCGCCGTCAGGATGGCCGGCGCTTGGGCCCCGCCGACTGACGGACGGTGAGCCCTCTGTCGCCGGCGTCGGTCCCAACACCAGCCTGCCTGGCGGCAGCCGAGAGGTACTCGGGCACCCAGGCGGCCGCGACGTCCTCGACGGTGCGCATCTTCACATGGCGGACCCGGGCCCCCGTTCCTGCGAGGATTCCGAGCGGATCCGGCAGGCTGGCACCGTCGTCGAACCCCAGGTTCACGTGGCGTGAATACACCGGGGTGTGGCAGAGCCCATCTTGCCAGCGCGTCGTAGGTGAGTACCCGACGGTCACGGCGCTCGTGGCGTCCCACACCACCTCGTGCATGTTGGGGAGCGACTCGAGCACCCGGGCCCGTAGTGCGAGCGCAACCTCGACGACGGCGTCGGCGTACGGCGCCAGGAACGCAAGCAACTCCGGGGGCGGTGGTCGATCCACGAGCCATCAACCGTACAAGCCCCCCGCTTTCGGGAACGGCCCCGCTCCTCAACCCGCCCCACCTACCCGGCGTTACGGGATGCCCGTCGACGCCGCGACCTCGGAGCGATAGGTGGCGCGCGTTACGCATCCAGATCCGGCAGGAGGAGCGGCCAGCAAATCGGGAGTCGGGCAGACGTTGTGGGTATCGGGCAAGATCTGCGTCGTGTCCGGCGACGGCACGGGCTGGCCACTCGGTGTCGATGGCGTTCGACCCTTCGTCGCCGCCCAGGACTTCCAGCGTTCGGACGGTTCTACGAAGCGCTGGGCTGATCGACTGTCTGGAACGGTGACCTGGTCCTCCTCCAGCTCGGCGGTCGCGCCCGGCACTTGAACTGGCCGCGCTCATGGAGGTCGACGCAGCTCATCAGATGGCAGCGATCACGGCCGGTGCGATGGGGCTGAGCATGAAGACCTCACCCATCACGCTCGTGAGGGAGCGCGGGCCGACGAGCTCGACGCGCCCGACGCGCACTGCGTCGCTGAGGGTGAGGCGGCCCAACCAGACCTGGTAGAGCGAGCTCAGATCTGAGGTGATCGTGACATCGACCTCGAAGCCAGGATCGGCGAGGCAGACCGACGGGTCGCCCGATTCGATCACGATCCAGAACGAGCGGCGATCGTCGCTGAACCGCAGGTGGAGGACGTGGCGGTGGCCTGGGAGCTGAGAGGTGTCGAGCCGGGAGTGCATCCACCAGACGAGCAGTTCGGCGTCGAGCTCGTCGGGGTCGGGGGCGTCGAAGCTCCAGCGGGCGCCCCACTCGCCGAGTCCGAACACGACCGACTTCAGATCCCGGCCGGCGTCGGTGAGGAGGTAGTCCATGCAGTCGCGTTCGACCAGTCCGCTGCGCTCGAACTGCCGAAGGCGCTTTGTGAGGAGACTGCGCGACAGGCCAGGGAGCCCCCGCGCCAGCGCGTTGAAGCGGGTCGTGCCCACCAGGAGGTCGCGCAGGATCAGCAGGGACCAACGCTCACCCAGGATCTCGACCGCTCGCGAGATGGGGCAGTACTGCCCATAGCCGACTGCGGGCGGGCCCGCTCCATCTTCTGCCACGTCCTCCCCCGATGCTCGAGCGCTCCCGATACTAGGTCACTGGGTCCATTCTTTGGACTGGGCGCGAACCGTCCCGGCTCGTACGGTCGATCCATGACCAGCCTCGATGACCCACAGGCCGGCACCGCGACCACGGACTGGGCCGCGTGCGCCCAGGAGATCGGCGCATCGCTTCGACCTCAGGTCGACGAATGCGACCGCACCGGACAGATCAACGCGGAGGCGTTCGAGCTCCTCCGGCGGGCGGGGGTGACGGCCGCGCTCGTACCCAGCGACTTCGGTGGAGGAGGAGCGACCCACGCCACAATGGGAGAGATCCTGCGGGCGCTGGGTGCCCATGACCCGGCGACGGCCGTCACCCTCTCGATGCACTCCCACATCGTTGCCACCCAGGTGTGGCGTCATCGCCACGGCATGGACGCAGAGAAGGTCTTCCGCAAGGTCGTCGACGATAGGGCCGTCCTGATCAGCACCGGCGCATCGGACTGGGTCGGGTCGAACGGCAGCGCCACCAAGGTCGACGGCGGCTACCGGGTGCGTGCCCGCAAGCTGCCGGCGAGCGGGTGCGAGGTGGGCCACGTGCTCGTGGCCAGCATCCGCTGGGACGACGCTCCAGATGGTCCCCAGGTGCTGCACTGCTCCGTTCCGCTCAGTGCCGAGGGTGTGTCGATCGAGCAGACGTGGGACACGCTCGGGTTGCGGGCGACCGGCTCCCACACCGTGGTGCTCGAAGACGTCTTCGTGCCCGACGGTGCCGTTGCCCTCGTCCGCCCCGCCGACGAGTGGCCCACGATCTGGAACATCGTGCTGGGCTCGGCGCTGCCCCTCATCATGGCGGCCTACGTCGGGGTGGCCGATGCCGCCGTGCGCCAGGCGGTTGAGGCGGTCGCGCGCCGATCCGAACCCCATGTCCTCCAGCTCGTGGGCGAGATGCTGAACGCCCACACCACCGCCGCGGACACCGTGGCCGCCATGTTCGCCGACGCAGACGACCTCCACTTCGATGCCACTGACGAGCACTCCAGCCGGACGCTGAGCCGCAAGACGGTCGCGGCCGACGCCGTGATCGCGACGGTGCGGCTCGCCTTGGAGGTCACGGGAGGCTTCGGTTACACCCGGAAGCTCCGAGATCGAGCGCCTCTACCGCGACGCTCATGGCTGTCTCTTCCACCCACTCCCGCGTGCCAAGCAGACCACCTTCAGTGGACGGGTGGCCCTGGGCCTGAGCCCGATCACCTGAGAGGGGACGCCGCCTAGAGGCCACGCCGTGATCACCGACTACCCCACGGCATGAGAGAACCGTTGACTCGAATACCCGCTCCGATGTGCCTGATCGCGCGAGCGCTGAACGCCCCCTATCGCCGGCCATAATCCGTGAGGTACCGCCCGGAATGTGCCGGTCGATGTCGATCAGGCCAGGTGCCCCAGATCATCGTCCCAGACCGCGTTGACGAGGTCGCCGACGACCCGGCGTTCGGGGGCAGGCTCCCGTAGTTTGGCCCCATGGCTGAACGACCCGCTGGGCACCAGGTCCCGATTGGCGACGAGGGTGGTGCCGCACCGAGCTCAGGGCCTGGCGGCCGCCCGCCGCCGGAGCCTTCGCACGCCGAGCGTTCCCGGACCCTCGTCGCCTCGGCGAGTCGGGGGGCGCTCTCCACCCTCGCGGTCGATCCCGTGGGCTACCCGTACGGGTCGGTTGCCAGCTACGGCCTCGACGACAGCGGGAACCCGCTGTTCTTCGTCAGCCTCATGGCCGAGCA
This sequence comes from uncultured Microthrixaceae bacterium, assembly GCA_963703565.1. GTDB lineage: Bacteria > Actinomycetota > Acidimicrobiia > Acidimicrobiales > VFJN01 > CAVPEW01. The sequence goes on along the minus strand of CAVPEW010000058.1, from coordinate 8,409 downwards.
CACTCAGAACGCCATGCGCGACCCGAGGGCGAGCTTGCTTGTCACCGAGCCGGTACCTGACGGGGCCGACCCGCTCGCCAGCGGGCGAGTCACGCTGCTCGGTGTGCTGTCGAGCGTGGCCGAGGACGACCTCGCCACCGCTCGCGACAGGTACCTCGAGGCCAACCCCACCGCGGCGTACTACATCGAGTTTGGCGACTTCGTCTTTTACCGCCTCGACGTGCAGACCATCCGCTATGTGGGTGGCTACGGGCGGATGAGCTGGGTTGACGCTGGCGCATACGCGGAGGCCGAACCCGATCCGCTCGCCGCGGCGGCAGCCGGGATCATCGAGCACATGAACGCCGACCATGCCGAGGCGCAGCTCCTGTTCTGCCGTCATCTCGCCGATCGTCCCGACACCACCACCGCGATCATGTCCAGCGTGGATCGGTATGGCTTCGAGATGGTCGCTGTCAGCCCCGCCGGTCGTGCCGCCGTTCGTCTCGGCTTCCCAAAGGAGTGCACTACTGGGGAGCAGGTCCGCGAGGCGATGGTCGCCGTGGTGGCCGACGCCCGAGCCGCCGCCTCACCCGCGTCCAGGTAGCCAACCCGCTCCGGAGGACCCGACTCCCGCCGTACTCAGTCGTAGCAGCAAGCGACTACGGCCAGGCGCGCCATGCCGTCACCTCGATGGCGATCACATCACCGGGGGGAGGTGTCCGCGTGTACTCCGGGTATTTCGCAGCAAGAAGACTGAGGGCCACCTCCCGTTCAGGCAGATCGGCCACCACCCGGGCAACCCCGTCGAGCCGCACCCACCACAGAGCCGACCAGTCGTCGTCGTACTGATCGACGAGGAGCGAGGCGGCCGGGTTGGCTTCCACGTTGGCCAGCCGCCGTAGCGCGAGAGTCGTCTTCGGCTTGCCGTCCACCGCGGAGTAGATCGTGTCGTCCGCGAGGGTGAAGCAGCATGGGACGATGTGCGGTCGCCCGTCGGCCGTCACCGTCGCGAGCCGGGCGACTCTCGCCGCCACCACCCGCTCTCGCATGACGGTCTGCTCCACGACGCGGGACGCTACGCCGTTGGTCCGGGGCAACCTTCCGCCTGCGGACGGCCCTATCCGGGGCCGGCACTAGGTCGTCGACTACCAGCGCCGACAACCCGGCGATCGGGGCCAGTCGCACTCTGGTTGTACTCGGAGGCGACTCGGATCCCCTCTTGCACCTGACGCGACGTGAGGTCGTACGGTCGCCGCATGGGTGAACGAAAGATCGGTGAGCTGGCACGGGCGAGCGGCCTGACTGTCCGAGCGCTGCACCACTACGAGGAGATCGGCCTGCTGGCTCCGGAGCGTGACGGCGGCGGACACCGCGTGTATGCCGACGCTGACGTCGACCGGCTCTACCGGATCACCCAGCTGCGCCGCATCGGGCTCTCCCTCGGAGAGATCCGCCGCGCCCTTGATGAAGGCACGCCGCAGCTTGGTGACGTGATGCGCAACCAGCTGAGAGAGCTCGACCGCCGGCTCGAGGCCACGAGCCGGCTCCGGAGCCGCCTGCTGGCCGTCCTCGCGTCCGCGCATCCCGACACCGACGACCTGCTCGAGCTCCTGGAGGAAGCAACCATGCTGGAAACGACGCTCCAACGCCGGATCGGGATCCTGGTCTACGAGGACCTCGAGAACGCCTTCGCGTACCTCTCCGACGTCTTCGGCCTCGGGCCGGGCGAGATCACCCGCACACCCGAAGGTCATGTCGTTCACGCGGAGATCGAGGCCGGCGACGGGATCCTGTGGCTCCACCCCCAAGCACCCGAGTTCGGCCTCGCATCGCCCAAGCACACCGGCGTCACGACGGCGATGATCGCGGTGATCGTCGACGACGTCGATGCCCACTTCCGGCACGCATCGTCCAAGGGCGCCGACATCGTCTACGAGCCGGTAGATCAGCCGTACGGATACCGCGAATACGGAGGCTCGCGACAGCGAAGGCGGTCTCTGGTCGTTCATGAAGCCGCTGGGATCAGCCACGACCTGACCCCGGGACCCCACCATGCCGTCTGGCGCACCAGGTCGGCAGCCGGAACTGTCGATCCCTTCACGGTCGCAAGAGGCAGCGTCGCTGCTCGGAACTGCTCAGCGCGAGCGAAGATGCGTCGGTGACGATCACTGGATCCGTCATCGCGTGAACATCCCCGAGAGCGCGACGACCTGATGGGCACAGACCCACCCATGAAGAACGGGATGTATGGCCTCCAACGTGAAGCTCGCGTCGATCTCCATGGACTGCGCCGAGCCCACGGCCCTCGCCGCGTTCTACGCGGCCCTGCTGGGAGAACCGGTCGCCTACGACGCCGACGGATTCGCCGCTGTCCGCACCGGGATCGGGTGGCTGACGATGCAGCGAGTGGACGACTAGAGGCCGCCTCGCTGGCCGGAGCCCGACGCGCCGAAGCAGGGCCACCTGGATCTTGCCGTCGACGACCTGGACGTCGCCGACGCACACGCCGTGTCGATCGGGGCCACCCGGGCGCCGGTCCAGCCCCAGCCGCAACGCTGGCGGGTGCTGATCGACCCGCCGGCCATCCGTTCTGGTTGACCACCATGATCCCGGAGTGACCGAACCCGTCACGGGACTCGTATCGAGGCCTGTCGCCGGCGCAGCGGCCGTTCGATCAATCGATGGTCGACACCCCGACGCGTGTCGCGATCCCCGGATACCGAACCACCAGTCCCGACCGGTCGTACGCGAGGCGCGCGCTGAAGTCGAACCTTGGTGCCTCGTAATCGAACACGATCTCGTCGGAGTCCGAGATCGCCTGCCGGTAGCTCTGCTCGAAGGGCGTTGCCGGCGCGCGCTGTGCGTGCCGGGCGACGGCTCTGCGGGCGGAGGACAGCTGGCGCTTGGCGGCGGATCTACCATCGGCGTCGTGGTCCTCCAACCGACTGCGAGCTCTAGTACGGCGTCCGAAGGAGCTTGAGCGCAGGGTCAGGGGTCGGGCGTTGAGCGTGAGGGTCGGGCGCGTTGCGGTGCTTCGCTTCCGGCTGTATCACCACGGCCTCTTGGGTTAGCGGGCGCCTCGGGGTGATCTTGGCGTTGCGGGCGCCGTAGGTGGGCACCAACCGTCCATCCTCCACTACATCAGCCAGGGTCTCGTCGCCGAGGTCAGCCCGCACCGCGAGCGCGGCTGCGGCACCGCCGTGGTCGACGTCAGGCAGCCCAAGGGGTGCGGGTCGCCGCGAGGACGGCGAGGTTGTTGTCGGCTGCCCACTGGAAGAAGCCACGGAGATCGTGGCAGTACGCCTCCAGCGTGCGGCCGCTGTAGCGAGCCAGGAATGCAGCCGCGGCGGGCTGCGCATCGTCGATGACGAAGTCGTCCCTCGGCATCTCGGTGGTCGTCGCTGTCGTCTCGATCGTGGTCATGGCTATTCCTCCTCTCGATGGGAGAACCAGCCAACTCCTCGCGCTCAACCGGCGGTTGTGGGCCAGCGCGGGGTTCGGGAGAGCGCGCCGCCCAGCCGCTGCTGTTGTCGCGGCATGCGAGTTGCGCATCTACCGTTGCGCCGATGGGTGCGGCCCGACTGGCGGTGGCGGCGGCTGTGCTGGCGTTGCTCACCACGTCGTGTGGTGACGACTCCTCGACAACCGGACCCACGGCGAACACGAGGGCGACGTCGTCTCGGCTCGAGGCGCCAGCATTCGACGACCGTTCGCTTCTGTCGCTGCTGCCCTCGGTCGAGCGACTCGGCGCGGGCGCATTCCAAGTCATGGCAGCCCAGGATCTCGAGGGAACCCATCTCGCCGCGAACGTCGGCGGCTGGTTCTGGGCGGCTGACGGTGGTGTCTACACCCGCGTCGACATCGACCGAGACCTAATCGACGGCCAAGTCGACGACGTGCTGAACCGGCCCGACCGCCAGACGGTCGACCCTGCGGCATCGGATCTCCTCTACCTGCAGGCCGACTACTACCGCGGTGATGAGTTCCAGTTCGCTATCGGCCATCTCCTCGCACGGCTCGGGTTTGCATCGCCGAGCGGTCCGCTCGAGGGCGCACCAGCCGAGGAATGCGGCGCAGCGCTCGTGGGCCTCGAAGCGGCGGTCTTGGACCACGCGGCAGCGTTCGAACCGAGCTTCGAACCTGCCGGCGACCGGGAGGTGTGGGAGTTGCCGCTCGACGAGCTCAGCCGGCGCACGACGACCGAACAGGCCCGGGTCGCCGACGTCTGTGCAGCGCCGCCCAGTGACGACGAGTACCTGACGGCGCTTCGGCTGCGGTTTGAACGCTCGGACAACAGGCTCGATGTGGTCATCGACCCGGGCATCTATACGGAACCGGTCGACGTCGTGGTCCTCACCCTGCAGGTCGGGCCTGCCACCGAGGTACCACCTGCGCCGGCCGAACCTCACCCAGCCGACGGGTTTGACCCGGTGAGCGTCTTCATCATGAAGACCAGCCAGTGCGGCACCTTGCCCTGGGAGTACAGTGATTTCGCCGCCGGCAACGCTTACTCGCCTCCGGACGCCACCGACTATCTGGGCCCGACCTTGTTTGTCAGCGACTACCTCTGCGAGTCCGAGCTGCCGGACGATCTCAACGAAGAGTGAAGCGAGTGTCCAGATGCGTGTCGGTGGGGCGCGGCGCGCCTGGTTCGGCCGTAGCGCGATCGTGGGAGCGGATCTCGGGGAGTCCTTCGTCGTTGGAGTTCCTCACCCACCCCACGGTGGATGTGAGGAGTCGCGTACCCGACGTTGGAGGACACCTGACGTCTCGCTCAAGCCGAATGTGGTGGCAGTCGTTCAGCTGACTTTGAGGTAGCGGCGCAGTGCTTCCCGGACGACGTCGGATGCAGTGGTGTTGTCCTCGGTGGCCCGCTCGGCCAGCGCTTGTCGCAACTCGGGGTCGAGGCGAACGGGCAGCGAGTCCGCTGGCCCCGACCCCATGGCGGGTCGTCCGGGACGCCTGCGGAGCTCGCTGATCTCCAAACCGTCCTCGGATTCCTTGGCCATCTGGTCCAGGACGTCGTCGGTCAATTCGACACCGGCCTTGGATCGTCCGTGCGACTTCTTGTCAGGCATCGCTCTCTCCCTCACCGCGGAGAAACGGCTCGTACTTGGCGCGCATGCGCATGGCGTGGATCACGATCTCCGACCCGTCGTCGCGCAGGACCTACACGACCTCGAGCAGGTTCGCCGAACGATCGGGGCCCAGGTAGAGCACCTTCCCGTCGGCCTGTTCCCCGACGGCGAGCGCATGCTCGACGGCATTGGTGATGTCGTCATCGGCGATCCCGTGCTTTCGGGCGGAGGTGTAGCTCTCCACGCACCGAATATCGTATCGCGAAATCCCTCAGGTGGTCAGCCTCCGGCGACGAAAGGCGACGACGACGAACGCGGGGGCTGGCTTGTTGTCCTTGCCGAGGATGCGCAGCGTGCGATGGCCGCGTTCGATGCCGAGGTCCTCGACGTTGGTGGCGCACGCTTCGCTCACTCGCAGTCCGTTCAACCCGAGAAGCACTACCAGGGCGGCATGGGCGCGGTCGTACTGCTCAGCGGTGAACAGGAACAGGCCGAGCTCGGAGCGGTCGAGTCCTCGCCCCGTCGAGGGGTGCACCTGCGGCCGCCGGACGTGCGCGCGTCAACGCGGGCGAGAGCAAACTCGCCGTGCACCTTCCTGGTCGCGGCCTCGTCGGTGAAGTCCCGTCGTGTCGCCACGCGCTGAACGCAGACCTCGAGGGACGGAAGCAGGATCGCGTAATCGAGGCGGTCGAGGCGGTCGAGGCGGTCGAGGCGGTCAAGGCGGCGAAGACGGGGAGGGACCCACTTCTCCCCGACGCCAGAAGGATGCGCTGCCACCCGGCGTTCAGGAGGGTGCATCGGCGGTGACTCGCTCTACAGTTCGTATACTGCAGCGTATGACGACGCCGGTGCCCACCCGCTTCTCCGATGAAGAGCTCGCGCTCATCGACGAGCTCGTCGAGGAAGGCGTCGGGGAGAGCCGGTCCGCAGTGATCCGCCAAGGTGTCCACCACCTCGCCGACGCGGTGCGCCGAGCCAACGTCGGCGCCGTCATCGCGAAGTCGTACCGAGAGCTGCCGCAGACGAGTGAGGACGACGATCTCGCCATGGCGAGTGCGATCGCGATCACCGAGGCTGAGCCTTGGTAGCCCAGGCCGAGCTGTGGCTGATGGAGACGCCGAACCAGAAGCGGCGGCCAGTGCTGGTGGTCTCTCGCGACGAGGTGATCCCCGTCCTCAACAACATCGTGATCGCTCCAGTGACGAGCACCATTCGAAGCATCCCGACGTGCATCCCCGTCGGCCCAGACGAAGGCATCGACCACGACAGCGTCGCGACGTTCGACAGCCTCGCCGCGGTGCCCAAGTCCGTGCTGACCACCAGGCTGGGTTCGCTGGGCGTCGATGGGCGACTCCGGATGTGTAACGCGTTGGAAGCGATGGCGAACTGCTGATCCACCGAGTCGATGTCGACCACGGAGCAACGCGCAGGCGCCTTCCACGACCGGTGACGTCGCAAGGTCACCCGTGCAACCGCGTCCCTGAAGTGCCGAACCGCCACAGCCGGCAGCGCGTCCCCGAATGTCGTCCCAGATCGCTCGCCGGTGCGTTATCGGTGGAGAGTGAGTCCCGAGACTCCGTCGAACACCGCGTCGGCGGTGAGCAGCGGCGCACCAATGTGGACTGCTGAGGCAGCGATCCACAGGTCGTTGGCGTGGACCAGTTCCTGGAGCGCGTGTCCGACCTGTCGGCAAGCCAGACGTAGCTCTGCTGTGGTGGTCAGCAGGGAATCGCTCACTGGGACGACCGTCGTCGCCCTCACGCAGCTCTCGGACGATCTGCTCGGGCGTATGACGTTGACGCTTGATCGTGGTCCTGTCCTCCTGCCCAGCATCCTGGGCCTCGGACTCCCACAACAGGTGGACCACTATCCGGGGACCCGGTCACACTCCGACCGCGGCGGCCACTTCCGATCGAGAGCCTTCCGGGCCGAGGTATGACCTGAACTTGTGGATCGGCCTCCCGTTCGAGGGCGCGACGTACCTTCCTCGTTGAACCGAAACGAGAGACGCCGGCGTTGGCGCGCCGGCGAGGAAGGAACGCCGATGTTGAGAGTAGTGACCGATGACGAGAGCCGCGCGGAGATGCGCTCGGCGATCGATGAGATCTGCGCCGAGGGCGCCCGGCGGATGCTGGCCGCGGCGTTGGAGGCCGAGGTCGACGCCTACGTGAGGGCGTTGGCTGACGAGCGTGATGAGCGGGGCCACCGGCTGGTGGTGCGCAACGGCCACGCCCAGCCCCGCCGGGTCACCACCGGCGCCGGAGCGATCGAGGTGGTGGCGCCGAGGGTGAACGACCGCCGGGTCGACACCGAGACCGGTGAGCGTCGACGCTTCCGAAGCTCGATCCTGACGCCGTGGTGCCGCAAGAGCCCGAAGGTCACCGAGGTGCTGCCGCTCATGTACCTGCACGGCATGTCGAGCGGGGACTTCGCGCCCGCCTTGAGCGAGTTCTTCGGCTCGGGCGCCGGGCTCTCGGCGTCGGTGATCACCCGGCTCACCACCCAGTGGCAGGCCGAGCAGCGGGCCTTCACCGAACGCAGCCTGGCGGACCGGGACTATGTCTACGTGTGGGTCGACGGCATCCACTTCAACGTGCGTCTCGAAGAGGAACGGCTCTGCACGCTGGTGGTCGTCGGTGTCCGAACCGATGGCACCAAGGAGCTGGTGGCCATCACCGACGGCTACCGGGAGTCGACCGAGTCGTGGGCGGATCTGCTGCGGGACTTGAAGCGGCGGGGCATGCGGGCGCCGGTGCTGGCCGTGGGTGATGGCGCCCTCGGCTTCTGGGCCGCCCTGCGTGAGGTGTTCCCCGAGACCCGCCAGCAGCGGTGCTGGGTGCACAAGGTGGCCAACATCTTGTCCGCGTTGCCCAAGAGCGCCCAGGCCGGCGCCCGCCGGGCCCTGGCCGAGGTGCGAGACGCCGAGGACCGCGAGCATGCCGAGAAGGCGGCCAAGGCGTTCGCTGATGCCTACGGCGCCAAGTTCCCCAAGGCGGCGGCCAAGCTCACCGACGACCTCGAGCCGCTGCTCGCCTTCTACGACTTCCCGGCCGAGCACTGGATCCACCTCAAGACCACCAACCCGATCGAGTCGACCTTCGCCACCGTCCGGCTGCGCACCAAGGTCACCAAGGGGCCCGGCTCCCGCGCCGCCGGCCTCGCCATGGCCTTCAAGCTCATCGAAGCCGCCGAACGCCGGTGGCGAGCGGTCAACGGGCCGCACCTCGTGGCCCTCGTCCGGGCCGGCGCCCGCTTCGAGAAGGGGGTGATCGTCGAGCGCGACCAGCAGGATCAGGAAGCCGCCGCGTGATCAGCGGGAGAAGCCGATCCACAGGTCTTGACTATTCCT